>JANNKU010000157.1:0-19111 GCA_031396445.1 Deltaproteobacteria bacterium | reverse complement strand
AGAGACCGAGGAGACCCGGGTCTGGGGTTGGGTTGCGCGGCCTGCCGTCCGCGACTGGAAGGTCGCGAGAATGTTCGAGGGACTGCTCTGGCCCGCTACTTCTGTGGTGACCTGCGCGAAGTCGTTCGGTGGGGTCCCGATTACCTCGCGGGAGTAGGAACACGTGAGCGGCTGGTCGAGCATCGGCTCATCGATGGAGGTGACTCGGTACGCGCCACCCGAATTTCCCCAACCCCATTCACTGAGTGTCACGCCCGCGCGCTTCACTTTGTTGAGAACGCCTCCTCGGACCGAGGCGAGGTACTCGTAGGTGATGTCGATCGAATCGTTCGAATCAACGGTGGCACGGTTCGGCATCAACACCGTCTGAAGCACGGCATCTGTGTCTTGGCCGTATGTGACGGTGGCGTAGCCGTAGAAAATCGACTCCCCGCCGCCGCTTACCTTCTCGATTTTGTCCGTCGAGGCGGCGCCGTGGAACGTCACGGAGAGCGCCGCGCTGCCACGCGTGTAGGTCGTGACCGGTTTGCCTGAACCGTCCACGGTGTAGCTCACAATGATCGGGGCCTCGCCCGGATAGGTGAGCTTGCTGAGCTGCCAAGCGGTTCCGCTGCCGCTAAAGACGGCCTGCGTGCCATCCGAGTCCGTGAAGATCACGTCCCCGGCCGAGAGAGCGAGCGAGCCGGTTCCGGCGCGCGAGTGGAACGTGGTCTGCGTCATCAGGCGGTAGAAGGTGCGTGGCGTCGCCAGCGGCCGGCCGAGGCGGAAGACCTCCCCTGGCATACTTTGCGTGTCAGTGCCGGACGCTTCAGTTCCCACGCGAGGCTATGGATCCAGTTGTTGCCGAGTGATCCTTCGTGGAGCTTCGCGGTCGCGAGGTCGTACGCGTAGTGCCGCGTGAAGGCGAGCCCCCCGCCGAGATCGATATCCGTCGTCGTCTGGCGAAGCATGCCATTCGTGAGGTCGACCGGGTCTCCGAGCAGCTTCGACGGCGAACTCTGCGGCTTCGACGTCATGCTTTGCGAACACGTGTCGGGCTGCTTCTTCGCCAGCGGGCCTTCGTCGCAGTTGTCCATCACCACAACTTCGTGGACGGGCACTTCGCTGCAACGATCGTTGGGATCGCTCGGATCGTCGTAGCCTCCGTATCGTGCCCAAGGATGTGAGAGCGTGGTCCCACAGTAGTGTAGATCCTCGCAGCTCCACGAACCGACCAGAGGCCATCCGTTGATGGCGTGGGGGGATTCGCATGGACAGGAATTCGGGCAGAAGAGCACTGGGGTCGAGATCTTCTGGCGGATCTCGATGATGTGATCGCAACTGCCGGCTGCTGCGGCATCCCGATGTGTCGCGAGCGCGAGAAGAAGGGTCGCTGCGACCCATGTGCCGCACATGACGGCTCGCAGAACTAACCTTGCCGACGGTGCATCCGGCCAGTGCCGATCGGACGCTCGACTTCGGAGGCGCCTCACGGCAGGACCGGCAGCGCATCGAAGCTCCCGCTGAGAACTGCGTAGACCGCTTCGCCTGGACCTGGGAACGCATCGGGGCGATTCGTCGCAGCGCCGACCAACTGCACGTAGTTCGCGGTTGCCGCAGGAACACCATCGACGGTCACCATCTCCGTCTGGCTCGTGTTCGAAGCCTGCGCGGTCCCCGTCGTGAAGCGGAGCTGATAGGAAACAGGCGGCGTCTCGGGGCTGCCTTGCAACGTCGCGACGAGCGTTGCGAAGAGTTCGATCTCTTTGCTTCCGGCCACCTTGCGAAGCGTGCCCGTCGCCGATCCGCCGAGCGAGTATTGAATCGCCATGCCTTGCGCCACCGCGATGCCGGCGATCGAAACATCTTCGGGTCGCACCGTGATCGGAAGCGATCCGTCCGCGCTCACCGCGCCGAAGCGAAACCGGATCGTGCTGCCTGCTGGGATGTGCGGGTTCTGCGAGTCGCCCTACGAGACGTAGGAATCGGCATCGAGCGAGAGCGTGCTGATCTGTTCCTGCGCTGGGGACGGAGCTGCGACGAGGAGCATCACGCACGCCAAGGCCGAACATCCGAGTCGTCCGAGGCCGCTCATGAAGTGCTCCTCTAGCAGGAGCGTTCCGGTCTACCCGAACGAGTGTGAGGTGGTCAAGCGCAGATTCTGAATTTCACGCAGAGCGAACTCTTCGAGAGCGCCTGCTCACCATCAACCAACCACCGCCCTCTCCGCCTTCCCCCGCCGCCTCCGACTCAGCACCAACTCCCGATACGCCGCCGTAGTCGCGCGCAAATCGAGGTCATAAATCTCCAAATCAAACGCAACGACGCTCGCCGGAAAGCTCACGCGATACACGCTGCCATCCGCGTTGCGCTCCAACCGGTGGTAATCGACGAGCAGCCGCCGCAGCGTCACATGATCGACGTCGATCGACGGCGCGACGTCGCGGCTCCACGCCTTCAGCTGCGCGTTGATCTCCGGCTCGCTGTAGGTGCGCGCGCTGTCGAGTTGCATCACGACGCTCTGCATCAGGATTTCGCGATCGCGTTGGTTGCGCGGGAAGCCGCGGCTCGCGCCGTCGGCGCCGAGGCGGCAGAGGCGATCCACGAACTCGTCGAGGGTGATCATCGCGGCACTCTAGCCACCGGCTCGTGCACGATCTCGCGCGCCGCAGGCGGTTCCTCTCCGACCCACTGGATGCGGCGGTAGTCGAAGTCGCCGCGCGTGATCGGGTTCAGCTTCACAATGTCGAAGAACGGAGACAGATCGAAGTCGCGCGGCGTGATCAGTGTCGGGTGGCGCATCTGGAAGATGCCGGTGAAGTCGGGGCTCGGCTCGCCGAAGATGCGGCGTGCGATCAGCCCCTTCGGCTCCGCTTCGCTCGCCGTCTCGTGTTCGGGATACGTGACGGTGGGCAGGATCGGAAAGCGCACCTTCTCGAAGAGTCTCGCGATCAGGCTCGAGCAGATCACCTCGGTGGGTTCGCCGCTGCCGAAGTGCAGCGCCGCGACGCGCCAGCGCGGCGGCACCACCGAGACGGGGATCATGTAGCGGGCGAGGTCGAAGACGTTGCGCAGGTCGTAGTGCCAGCCGATCGATGCGACGGCGCCGTCCATCAGCACCGCGCAGTGTTCCGCGCGCAGCTTGTGCGGCCGGCAGATCCGGATGTTGTAATCGACGTACTTGGCGACCGGGCCGACTTGTACGCCGCGCGGCAGCGCTTCGACCATCAGGTGCGCCGCTTCGTCGCCGAAGTGATCGCGCGCCCAGTCGGCGCGCTCGCCGCCGCGCCGCAGCAGCTCGTCGCCGACGTAGATGCCGGCGTGCGACCAGCAGCTCTGCGTGAGGTAGCGGATCACCGCGGAGACGCGCTGATCGCCCTCGACGAGGATCACGTCGCCTTTTCGCAGGCCGCTTTCGAGCGCGGCGAGATCGTTGCGCGCGCGCCGCTCATAGGATGGGAGCGGCTCGAGCAGATAGTCGACGATTCGATCGACCAGCCAGCGCCGCAGGCTCACGGCCTCGCCCCATCTCTATAAGACCGACGCCCCGTTTCTTTACACGCCGGGATCGATCGGCCAGCATCGATCGCCGTGCTTTCCCCTGATTCCGCTGCGCGACCTTGGCTGCGCGTCCTGCTCTGGCTGTCGCTCGGCATCTGGATCGGCGCGCTGGGCTTCTTCGGCGCGATGACCCGCGTTGCGTTCGAGGTGATCCCGACGACGGAAATCGCGGGGCAGCTGGTGAGCCGGCTGCTCGAGCCACTGTTCACGACCAGCGCCGTCGTGGGTGCCGCGCTCGCGATGCTCGGCGCCGCACTCGGGCGGGGTCGGCTCACGATTCTGCTTCCGCTGCTGCTCTCATTCATCTGCATCGTCAACCAGTTCGGCGTCTCGCGTGCGGTTGCTGAGATCGACCTCACCGATCCCGGCCTCGCGCCGGGTATGGCGGCGCGTTTCGCGATGCTGCACCAGCTCTCTGTGTGGCTGTTCTCGGGTACGGGAGTCGGCGCTCTGCTTCTCGCAGCGCTCCATGCCCGCATCGAAGCGGCCGAGCAGCGCTAAAAAACATCGAGAAAACGGCCCAAACTCATGGAAGTGGCTCCCGCCATCCGGTATGTTTCGCCCCTCGCTGGTTAAATAAGTCAAGCATTGTCGCCCACTTAGCACATCCCCGGGCGGCCAAGGGTTCCGATGGACGTCAAGATCAAAGCCGTCCTGCAGTTCACGATCTCGGGCGAGACGCTCGAGAATACTCTCGCCGAGTACGACGAACTGACGGTGGAGGGCCTCCTGAAGGAGGTTCTCGACAAGGCGATCGCGTGCGACGCGATCAAGGTGCAGGTTCTCGAGGGTCCGAACACGCTCGAGGATTACGACAAGCAGGCCGAGGCCGGCTCCTAGCCGAGTCCGGGCCCTGCTCTGCCAGGCCCAAGATCAGAAGAGTGCGAGTTGCTCGGGCCCGGCTCGGGCGCTGGCAAAGCCTCGCGTGACGAGCGCCTCCGGGGCGGTCTCGGCGATCTCGACCTCGGGCGCCACCGCCTCTACTTCGTCGTCGCGACCCGGCTTGTAGATCCCCTCGCGCCGCGCGTGCTCGAGGATGCGCCGGTAGAAAGCCTGGAAGCGCTTGCCGTGATTGAAGTGGCGCAGATGCGCCAGCTCATGGCAGAGCGTGTCGACGAGACTCGAGTACTTCAGCGGCCGGCCCGTCGTCGCGTGCAAGAGACGGATGCGAATCGTGCCGTCGCGATAGCAGACACCGAGCCGGCGTTTGACTTGCGGTCGCTCCGCCTCGATCACGCGATAGCGAAGCGCGAACACGCGTGCGATGCGCGCTGCGTCGCGCTCGAGCTCCTCGATCAACAACGCGCGCTCGCAATCGCGCGCTCGAAGTCGCGATCAACATCGTTTGATCTGCATCGCTCGATCACTGCCATGCGACGCGCGAGTTTTCCGCGGCGCGTTCGTCGCGTCAAGCAAACGCGAGCGAGTCGCTATGATCGTTTCGTGCCGACTGCGACTTCGTCAGAGCTGCTTCCGCTCTTCCCGCTCTCGAACGTCGTTCTCTTTCCGCAGATCCACTCACCACTCCACATCTTCGAGCCGCGCTATCAGCAGATGATCGCTGCGGCGCTCGGCGGCGCGCGGCGCATCGGCATGGTGGCGGTGCGACCCGAACACCACGCGGAGCTCGGAGGCGATCCGCCCCTCTTCACGGTTGGTTGCGTCGGCACGCTGCAGCAAGCGCAGCGGCGTGATGACGGCCGCTACGACATCGTTCTATTCGGCGCCGAGCGCTTTCGCATCCTCGAAGAGATTCCGCGCGATGAAGAGCGTTTGTACCGCGTTGCGCGCGTCGAGTTGCTGACGGAGAGCTTCGATGAGGCGCGCGAGGGCATTCCGCTGCAGGGATTGCGCGCCGATGCGATCGATCTGCTGACGCAGTTGCTGCGCTTCGTTGCGCCCGACGCCGCACACGAGATCGATCCGCGCACGTTCTCCGGCGTCGAGGACACGGCGTTCGTCAGCGCGCTCTGCCAGATGCTCGATCTGCCGGCCGCAGAGAAGCAGGGATTGCTCGAGACGAACGGCCCGATGGCGCGCTGCGAGCGTCTCGTCGCCGTACTGCAATTCCGTTTGGCGGAATTGCTCGGCGGCATGCCCGGTCCTTCCGGCGCATTGCACTGATTCTTTTTGAATCGTTGAAATATCGAGATCTTTCGAGGTCACGTGAGATCGTCGTCGCGTTCAAATTCCGCTGCGCGCACAGAATCACGTCGCATCGCAGCGCTCGACGACCTCTCAACCGACGCTGCGAACTCCCCGAAATCGAATCGCGATCTCATTTGCAAACGCGAGTTCTACGTCGGCGAGTCATCGTTTCACGCTGATTCTATTCGGTGTCACTTTGCACGCGCGATCGGCGGGATTTCCCTCTTGCGCGTGTGCAAGTCGTATGGTCTACTCCGCCCGCTTCTGGAGTTTCTCACCGGAAATTTCCGGAAAACGCGGCCCGACTTCTGATGAAAACTCGATCCGTCTTCTGATCAAAAGCTTCGCAACTTCTGATCTCTGCCTCGATCAACCGCCTCGAATCAACCGCTTCGAAACGTTTGGGAAATATCGTCGCATGACCTGCCCCCCTCAGGTCTGGGACGGCGTATTGCGCCGTCTAGCGCACGAACTTTCGCCGCTCGCTCTGTCGGCGTGGATCACCCCGATCCATGCCGAGGTGGACGGCTCGGTTCTGCGTCTCTCGTGCCCGAGCGCGTTCCATCGGGACCGCGTTCGCGAGCGCTTCCTCACGCGCATCGAAGCGCTGGTGAGCGACGACGCGAGCGTCGCGATGCAAGTCGTGCTGGAACTCGGCGCTCCGCTGCGCGCGGCGCCGCCGCTCGCGACGTCGAGCATTGCGAACGACACACACTCCGTGGTGCCAACTCGATCGATGATGCCGGCTGTCGTGCGTCCGTCCGAGCCGCGAACGCGCAGCATCGCGCTCGCGCCGGAACCGGCGCCGCTGCCGCCGCGTCCCGATCTTCCGCAACACACTTTCGCGAGTTTCGTCGTCGGGCCGGGCAACGCGCTCGCGCGCGAAGCGTGCGTGGCGCTCGCGCAGGGACGACAGCTCGCGATGAGTCCGCTCTACCTGGTGGCGCCCGATGGGCAGGGCAAGACGCACCTCGCTGCCGCGGTGGTCGGCGAGGCACGCGAGCACTCGGCGGCGCGCGTCGTGTGCGCGTCGGGTGAGCAGTTCACCAACGAATTGCTCGCGGCGATCCGCGCGAACCGCACCGCCGAGTTCAAGGCGCGCTATCGCCGCGACTGCGATCTGCTGGTGCTCGAAGACGTCCACTTCGTCGGCGGCAAGCGCCAGACGCAGCTCGAGCTCTTACACACGCTCGAATCGCTCGCGCAGCGCGGCGCGCGCGTGCTCCTCACCGCCGAGAAGCTGCCGAAGGAAATCCCCGACCTCGATCCGCGCCTCGCATCGCGGATGGCGAGTGGCCTCTGCGCCGAGATCGAGGCGCCCGACACGGAGCTGCGCCGCGCGATCCTGCGTTCGAAGGCGGCGGCCGGCGGCGTGAGACTTCCGCCCGGCGCGCTCGAACGTCTCGCTTCGGTGCCCGGCAGCGTGCGCGATCTCGAAGCCGTCCTGATTCAGCTCGTCGCGAGCGCGTCGCTGCTGAAGCGCGCGATCGATCTCGACCTCGTCGAATCGGCGCTGCGCAAGATGTTGCCGCGCCTCGCCGCGCAAGGACTCGACATCGAGCGCGTCGTCGAGACGGTGGCGACGGCGTTCCAGACGACGCCCGCCGCACTCGCCTCGCGCACGCGCCGTCGCGACGTGCTCGTGCCGCGCCAACTCGCGATGTATCTCTGCACCCGCTACACGGACGCGTCGCTGCAACGCGTCGCGCAACTCTTCGGGCGCAATCATCCCTCGGTGGCGAACGCAGTGCGCGCCGTCGAGCGCGGCCTGCTCGAACGCGCCCCGCTCCGCTACAAAATCGAAGCGCTGATCGCCCGCCTCGACACGCTCGCCGGCAAACCCGAGAAGCTTTCGAAGCGCTAAAGCTCAGAACCGCAGCCAACCCCGAAGCCCCATCGTCCCGCGTAGCGAGCCTACGGCGAGCGGCGACATCCATAAGGCTCGCGGTCGCGTCGGCTCAAACGCCTCCTACCCCTCGCCCCCTTCGATCCCAAACTTTCGCATCAGCCGGTACAACGTGGTGCGATCGACGCCGAGGCGCGCCGCCGCTTCGACGCGTCGTCCTCCAGTTTCCGCGAGCACCGCGCGCACGCGCTCCGCGGCGGCGCCATCGAGAAAGGCGCGCAGTCCCGCGGCGCTCTCTTCGGCGGGCGCGACGCTCGCGCCGTCCTGCGCGTCGATCAGCAAGTCGTCGATCGCGAGCAGATCGGCGCGCGTCAGCACGACGCCGCGCTCGATCGCGTTTTCCAGCTCGCGCGCGTTGCCCGGCCACGGATGGCGGAGAAGCCACGCTTCGACCTCGTCGCTCCAGCCGCGCACGTTGCGACCGAGTTCTGCGTTCCACTTCGCCAAGAAGTGGCGCGCGAGCGGCACTACGTCTTCGCGCCGCTCACGCAGCGGCGACAAGTGGATGGGAATCACCGCGAGGCGGAAGTAGAGATCTTCGCGGAAGCGACCGCTCGCAACTTCGGCGCGCAGATCGCGGTTGGTCGCGGCGACGACGCGCACATCCACCTCGCGCGACGCATCGCCGCCGACGCGCCGCAGCGAACGCTCTTGCAGCACGCGCAACAGTTTCGCCTGGAAAGCGGTATCGACTTCGCCGATCTCGTCGAGGAAAAGCGTGCCGCCGTTCGCCTGTTCGAAGAGGCCGCTCTTCGCGCGCTCGGCGCCGGTGAAGGCGCCGCGTTCGTGCCCGAAGAGTTCAGACTCGAGCACGCCCGCCGCCAGCGACTTGCAATTCACCGCGACGAACGGCTGCCCGACGCGATCGCTGTGGTAGTGCACGGCGCGCGCGATCAGCTCCTTGCCGGTGCCGCTCTCGCCGGTGACGAGCACCGTCGCCGGACTCTTCGCCGCGCGGCGCGCGCGATCGAGCGCATCGCGCATCGCATCACTCACCGCGACGATCTGGTCGATCGAGTGGCGGCTGCGGAGTTCGCTGCGCAGATAGCGGTTCTCGCGCGAGAGCCGCGTCCAATCGAGCGCGCGCTGCACCAGCGCTTTGAGCGCATCGTTGTCGAAGGGCTTCTCGACGTAGTCGTACGCGCCGTGGCGGATCGCCTCGATCGCCGACGACACGGAACCGTGTGCGGTGATCAGGATCACCGGAAGCTCGCGATCGATCGCGAGCGCATCGCGCAACACCGCGAGGCCGTCGGGCGCCGGCATGCGCAGATCCGTCAGCAGCAGATCGAAGGGGCGCTCGCGCAATGCGGCGAGTGCGAGGGCGCCATCGCGAAACGGCTCGACCTCGTGGCCCTCGCGACGCAGCACCATCGCGATCACCTCGGCCATGCGCGCCTCGTCGTCGAGCACCGCGATGCGCGCCCTCATGCGGCGACCTCGGCGCGTGTAGGAACGCAGAGTCGGAAGCACGCGCCCGCGCCGCCTGTACCAGTGCCCGCACCATCGACGTACACGAGCGTGCCGCCGTGCGCCTCCGCGATGCGCAGCGCCATCGCGAGCCCGAGCCCGGTACCGCGCGGCTTGGTGGTGACAAAGGGCTCGAAGATCTGCGCGCGCTCGGCGGGCGCGACGCCGGGGCCGTCGTCGGCAACCTCGATGCGCAGCGCGGCGGCGTCGCTCGCGATGCGCACGGCGATGCGACCGCGCGGCGCCACCGCCTCCGCCGCGTTGATCAGCAGATCGAGCAGCACTTGCGCGAGCAGGTTGGGATCGGCGCGCATCGCGTGCTGCGGCCGCACGATCTCGCGGACGATCTGCGCATCGCTCTTGCGAATCGCATCGCCCGCCAATTCGAGTGCGTGATCGAGGAGCTTCTCGATCTCGATCGCTTCGACGCGCGGCTGCGTCGGCCGCGAGAAGTCGAGCAGCGTCGTCACCAATCCGTTCAGGCGATCGCTCTCGTCGCAGATGAACTGGCAGGCGCGGAACGAATCATCGCCGGGCGCAAAGCTCTCGCGCACCAGCGCGGCCGAGGCGCGGATCACGCCGAGGGGGTTGCGCACCTCGTGCGCCACACCCGCGGCGATGCGGCCGATCGCGGCGAGCTTCTCCTGCTGCACCAGCGCACGCTGCGCGTCTTCGAGCTGCCGGAGCTGTCGCTCGATCGTGTCAGCGTCGCGACGCGCGCGCTGGCGCAGCGTCACCAGTCGCCCCACCGCGAAGCCGAACGCTCCGAAGACCACGGCGAGCGCGATGGCGAAGATGGCCGGGTTCGGCGGCGCGAGCTCGGGTGAACCCATCACGACGAAGAGCGCGTAGTCGGCGAGCCCCATCGCGACGCCGGCCGCGAGCCCGATCCAATCCCAGTGTCTGCGTGCCGACGGCATGGGCGCATCCTACAGCAAGGCGCGTACCGGTCCCGCGCGAGTGCGCGCGGCGCAGGCGCGGGCGGCGGCGTTGCATGCACTCCTCGCGACGTTGCAGCGCTGCAACGTTTCTGCCCGCGCGGCCCGCGGAGACTGCGCCGTGCGGCGGGCATGTCGGTTGCAGTGGCAAGTGACGTTCGATTCGACTGCCAATCCAACTCCAGGAAGGAAACACGCAATGACCAAGACCCAGATCCTGCTCGGCGTCGCACTTGTCGCCTTCGGCTTCGAGAACGTGTGGGCCATCGCGCATTTCGGCTTCATCGGCACCTGGGAGAGCCTGCTCAGCGCAGACTTCCCGACACAGCTCATCCTCTTCGACCTGCTGATCGCGCTCTCGATGGTGATGGTGTGGATGTGGAACGACGCGCGCGAGCGCGGCGCGACGGTGTGGCCATACCTCGTCGTCACGCTCGCGCTCGGCTCGATCGGGCCGCTGGTCTATCTGATCCGTCGCGAGTCGGCGCGCAAGCACGCCGTGACGGACATCGCGGAGCGCGGCCATGCAACGCAGCCTGCCTGAATTGATACGGACCGCGAGCCCACCCGCCACCGAGGAGTGGAGATGCCCGACACCACGCTGATCGCCGCGGCAGCAGCGGTCTTGTTCCTCTCGTTCGCGATCTACCTCGTCGCGGGGGACGGCGCGCGCACGAAGAAGAGCTGGATGTTCCCGGCGGCAGCAGCCCTGTTGTTCTTCTTGTTCTCGCTGAACGCCGTCTCCGCGGAGGGACCTCTCGGTTTCTGGACGGAACACACCCGCAATCTCTGGGGCAATCAAATCTGGCTGGACTTGCTGTTGGCAATCGGTATCGGATGGTTCCTCGTCGTGCCGCAAGCAAAGGCGCTCGGCATGCGGCCACTGCCGTGGCTCGTGCTGATCGCGTGTACGGGGTCCATCGGCTTGCTGGCCATGACCGCACGGCTGCTCTACCTGCGTGATCGGGGCCCGCAGCGCGCGTAGTTCCCGCTCTTTCGCATCGCAACCGTCACACGAAGGAGAACCCCATGATCGATACGCCCGGGTCTCCCATCGACACCGTCGAGACCTTCATGGCCGCCGTCGCGAAGCAGGACTTCGATACGCGACGGGCATCGCGTTGTTCAGACACGCGGTCGGCGAAACCAACGAAGACGTGCAGGCGCTGATCGCCGCGGCGCCGATCTTTCACGGCCCGGACTTTTCTCGTGCCGACGCGCAACGCAGCACTGCTGCGCTGGTGTCTCGAGCAGGGACTGCGCATCACGCAGCCGCTGACACTGATGAGCATGGGTCGCTATGAAGAACCGCGCGGTGCTTGGTTGGCTTCGATCACGTACTGACGAGTGGCGGTCGTACAGGAAGTCCACCGCGGACGCATCACTGTGTGGAGCGACTACTTGCGCGCGCGGCGCAGCGCCGCGCACCCCAGCAGCGCGACGATGCCGGTCGCGAGTGCGCCGGGCTCCGGCGCGATCCACATCTGCTCGCCCGCGTTGGTATTCGCGACGAAGGCGAGCCGGCCGTTCGAGAGTGCCTCGCGGCTCAGCTCGAATTGGAACGGCGTCGCCGCGCCCAGCATGTCGCCGGTGTCGACGATCTTCGCGAGCGAGCCATTCGCGTTGCCGAGATAGACGCCCTGCTGGCCGTTACTGCCGCTGCCGACGAACGCGATGTCGCCCGCGTCGATCGCGCACCAGTAGCCGAAGCTGGTGAAGTTGCCGATTCCGCTGGGAATCGCCGTCGTGGTGTCCGCGACCGTTTCGAGTGTCGCGCCGACCGCGCGGAAGACGCCGTTCGAGAGCCCGATGCCGTCCAGGAAGCAGAACTGGTCGGTGTCGCTGCGATCGGCCTGGGCGCGGGCCGGAAACGAAAAGAACGTCGAGCCGTCGGGTCGCTGCATGCCGCTCGAGACGATCGACTCGGGAACGCCGAGGGAGCCAAGGTCGTAGCTGCGCGTGTAGATGAAGTACGGGCCGCTCGGTGTTTGGTTGACCTCGTAGACGAAGACGCCGTGACCCGGCGCTGTTTGCGCGGTGGTGGCGGCGCTGATGTTGAAGTAGCCAAAGGTGGCGGGATTGGAGTCAACAACCGTCGTGAGCTGGGCGCCCTCGTACGCGTAGACGCCCGAGAAGTAGGGAGTCTGCGGCGAGTTGGTCATTGTCACCGCGACGGGGCCGTCGGCCGACGGCGCGTAGAAGAGGAATGGTGCGACGGTCGTGTCGGGGAAGTCGGTCGCGCGCGTCGCGACCGGCGCGAGACCGGCAGCGACGCCGATGCCGCTGAAGATACCGATGTCGGCGCTGCTGACACCGATGAAGGTGACGATGCCGCCGTCGTTGGTGGGCAGGTCGAAGCCCTGACCGAAATCTGTGAAGGCGCCGCCGGCGGGACTCTGGGTCAGGCGCGTCGCCACGGCGCTGATGTCGCGCGAGCGACCCACGCGGAAGATGCCGTTGCCGGCCGCCCCGCTGCTGAACGACTGCGCACGGAACGCGAGCGTCGGGAAATCGAGCACGGGCGGATCGAGGTCGTCGAAGCGGACGTTGATGCCCGGCACCAACTCTCCCGTCCCGACGATCTTCGTGAGTTGCGCCGCCGCGGGCGCGGCGAGCAGGACGAGAAACAACGCGATGCATGACTTCATGCGGTGTCCCTTCCTGGGAGCGCTCCGCCGACCTGGCCGCGCGACGCTAGCGCCTCCGCCACTGCCAGCCGTCGCGAATTCTGGCGACACGAGCGCGCCAATCAGCCGATGGTGTCGCCTTCGGGCGTCGCGATCTCAGGCGCTGGCGCGATCGGCGCTCTCGGCGGCGAAGCGATCGAGCGCGAGACCTTTGTACTCGGCGCGGAAGCCCGCCTGCTCGAACGCGGCGCGATGCGGCGAATCGAGCGCGGCTTCGCCGTCGATCTTTTCGATGCGCAGCGCGCGGCGGCGGCGATCGGCGAGCACTCCGCGCAATGCGCGCGCTGCGAGTGCGAGCGCTTCGCCACTTCCGACAGCGGAGAACGTCAGCGCGTGTCGCCCGGCGCGATCGAGGTAGAGCCCGAGTTCGCCGTCCACCAGCACGACGCTCGCGCCCGCGGCGCGGCGCGGTCGAGTCGAAGCTTCGCTCGCCGCGCGCTCGGTCGGCGCAGGCCACGGCAGCACGGCGCCATACGCATTCGCGGGATCGGACGCAGCGAGCAGCACGATGTCGGTGGCATCTTTGCGATCGCGCACCGTGCGCAGTTGATCGACCGCGCCGGCGAATGCGAATTGTGCGCCGCCGAGTCCATCGACGAAGTGACCGCGGCGGATCTTGCCGGCTTCTTCCATCGCGCGCAGTACGGGGTACACCGCGGAGAAGCCGCCGGCGATCGACTCGGCCGCGAGTGCGTCGCGCGCGACGATGCCCCAGCGATCGAGCAACACCAGCGAGCGTGCATGTGCGCGGCGCGTCGCATCGACGGGCGCGGCGACGAGCTGCGCGACGAGCGACCAGCGTCCCGCCGCGGGCGACGGCGCGCCCTTCCCTGGCCGTCGCTTCTCGGCGCGCGCGGCGAGTGCACGCAGCGGGTTGAAGGTGTCGTTGGTGACGAGGCCCGCCCAGACGAGATCCCAGAGCGCATCGAAGACTTGTCGTTCGGTGGCGGAGCCCGCGGTCGCGAGCAGCTCGGCGAAGAACGAAGCGCCGCGGCGTTCGAGGTGATCGAGCATCGCGCGGTGTAGCGCGCCGAGTTCGGCGGGTACGTCCGCCGCTTCGATCAGCAAGCTCGCGCGCTCGCGGCGGTAGAGCGCGACGCGGCCGTCGCGTTCGCCGAGCGCGCCGCAGCCGACCCACACGAGTTGACCGAGTGCGCCGCGCTCGTCGAGCATGCGCGGATCGAAGTCGCGAACGCGCGCGGGCAGGATCATGCGTTCGAGATCGGAGAACGGAAGCGGCACGCCTTCGAGCTGCGCGAGCGCGTCGTCGAGTCGGCGTTCGCCGCCGTGCGCGGCACCGATGCCGTGCCACGCGGGCAGGAAGCGCGCGAGCACGCGCGCTTCGACGGCGGCGACTTCGCCGCGCAGCTTCGCCATCGTGCGGCGGCGGATGCGGCGCAACACTTCGGCGTCACACCACTCGCGCTCGCGGCCGCCGGGGCGGAACTCGCCGGACAGGAGCCGGCCGCGCGCTTCGAGCAGACCGAGCGCCATCTCCGCTTGCGCGGGCAAGAGATCGAAGCGATGCGCGAGCTGCGCTGCCGGGAACGCCGCGTGTGTTCGCGCATAGCGCAACAGCAATTGCTCCAGCGGCTCGCTCGCCGTTTCGAGCAGGGCGCTCGCGAGACCGGCGGGCAGCGCGCAGCCGAGCGCATCGCGGTAGAGCGCGGCGTCTTCGGCGGCGATCCAGCGCGATTCGCCGCCGATGCGGATCGAAACGATGCGGCGTCGCGACGACAACTCAGCGAGCCACGCGGCGGGATCCTCCTCGCAGCGCGGCGCGAGCTCGTCGGTCGTCAGATCACCGACGCGGCGCAGCAGGTCCACCAGCGAATCCGCGTGCGCGACGCGCATCGACTCGCTGCGCCCTTGCAGCTCGTCTTCCACTTCTTCGAGTGCGCGCGCGTCGAGCAGATCGCGCAGTTGTTCCTGGCCGAGCAGGTCACGCAGCATGTTGCGATCGAGTTGCAGCGCCTGCGCGCGGCGCTCGGCCGCGGGCGAATCGCCCTGGTAAAGATAGGCAGCCGTGTATGAGAACACCAAAGAGCGTGCGAAGGGCGACGCGATGCGCGTCTCCGCTTGATCGACGCGCACTTCGCGGGTGCGGATGCGGCGCAGCAGATCGACGAGTCCCGGCAGATCGAAGACATCCTGCAAGCAGCTTCGATACGTCTCGAGGATGATCGGGAAGCTCGGAAACTGACGCGCGACGGCGAGCAGGTTCTGCGACTTGAGGCGCTGTACCCAAAGCGGTGTTCGTGAACCCGGTCGGCGGCGCGGCAACAGCAGCGCGCGCGCCGCGTTCTCGCGGAACATCGCGGCGAAGAGCGCGGAAGAGCCGAGGTGCTCGACGACGAGATCCTCGACGAGATCGGGATCGGGAAGCAGCGCATCGACATCCGGCAGCACATCGGCGTCGGCGAAGCGCAGCACGATGCCGTCGTCGCTCGACACCGCCTGCACCTCGTAGCCCGCATCGGCGCCGAGCTGCGCTTCGAGCGCCAGCGCCCACGGCGTGTGCACGCGCGCGCCGAACGGCGAGAGGATGCACACGCGCCAATCGCCGAGTTCGTCGCGGAAGCGCTCGATCGTGATCGCGCGATCGGTGGGCAGCGTGCCGGTTGCTTCGCGCTGTTCGTGCAAGTGATCGAGCAGATTGCGCGCGGCGAACTCATCGAGGTGATGCGTCTCGCGCAGCCACGGCTCGGCTTCGTCGCGCGGCTTGTCGCCGACTTCGCGCACGAAGGCGCCGAGCGCGCGGCCGAGTTCGATCGGGCGACCCGGCCCTTCGCCGCGCCAGAACGGCAGTCGCCCCACTTCGCCGGGCGCCGGCGCGACGAGTACGCGATCGCGTGTGATCTCGAGCACGCGCCACGTCGATGCGCCTAGCGTGATCGTCTGCCCCGGCCGCGACTCGAAGACCATCTCTTCATCGAGCTCGCCGACGCGCGGCCCTTCGCCGCCGACGTGCACGTGATACATGCCGCGATCGGGAATCGTGCCACCCGACAGCAGCGAAAGTTTCGCAGCGCCGCGCGTGGGTGTGAGCACGTCGGCCTCGCGATCCCACACCAGCCGCGGTCGCAGCTCCGCGAAATCGGTGGACGGATAGCGACCGGCGAGCATGTCGAGCACGGCAACCAGCGCATCGCGCGACAGATCGCGGTAGTTCGCCGCGCGGCGTACAACGCGCTCCAGTTCGTCCACCCGCCACGGCGCAACCCCGCACATCGCGACGATCTGCTGCGCCAGCACATCGAGCGGATTGCGCGGAATCTGCGTCGCCTCGACGGCGCCCTCTTCCATGCCGCGACACACGACGGTGGCTTCGAGCAGATCGCCGCGATGCTTCGGGTAGACGCGCCCCTTCGACACCTCGCCGACGTGATGCCCCGCGCGCCCGATCCGCTGCAAGCCGCGCGCAACCGCACCGGGCGATTCCACGAGCAACACCAGATCGACGGCGCCCATGTCGATCCCGAGCTCGAGACTCGAAGTCGCCACGATCCCGCGAATCCGCCCCGCCTTCAGCGCCTCCTCGATCTCGCGCCGCTGCTCGTGCGCAATGCTCCCATGATGCGCGAGCAAGATCTCCTCGCCCGCCAGCTCATTGAGCCGCTGACAAAGCCGCTCACAAAGCCCCCGCGAATTCACGAACAGAATCGTCGATCGATGCGCGAGCACCTGCGCCAGCAACGCCGGATGCATCGCCGGCCACAACCCAAGCGAAGGCTCCGCCAACTCTGTCAACAAACCAACCCGGTTGGCCTCGCTGATCTTGTCAACTTGTTGCGCGACCGGCGTTACCGGGCGGGTCATGTCGGGGACGGGGACGCAGATCTCGATGTCGAGGCGCGGGCGCGCGCTGGTGTCGACTACGGCGACGGGGCGATCGCCGCCGAGAAAGCGCGCGATCTCGGCGAGCGGGCGCGCGGTGGCGGAGAGGCCGATGCGCTGCGGATCGCGCGCCGTGAGCTGCGCGACGCGTTCCAGTGACAGCGCGAGGTGCGCGCCGCGCTTGGTGGGCGCGAGCGCGTGGATCTCATCGATGATCACCCACTCGACGCTGCGCAGCGTCTCGCGCTGTGCGGAGCCGAGGATCAGGTAGAGCGACTCGGGCGTCGTGACGAGGATCTCGGCGGGATCGCGCGCCTGCTCGAGCCGCTCGCGCGCGGGCGTGTCGCCGGTGCGCACCGCGACGCGCGGAATCCGCACCGGCAGCGCGAGCTTCTCGGCCGCACGCCGTACACCGACGAGCGGCGCGCGAAGATTGCGCTCGATGTCGTAGACGAGCGCCTTCAGCGGCGAGATGTAGAGCACGCGCACGCCGGGCGGGCGCGGCGGCGCGGCGCCTTCGAGAGATTCGACACGCGAGAGGCGATCGATGCAATAGAAGAACGCGGCGAGCGTCTTGCCACTGCCGGTCGGCGCGATCAACAGCGCATGCTCGCCCGCAGCGATGCGCGCCCAACCCTGTTCCTGCACGGGCGTCGCGTGTTCGAACGACGACTCGAACCACGCGCGCGCCGCGGGGCCAAAGGGGGTGAGGGCCATCGCGCCAGTCTAGACCGGGATCAGGTGGGGGACCGCCGTGCAGTGGCGCTCTCGCCGGTTGGTCCGCCAAACATGCGCGAGGTAAGCTGCGATCATGGCGACATCGAAGCCTCAGCTCGAGGAGCTCGTCACTTGCTCGATCGAGGTCATGAGTGGAACTCCCGTGTTCCGTGACACTCGCGTGCCGATCAAGAGTCTCCTCGACTATCTC
Organism: Deltaproteobacteria bacterium; assembly: GCA_031396445.1. Lineage (GTDB taxonomy): Bacteria > Myxococcota_A > UBA9160 > UBA9160 > PR03 > PR03. The sequence goes on along the minus strand of JANNKU010000157.1, from coordinate 1,657 downwards.
GCAGAGGGCGATTCGCTCGATGAGTTCCTCCACCAGTTTCCGACCGTGAAGCGCGAGCAAGCCACCGCGCTCCTGTCCTTCGCGGAGGAGTTGATCCTGGCGAGGTTCGGTGAAGCGGTTCATTGGTGAGTTCGTGCAGCAGGAGCTGCGTTTGATTCCCCTGTTGCCGAAGCTACGCGCAATTCTCGGTTCCGTTCGTCAGGGCCAGCTCTACAGAGTTGTGATCTAGCGGCCCCGGGCTTCAGCGCATTCTTCTCCCTTGTATTGTTGAGCTCCCTTGCACCGAGCCTGGACCGGGGCGCGCTCGCGCAAATCGCTCGGCTGCATACGCGTCAAGCTACCCGCTCGACTCGCCGATTCACGCGGACATGAGTGAACTCTTCCGCGTACTCGGCATTGCGCTCGGCTGCTACGTCGCATACGGACTCGCAACCGGCACGGTCTACGCGAAGTCCGGCGTCTTCGGCCGCAACTTCAGCCGCGACGAAGACGGCTTCGGCTACTGGTCGGCGATCGGCGCGTATACGCTGCTCAGCGTCGCACTTGTCTTCTGGTTCTAGTCGCGCGAAAGGCGAATCGATCATGAAGCGAGACATCGACAACTCTCCGCCGATTGGTGTCTGGGTGCTCGCACTCGGCGCAGTCGGATTCGCGTGCGGCTTCTTCGGCCCGATCGCGCTCAACCCCGACGCCAACCAGGGACCGCTGCTCGGCATCTTCATCACCGGACCGGGCGGCGCCGTCGCCGGTCTCGCAGCCGGCGTAATCGCGCGCTTGCTGCCGCTGACCGACACGCAACGCTGGCGCTCGCTCATCACACTCTGCATGGTGTCGGCAATCGGCGTCCTCTACGCGTGCCTGCCCGAACCGCAGCGCATCGCCAACATCCTCGACGCCGAAGTGAGTGGATGCAGAACTCCCGCGGAGACTGCGGACGCCGCGACAGCGGATTGGGAGAAGCGCATCGCGGAAGTCACCTGGAGTCCGCCGCGGAATAATTGGAAGAGCGACGTCGCGCGAATGTTGGCGAAGGATCCCGGCGTGGTGGTCGATCTCCATGTGACGCAATCGCGTGACATCTACGAGAATCGCAAGCCGTGGAACAAGGGAACGCGGTTCGCGGGAGCGTGGCGCGAGGAGAACACGGAGAAGCAGTTCTTTGCGCGCTTCGCGGGGACGGGGTGTGATGCGTATCTGAATACGGGGAGGCAGCAGTATCTGCCGACCAGCCAAGATTCGACCGAGTGGCCGCCGGTGTTGCTGCCGAACTATCTGGGATTCGCGGTGTTAGAGGCGGTGCCGGGGGAGTATCGGGAGTTTGCGGGGGAGTGAGCTGGCGAGCGGTGGCTGGATGCGCGAGCGACGACGCGTTGCAGTGTTTGTGCGGGCAGATGCGGGTGGATAGACTGCCGACTCCTCACCGGATTTCGCTTTGAAGCGCGCCCTCGAGGGTGCAGGGATCGTCCCATTGCAGTGTTTGCCGCGGTGGGAAAGGCTGCTACTTGGCAGTTGAAGACCTGTTGGACTGCAGCCAAGAGTGTCTCTGGTAGAAGAGAAACTTTCCTCCTCCGATCGTCGTCGTTGCCGAAGTCTCGCTTCCGGTAAGCGGGCGTCGGCGGCGCCTGACGCAAGCCGGTTGGGAGCGCGCACCAGCGCA
>JANNKU010000119.1:0-14785 GCA_031396445.1 Deltaproteobacteria bacterium | reverse complement strand
ATGCTGCGCATGGTGCATCACGGCAAACTGCCGGGCATTCCGCCGGGCGCCGGGTCTTTTGCCGATGTGCGTGAGGTTGGCAAGGCACACATCGCGGCGTTCCACCGCAGCGCGAAGGGTAGAACCTACCTGTTGGGCGGTGCAGATGCTTCGTTCCTCGAGGTGATCCATCTTGCCGCCGGGCTGCTCGGAACACAGGTGCCAGCGCGGACAACACCGGGTTGGGTACTGCGCGCCGCAGCCAGGGTAAAGTCCCTGCTTGCCTCCTTTACGGACAAAGAGCCGGACATCACTCCGGAGTCGGCGGAGATGGTCATTCACCGCATCCAGTGCAATTCAGCCCGTGCCCAGCGTGAGCTGGATTACCGCTGCACGCCCATGCGTACGCTGCTGCAGGACACCATTGCTCCGACGCTTCATGGCAGTTGCTGCGGGCAAGCGTTGGCGCCACGTGCTTCCGTGGGCGATCTCGATCGCGCTGCTCGTCTATGTATTCGGCTGGGCGACCGATTGGCAGCGGATGCGCAACGCGCTGAACGCCGCGAACGTGCCCGCCTTCGTCGCCTTCACCGCCGCCGACCGCCTCGCTTTCTTCCTGGTCTGGACGCTGCTGCAGGCGCTCGCGCTGCGACGCTTCGTCACACACGTTCCGATTCGCTCGGTGGTCGCCGTGCGCGGCGGCTCGGAATTGCTGCGCACGATCAGCGCTCCGCTCTCCGACGCCGCGTTCTTCCTCGGCCTCGGCCAACTCGTCGGCCAGCGCTTCGATGCGGTGCTCGGCTCCGCGCTGGTTCCCGTGATCTGCCACTTCGTGGTGATGCTCTTCATGATGACGCTCGCGTTGCCGACACTTCCCGGCGGCATCAGCGCGAATCGCGATGTCGCGATCACCGCCGGCGTGCTCTGGGCGATCCTGATCACCATCACGGTCGGCGTGCGCCTCTCGACCACGCGCGGCTGGCGCTTCCCCGGCGCGAACGGCATCCGCTCGTGGTCCGCGCGCTTCCCGCTCTCGCAACTCTGGCCGTTCCTGCTCGGCTTCGTCGCACTCGTCCTCTTCGATGTCACGATCCAGAAGCTCGCATCGGAAGCCTTCGGCATCACGATCCCGTGGCTCGCGCTCGCTGCGCGCATCCCCGTGCTCTACCTCGCGCTCAGCATCCCGACACTCGGAAACTTCGGCACGCGCGAACTCACCTGGGCAGCGCTCTTCGCCGACTACGGCGACCGCGACACGCTGATCGCCTACGCCCTCGCCACCAATGGCGTCTTCCTGTTGATCAACCTCATCCTCGGCCTGCTCTTCCTGCCGCGCGCACTCCAACTCCTCGCCGCCGTCCGGCGCGCGAAGAAAGACGGCGAAGCCCTACCCGGCACGCTGCTGCACGACCCCACCGATCTGTAGTTCGCCAGCCACCCCGGTTCGCTACTCAACCTGGTTCGTTACAAATCCGCGCATCATGGCCCCCCTCCGCGATCTCGAGCTCGGTCGCAACCTGACACTCCCGAAGCGTCTACTCGCCCAATCCTTCGCGAGATCCGGCGGCGCCGGCGGCCAGAACGTCAACAAAGTCGAAACCAAAGTAGACCTCCGCCTCGATCTGAACGCAGCGGAACCCATCCTCGGCCCCACCAAAACCCACCGCCTCCGCACGAAACTAAAAAACCGCCTCGACGCCGAAGGAAAACTCCACCTCACCTGCGACGAACACCGAGAACGCGGCCGGAATCTTGAAGCTGCACTCACGCGCATGGAACAACTAGTCGCATCCGCAATGACGGAGCCGCGCAAGCGGCAACCCACCAAACCCACAAAAGGCTCCAAGGAACGCAGACTCGACTCAAAGAAGCACCGCGCACAAACCAAGAAGCACCGATCGAAGGACGACTTCTAACCGGCACACCAAGTCGCAGGCGGGCGGTGGGGAGATTCTGGAGCCGCTGCCTTACGGAGCACGAAGACAACAGTCGTCCTCCACGCATCAACGACCAAAGCAACGCGCGTTAGTAGAATGCACGTGCTCCGTGCGGCGGAAGAAATCCCCACCGCCCGCCCAGCAACCAACCAATCCCGGTTGCCGCAGCGAAGCCAAAGAGGCAGCCTGCCCGAATGCCCGAGAGCGCGCTCTCCGATCAAGACCTCTACCTCTTCAACGAAGGCAGCCACCTCCGCCTCTACGAAAAACTCGGCGCCCACCAGGCCATCGTCGAGGGCAAACCGGGCACCCGTTTCGCAGTCTGGGCGCCGAACGCCGAGCAGGTTTCCGTCGTCGGCGACTGGAACGGCTGGAAGCGCAGCTCGCATCCGCTCGCGCCACGCGGCAACTCCGGCATCTGGGAAGCCTTCGTGCCCGACGTCGGCATCGGCGCCGTCTACAAATTCCACATCCGCTCGCGCACCGGCGACTACCAGGTCGATAAAGCCGACCCCTTCGCCATACGCAGCGAAGTGCCGCCGCACACTGCCTCCGTCGTGTGGAACCTCGACTACCAGTGGAACGACAAAGAGTGGCTCGAAGCGCGCGCACAAAAGCGCGGCCTCGCCGAACCCATCTCGATCTACGAGCTTCACCTCGGCTCGTGGCGCCGCGTCGCCGAAGACGGCTACCGCTCGCTCTCCTACCGCGAAATGGCGCCGCTGCTCGCCGAGTACGCGCGCGACATGGGCTTCACGCACGTCGAGTTGTTGCCGGTGATGGAGCACCCGTTCTTCGGCTCGTGGGGCTACCAGACGACTGGCTATTTTGCCGCCTCGAGTCGCTACGGAACGCCGCAAGACCTGATGTACCTGATCGACGTGCTGCACCAGCACGGCATCGGTGTGCTCCTCGATTGGGTTCCGTCTCACTTCCCGACCGACGAACACGGACTCGGCTACTTCGATGGCACGCATCTCTTCGAGCACGGCGATCCGCGCCAGGGCTTCCATCCCGATTGGGGCTCGTTCATCTTCAACTACGACCGCCACGAAGTGCGCTCCTTCCTGCTCTCGAGCGCGCTCTTCTGGATCGACGTCTTCCACGCCGATGGCCTGCGCGTCGATGCCGTCGCATCGATGCTCTACCTCGACTACTCGCGCAAAGCCGGCGAGTGGATCCCCAACGAAGACGGCGGCCGCGAGAACCTCGGCGCCATCACATTTTTGCGACGCTTGAACGAAGAGGTCTACCGCCTCCATCCCGACGTGCACTTGATCGCCGAGGAATCGACCTCGTGGCCGATGGTGTCGCGTCCCACCTACGCGGGCGGCCTCGGCTTCGGCATGAAGTGGGACATGGGCTGGATGCACGACGCGCTCAGCTACGCGTCGCTCGATCCCGTGCACCGCTCCTTCCATCAGCGCGACCTCACCTTCCGCATGCTCTACGCCTTCACCGAAAACTTCGTGCTGCCGCTCTCGCACGACGAAGTCGTACACGGCAAGGGATCGCTGATCGGCAAGATGCCCGGCGATGATTGGCAGAAATTCGCCAACCTGCGCGCGCTCTACGCATCGATGTGGACCCAGCCCGGCAAGAAGCTGCTCTTCATGGGTTGCGAATTCGCGCAGCGCTCGGAGTGGAATCACGACGCAAGCCTCGAGTGGAATCTTCTCGAGTGGGCGCCGCATCGCGGCATCCAGCGCCTGGTGCGCGATCTCAACACGCTCTACCGCGCCGAGCCCGCGCTGCACGAACTCGACTGCGATCCCGCCGGCTTCGCGTGGATCGACTGCGACGACAGCGCGCAGAGCACCCTCGTCTACTTACGCCGCGGCGCATCGACACGTGACACGATCGTCGTCGCGTGCAACTGGACGCCGGTGCCGCGCCCGGGCTTCCGCCTCGGCGTCCCGCACGGCGGTTTCTGGCGCGAGGTGCTCAACAGCGACTCGGCGTGGTACGGCGGCAGCGATCTCGGCAACGGCGGCGGCGTCACGGCTGAGCGCGTTGCATGGCGCGGGCAGGCGCACTCGCTCTCGATCACGCTGCCGCCGCTCGCGGTGGTGATCCTGAAGGGCGGACCGACGGCTTGAGCGCGCAGGTCGAGGGACTCGATGCGGCGCTCGCGAACGCGCCGGACCCCGCGTCGGCCGCGCGTCTGGCCGCAGAAGTGCTCGCCGCAGCGGCTCCGTCGCTCGCGCGCAGCGTCGCCGATCGCTCGCGCGAGCTCACGCACGTCTTGGTGTCACTCTGCGGCGTCGCTCCGTTCTTTGCGAAGTGGCTGCTGCGCGAGCCGACATGGCTTGCCGAGCTCGCCGCCGACGATCTCGCGGCGCCGCTCGATCCTGCCGCGCTCGCCGCGCGACTCGACGCCGCGCTCGCCGACGCCGGCCCAGAACTCGAAGACGCGCAGCGCGTCTTGCGCCGCTTCAAGTACCGCTGGCTAGCGCGCATCGTGGTGCGCGACTGCGCACTGCCACTCGCAGCCAGCGGCGAAACGCTCGGCGATCTCTCGCGCCTCGCCGAGGTGCTGCTCGATCGCGCGCTGCGCGTCGCGCATGCGCGGGTCAGCGCACAGCTCGGGCCGCCGCATTGGCGCGACGCGCAAGGCCACGTCGTCCCTGCATCGTTCTGCGTGCTCGGACTCGGCAAGCTCGGCGGCGAGGAGCTGAACTTCTCCTCCGACGTCGATCTTGTTTATGTGTACGAGCACGTCGTCGATGCGAGCAACGGACCGCAGGAGCGCGCACCGCTCGACTGGTTCATGCGCCTCGGTCAGGAATTCGCGCGCCTCGTCGCCGCCGAGACGGAGGACCGTTTCGTCTATCGCATCGATCTCGACCTGCGGCCCGAAGGCGACGGCGGCCCGCCCGCGATCTCGGACACGATGCTCGCCGACTACTACGAGAACGCCGCCGATCATTGGGAGAAGGTTGCGTTCATGAAGGCGCGGCCGGTCGCCGGCGATCACGAACTCGGCTGGCGCGCGGTGCGCGCGATCCACCCGATGATCTACCGCGCCGCGATGGACTACGCCGGCGTGCGACGCATTCGCGCGTTGCAGGAGCGCGTGGGAATGGAACGTGGCGCTGGCGGCGACGGCTTCGATGTGAAGCTCGACCCGGGCGGCATTCGCGACGTCGAGTTCGTGGCGCAGGCGCTGCAGTTGCTGCACGGCGGTCGCATCCCGCAACTGCGCGACCGCTCGGCACAGCGCGCGATCGCGCGGCTGGCGGAGGTGAAGCTGCTGCCCGCCGACACCGCCGCGACGCTGCTGCACGCCTATCTCTTCCTGCGCCGCGTCGAGAATCGCTTGCAGATGGAAGACGAGCGCCAGCTTCACGAGTTGCCGCGCCGGCCCGACGCCCAACTGCGTCTCGCACGCGCGATGGGCTTCAGCGGCGACACGGCGCTCGCGGACTTCGCAGCGGAACTCGCGCGGCAGCGCGATCGCGTGCGCGCCTTCGGCACCTCGATCCACTTCGAGAGCAACGCCGACGCGATCCTCCAGCTCTTCCTGCGCCACCAGCCGCAGCTTCTCGGCAGCCCCGAAACGCGCGCGATGATGGAGACGCTGGCGGAACAGTTCGCGCGCGAGATCGAGGCCTCGCCGGATCTCGTGCTCGCGCTGAACAACCTCGATCGCTTCGTCGCCGCGATCGGCACGCGGCGCTTCTACTACGAACTGCTGATCGACCGCCCCGAACTGGTCGGCCGCCTCGCCGCGCTCTTCGCCGGTTCGCGCTTCCTCTCGGCGCTGCTCGCGCAGCATCCGCGCTTGATCGAGCCGCTCTTTCGCGACCCGAACTCGTTGCTCTTCACGCGCGAACAACTGCTCGCCGACCTCGTAGCGATTCGCGCGGAGCTCGGGCCCGCGGGCGAGCTCGACTTCGAACGCGATCTCGACGCGCTGCGCCTCTTCCATCAGCGCCAGGTGCTGAACGTGGGACTGCTCGACGTGGACGAGCAGATCACGCGCGCCGCTTGCGAGACGGCGCTCACGGAGATCGCCGAAGTGGCGCTCGAGTTTGCGCTCGCGGTGGCGCAGCGCGAGGTGCTGCGGACGCGGGCGCCCGAGAGCAGCGGCGCCACTGCGCGCTTCCTCGTCGTGGGGATGGGCAAGCTAGCGAGCCGCGAGCTTTCGTACGGCAGCGACCTCGATCTGATCTTCCTCTACGACCTCCCCGACACCGAATCGGGTGACGGACCTTTCGTGCAGGAATTCTGCGTTCGCGTCGCGCAGCGGCTGATCTCCGCGCTCGAGACACCGACTGCGAACGGCGCCTGCTACGAGATCGATTCGCGGCTGCGTCCGTCCGGCAATCAGGGCACGCTCGTCACGTCGATCACCGGATTGCGTCATCACTACGAGACGCTCGCGATGTTGTGGGAGAAGCAGGCGCTGCTGCGCTCGCGACCGGTGGCGGGCGATGCGGCTGCGGCCGCAGCCTTCGAGTCGCTGCGGCGCGACGTGTTGCAGCAACCGCTTCCAGCCGAAGCTGCCGCGGAGATCCACCGCCTGCGCGTGCGCATGGAGTACGAGCTGGCGGAAGAGACGGCGACGCGACGCGATTTGAAGCGCGGTCGCGGCGGTCTGCTCGATGTCGAGAACGCGCTTCAGTTCTTGCAGCTCGTGCACGGGCGCGAACACCCCGCGCTGCTCGAGGTCGCCCGCACCGAAGCGATGATCGACACGCTCCACGCACTCGGTCTGCTCGCACCCGCGCAGGCGCGCGCGCTGCGCGACGGCTGGGAATTCCTCGCGCGACTCGCGAGCCGGTTGCGCATGGTCGAGAACCGCTCGATCAGCGATCTCGACGAGGAACGCGGCGATCTCGACGGCCTGGCGCGCCGGCTTGGTTACGCAGCCGGCGCGCGCGAATCGAGCGCGCGGCGGGCGCTGCAAGCCGATTACGCGCGCCACACCGATGCGATCCGCGCCGCTTATCTCGCGATTCTCGGCGTGCCGCATTGAGGTGGATCCACCCACCCCGATTCGCGGCGCGGCGAATTCGTCAGAACCCGGTCAGGTAAACACGGGCGTCGCTCGTTACGATGCGCCAAACGTCAGGTGATTCGTCGCGCTGCGCGAACCACCCCGCTTCGAAGGAATCGCCGTGCGCTCCGAGGCTTCGCTCACATCGCCGTTCGCGCGACTCGGCGTCTGGATTGCGCGCCACACGAAATGGGTGCTGGCCGCGTTTGCGGTCGCGATCGTGGCGATGGGACTCTACGGCGCGTCGGTCGAGGATCACCTGCCCGCCGGCGGGCTCGATGTTCCCGGCTCGGAATCCGCACTCGCTGCGCAAGAAGCCGCGCGTCGCTTCGGCATCGGCGCCGCGGACGTGCTGGTGCTCTACCGCAATCCGGTCGGCGACGTGCAGAGCGCCGAGTTCGGCTCGCGCGTGATCGACAGCCTCGAACCCGTGCTCGCCGATCCGGGCGTCGTCGGTGCGACCACCGTCTACGACACCAACCAGAAAACGCTCGTCTCCCGCGATGGGCGCGAGACGCTGGTGATCGTTTCGCTCGCCGGTGACAGCGCCGCGAAGCTCGCCACATTCCGCCGCATCGAGCCCGCGCTGCGCGCGATCGAGGCGCCCGCCGAGGTTTCGGTTGGCGGCATCGTCGCGTTCACGCTGCTGGTGCAGAAGGTCGCCCGCGAGGACGCGACGGCGGCCGAGACGATTGCGCTGCCCTTCGCGCTGCTGCTGACGTTGTTCTTCTTCCGCGGCGTCGTGGCGGCCATGCTCCCGATCGTCATCGGCGCCTTCTCACTGGCGGGCTCAGCAGCGTTGGTGCGCTTCGGCGCGAACTTCACCGAGATCTCGATCTTCGCGATGAGCGTCGGCGCGTTCCTCGGGCTCGGTCTTTCGATCGACTACGCGCTCTTGCTCGTGCAGCGCTTCCGCGAAGAGATCGGCCGCGGCCTCGACACGGCGGACGCCGTCGCCGCCACGCTCGACACCGCCGGCCGCGCCGTCTGGGTGTCGGGACTCACCGTCACGACGAGTCTCGCAGCGCTGCTCGTCGTCCCGCTGCCGATCCTGCGCTCCGTCTCGATCGGCGGCGTACTGGTGGTACTGAGCGCGCTGCTCGGCGCGCTCGGGCTCTTGCCCGCACTGCTCGCCGCACTCGGCCCGAACGTGAATCGCTGGCCGATCGGCGCACCGCGCGCCGAGGGCGAACCGAGCCCCTTCTGGCTGCGCATCGGTGGTTTCTCGATGCGTCACCCGATCGCCGTGATGATCGGCTGTCTCGTCGTGCTCGCGACGCTCGCGGCGCCCGTGCTGCGCATGCAGAGTGCGATGCCGGATTCGAGCGCACTCGCGCGCGACTCCGAAGTGCGTCGCGTCGATGAGGCGCTGTCGGACCCGCAGCGCTTCGATCCGGGCGGCGCATCCGCAATCCCGGTGATCGTGAGCACCAACGGTTCGCCGCTCGACGCGGCGAATCTGCGCGCGCTGCGGAGCTTCATTGCGGGCATCGAAGCCGTGCCGGGCGTCGAAGGCGTTCGCTCGCCGTTCCGCGATCTCGATCCCGACGCGCTCACGCCTGAGGCCATGCAGCGCAAGCTGACCAGCGAGCCCACCGCGACGATGATCCGCCGGATGACGGACACGGACGCGGCGCTGCTGATCGCAGACAACCGCAACCCGTGGCGCTCCAACGAATCGGCGCGCATCGTCGATGCGATCCGCGCCGTGCCGGGGCCAGGGCTACACGCGAAGGTGGGCGGCGCGACCGCGCAGATGGTGGACATGGTGCACACGCTGAAGGAGTACGGCGGCCTCGCGGCGCTGCTCGTCGCGGCCTCGAACTTCGTGATCCTGCTCTTCGCGTTCCGTTCGGTGGTGGTGCCACTGAAAGCCGTCGTGATGAACGCGCTCGCGCTCTCGGCGAGCTACGGACTGCTCGTCTGGGTGTTCCAGGACGGCCACTTCGCGGATTGGCTCGGCTTCCAGCCATCGGACGGCATCGATCCGACGATCCCGCTCGTGATGTTCGCGGTCGTCTTCGGTCTCTCGATGGACTACGAGGTGTTCCTGCTGAGTCGCATTCAAGAGGAATGGAAGCGCACCCACGACAATCGCAATTCGGTGATCATCGGACTCGCCCGAACGGGTCGCACCATCACGAGCGCTGCGCTGATCCTGCTGGTGGTGGTGGGCGCATTCATGACGGGCGACCTGGTCTACGTGAAACAGATGGGACTCGGCATCACCGCCGCGATCGCGCTCGACGCGACCCTGGTGCGAACGCTCTTGGTGCCGGCGACGATGCAGCTGCTTGGGGATTGGAACTGGTGGGCGCCTGCTTGGCTTCGCGCTCGATGATTCTCGCCGCGCTCAACTCATGGTCTCGCCGCTCGCCGTAGGCTCGCTACGCGGGACGATGGGGTTTTGGGGCTCGGTGTTGGCTTGACCGCGGGCCTTATGGATGTCGCCGCTCGCCGTTGGCTCGCTACGCGGGAGTCTTCGGTTGGAGCTGGGTGCTAGCGAGACCGCGAGCCTTATGGGGTCTCGCCGCTCGCCGTAGGCTCGCTACGCGGGAACGGGCGGGGTTCGGCGCTTTGGACGTTGCGGTGATGCCCAGGAGCAGATGGGACACTTGAGTGCGTCGTGGGCGCGGGCTGGGCAGTGTTCGCGGCCGAAGTAGATGATTTGTAGGTGGCGTTTGCCCCAGTCGGATTCCGGGAAGAGTGCGGAGAGGTCGCGTTCGGTTTCTACGACGTTGCGGCCGGAGGAGAGGCCCCAGCGCGTGGCGAGTCGGTGGATGTGCGTGTCGACGGGGAATGCGGGGAGACCGAACGCTTGGATGCGTACGACGCCTGCGGTTTTGTGACCGACGCCCGGCAGCGCTTCTAGTTCTTCGAAAGACTTCGGCACTTCGCCGCGATGGCGCTCGACCAGGAGTTGCGACAGCGCGCGGATGTTCTTCGCCTTGGCGGGCGCGAGGCCGCAGGAGCGGATCGCGGCTTCGATGCGCGCGACGGGCAGCGCCGCCATCTGCGCCGGTGTATGGGCCAGCGCGAAGAGGCCCGGCGTGACTTCGTTCACGCGCTTGTCGGTGCACTGCGCCGAAAGCAACACCGCGACGAGCAGCGTGTAGGGATCTTCGAACGCCAGCGGGATCGGTGGCTGCGGATAACGCGCGTCGAGAATCGCGCCGATCTTCGCGGCCTTCTCCGCCTTCGAAGTCGAAGCTGATCGCCCGATGACTCCCCTCCCGCGTAGCGAGCCAACTCATGGAGTCGCCGCTCGCCGTTGGCTCGCTACGCGGGAACGGTGGCGCGGAGCTCCGAGCCTGGCCCGCGTAGCGAGCCAACGGCGAGCGGCGACGTCACAAGGCTCGCGCCCGCACCAGCAACCAATCCCCAAAACCCCACCGTTCCCGCGTAGCGAGCCAACAGCGAGCGGCGAGATCATGAGTTGAGAGCGGCGAGATCCATCAGGCTATGCGAGCCGCACCTTGTAGTTGCCGCGGCCCTCGTCGTACTCGAGCGCGATCAGCTTCTGATCTTCGGCGGCGTGCAGCAGATCCGAGAAGGACCGGAAGCCGTGCTGCGCTTCATTGAAGCCGGGATGCACGCGACGCATCGTCTGCTTGACGATCGAGCCCCAGAGCGGGTCGTAGTCCTGCTCGAGCGAGCGCACGATTTCGACCACCTTGTCCACCGCGTCATCGACGGCGGGGGCCGCCGTCGCGGCGCCGCCCTTCGCCGCGGGCGTCTTCTTGCGCACGGGACGCTCGACCTGCGCCTTCACGAGATCGTCGTAGAAGATGAACTCGTCGCAGCCGGAGACGAGCAGATCGGAGGTGGAGTTCTTGACTCCGCAGCCGATCACGCGCTTGTCGTTCTCTTTCAGCTTGTTGACGAGCGGAGAAAAATCGCTGTCGCCCGAGAGCAGCGCGAATACGTCGATATGATCTTTCTGGTAACAGAGGTCGAGCGCATCGACGACCATCCGGATGTCCGCCGAGTTCTTGCCGCTCTGCCGCGAGTGCGGGATGTCGACGAGCTCGATGCCGTGACCGTGGAACTCGCGCACGGCATCCCGATAGCGATTCCAATCGCAGTACGCGCGCTTGTAGACGATGCGACCTTTCTCGAGCAATCGCTTCAGCACCACTTCCATGCGGAACTGACCCTGGTTGCCCTTCATGTCGCGCACACCCAGCGCAAGATTCTCGAAGTCCACGAAGACCGCGATCAGAAGTTCGTCGGACACATTTCCTCCCCGCTGCGAGGCGCGACGAATAGCGCTTTCGCCCTCTCGTCGCCTTCGAGTTTCAACGCTCCGCATTATGCTCAACCAGTCCCGCGTAGCGAGCCAACGGCGAGCGGCGACATCCATAAGGCCGCGGTCGAGCCAGCAACAAAACGCCGACCCCCATCGTCCCGCGTAGCGAGCCGAAGGCGAGCGGCGACATCATGAGTTGCGTAGCGCGGAAGCACAGCCACTTCCCGCGTAGCGAGCCTACGGCGAGCGGCGAGGTAATGCGTTGGTCGGAGCGGACATCCAGGCCCATTGCGGCAAGTGCGGAACGGTGTGGCACGTCGTCGTCGCGATGGTCGGCACGAAGATCGCGCAGGCGGAGTGCAAGGAGTGCGGCGCCCGTCATCGCGTGCGCGGCGAGAAAGCCGGCGAAGCGCGACCGCATCGTCGCACCGGCGAGACCAAAGCCACGCGCGCCGCGAAGGGCGGCAAGCCGCTGGTTGCCGCCGACCTCAGCGTGCCGCCGGTGCGCTACTCGACGAGCGCCCTCTTCGCACCGGGCCAGCGCGTCGAACACACCACCTTCGGTCTCGGCATCGTCGAGCGCGTACTCGGCCCCGGCAAAGTGCAGATCCACTTCGCGGGCGGCTCGAAAGTGCTCGCGATGGGGCGAGCGGGCTGAACTCTCTGGTAGGGTCGGCTCGAACTGCCATCCAAGGGAGCCCCGATGATCGAGTTCCTCGCGCACCTGTTGATCTCCGCGGCGATGTTGCTCGTCGTTGCGAACGTGGTCTCCGGCGTCCAGATCGATTCGTGGAGTTCCGCGATCATCGGCGCGCTGGTGCTCGGCATCGCGAACGCAGTGATCCGTCCGCTTCTGGTGTTCTTCACGCTGCCGCTGACGATCCTCACGCTCGGACTCTTCTTGTTCGTGGTGAACGCATTGATGTTGCAACTCGTCGGCGCGATCGCACCGGGCATCAAGATCGCGGGTTTCGGTCCCGCGCTGCTCGGAAGTCTGCTGCTGACGATCCTGAACTTCGGCGTGAGCGCATTGCTCGGTTCGCGTTGAGCACCTCCGCGGAACGCGCGCCGTCAGTCGGCGAAGAAATCGCCAACAGCGTCACGCACGGCATCGGCCTCGTTGCGTTCGCGATCGGGCTGCCGATCCTGATCACCACCGCAGCCGAGCGCGGCGACACCTTGCAGGTGATCGGCTGCAGCATCTTCGCGATCTGTCTCGTGCTGCTCTACGCGGCATCGACGATCTACCACGCGCTGCCGGCGTCGCGCGCGAAACACATCTTCCGCGTCGCCGATCACAGCATGATCTACCTGGTGATCGCGGGTTCGTACACGCCGTTCCTGCTCGGTGTACTGCGCGGCACCTTCGGCTGGACGCTGCTCGCCGTGATCTGGGCACTCGCCGCGCTCGGCATCCTGCACAAGCTCTTGCTCGGGATGCGCTTCCAACATCTATCGACCGCGCTCTATCTCGGCATGGGGTGGCTCGCCGTGGTGGCGATCGGACCGATCTCCACGCACGTCCCGCGCGGCGGCCAGGCCTGGCTCGCCGCGGGTGGCCTGCTCTACACCGCCGGCATTCTGTTTTACGCATGGGACCGACTGCGCTACGGCCACATGGTCTGGCACCTCTTCGTACTCGCCGGCAGCGCGGAGCCGACGCGAGCCGGCCGCGGTCACGGCCACGTTCACGTGGTGCCAGAGGGTGTGCGCCGCCTCTCCTCCGGGCTGCGGCGTGAACAGTTCTAGATTCCGCGCCGTGGCGGCGTCGTAGCGAAGCAGCGTCTCCTCGCTCCAACGCTCCACGCGCGTCATCTGCGCCGCCACGCCACCCTGCGTGCGATCCAGGTAGTCGAGCGCCGCGGCGGCCGCCGAGAGCGCCAGTGGAAGGTCGGCGTGCGCGTCGGCCACGATCGTGCTCCAGCGCGCGGGCGGGCGCGACTCGTCAAGCCAGCGTGCCACGGGGAGCGAACTGCGAGCGCCGGCAAGGCCCGCCAGGGCCGCGTCCATCCGGCTCGCCACGCTCTCCTCGAGCGGCGTGGGGAGCAACCATTCGGCGACGCGAGAACGCGAGAGCACGGAGGGGGCTTCCTCCCAGTCGCATTCCGCCAGCTTCATCTCGCCCGTCGAGGCATCGGCGAGGCACACGCCCAGCCGATCCGGTCGCGGCCACAGCGCGCCGAGGAAGTTATTGGCGCCGCTCTCCAGGAATTGGTCCGCGGTCACGGAGCCGGGCGTGAGCACTTCGGTGACGCCTCGCGCCACCAGCCCCTTGGCCTGCGCCGGGTCCTCGAGTTGGTCGCAGATCGCCACCTTGTGCCCGAGGCGCAGGAGTCGCGTGACGTAGCCGTCGCGCTGGTGCCACGGGATGCCGCACATCGGGATCGGCTCGGGGTCCTGCTTGTTGCGCGACGTCAGCGTGAGGCCCAGGAGCCTCGAGGCCTGCACGGCGTCCTCGAAGAACATCTCGTAGAAATCGCCGAGCCGGAAAAACAGAAACGCGTCGCCCACCTCCTGCTTGGTGGCGAGGTACTGCCGCATGAGCGGCGTGCGCGCTGCCGCAGTAGCCGCGGCGGGCGACATCACGTTGCGGCCGCGCCTCACGGTTGGGCCCTGGTCGCGGGCTGGCTCACGCGCGCGGCCTCGAAGCTCCGAGGCCAGCGGCGCAGCAGCCGCACGCGGGCGACCTGCGCGTCGCCCGCGCGTTGCAACCGCTCGCACAGCGCCGCGTAGCGCTCGAGCGCGGCGGGCTCGGCCTCACCCGCGGGTCCTTCCAGCAGTCCGTCCAACACGTCCAGTTCGCGCGCCACCTCGCCCGACAGGGCGAAGGACTGAGCGAGTCCCAGCTGCGCGAACGCCCGGAGCGGCTGTGACGAGGAGGCGACTTCCTCGAACGCCGCGCGTGCACGACCGGCTTCCCGTGCCCCGAGACAGGCCATTCCCTGCCGATAGCGGGCCTGGGCGCGGTCGTAGCCCGAGAGTCGGGCCGCGGCTCGACCGAATGCATCCGCGGCCGGTCGGTACTCGCCGCGCGCGTGATGGAACTGGCCCAGCGCGAACGCCGCTCCGGCAGCCGTGGAACGCGGGCCGAGGCGCTCGATGCGGCGGAGTTCCGGCGCCAGGCTGTCGGCCGGGAGCTCGGCCGGGAGCCGCGACCACACGGACTCCACGGCGATGGCGGGGCTCGCCAGGCAGAGGGCCGCCAGCAGGACGTACGGAAGGCTCGGGGGGCGCATGGGCGACGGAGTGTAGGCCGCAACGGCTGGTCCCGCCAACGTTCGGAGCCGGCCTGCCATGAGTATGAAGCGTGGCTCAGGCCAACGGGGGGCCGCCGACCAGCACGAGGAACTCGGAGTCCTGTTGCAGGCACGCAAGATCCGGGTCGCGCCGTGCCCAATCGACGTTGAGGATGCCCGCCTGTTTCAGCCGCTGGAGCAGAGCGAGCGCTTCGGCGCGCTGGCTCAGGATGCCGTATACGCAGGCGGCGTTGTAGAGGATGTTGGTGTCGTCCGGCCGCAACTCGAGCGCCTTGCGGATCTCCCGCAGGGCCTGATCGCGCTCTCCCGAGCTCGCGAACATGCTCGCAAGCAGGATCCGCGCACGCACGTCCTCGGGCAC
>JANNKU010000054.1:0-112476 GCA_031396445.1 Deltaproteobacteria bacterium | reverse complement strand
TGAAGCGCCCACATTCGGCTTTCGCGATCTCGTCTGCATCAAGGCGATTCTCGTGCTGCTCGATCACGGTGTGCCGCTTCGCCGGATCCGTCGCACCGTCGAGGCGGTGCGCGAGCGCATCCCCGAGTTGGATCAGCCGGTCGCGCAGTTGCGCGTGTGGATCGACGGCTCCGAACGCGTCGTGGTCCGCTATGGCGATGCGCTCTACGAACCGTCGGGCCAGATGGTGATCGACTTCGAGCTGTCGCCTGCGCGTCCCGACGACGTTGCGCCGTTGCGACCGCAGGGTGTTCCCGCCGCGGAGCCCGATCCCGAGACGGCGCTCGAGTGGTTCGAGCGGGGCTGTCGCCTCGATGCGCGCCCCGAAACTTTCGACGAGGCCGCCGACGCGTATCACCGCGCGCTCGCCGCCGATCCCGATTTTGCCGACGCGCACTGCAATCTGGGTGCGATCCACCACCAGCGCGATCAGCGCGATGCGGCGCGCTCCTGTTATGAGGAAGCGCTGCGCTGCGATGCGTCGCACGTCGAGGCGAACCTGAATCTCGCTGGCATTCTCGAAGAGGAGAATCGCAGCGAAGCGGCGCTCTCCCACTACAAGGCTGCGCTGCGCGCGGATCCAATGCGCACCGATGCGCATCTCGCGACCGCGTTGCTCTACGAAAAACTCGGCGTGCATCGCCGCGCGCGCGAACACTGGCGCCGCTACTTGCAGTGCGCGCCGGCCGGTGCGTGGGCGGAGATCGCGAAGAAACGCGTCGAAGAAGCCGAGTGACGCCTACTCGGCGACGTGGATCGTTTCTGTCAGCACGACGTCGTCGCCGAGCAGCACCTGCAGCTTCCAATCGCCGCGCGACGCGTCCCCGAAGTCGTAGCTGTCGGAGATGTAGACGCGCTGGAAGTGCCGCGGCTTTTCGTCGCGCACGATCTTGCCTTCCGGATCGAGCCAGCGAACGGTGATGTAGCTGGCTTGCGGCAGGTGATGCGGAGAGATGCGCGCCGACCACAGCAGCACGCCGTCGCGCGGATGGATCGTGGTGGCCGTCGGAAGCTCGCCTTCTGCGTAGTTTGCGCCTTGCGCCGGGCCGTCACCGAAACCGGATTGTGCAATCACCGGCAGGACCATGCGTTCGAGCTCGCGCTCGGCTTGCAGGCGCATCGTTCCCTTGGTGCCGGAGCGCCAGACCGCTTGCTCGGCAAAAAAGATCGCCTGCCGGCGGTTGCCGGCGTCGCGATGCGCGCGCGCCAACGCGAGTAACACCGAAGGGAGATTCGGGTCGAGATAGACCGCGCGTCGGAACGCGACCGCGGCGTCCGCAGGGCGACCGGCCGCGACCAGCACTTCGCCGCGCTGGACCGGTATACGCGGGTCGTTCGGCTCGAGCGCTTCCGCAGCCGTGAGGCGCGTCTGCGCCGTCTCGAGGTTGCCCGCCTGGCGCAGCGCCGTCGCTTCTGCGAGCAGCGCATCGGTGCGCGTCCGGTCGTAGGGGGGAGCGTCGCCGACTGGCATGCGTCCCTTCGCGAGCAGATTCGCGAGGCGTCCCTGCATCTGCTGGAAGCGGCCTTCGAGGCGCGGCGGCGCCTTCTGCGGCGCCAGCGACTTCTCGAGTCCGCGAATCACTTCGATCCGGGACTCGACCGCCGGGTGCGAATAGAGATACGGAGGGACGTAGCCCTGCGGCGCGCCCTTCTGTTCCAGCAGGATGCGCTCGAAGAAACGCGCCATGCCGTCCGGGTTCCAACCCGCGCGCGACAGATACACCGCACCGTTTCGATCCGCCTCGTCCTCGTACTGGCGCGTGAACTGGAGTTGCAGCGCGACATTGACGCCCTGCGCTGCTACCAGCGGTCCCGCAGAACCTGCGGCGGCGCCCGCTGCCATCCCGGCAATCGCCGAGAGGATGCTGGGAACCGCCATGTCCTGCGCCATCCGCGCTTGATGGCGGCCCTTCACGTGGCCGAGTTCGTGCGCCATCACGCCGGCGAGCTCTTCGACACTTCCGGCGGTCAGCAGCGTTCCCGTGTGCATGTAGATGTAGCCGCCCGGCACCGCGAATGCGTTCAGATCCGGGTTTGCGAGGATGCGAAAGCGATAGTCGAAGGGCTGATCGCCGAGGCTCTCGACGAGCACGTTGCCGAGGTCGTTCATGAACTCGAGCACTTCGAGGTCCGTGACGAGCGGCAGCACCTGCTGCGCCTTCTGATCGAATTGCCAGCCGAGCTCACGCTCACTGTCGGCCGACATGCGCTGCCGGCCCGGAATCGGATCGAAGTTCGTGCCGTCGTCCTGGACGCAGCCTGCGACGCCGAGTGCGACGGCGGCGGCGAGGAAGGCGCGGGCGATCAGGACTCGGGCTGCCATCGCAACACGGGTTTGCGTGCCGCGCGCGTCTCGTCGAGGCGCGCGAGCCGCGTGCGATGCGGCGCGGTGCGCACGTGCTCGGGGTCCACGCGGGCCTCCTCGGCGATCGCGAGCATCGCGTCGGCGAAGCGATCGAGCCCTTCGAGGCTCTCGCTCTCGGTCGGCTCGATCATGATCGCGCCGTGCACGATCAGCGGGAAGTAGACGGTAGGCGGGTGGTAGCCGTAATCGATCAGCCGTTTCGCGACGTCGAGCGTGGTGACGCCGAACGCTTCTAGGTCTTTGTCCGAGAGCACGCACTCGTGCATCACCGGCATGTCGATCGGCACGTGCCAGGCGCCGCGCAATCGCGCGAGTAGATAGTTGGCGTTCAGCACCGCCATCTCCGCGCAGAGTCGCAGGCCGTCCGGACCGAGCGAGCGCAGGTACGCCCACGCGCGCACGAACATCCCGACATTGCCGAAGTTCGCGTGCAGCCTGCCGATCGAGCGCGGGAACTCGTAGTCGAGCGCGAAGCCTTCGCCCTCGGAGCCGGCGCATTTGCGCACCATCGGAACCGGCAGGTACGGCGCGAGGATGTTCTTCACGCCCACCGGTCCTGCTCCCGGCCCGCCGCCACCATGCGGCGTCGAGAAGGTCTTGTGCAGGTTGTAGTGCATCACGTCGATGCCGAGATCACCGGGCCGCGCGATGCCGAGCAGCGCGTTCAGGTTCGCGCCATCGCCATAGACGAGACCGCCCTGTGCGTGCACGAGATCGCAGATCTCGGCGATGTGCGTCTCGAAGAGTCCGAGCGTGTTCGGGTTGGTGATCATCAGCGCGGCGACGTCGGGCGACATCGCATTCGCAACCGCTTCGGGGTGCAGGATGCCGTCGCGGCCGGACGGGATCGTCACGACGCGGTAGTCGTTCAGCGCGGCGCTCGCCGGATTCGTGCCGTGCGCCGAGTCCGGTACCAGGACGATGTTGCGCCGATCGCCGCGGTGCTCGTGATAGGCGCGGATCATCATGATGCCCGCGAGTTCGCCCTGCGCGCCGGCGGCCGGCTGCAGGCTCACGCGATCCATCCCGGAGATTTCGGCGAGCGCCTGCTCGAGTCGCCAACACAATTCAAGGACGCCCTGCAGCGTGGCGACCGGCTGCAGCGGGTGGATGCGCGCGAAGCCCGGCAGGCGCGCGGCCCACTCGTTGATCTTCGGGTTGTATTTCATCGTGCACGAGCCGAGCGGATAGAGACCGAGATCGACGGCCGCGTTCCAGGTGGAGATCCGCGTGAAGTGGCGCACCACGTCCACCTCGGAGAGTTCCGGCAGCGCGGGCAGATCGTCGCGCAACCAGCCCGCTTCGAAGATCGACTCGGGCTCGGTCACCGGCACGTCGGCTTCGGGGAGCGAGTAGCCGATGCGTCCCGGCCGGCTGCGTTCGAAGAGCAGCGGTTCATCCCACGAGAGACCGTAGGTCGTGTGACCGAGTCGCTCCGGGCCGGCGTCTTCGCCGCGTTCGCGGCTCACGAGTTCTTCCCGGCGAGCACCGCGACGAGGCGATCGATCGCATCGCGCGTCGCGAGTTCCGTCACGCAGACGAGCAGCGCGGAGCCGAGCTCCGGCGCGAAGGGCGCGAGATCGAGGCCGCCGATGATGCCGGCATCGAGCGCGCGTGAGAGCGCCGCCGGCGCATCCGGCACCGACACCACGAACTCGTTGAAGGTGGGCGCGCTGAGCGGCAACGCGAGTCCCGACGTCTGGCGGATCTGCTGCTTCATGTACTCGGCCTTCGCGAAATTGAGTCGCGCGAGTTTCGCGAGCCCGACGCGGCCGAGCAGCGACAGGTACACCGTCGCGATCAGCAGACAGAGTCCTTGATTGGTACAGATGTTCGACGTCGCCTTCTCGCGGCGGATGTGCTGCTCGCGCGTCGAGAGCGTCAGCACGAAGCCGCGCTTGCCGCGCGAATCGACGGTCTGGCCGCAGAGGCGTCCGGGCATCTGTCGCACGTGGCGCTCGCGGGTCGCGAGAAAGCCGAGCGCCGGGCCGCCGAGGCTCATCGGTACGCCGAAACTCTGCGCTTCGCCGCAGACGATGTCGGCGCCGAGATCTCCAGGGGCTCGCAGCATCCCGAATGACAGCGCTTCGTTCACGACCACGATGAAGAGCGCACCGCGCGCGCGCGCTGCCGCGCCGATCGCGGCGAGATCTTGCACCCCACCGAGAAAGCCCGGCTGCTGCACGACGACGCAGGCGGTCTCGTCATCGACCAGCGCATCGACCGGCGCGCTGCGACCGTCGGCGGCGCGCGGCGCGGCGACGATCGCGACATCGAGCGCACGCACATAGGTGTCGAGCACTTCGCCGTAGTGCGGGTGCAGCCCGTGCGCGAGCACGACCTTGCGTCGGCGCGTGAGCCGCATCGCCATCAGCACGGCTTCGGCGGTGGCCGATGCGCCGTCGTAGAGCGACGCATTCGAAACCTCGAGCCCCGTGAGTCCACATACCATCGTCTGCCACTCGAAGATCGCCTGCAGCGTGCCCTGGGAGATCTCGGGTTGGTACGGCGTGTAGGCGGTGGTGAACTCGGCGCGCGAGACGAGCGCATCGACGGCGGTCGGCGCGTAGTGCGAATAGGTACCGGCGCCGAGAAACCAATCATGCGTGCCGGCGTTCGCGTTGCGCGCCGCGAGTGCGGCGAGTTCCGCCGCCACTTCCTGCTCGCTCGCCACTTGCGGAACTGCGAGGCTGCGTGCCAGCCGCAATTTCTCCGGCACGCTCGCGAAGAGCGCATCGAGATCGGCGACGCCGATCGTCGCGAGCATCTGGCGGACGTCGTCCGCGGTGTGGGGGATGTAACGGGGAGAAGGCCGACTCACTCTTGGCCGCGCTCCTCGACGTGACGGCGGTAGGCCGCCGCGTCGAGATGCTGCTCCGAGAGATCCGCGTCTTCGCTGATCGCGACGGCGATCAGCCAGCCGTCGCCGTAGCAGTCTTCGTTCACCTGCTCGGGACGTTCGCCGAGGTCGCCGTTGACCTCCACGACTTCGCCCGTCACCGGCGCGTAGAGGTCGGACACGGCCTTCACCGATTCGATCACGCCGAAGGGTTCTCCGCGTTCGATCGTGGTGCCGACGGCCGGAAGTTCGACGAAGACGATGTCGCCGAGCTGTTGCTGCGCGTAATCGGTGACGCCGATCACGACGCGGTTGCCCTCCACCCGACACCATTCGTCTTCACGCGTGTAATGCAGCTCGGCCGGGATCTCGTAGTCCGCCACGGAGTCTCCTTGGGCAATTCAGGTCTAACGAACCAGGTCGAAGAAGCCAGTTTTGAGCGACGCTTCAAAGAAAGGGAGTCGAGACGATGCGCGCGGCCACCGCTCGCTCGCGGATCCCGATCTCGATCGCTGTGCCGGGGACCGCGAGTGCGGGCGGAACGTAACCGAGGCCGATCGACTTTCCGAGGGTCGGCGAAGGCGCTCCGGAGGTCACGATGCCGACGCGTTCACCGCCGTGCAGGATCGGATACGCGGCGCGTGCGATGCCGCGCTCTTCGATGACGAAACCCGCGAGTGCGCGCGTCGCGCCGGCCGCTGCGCGGCGCTCGATCGCCTCGGCGCCGAGGAAGCCACCGCTCTCGCGCTTCACGAAGCGCGCGAGTCCCGCTTCGAGCGGCGAGGTCGTGTCGTCGAGCTCGTGTCCGTAGAGCGGCAGCGCCGCTTCGAGGCGCAGCGTGTCGCGCGCGCCGAGGCCGCAGGGCAGGAGGCCGAGCCCTTTGCCCGCGTCGAGCAGTGCATTCCAGACCTGCACGGTGTCGCTTGCCGCGACGTAGAGCTCGTAGCCGTCCGATCCGGTGTAGCCCGTGTGCGAGATCAGCGCGGACGCGCCAGCAACCTCATTTTCGACGAAGCGGAAGCGCTTCATCGCGGGCGGCAGCGTCGCGATGCGCGACAGGATCGCCGTGCTCGCCGGACCTTGCAGCGCGAGCAGCCCGAGGCGGTCGCTGCGATCTTCGATGCGCGCATCGGCTTGCGCGTGTTGCACGATCCAGCGGTAGTCCTTCTCGATGTTCGAAGCGTTCACGCAGAGGAAGAGCGCGTCGTCGGCGAGCCGGTAGACGGTGACGTCGTCCACGACGCCGCCCTCCTCGTTGCAGAGCAGGCCGTAGCGCACGCGTCCCGGTTGCAACGTCGCGACGGGGCAGGTGACCAGCCGCTCGACGCTCGCCACCGCGCCCGGCCCCGAGAGGTGGATCTCGCCCATGTGCGACACATCGAAGAGTCCAGCCGCGTTGCGCACGGCCGCATGCTCTTCGAGGATCGACGTGTACTGCACCGGCATGTCGAAGCCGGCGAAGGGAACGATGCGCGCGCCGAGTGCGCGGTGCGTTTCGTAGAGCGGCGTGCGCTTGCTCGCGCTCACGACGATTTCGCGACGCCGGTTCGAGCGCGATACGCGGCGAGCGTGTTGCGCAGCAGCATCGTGATCGTCATCGGCCCGACGCCGCCGCGCGATGGTGTCAGCAAGCTCGCGACACCGAGCGCCGCGTCGAAGTCCACATCGCCCACCTGCTCGCCGCCCACCATGTTCACGCCGAGATCGATCACCGCAGCGCCGGGGCGGATCCAGTCGCCCTTCACCAGCAGCGGCGTGCCGGCTGCGGCGACCACGACGTCCGCCTCGCGCACCACCGCCGCGAGATCGCGCGTGCGCGAGTGGCAGATCGTCACCGTCGCGTTGCGCTCGAGCAGCAAGAGCGCGACCGGCTTGCCGACCAGCACGCTGCGACCGATCACCACTGCGTTTGCGCCGGCGAGCGCAACGCCGTGGCGATCGAGCACTTCGAGAATTCCGAGCGGCGTGCAGGGGCGCAGGCCCGGCAGCCCCGCGAACAGACGGCCCGCGTTCTCCGGATGCAGCCCATCGACATCCTTGGCCGGGTCGATCGCCTGAATCACCGGCGCCGCATCGAGCGGCTTCGGCAGCGGGAGCTGCACGAGAATCCCATCGACATGCGGATCGCGATTCAGCGACGCCACCATCTCGACGACATCTTCCTGCGTCGCGTCCGCCGCCAGATTGTGTTCCTGCGACGCCATGCCGGCGCGTTCGCACGCGCGGCGCTTGCCCTTGATGTACGAGAGGCTCGCGGGGTTGTCGCCGACCAACACGACGGCGAGACACGGCGGGCGATGACCTGCGACGACGAGCGCCGCGATCTCCGCGGCGAGTTCATTGCGCAGTGTCTGGGCGAGCGCCTTGCCGTCGACGACGACGGTGGCTTTCGCGGAGCTGGTCATGACGGGGGGACCCTCCGACGGAGGGCGCAACATAGCGGCCGCTACGCGGCTTTCGCAGACTTTCCCTTGCTCTTTCCCTTGCCCGATCCGCTCGGCTTCGGACTCGAGTCCGGCTTCGAATCAGACTTCGTCTCCGCCTTCGCGTCGGACTTCGATTCCGACTTCGATTCGGAACTCGCATCGCTGTTGGATGCAGAGGCTGTTGGCGAAGCGCCGTCACTCGAAGATCCCGATTCTGCGCCGGGCTTCGCGCTCGAGTAGAGATCCGAGTACCAGCCGCCGCCCTTCAACACGAACGCCGTTCGCGAGATCAGCCGCCGGACTTTTTTTGCCTTGCACGACGGGCAAGTCTTGACGGGATCTTCCGTGATGCGCTGCTCGCGCTCGAACTCGTGCCCGCATTTCTCGCAGGCGTATTCGTAGATCGGCATCGATGCGCTCTCCTCGTCGGGTTCGTTCAGCGCCGTTCGTTCGCCAACTCTAGAAGGGCCCGCAGCGCAGCCGCGGCCCGCTCTTCGGGAACGCGCACGCGCACCAATTTGCGGCGACCTTTCGAGGCGGGATCGATCGTGACGGCATCGCGCCCGACGCCGAGTGCCCGCGCCATGGCGCGCACACAAGCGGCGTTGGCCGCACCCTCGATCGGAGCTTCCTTCACCGCGACTCGCAGCGCGTCGCCATGCAGGCCGCCGACGCGTTCCCGAGCGGCGCGTGGCGAGACGTGGATCCAGAACGAGACCCCGTCCGAGGACCGGCGCAGGCTGAGGCCAGCGCCGGGATCCGTCAAGCGCTGCCGGCTTCGTGACTCGGAACGCGGGCCGCGGCCGGCGCTGTGTCATCGAGCTCGAAGTACGGCGCCGCGGGCGCGTTGGCGCTCGGGCCGTTGCGCCGCGCCGCGGATCGGGGCGCCGTCAGGAACGCGATCTTCCCGTCGAGAACCGGATCCTCGGGCAGATCGGCGCTGAGTCCGTCGAGCAGCGAGAGGTGCGTCTCCATCACCGATCGCACCGACGCGGCGAGCCGCGTGCGCGCCTGGCGCATCTCGCGGATGTCCTCGGTGAGCTTCGCGACGCGGCGGTGTGCGGCATCGAGCACCTTCTCCGCCTTCACCTCGGCCTCCGCGATCAGCACTTCGGCTTCCTTCGCGGCGGTGCGGCGCAGATCGTCGCTGACCTCCTGCGCCGTCATCAGTGTCGCGCGCAGCGTCTCCTCGCGTCCGCTCAATTCATCCACGCGCGATTCGACTTCGCGGAGACGTTCGCGGGCGCGGTCGGCGTCGCGGATCACGCCTTCGAGATCTTCGGCGACCATGCGCAGGAAGGCGTCGACTTCCTCGGGCGCGTAACCGCGCAGGCGGCGCGCGAAGTGATGGCTCTGGATGTCGAGCGGGGTGAAGCGCATGGAATCCTCCGGATGAAGCGGGCGGAATGCCGGAGGACGGAGTCCGTCGCGGTCCTCACGGCTCGCTGCAACGGTTCGGCGCAACCACGCGCCGGGTTGAGGAGTTTGCGCAAATCACGCGCACGCAGGATGCCCTTCACGCGCGATCACTTCGCCTCGCCGAGTTCGCGCGAGCGGCGCGTCGCGGCTTCGACCGCATCCTGCAGCGCCGCGCGAAAGCCCGCCGCTTCGAGTCGCGCGAGACCTGCGATCGTGGTGCCGCCCGGCGACGACACGCGATCCCGAAGCTGCGCCGGCTCGATGCCGGTGTCGCGCGCGAGTTGCGCGGCGCCGAGCACCGTCTGGATCGCGAGTCGCTGCGCAGCGTCGCGCGGCAGCCCGACATGGACGCCGGCATCCGTCAGCGCTTCGAGAAACGCGAAGACGTAGGCGGGGCCGCTTCCCGATAGACCCGTCACGGCGTCGAGCTGCGATTCGTCGGCCGCCTCCCACGCAAGGCCGACGCATTCGAAGAGCGCCTGCGTGAGTGCGCGATCTCCCGCGGTTGTGGCGGCGTTGGCGGCGTACGCCGTCGCAGCGGCGCGCACCAGCGCTGGCGTGTTCGGCATCGCGCGCACGATTCGCGCAGCGGCCGGCACTTCGCTCTCGATGCGCGCGATCGATACGCCCGCCGCGATCGAGATCCACAGCGGCTTCGCGACTGTGTCGCCGAGCGCGGCGCGCAGATCGGCGAGCACGCGCGGCACCAGCGCGGGCTTCACCGCGAGCACGACGATGTCGCTCGCGCGCACCACGGCGGCGTTGTCGTCGCCGGTCGCGATGCCGAGCGCACGCGACACCGAATCGCGACGCGCGGCGTCGGGGTCGGCGGCGCAAATGCTCGCGCGCGGGACGCCGGCGGCGAGCAGGCCGCCCGCCAACGCTTCGCCCATCGCACCCGCGCCGAGAAAGCCGATTCGCTGTGCAAGAAGATCTGTCGCCATCAAGTCTCCCTCGTTCCAAAGAGCGCCGTGCCGATTCGCACCAGGGTTGCGCCTTCTTCGACCGCCACTTCGAAGTCGTCCGACATGCCCATCGAGAGCTCCGGCACTTGCGCCGCTTCCGCAAGCCCGCGCAGTCGTGCGAACACGGGTCGCGCGGCTTCGGGATCGGGAGCGGGCGCCGGCATCGTCATCAATCCCACGACGCGAAGGTTCGCGAGTCCGCGCAGCGCGTCGAGCAGGGCAGGGGCCGCATCTGCTGCGACGCCGCTCTTGGTTGATTCGCCGGAGAGATTCACTTGCATCAGCACTGTCACGATGCGATCGGCTTCTGCTGCGCGGCGATCGAGTTGTTGCGCGAGGCGCAGCCCATCGACCGCGTGCAGCCAATCGAAATAGGCGATGGCTTCGGCCGCCTTGTTGCTCTGCAGATGGCCGATGCCGTGCCAACGCAGCGACGCAGCGAGCGCGGGACCGACCAGCGCTTCGACCGCCGCACGCTTCGCGGCCGCTTCCTGCACGTAGTTCTCGCCGATGTCGCGCAGCCCCGCCTGCACGGCGGCGGCGACACGCCCCGGCGTCTGCTTCTTCGCGGCGCCGACGATGCGCACCGCCGCCGGATCGCGACCCGCGCGGCGCGCCGCCGCATCGATGCGTTCGCGCAGCGCGGCGAAACGCGTCGCGATCGCCGCGGCGTCGCTCACAAGCGCATTCCGCTCTTGCGCAGCAGCGCGAGAGTCTCGTCGATCGGCAGACCGATCACGTTGGTCTCGCTGCCATCGATGCGGTGGATGAAGCGTCGCCCTTCGCCTTGCGCCGCATAGCCGCCGGCCTTGTCGAGCGGCTCGCCGGTGACGACGTAGCGGCGGATCTCGTCCTCGCTCGCGCTTCGCATCGAGACGTCACTCGCGACGATGCAGGTCTCGGCATGTGCGAGGCGATCGCTCGCTACGACGGCGACGGCGGTGAAGACGCGGTGCTCGCGACCGACGAGACGTGTGAGCAGGCGGACGGCGTCGGCGGGATCGGTGGGTTTGCCGAGCACGTCGCCGTCGATCACGACGATCGTGTCGGCGCCGAGCACGAGACGCTGCGGCGCCGCGCCAACGCGCGCTGCCACCGCGAGCGCTTTCTCTCGCGCGAGTCGCAGCGCATAGGCGGTGGGTGCTTCGCCATCGCGCGCACTCTCATCGATGTCGGCGGGCATCACTTCGAACGCGATGCCGGCGCGCGTCAGCAACTCGCGGCGACGCGGCGATCCACTTCCGAGCACGAGCGGGAGTTGCATCGCGGCGGAGCGAAACGGACGCCTTCCACAGCGTCAAGGGCGAGGCGACGCGGACGCCGAGTTGGTAGCCTCGCGCCGCGAATTCGAAGGAGTCGAAGTGGGCAACGTGGCGACGAGGCGGGAGTGGACGCTCGAGGGCGCACGCGCGGTGCTGGCCGATGTGCGCGCGCGCACCGAGCGCGCGGTCGAGGCCGCGGAGAAGCTGGTGTTGGAGCGCGAAGGCGCCGCAGCGGCCGAAGCTGCGAAGGTCGATGCGAAGATCCAGCAGCTGATCGAACGCTGGCAGCGCGAAATGGAAGCGCTCGGCGCGGAAGTGAAGGGCGTGTGGCTCGTCGATTTCGACAACGGCAGCGGGTACTACTGCTGGCGTTGGCCGGAGACGACGGTGGATCACTTCCACACCTACGAAGAAGGCTTCGGCGGGCGCTCGCGGATTCAGTGAGTTCGGCTACGGACCCTTGACGTTGCTCGGAGTAAAGAAGTCGTTGCCCTTGTCGTCCACGACGACGAACGCGGGGAAGTTCTCGACTTCGATCTTCCACACCGCTTCCATACCCAATTCGGCGTAGTCCAGCACTTCGACCTTCTTGATCGACTCGACCGCGAGGATGGCGGCGGGGCCGCCGATCGAGCCGAGGTAGAAGCCGCCGTGCTTCTTGCACGCGTCGGTCACCTGCCGCGAGCGATTGCCCTTCGCGAGCATCACGTGGCTACCGCCGTGCTGCATGAAGAGATCGACGTAGGTGTCCATGCGGCCCGCAGTCGTAGGACCGAAGGAACCGGACGCGTAGCCCTCGGGCGTCTTGGCAGGGCCGGCGTAGTAGACGACGTGATCCTGGATGTAGGATGGCAGGCCTTCGCCGCGATCGATGCGTTCCTTCAGCTTGGCGTGCGCGATGTCGCGCGCGACGACGATCGTGCCGGAGAGCGCGAGTCGCGTCTTGACGGGGCACTTCGAAAGAATGCTGCGAATCACCGCCATCGGTTGATTCAGATCGACTTCGACCGCTTGGTTCGACAGCTCGGCCACGTGGATCTCGGGCAGGAAGCGCGCGGGGTTGGTTTCGAGTTGTTCGAGGAAGATGCCGTCGCGGGTGATCTTTGCGAGCGCCTGGCGATCGGCGGAACACGAGACGCCGATGCCGACCGGCAGCGACGCGCCGTGGCGCGGCAAGCGGATCACACGCACGTCGTGGCAGAAGTATTTGCCGCCGAACTGCGCGCCGATGCCGAGCGTGCGCGACAGCGCGAGCACTTGTTGTTCCACTTCGAGATCGCGGAAGGCGCGCCCCATCGAATTTCCGGTAGTCGGAAGCGAGTCGAGGTAGCGACAGCTCGCTAGCTTGACCGTTTTCAGTGTGAACTCCGCTGACGGGCCGCCGATCACGATCGCCAGGTGATAGGGCGGGCAGGCCGCGGTGCCGAGTGCGCGGATCTTCTCCTCGATGAACATCATCAGCGACGCGGGGTTCAAGATCGCGCGCGTTTCCTGGAAGAGCAGGCTCTTGTTGGCGGAGCCGCCGCCCTTGGTGACGAAGAGGAAATGGTATTCATCGCCGCCCGTTGCATAGAGCTCGATCTGCGCCGGCAGGTTCGTCTTGGTGTTGACCTCTTCGTACATCGAGAGCGGCGCCATCTGCGAGTAGCGCAGGTTCGTGGTGGTGTAGGTGTCGTAGATGCCGCGCGACAGCGCCTCTTCGTCGTCGCCGAGCGTCACGACGTACTGACCCTTCTTGCCGACCACGATCGCGGTGCCGGTGTCCTGACACGAGGGCAGGATCATGCCGGCAGCGACGTTCGCGTTCTTCAGCATCTGCAGCGCGACGAAGCGGTCGTTGTCGCTGGCTTCGGGATCGTCGATCACGTCGCGCATCTGCTGAAGATGAGACGTGCGGAACAGATGCGAGACGTCGCGGACCGCCTGCGCGGCGAGTTGCGTGAGACCTTCGGGCGCGATCGTCAGCATGTGGCGATCGCCGAATTTCGCGCTGCCGACGAAATCGCCATCGAGCTTGCGATACGCGGTCGTGTCGTCGTGGCTCAGCTCGAAGAGCGGTTGAAACGCAAAGGAACTCATCACGCCCTCGTCATTCGGGAAGGTCGGCAGCATAGCGGGATGGTTTGTTCGGGGGGGCCGGATCGGCTACCCGTGATCGGCCTTTCGGGAGGTTCGCGTGGAAGAGATCAAGTCTGCGATCGATGTATTCCTGCATCTCGACCGCCATCTCGGCGAGTGGTCGCAGGCGCTCGGTCCGTGGCTCTACGTGCTGCTCTTCGCGATCGTGTTCTGCGAGACGGGTCTCGTCGTGACGCCGTTCCTGCCGGGCGATTCGCTGCTCTTCGCGGTGGGCGCGCTCGCGTCGCTGCCCGACTCGGGCGTGAACATCGCGGTGGTGGCGCCGCTGCTGATCGCCGCCGCGGTGATCGGCGACGCCGTCAACTACGCGGTCGGCGCCTACATGGGTCCGAAGGTCTTCAGCCGCGAAGATTCGCGCTGGCTCTCCAAGAAACATTTGCAGCGCACGCACGAGTTCTACGAGAAGTACGGCGGCAAGACGATCATCCTCGCGCGCTTCGTGCCGATCGTGCGCACCTTCGCACCCTTCGTCGCCGGCGTCGGCTCGATGACCTACAGCCGCTTCGCGCTCTACAACGTCACGGGCGCCGTGGTCTGGGTGCTGTCGTTCCTGCTCGCCGGCTACTACTTCGGGCAGATCCCAACGATCAAGAGCAACTTCCACATCGTGATCGTTGCGATCATCGTGATCTCGGTGCTCCCGATCGTCTTCGAATACGTCCGCGCGCGCCGCGAAAAATAACTTGACGCCGGGCGTCAGCTTGTTTGTCGCAGGAGGTGGCGATGGAATCCCCTCGCGATGGGTCGGTGACGCGGATCGAGCGCGATTCGCATGGTGAGATGGCGGTGTCGGCGGATGCGCTCTGGGGCGCCTCGACGGCGAGCAATGCCGAGCTGGGCGGACTCGACGCGCCACTCGCGCGTTTGCTCGATGCGCGCGCGCAGACGGAGCGCGGCGGCAGCGGGGACCGCGGCGCTTGAACGCAGATCTGCGATCGACGATTCACGCGCGCTTCGATGCTTTCGATTGGAGCGCCGTCGAGACGTCGCTCTTCGAGCGCGGCTTCGCAACACTGCCGCGCCTGCTCAGCGACACCGAGTGCGACGCGCAGATCGCCCTCTACGGCGAGTCGAAGCGCTTTCGCAAGACCGTCGAGATGGCGCGCCACGGTTTCGGCGAGGGCGACTACAAGTACTTCGCGGATCCCCTGCCGCCACTCGTCACGGCGCTGCGCTCCGAGGCGTACCGGCGACTCGCGCCGATCGCGAACGCGATGGAGGTCGCGCTGCGCAAGCCCGCGCGCTGGCCGACCGCGCTGCCCGCATTGCGCAAACTATGCGCCGCGGGCGGACAGCCGCTGCCTACGCCGTTGCTGCTGCACTACAAAGCCGGCGGCTACAACTGCCTGCACCGCGATCTCTATGGGCCGCTGGTGTTCCCGCTACAGCTCGCGGTGTTCCTATCGCAACCGGGGCGCGACTACGACGGCGGCGCGTTCCTGCTGATCGAACAACGGCCGCGCCAGCAATCGGTCGGCGAAGCGCTGCTGCTGCAACGCGGCGAAGCGGTGATCTTCGCGACAGCGGATCGCCCGCGCCGCGGTGCACGCGGCTTCCATCGCGCGGCGATGCGGCATGGTGTCGCGACCGTGACGCGCGGCGAACGCTGGACGCTCGGCGTGATCTTCCACGACGCGAAGTCGTGACAGGGCTCAGTTGATCGGCAGTCGCCGCTCTTCCCACGCCGCGTCCGGTCCGCGGAAGATCAACAGCCGCTGCGAAGTCTGCAGCGTGGCGTGGTTCGCGAACGCCGACACGGACTGGAATTGCTCGCCGACGCGCAGCCTCGTTTCGAAAAAGCCGCCGCGATCGGCGGAGAGGCCGAGCGCGCGGCGGTCGGTCACCACCATCGCGACGTTCGGACCCACGGCGGTGTCGAGCACGATCTCGCGCGGGCCGATCGTCGTCTCGACGATGTTGTGGCTGCTGCCGTCGAAGCCGACCGCACGCGAGGGCATCATCGCGAGCGCAACGCGGTCGCCGATCTCGACGTCGGCGGGCGGCCCCTCGCCTTTGCGATAGCGCGCAACCTGGAACGAGCCGGAGCCGGTCGAGATCGCGAGCATGCGGCGATCGGTGACGACGATGCCGACGCGCCCCTGCGAGCGTGTGTAGAGCACGGCCTCGCCGCGTTCGAGCCGCTCGCTGCGCTGGCCGCCATTCTCGGAATCGATCGCGAGAACTTCGCGCCCGATGATCTGTACTTCGAGCAACGGCGAGAGCGGGAACGGGTGTTGCTGCGCGCGCGCGTCGATCTCGAAGACGACGGCGGCGAGCATCGCGATGGCGGCAATCAGCAGTGGGTGGCGCAGCATGGACGCGGAGCATAGGCGGCGCTGCGATAGCCGTCTGCGGCGCTCGTATTGCCGGTCGCGCGAGCGCTTCCGCACACACGATTCTCGCACGATGCACAACCGCTGCTCACGTCATGGATCTGGCAGGCGAACCGGAGTAGCGTACGAGCGCTCTCCGCGTGGGTCGAGGCGGTGTGCGCGGAGATTGCGCCCGATTCATTCGAGCGCGAGCGCTGCGATCCGTTCGCCGTGCGCGCCCAACTCGCCGCCTCATGCGCGAGGCATTTCATGATGGCAAGAGCAAGTGGGATCGGGGTGCTCCTCGTGGTGCTCAGCACGAGTGCATCCGCACAGTTGAGCGATCGCATCCAAACTCCCAACACCGAGAACGAGGGCATCGCAAAGACGCTGCAGCAGCAGATAGGTGCGGGGCGCGGCGATGTCGCGACCGCGGAATCATCTCGCTATTTGATCGCGCGCGATCCGTTCCGCTCGATCCGGCGCGGGCGGCAGATCTTCCAACGCAAGTTCACGATTGCGCAGGGTCTCGGACCGCGCACCGACGATGGCATCGGTTTCGACATCGACGGCCAGGCGTCGCTGACCGCAGGCCTCGCGGACAGTTGCGCGGCGTGTCACGGCAGACCGCGCGGTTCCGCCGGCTTCGGCGGCGACGTGTTCACACGGCCGGACAGCCGGGACGCGCCCCATCTGTTCGGACTCGGCATCCAGGAAATGCTCGGGGACGAGATGACCACCGAGCTGCGGCGCCTGCGCGCAAACGCCATCGCCGAGGCGCAGCGGACGCACCGCACGGTGCGCGTGCGATTGGTGACCAAGGGCGTTCGCTTCGGAAGGCTCATCGTCGGTCCCGACGGTGCCGTCGATTCGAGCGAGATCCACGGCGTCGATCCAGATCTCCGTGTGAAGCCCTTCTTCGCGCAGGGAGGAACCTTCAACATCCGCCAGTTCGTACTCGGCGCATTCAACGACGAGATGGGCATGCCTGTGCCCGATCCCGACATGACGGCGGCCTCCGAGGGCCAGCGCGTGGTGACCCCGAGCGGCATGGTGCTCGACGGCGCAATCGACGAGTTGCCGCGCCCGATCTCCGGCGACGATCCCACGCTCGATACGGACGGCGACGGCGTCGCCAACGAGATCGATGCGGCGCTCGTGGATCACATGGAGTTCTACCTGCTCAACTACTTCAAGCCCGCCACCTATGAACAGACCTCGATCACCCGCGCCGGGCGCCAGTTGCTCACCAACTTCGGTTGTACCGAATGCCATCGGCCGACACTGACGGTTGATCACGATCGGCGCGTCGCCGATGTGGAAACGCGCTTCGATCCGGAGCGCGGAATCTTCAACAATCTGTTCGCGACGGCGACGCCGCTCTTCGTCGAGATCGCGGACGATCCGCTGCTGCCGCTGTTGCGCGAACCGTTGGGCCAGCGCTTCGTGGTGGAGAACTTCTACGCGGATCTGAAGCGCCACGATCTGGGTCCGAATTTCTGGGAACGCAATTTCAACGGGACGCTGCAGAAAGAGTTCATGACGGAACCGCTGTGGGGCGTGGGATCGACGGCGCCCTACGGCCACGATGGTCGCAGCATCAATCTCAACGAGGTCATCCTGCGACACGGCGGAGAAGCCGAAGGCGCCCGCAATCGCTACGCGCGGGCCGACGTCGTGAGCCAGCTCGCGCTGCGGTCGTTCCTCGAGTCGCTCGTGATCTTCCCGCCGGACGACACCGCATCGAACCTGA
Organism: Deltaproteobacteria bacterium; assembly: GCA_031396445.1. GTDB lineage: Bacteria > Myxococcota_A > UBA9160 > UBA9160 > PR03 > PR03. The sequence continues at coordinate 94,957 of JANNKU010000054.1, read as the reverse complement.
ATCCGGGCGATTCTGCGACGGCGGATTTCCCGCAGAGAGGTCACGGCAACATCCGCCTGCCGGCGCTCTTCCTCGATCCGACGAATCCCGAGTAGCGCGCGCTGCTCCGCGCTGAAGCTCAGCGCGGAGCAGCGGCTACCGCTTGCGCATTCCGCCGGGCGCGTCGGCCGCGCGCCGTCTCCGGTCCGTAGAGTCGCGCCGCGGCCTCCCATAGATTGGCGGCGCCGGCCGGTCGCCCGTCGCGCATCAAAAGCTGCGCCACCAGGCTCGCGACATCGCCGAGATGCTCGTCGAGTTGCATCGCCTCACGGGCCTGCGGCGCCGCAGCCCGCGCCGAGCCGTGCGCCCCCTCGAGCGCTTCGATCATGCCGGCGTTGCGCATCGCAACGTTGGCGCCGAGCGCGGCGCCATAGGCCGCAATCAGCGTGTGCAGGTCCGCGCGCGCGAGTACGTTCGTCTCGATCGTCCCGCTGCCGAAGGTCCGCGCGCGGGTCGCCGACACGATCGCGGCGTTCCAGCGATCGAGCACCAGCGAGCGCCCCGACGGATTCATCAGCGAATCCAGGTCGGGATTCACGTGCACGCCGCCGAAGAGATGGATCACTTCGTGCGCGAGCACACGGCTCGCCACCTCGCCGCGCGCCATCCGCAGCGCGAGGAAACGCCCGAGCAACTCCGCTTCGCCTTGCTTCCAGACGCCCGCTGCGCGTGGCGTCGGGCGACCGGTTGCGAATGCGACGACGCCGGTCGCCGGCACTTCCAGGTGTTGGCGGCGCCCGGCCTCGAAGATCGGCGTCAGATCGAGACCGGCGCCAGCCGAACGGAACGAGCCGAGGCTCGCAACGACGAAGCGAATCCCGAGCAGCGGCTCGAGCGCCTGCGACACGGCGAGCCACGCAAAGCGCTGCTGGAAACGCCAAGCGGGATCTTCGCGCAGCACTTCGTCGGCGAAGGCGTGCACCCAGACGACGCGACGCGCCTGCCACTCCGCAATGTGTAGTCGCAGCAGATCGGCGGCGCGCGCGCCGATTGCGGGATCGAGGTCCGCCAGCACGAGCGCCGCTTCGAGATGCTCGGTGGCGCGCGCCGGATCGCCGCGTGCCAGCAGCGCCTCGCCGGCAGCGAGACGCGCGCGCGGGTCGTAGGGGTAGGTGTCGCCCCTCGAGATCGCCTCGTCCGGTCCGGACGCGGGCGTCGCGGGCGCCGGACCGGTCAATTCGGCGAGGCGGGCGTGGGCGTCGATGCGCGCGCCATCGATTGCGATTCCGCGTTCCAACGCGGCGCGCGCCTCCGCCGTGTCGCCGCGCTGCGCCGCGAGCTCGGCGAGTGCGAGGTGCGCATCGGCCTCGTTTGGATCCGCCGCCACAGCGGCCGCGAGCGCCGTGCGCGCTTCGTCGGATCGCCCGGCTGCGAGCAAGGCGCGACCCAGTCCGGCACGCGCCGTCGCCGACTTCGGATCCGCGAGCACGGCGCGTTCGAAGCGCTCGCGCGCGCGCCGCGTGTCGCCGGCCGCGAGCGCTTCGTTGCCGAGCCGGATCAGTGTCGCGGTCAGCTTCGGTTGGGCGGCGGGGGCGGGCACCGTCTCACGCGGAGGAGTCGCACACGCCCATGCGATCGCCAGCAGGGCGAGCGCCGCAACGGAACGCTGTGTGCGTCGCTCAGACAACTCCCAGCTTTCGGAACGCAGCGATCGCCGCGGCGTCGAAGCCGGCCTCGCGCAGAACGTCGTCGCTGTGTGCGCCAAGCGCCGGCGCGCCGCTGCGCACCTGCAACGGCGTGCGCGAAAGCTTCGCCGCCGGTCCCGTGATCGGCTGCGTCGAACCGTCTTGCTGCGCGACGTCTTGCAGCATGTCGCGTTCGCGCACGTGCGGATCGGCAGCGGCTTGCGCGTATGTGCGCACCGGCGCGATCGGCAAGCCGGCGCCGAGCAGCGCCGCGACGGCCTCCTCGACACTTTGCGGCGCGAGCCAGGCGGCGAGGAGCGCGTCCACTTCCGCGCGTCGCTCGATGCGCGCCGCGGTGGTGGCGTAGCGTGCGTCGTCCGCCAGCGCGGGCTGCTGCATCAGCGTCACCAGCTTGCGCCAGTGCGCGTCGAGGATGACGCCCGCCATCACGTCGCCGTCGCGGCAGCGGTAGACGCGCGCGGGCGCTGCGATGCGGAACTCGTTGCCGAGGCGCGGCAGCTCGACGCCGAGCGCACCGAGCGTGAGATAGCCGGTGCTCTGGAAGAGCATCGCGTCGAGCAGCGACACATCGATGCGCTGGCCTTCGCCGCAGCGATCGCGGTGGCGAAGTGCGGCGAGCGTCGCGAGCGCGGCGTGCAGGCCGCCGAGATCGTCCGCGAGGAAGGTCGGCGCCTTCACCGGCTCGCCGCCTGGCGAACCGTTCAGCGACAGAAAGCCGCTGGCGGCTTGCGCGAGCGGGTCGTAGCCGGCGCGATCCGCGTCGGGACCGAATTGGCCGAAGCCGCTGATCGAGGCGTAGACGATGTCGGGCTTCACCGCGCGCACGCCCTCGTAGCCGAGCCCGTAGCCATCCATCACGCCGGGGCGGAAGTTTTCGATCACCACATCGGCGCGTTCTGCGAGACGCAGAAATACGTCGCGGCCTTCCGGCCGGCGCAGGTCGAGCGTGAGGCTGCGCTTGTTGCGGTTGACGGTGGCGTGCATGAACGAAACGGGCGGATCGGTGCCGGGCAGCATCGGCGGCGCGCGGCGCGCCATCTCGCCGCCGGGCATCTCGACCTTCACGACGTCGGCGCCGAAGTCCGCAAGCAAGCACCCGCACATCGGGCCGGCCCAGGTGGTGGTGGCTTCGAGCACGCGCACGCCTTCGAGCGGACCGGTGAGATCGCGACGCGCTTCGGCGTAGAAGGCGTCCTTCGAGCAGGGTGCGGAGCGCCTGGCCCTCTCGTTCATGGACTGGCGCTCACACCGGTACGAGCGCGCCGCGCACGGCGCTCGCCGCGTCGCTCGCGAGCCAGTGAATCGTCGCGGCGATCTGCGCGGGCGTCGTCCACAGCGAAAAGTCGGTGTCCGGCATCGCGACGCGATTCGCGGGCGTGTCGATCGTGGTGGGCAGCACCGCGTTGACGCGCACGCCCTGGCTCGCGACTTCGCGCGCGAGGCTGCGCGTGAAAGCGACGAGCGCCGCCTTCGATGCGACGTAGGCGCCCATGCCCGCCGGCGGATCGAGCGCGGCGTTGGCGGCGACGTTGACGATCGCACCGCCGCCGCGCGCAAAGAGAAGCGGCAGCGCGGCGTGCGCCATCGCCGCCGCGGCGCGCACATTGAGGCGGTAGAGGTGATCCCAGACACCGAGATCGGTCTCGTGGTGCGGGCCCATCGCGAAACCGCCAGCGCCGTTCACCAGCACGGCGAGTTCGCCCGCGGCCGATGCCACGCGCGCGGCGCCGTCGAGTTCGGCGATGTCGGCTTCGAGCAGCACGAGCTGCTGCCGGCGGAGCGGCGCTTCGAAATGTTGGAGCATGCGCGCTTGTTCGGAGGCGACGATCCACGGCACGACGACGCGATCACCACTCGCGAGGAAGGCCTCGACCACGGCGCCGCCGAGTCCACCGCTGCCGCCCGTCACGATCACGTTGCGCTTCATCGCTGCGACTCCATGCGCAGGACGGCCGCCTTCGCCGCCTGCCGCAATTCGGGAGCGGGCGCCGATTCCGCGAGCGCGCGCAGCCGGGGCAGCGCGGATTCGCTTTTGAGTTCTCCGAGCGCGAGCGCGGCGAGTCCGGCAGCCACCGCGTCGGCGTCGTCGAGCGCTTCGAGGAGCCGCGCGCGCACCGCGTCGGGCGCATCGAGCAGGCCGGCCATCGCGGTGAGGGCGGCGCGCCGCACGTGTGTGTCGCCGTCGCGCGAGGCTTCGAGCAGCGCCTGCGCGGCGGCCGGCTGATCGGGCGCGAGTTCGCGCAGGCAGAAGGTCGCCATGCGGCGCACCGCGGGCGCCTCGCCGCCGCGCACCAGGCCGAGCAGCACGCGCACGATCTCGCCGTGCAAGCGTCCCATGTCCACCAACACACGCGCGGCGGCCCAGCGCAGATCGCCCTCGGGCGATGCAAGAGCGAGCGTCAGCGCGGGCAGCAGCGAGGGCTCGGGAACTTCGAGCCGCGAAAGTGTCAGCGCGGCGTGGATGCGGGCGCGCTTGGATTCTCCGCGCAACTCGGCGCGCAGCAGCGGTAGGACGCCTTCGCCAGAGCCGGTGCGCGCCAGCCCGACCAGCGCTTCGCTGGCGGCGCGTGCGACGCGCTTGTCGGTGTCGCCGAGTGCGACGATCAGCGCTTCGGCGAGCAGCGCGCCGGCGGGATCGCTCGCGACCGCGCGGCACCCCGCGATGCGCTCGGCGCTGTCCGCGCTCTGCAGGTGCGCGAGCAGCGCGTGACTCACGCGAGCGGCTCGCCCGACGCGAGCGCCCAGATCGCGACGAGCGGTGCGCTCTCATCGCAGCGCCGCACGCGTCCCTCGCGTTCGAGTTTTTGGAGATGCGCGGCGACCGAGTGTCCAGCCGCCGCGTGCAGCACTTCGGGCACGTCGGTGTAGACGCGCTTCACGACCGTCGCGACGTTGGCATCGCCCGCGCCGAGCGCAGCGAGAATCTGCGCTTCGCGCGCGTTGCGATGCGCGATGTAGTCGCGGAGCTTTGCCTGCCCGTCGGCGATCAGCGGCCCGTGCGCGGGATAGATGCGCGTCGGCGCCAGCGCCAGCATGCGGGCGAGCGAGTTCATGTACTCGAGCAGATCGCCGCCGTGGCTCGGGATCACCGTGGTGCCGACGCCGAGTACGTTGTCGCCAGAGAAGAGCGAGTTTTCTTCTTCGAGCACGAAACAGAGATGATCGACGGCGTGCCCGGGCGTGTGAACCGCGCGCAGTGTCGCGCCGTCGGTGCGCACCACGGCGCCGTCGGCGAGCGACTCGCAGTCGAGGTTCGCACGCGCGTCGTCGGGGCCAGGCAACTTCGAGACGCGCAGCGGTCCGAAGCGCTGCTGCACGTGCGCGAGACCGCCGCCGTGATCCGGATGCCCGTGCGTGAGCACGATCTCCTGGATGCCATCGCAGCCCGCGCGTTCGATTGCGCGTTCGAGCACGCCGACGTACGCGTCTACGCCCTGACCTGTATCGATCAGGATCCGCTTGCGCCCGGTGCCGACGAGATAAGTGTTGGTGCCCGGCCCGGTGAAGATCCCCGGGTTCTGTCCCAGCGCGACGACGACGCGATCCGACCACACGTCGAGTTCGGGCATCACGATCCCGATCATCGTATTGGGCGCGGAACTCAGCGCTAGCTCCCGGCGATCGTCATCGAGGCGATGCGCACGGTCGGCGCGGCGACGGCGCCGGCCCACAGCAAATCGCTGCCGACGAGATCGATCGATGCGAGCATCTCACCGAGGTGGCCGGCGATCGTGATCTCTTCGACGGCGTGTACGACGTGTCCGTCTTCGATCCACAAACCGGCCGCGCCGCGCGAGTAGTCGCCGGTGACCGCGTTGAAGCCCATGCCGATCAGTTCGGTGACGAGCAGGCCGCGCTTGGTGCGGCGGATCATTTCCTCGGGTGAGATCGAGCCCGCTTCGAGCCACAGATTCGTCGCGGAAGGCGAGGGCGATCCCGCTGCGCCGCGTGCGGCCGAGCCGGTGCTCTGCATGCCGAGCTTGCGCGCGGAGTAGGAGTCGAGCAGGTACGTCTTCAACACGCCGCGATCGACGATGACATTGCGGCGTGTCGGCTGGCCTTCGCCGTCGAAGGGGCGCGAGCCTAGGCCGCCCGGCAGCCGGCCGTCGTCGATCACCGTGACGAGTTCGCTCGCGATGCGTTCGCCGAGTTTGCCCGCGAGGAACGAGGTCTCGCGATAGATCGCGCCGCCCGAGACGCAGCCGGCGATGTGCGAGAGCAGCGAGCGCGCGACCAGCGGCTCGAAGAGCACCGGCGCTTCGCAGGTGGCGACACGTTTCGCCGATAGCCGCCGCAGCGCGCGCTCGGCGGCGCGCCGGCCGACCGATGCGGCGTCTTCGAGCGCATCGAGCGAGCGGGCGGCGGTGAGCCAGTAGTCGCGCTGCAGCGATTCGTTCTCGCGCGCGAGCGGTTCGCTGAAGAGTGAGTGCGACGCGCTCTCGTAGGTGCCGACGAAGCCCGCGCTGTTTCCGTACGCGACGCTCCGGAACTCGCTCTCGACCTGCGAACCCTCGGAGTTCACGATGCGCGGGTCGAGCGCGCGCGCGGCGGCCTCCGCGCGCTTCGCATCCTCGATGCGCGCTTCGACGGCGACGTGGCGATCGGCGGGATCGAAGAGCGCGAGACTCGGCGCGTCGGTGGCGAAGCCGCCTTCGGGAAGTCCGGCCGTCGCGTCGGGCGCCGTCGCACGCGCCAGCGCCACCGCTTCATCCGCCATCCGATCGATCGTCTCGGGCGCGAGGTCGCTGGTGGAAGTCGAACCGCACGACAGACCGCCGTCGTGACGCACGAAAGTGCGGATGCCGAGCACGCGTTCGCGCGCCTGCGTGACGAAGTCGATCTCTGCGCCACGCACGCGCGCGGAGATCGAGTCGGCTTCGAGCAGCATCGCATCGGCTTCGCTGGCGCCGGCACGCTTCGCGCGAGCGAGTGCGCGCGCGATCGCTTCGGTTCCAAGCAACGGTGCGACGCTCATGTCTCGGTGCCGCCCACGGTCATGCCGTCGATGCGCAGTGTCGGCAGGCCCACGCCCACCGGCACGGACTGGCCGTCCTTGCCGCAGGTGCCGACGCCGAGGTCGAGCTTCAGGTCGTTGCCGATGCGCGTGACGCGCGTCAGCACGTCGGGGCCATTGCCGATCAGCGTCGCTCCCTTCACCGGCGCGCCGAGGCGCCCGTTCTCGATCCGATACGCCTCGTTCGCGGAGAACACGAACTTGCCGCTGGTGATGTCCACCTGCCCACCGCCGAACGACACCGCATAGAGTCCTCGCTCGACCGAGCGCAGGATCTCGCCGGGATCGTCTTGGCCCGCGAGCATGAACGTGTTGGTCATGCGCGGCATCGGCAGGTGCGCGTAACTCTCACGGCGGCCGTTGCCGGTAGGCGCAACGCCCATCAAGCGCGCGTTGAGCTTGTCCTGCAGGTAGCCGACCAGCACGCCGTCCTCGATCAAGGTCGTGCACTGCGTCGGCGTTCCCTCGTCGTCCACGTTCAGCGAGCCGCGGCGTTCGGCGATCGTGCCGTCGTCCACCACGGTGACACCGGGCGACGCCACGCGCTGGCCGAGGCGATCGGCAAAGGCGCTGGTCTTCTTGCGATTGAAGTCGCCCTCGAGGCCGTGGCCGATCGCTTCGTGCAGCAGGATGCCGGGCCAGCCGGGGCCGAGCACGATGTCCATCGAACCGGCGGGGCAGGGCACCGCGTCGAGATTGAGCAGCGCGATGCGCACGGCGTCATCGACGAGCGGCTTCCACACTGCCGGGTCGAAGAGGCGCGCCATCTCGTAGCGGCCGCCAGTGCCCTGGTAGCCGACCTCGCGATGCGTGCCGTCGCCGGCGATCACCTGGATGTTGAGGCGCACGAGCGGGCGCACGTCGCCGACCAGTTGACCGTCGGAGGTGGCGATCAGCACGTGCTGGTGTTGCGCGACGACGCTCGCCATCACCTGCTTCACGCGCGGATCGCGGCTGCGGGCGTAGGCGTCCATCGCGCCGAGCAACTCGATCTTCGCCTCGATCGGAACATCGGTCGGCGCGATCGCGACGGGATAGAGATCGCGGCTGGCGCCACGCGTCTGCACCGCGACCGGCGCGTGCGCGGCGTTCGACTCCGAGATCGCGCGCGCCGTCGTCGCAGCGAGTTCGAGACTCTCGATCGTGATCTCGTCCGAGTGCGCGTAGCCCTGGCGCTCGCCGGTCTGCACGCGCACGCCGACGCCTTGCTCGACGTGGCGTTCGCCGCTCTTCACGATGCCTTCTTCCAGCACGACGGCGTCTTGCACGCCGTACTCGAAGTAGAGGTCGCTCGCGTCGACGTGGCGTTCGAGCGCGACGCCGAGCGCGCGCTCGACGGTGCGCGCATCGACGCCGAAGCGGTCGCGAAAGAAGGCGACCGGCGCGTCGCTCGCGGTGCTCGCTTGCTTGGTCTCACTCATGGGATGCACTCATCTTGCTGCCGTCTCCTCGCGTTCGAGCGCGTCGATCTGCGCCGGAAGCGCGCCGAGACTAGCAAGCGATGCGACGTCGATCGCGCGGAGTCCGGCGCGACGCGCAGCGGCGAGATCGAGCTCCGGGTCGTCGCCGACTGCGACGGCTTCGGCGGGCGCCACGCCGAGTCGCTCGCATGCGCCCAGAAAGAAGCGCGGATCGGGTTTTGCGACGCCGGCGTCGCGCGGCAGCCAGATCAGATCGAGATCGCGCGCGAGGCCGAGGCCGGCGAGCAGCGCGGGCAAGCGGTGATCGAAATTCGAGGCGACGGCGACGCGCCGCTCGGCGCGGCGCAGCGCTTCGAGCGTTGCTTGCGCATCCACGGCTGCGCGCCAGGAATCGGGACGCGCGAAATGCGCGAAGAGCGCATCGAAGCAGGCATCGAAATCATCGAAGCGCTGCATCTGATCGGCGGCGCGAAAGGTTGCGCGCACCACGTCGCGCCACCACGCGCGCTCGCCGGCATCGTCCGGCGCAACCATCGGAGGCGCGGAGCGCAGCACGCGGCGGAACGCATCGTCCACGCGCCACGCGGGAATCTCGACACCGTGTTCGCGTGCAATGCGCGCGTAGCTCTCGCCCACCGATTCGCGCAGGTGGATCAGCGTGCCTGCGGCATCGAGCAGTACCGCCCGCAGCTTCAAGCGGGCTTGCGCGCCGACGCGAGAAAGGTGCTGGGTAGATCGCGCGCGGGCGAGGGGCTCGCGAAGTGCTCGACGCGCACGTCTTCAAGGCCGGCTTCAACGAGCCAGCGTACGATTTCGTCGGACGAGAAGCCGAGCCACAGCACGCCCAGCTTTTCGCGCATCCACTCGGCTTCGTGCGGGACGAAGTCCACCACCACGACGACACCGCCAGGTTTCACGACGCGCGCCATCTCTCGCAGCGCCTCGGCCGGCTGCGGCAGGTAGTGCAGCACCATGTGTGCGAGCGCGGCGTTCACTTCGCCGTCGGCGAGTGGCAGCGCTTGCGCTTCGCCGCGCCGCAGCTCGACGGCTGCGAGCGCGCCGCGATGCCGCGCATCGGTGTCGCTCGCGCCATCGCTCGCTAGGCTCGCGCGCGCGGCTTCGAGCATGCGCGATGAGTGATCGACCGCGATCACGCGCAAGCCGAGGCGCGCCACTTCCTTCGCGAGGATGCCGGTGCCGGTGCCGACGTCGCACACCGTCCACTCGCGCGGCGCGAGGTGCGCGATCGCGCGCGCGCGTAGCGCATCGTCGTTGAAGACCTTGCGCATCGCGTCCCACTTTGGGCCAACGCTGTCGAAGAAGGTGAGGATGCGCGAGGCGCGCGCCTCGACGACGCGCACCAGTGCGGCCGCGTCGCGATCGGCAGCCGGATCGCCGGGGAGTTCGCGACGCGCCAGTTCCCACGCGTCGCGCCAGGCTCCGCTTTTCGGCGGCGCAAAGCGGTAGAAGACGTAGGTGCCTTCGCGACGATCGCGCAGCAGGCCGGCTTCGCGCAGGATGCCGAGATGTCGCGAGACACGACTTTGTGCCATGCCCAGCACCGTCGTCAGTTCCTGGACGGCGAGCTCTTCGCGTTCGAGCAGGGCGAGAATGCGGATGCGCGTCGAGTCCGCGAAGGTCTTGAAGACCTTCTGCAGCGACTCGGTGCTCATCCCGCCCGGCCCGGACCGCGCGACGGGATGATCTGCGGGCTGTTGAGCGTGCCGCCGATCTCGACGGCTGCGGCGCCGCTGGCATCGAGCGCGACGCCCTGCGATTGCAACATCGAGCGCACCGCCGGCTCGCGCGCTTCGATGCGCGCCGAGAGCGCGAGCGGCGCGAGATGCGTCACGGGAGCCTGCCCGATCGTGCCCGACGCGGTGAGCGCGACGAGCGGCCCGTCGAGGTTGAAGGCGTTCAAGCTGGCGAGTTGATCGCCGCCGAGCGCGACGTCGCCGCTCAGCTTGTCGAAGGGTACGCCGATCGGGAGCAGCGGCAGTGTCAGCGAGCCTTGCACGGCGTCGAAGTGAACGGTTCCCTGCGGACCGGCTTCGGCCATCTGCACGTCGATCTGCGCATCGACGCGCCCCTCGAGTTGGGTGCCGGCCGCGATGTCTTGCAGCGGCAGCAGCGCGAGCGAGACGTTCTTCAGCGTGCCGTCGAACGACGGGTAGTTGCCGCCGACCGCCGTGCCCGCCAGCTCGCCGAGCGGCGAGCGCAGCGCGACGACGATCGCGGGCGCGCCGCGAAACCACGAGAGCGACCAGGCGGGATGCATGCGAACGTCGTCGAAAGCGGCGCGTTGTCCGCCGGGCCATGTGAGTTCCACGCCCGACGCGCGCACCTGCGGTGCGAACCAGGTGGCGCCGAGGCCGAGCCCGCCGATCGTGACACGCGTACCGGTCACCGCTTCGATCGCCGCGGCGGCGCGCGGCGCGAGGCGGTCGTAGGGAAAGCCGGCGACGAAGAAGAACGACGTCAGCGCGACGGCCGCGAAGCCGATCGCGAGCACGCGGCGAATGCCACTGAGACCGAAGAGCGGCGCGACCTCGGGCTCCGCCACTAGCGCGCCTCGAACGAGGACACGGTGAAGGTTACGTCGAGCAGCTCTTCCTTCTGTTCGGCGCGGGTGCGGATGCGCAGGCTCTTGACCGACAGCAATTGCTGCGAAGACTCGACACCGTGCAGGAACGCCACCGCTTGCGCGAGCGTCACCTGCTTCAGCACCACTTGGACCTTCGTCTCCTTGTAGTGTTCCTGCGCCGGCGCGGCTTGCGGCTCCATCGACTCGACTTTGACGGCCGATTGGCGCGCCAGATCTTCGAGCGTCGTGAAGATGTTTCCCTTCGGCCCTTCGCGAATGCGCTGCTCGACGGCGCCGAGACGGCCCTGGATTTCGCCGAGCGTGGTCTGCAGCCGACCGGCGCTCGCGAGATCGCGCTCGGCGGCGGTGACGCGCTCTTCGGCGTTGCGGATGCTCGCGATCGCCGGCATCGCGACCGCGAGCCACAGCACCGTCAGCAGCAGCAAGCCGCCCGCCGCAGCGAGGATCAAGCGCTCGCGCGGTGCGAGCGACGCGAGCGCGTTGCGAAGTCGATCGAGGAGTCCCGTCACGGCTCGCCCGCTTCGGGTTGGCGCGGCGGTGGCGCAGGCGCTGCCGTGGGCTTCGCGGTCGCTGCGGGGGGCGCCGGCGCTGCGGGCTTCGCAGTCGGCGCGGGTGGCGGCGTTGCTGCCGGCTTCGTGGCCGCCGCTGCGGGCGGCGTCGGCGCGACGGGCGCGGGCGCTGCACCGTCATCGGCCGCGCTGCCCTGCGTGAGTCCGATCGTCACGCTGAAGTTGTTGCCGCCGCGCGCGGCATCGGCCTGGATTTCGGCGACGCGGATCTCGCCGAAATGCGGGAACGCGGCGAGCGCCGTCTTCAGTTGATCGACGGCGGCAAAGCTCGGCGTGTGGCCGCGGAAACGCACCACCTGCCCATCGATCGACATCTCCTCGAAGATCACGTCCAGATCCTTGGGCACCAGTTTCGAGATCTGCGTGAGGATGTCGAGCGCCGAGAGGTTGCCGCCGTAGAGGCCGAGGAAGTCGGCGCGCTGTTGCGCCTCGCGCAGCGTGACGTCGAGCGCGCGCGACACATTCGTGGGAACGGGCTTGCCGGGCTGCGCCGTGTTCCAGATCTGGGCGAGCTGGGCTTCGAGCGCGTTGGCGCGCTGGCCCTGGATCGCGATGCGTTCGATGCCGGAGCCGAGCGCCAGCAACAGCGCGATCGCCGCGAGGACGAGGCTGCCGCGGAATTGTTTCAGCAGGCGGCGGATGTCGAGTCGCGGCGCGAACTCGGCCTGCAGGAAGTTCATCCGCGTCTTGGCGCGCAGCGTGCCGCGCAGCGCGAGCGCCAGCGCCGGCGCATAGAGCAGCGGGTCGCCTGCGGCGAGGAAGGCGCCGGTCGCGGCGCCGGGCGGCACGCTGAAACGCGCGCAGCGAATCCCAAGCTGCGTGCTCAGGTACTCATCGATGCGTTGCAGCCGCGCGCCGCCACCGAGGAGCGTGATCTCGTCGATCGCTTTATCAGGCGGCGCACCGAGCGCCGACTCGAAGCCGCCGACGGTGCGCACCAGCTCGCGCACCAGCCGGCCCAGCGCGCGCTCGATGGCGGGCGAGTTGGGCGCGAGGTTCGGGCTGAACACACCATCGCGACACTTCACGCGCTCGGCTTCGTCCCACTCGACGCTGGATCCGCGCGCGATCGCTTCGGTGAGCGCACGCCCGCCGAGCGGCACGGTGCGCGCCGCGCGCGCGACGCCGTTCACCAGCAGGCAGAGCGTGGTCTTGCGATGGCCGAGGTCGATCAGCAGGCGGGTGCCGGGCATCGGCACGAAGGCGGCGAGGTTCGCGAGCGCGAGACCTTCGACTTCGAGCACGCGCGCACCGAGGCCGGCGTCGCGCAGCGCTTCGAGGCGGCTCGCGACTTCGGCGCGCGGCACGACGGTGGCGACCACGTCGGCTGCGGCGCGCGCTTCGCCGACCAGCTCCCAATCCACGAAGACTTCGTCGAGGTCGAAGGGCGTTTCGCTCTCGACTTCGAAGGGCACCGCTTGCGCGATGCGGCGGCGCTCGCGAAACGGGAAATGGATGGCGCGGCGCGCGACGCGATCGCCCGGAATCGCCGCCACCACGCGCTCGCCGCTGAGACCGAGCGCGGCGGCGCCGTCGCGCAGCGCGTCGAACTCGGAACTCTCGTTCGCGACGTTCAATAGCTGTAGACGGGCGACTTCCACCGTCCGCAGGTTCTGGCGCAGCTCGACGACCTTGATCGAATGGCTGCCGAGATCGAGACCGAGACTCTTACCGAGCATGGGAGCCTATGGATAACGCAGCGGCTGCATCGGATTCCACCGCGCGCGCGAGAGGTACCGGGTTTCGCGTCATTCGACACGCCACGAGAGTCGCTCGGGGCCGCCCTCGGCGCTGCGGTCGATCACGGTCTCGATGCGGCGCTCGACGTCGACGACGCGCGCGACCGCCGTCACGACGAACACCTGCGAGCGTTCGGTCGGGAGCGGTGCGATCTCGTCGCCCTCGAGGAACTCGCTGAGCGGCGTGCAGTCGCCGACGGGATCCGTGCCGCTGCAGAGCGGGCCTTCTTCGCGCGCATCGACGATGCGACGCACCAGCTTTTCATCGAAGGGCGTCGTGCCGCTCACCTCGGTGCCGCGCTGCAACTGGATCAGCACCCAGGGCGGCGCGGTGTTGAGATTCACGCCGCTGCCGCCGACCAACGGAAATACCGTGACGAATGGTGTCAGCGCTTCGACGAGCTGGCCGTCGAAGCCCTCGAGGAGGCGCAGCTCCTCGACCGAGAGCAGCGGTCGGTTCGGCGCGCGATAGGGCGGATCGAGGCGCTGGTAGCGCTCGTCCTCGGGCGCGCCGTCGGCGCTCACTTCGTCCTTGTCGATCCAGTCGACGAGGTTCGCCGCGAGCTCCAGCGGGTCGTAGGTCAGTTCTTCGGGACGGCCCGGCATGATCGCGATCACGCCTGCAAGCAGTTGTTGGAGATAGAGGCGTCCCTGCTCGGGAACAGCGCCTTCTTGCAGGAAGCCGTTCAGGTTGATGCGCGCGGCGGCGTCTTCGATCCGGAGATGCAGATCGACGTCGGGATCATCGATCAGATCGAGGTCGCCCGCGCGCGCCCACAGATCGTGGCGCGTGTCGGGCCCGCCTTGATCGCCCTTGGTGCGCACGTCCTCGAGCAGGATCGCCTCTGCGAGTCGAACCCCGCCACGCGCCAGCGACTCGGCCTGCTGCGCGCGATCGCGATTGATCGCGATGCCGGCATCGACTGCGACGCGGCGCAAGAACGTCGCCATCGCGCTCGCGAGCAGCAACACGAAGAAGAGCACCATCACCAGCACGATGCCGTCGTTCGCATGTGTTGCGCGCTGCGATCGCTCTTGCATCACTGGCAGTCCGCCGGAATCTGGATGAACGGATTGCCCGCGACAGCGCTGACCGGTTGCCCGAGCAGACTGTTGATGATCGAAGCGCCTTGCGGATTGCTCGCCACCAACGCGTCCACCGTCGCCTGCAGTTCGGGATGCGAGGCGAGGCATGCCTGCACCGTCTTCGGACCGTCGCCGTCGTTCTCGGCCTGGTCGTCGCCATTCGGGGCGGGCCCGTCGTCTCCATCGTTGTCGACTTCATCTTCCTCGTCGGGAATCCCGTCGGAGTCCTCGTCGCCCGGCAGGCCGCTGCTTTGCTGCTGTCCCGCCGCTTTTGCGAGTTGCGCTTCGAGATCGATCGGGCGCAGCGGCAACAGCACGCGGCGCAGGTAGGGGCCGTCGACGTCACCTTCCTCGGGACCGGTGCGGAACGAGACTTCGATCTCGGCGGCGGTGGGCAACTCGCTCGAACCGGCCAGCGTCGTCGAATCCCAGCGCCCGGTCCACGCGCCGGCCTCGCCCTGGAACTTGATGCCGAAGGACGCGAGGCCGTCCGCCACCAGATCGCTGTTCTCGACGGTGGGGAAGGTGCGGTCGAGCGACTCGGGAAGCTGCGACCAACTCGAGCGACGCACTTCGACGTCGCCCGCGCCGCTCTCATCGGGTGCCACGATCCACGCGACGACTTCGAGATCGGACTCCGCCGCGTCCGACGCATTCGGGTGATGGCCGCGGCGCACGAACTTCACGCGATCGGCGCCGGCGTCGCTGCTTTCGGAATCGGCGACGAAGAGCCACGGGAACGCCATCGGATCGACGTCCTCTGGCTTCTTCAGCAGCACGGCGCCCTCGAGATCGCGCGCGACCCTGTCGAGCAACACGACCGCGCGCCGCGCGCTGCGTGTCCGGTCGGTGGCCGCCTGGCTCGCGCGGGAGAGGTCGAGGTAGAAGTCCACCGCGACGAAGAGCACGATCGACATCAGGAAGATCACCGCGAGCATCTCGAGCAGCGT
The DNA here is from genome assembly GCA_031396445.1 of Deltaproteobacteria bacterium. Taxonomy (GTDB): domain Bacteria; phylum Myxococcota_A; class UBA9160; order UBA9160; family PR03; genus PR03. Next base: position 79,888 of record JANNKU010000054.1, on the reverse strand, counting down.
GAAGCCGTTTGCAATCGCACGTCGCGTCGCACGGTTACTCATTGCGGCGTACCGATCGTGCCGGGTCGAGCGCCACCGAGCGGGTTCGCCGCAGCGGGCTGCTGCTGCTGTTGACCCTGCGCGGCGGCTTGTGACTGCGCGATCGCGTCGAGCGTTTCGCGCGCAGCCTCCGCATCGAGCGCGAAGGTGGTGCGCGAAACCGTGCGCTCGCCGAAGCCCTCGTTCCACAGGACGCGCACGTCGATCTTGCGCAGCGGCGACACCGCGCTGCGTTCACCACCGAGCAGGCTCGGACCCTGGATCGCAGGCTGCTGCGCCTGCGCGTCCGCGCCGCCGAGCCGACTGCGCGCGTTGCCGAGCCGCTTGCCGCCCTCGGTGTCTTCCTCGGGCACGACGATCGAGAACGGCGCGATCTCCACCTCGATCGTGAACTCGTCCTGCTCGCGCTCGTCGGTGCCGACTTCTGGCGCCTCGCCCGCTTCGATGCCCGTCTCGATCTCCGCGAGCACGCTGTCGGCCAGCAGCGACGCGAGCAGACGTCGCCGCGCCTCCCCCTCGTGCTGCAAACCCTGAATCCCACTCGACCCCAACGTGATGTACGCAATCCCGAGTATCGCCACCGCCGCAAGCACTTCGAGCAGCGTAAACCCACCCCGCCGCACCGAAGCCTCACCGCGAAGCACCGAAGCCCCATCTCGAACCAACGAAGCCCCATCTCGAACCAACGAAGCCCCATTCCCGCGTAGCGAGCCAACGGCGAGCGGCGACATCCATAAGGCTCGCGCTCGCACAGGCAACCAACCCCGACCCCCCATCGTCCCGCGTAGCGAGCCAACGGCGAGCGGCGACATCACGAGTTGCGTCCTACTCGGCATTGACGACCCGCACCGCATCCGCGAGCGGCTCCACTTCGATGCGCAGTGCGTTGCTGCCGTCAGCGTCGCCGATCAGGATCGTTGCGGCGTCCGCAGTGCCGTCGGCTGTGAGCCGCAACTCCACGCGACCCTGCTCTGCGACATCGCCCGACACTTCGATGCCTAGAATCGCGGTCTGCTCGCTCGCGTGATGCACGCGGCCGATCTCGCCGGGGATCGGCACGAACTCGTCGGCGCCGAGCCGCGTGGGCGGCACCAAGTCGAGTTGTCGCTCGCCGTTCGTTGCCGTTGCGGCGTTCACCGCTTCGCTCTCTGGTTCCGATGGCGCGGCCCACTCGACCCAGTGGTCCCCGCGCTCGATCTCGATCACCACCTGGTGCGTGCGACCCGTCATCACGGCGCGCTGCCGCGCGAACTCGATTGCAGTCGCAAGATCCTGCGCCTCGCCGTGCACGAGGCGCGAGCTGCCAAAATCGATGTTCGGGATCGCCATCGCTGCAATCAGCCCAAAGATGGCAACCACGGCGAGCATCTCGATCAGCGTGAAACCGGCCGCCCTATGGATCTCGCCGCTCGCCGTTGGCTCGCTACGCGGGAGCAACTCATGATCCTCGCCGCTCGCCGTAGGCTCGCTACGCGGGAAGCAACTCATGATGTCGCCGCTCGCCGTAGGCTCGCTACGCGGGAATGGTGTCGCGGAGCGCCGAGCGTGGCCCGCGTAGCGAGGCAAAGCCGAGCGGCGACTCCATGAGTTGGCGCGCTGAGCGGGAACGGTCGCGCGAAGATCCGAGCTCGGCCCGCGTAGCGAGGCAAAGCCGAGCGGCGACTCCATGAGCCGGCTTGCTACGCGAGAAACGGGTTGCCGCGCTCTGCCGGGGGATTGCGCTTCGTGCGCGGCCGGCGCGGCTGCGGCTCGCCGAGCGCCTTCTCAATTTGTCGCGTCCTCTGACCAATTGCCGATGTCGGCATCGACGTCCTTGCCGCCGGGCTGGCCGTCGGCGCCGAAGCTCCAGATGTCGAAGCCGTAGGCGTTGCGCTGGCCGGGGGCTTGATACTCGTATTGCGCGCCCCACGGATCCGGGGGCACCTTGCCGCCGTTGATGTAGCCCTCGGGTCGATACTGGCGCGGCACTGGTTCGGTGCTCGGCTGATGCACCAGCGCATCGAGTCCCTGCTCGGTGGTCGGATAGCGACCGCTGTCCATCCGATAGAAGTCGAGCGCGGCCTCGATGTTCTTCATCTGCGTTCGCGCAGTGGTGACACGCGCGCGATCGATCTGTCCGAAGATCGCGGTGCCGACGACGGCCGTGAGCAAACCGATGATCAGCACGACGGCCATGATCTCGATCAACGTGAAGCCAGCGGCCTTGTGAAGCTCGCCGCTCGCCGTTGGCTCGCTACGCGGGATGCGACTCATGATGTCGCCGCTCGCCTCTGGCTCGCTACGCGGGACGATGGGGGAGCGGGGCTTGGTTGCTGCGTAGACCGCGAGCCTTGTGATGTCGCCGCTCGCCGTTGGCTCGCTACGCGGGAATGGTGTCGCGGAGCGCCGAGCATGGCCCGCGTAGCGAGGCAAAGCCGAGCGGCGAGGATCATGAGTTGGCTCGCTACGCGGGAAACGGGGAGTTGCGCCTCGGAGGTCCAGCGCGCGTTGTGTGCGGTCGGGGCACGGGACGGTGGAAAGTGACATGCGAATGGGTCTCCCTTATCTGCCGATCGAACTCGTGATCTGGAGCAGCGGCACGAGCGTTGCGGCGATGATGAACATCACGATGCCGACCATCAGAAGGATGAGCATCGGCTCGAGAAGTGCGGTGAGGCGCGTGACGGACGTCTCGACCTGGTCTTCGTAGGTCTGCGCGACTTTCTCGAGCATCGACTCGAGTTCGCCCGAGCGCTCGCCCACCTCGACCATGTGCACGACGATCGGCGGGAACTCGCCGCTCGCGCGCAGCGGCTGCGCGAGCGACTGGCCTTCGGTGACCGAATCGCGCGCGGCATCGATCGCGGCGCCGAGCACGACGTTGTTCGCGACGTGTTTTGCGGTGTCGAGCGCGCGCACGATCGGCAGGCCGCCGGCCAGCAGCGTCGAGAGTGTGCGCGTGAAGCGCGAGATCGCGATCAAGCGCACGACGCGTCCGACCACCGGCAGGCGCAGCTTCAGGCGATCGAAGTTCGCGCGACCGGCCTTCGTGCGCAGTAGCGCACGGAGCAGGATCACCACCATCAGCAGCGCCGCGGCGACCGCCCACCAGTAGCTCTTCATGAAGCGCGCCATCTCGATGATCGCGCGCGTGTAGAACGGAAGCGGCTGGTTGAGACTCGCGAGCAGTTCGGTGATCTGCGGCAGAACGACCGTCACCAGCACGCCGACCACGAGCAGCGCGAAGCCGAACATCACGCTCGGGTAGATCAGGATCGAACCGACTTTGTTGCGCAGCCGCACTTCGCTCTCGAGATACTCGGCGAGACGTGCGAGCACTTGCTCGAGCGCGCCGCCGGCTTCGCCTGCGCGCACCATGCCGACGTAGAGATCGGTGAAGGTTCCGGCTTGCGCCATCGCGTCGCCGAGCGTCGATCCCTCATTCACGCGGTCGCGGATCTGGCCGATCACGCCTTTCAGGCGCGCGGTCTCCGCCTGCTCTGCGAGTGCGGAGAGGGCCTGCACCAGTGGCACACCGGCGCCGATCAACGTCGAGAGCTGCCGCGTGACGAGAGCGAGATCGAGCGGAGAGATGCGCCGGAAGCGCGCGAGTCCGAGCGACGCGTTGCGCGACTTCGCATCGTTCGCCGCGCTCGTGCCGCTCGGCGCCTGCGCCGCGCTCTCGGAGAGATCGGTGAGGAACACGCCATCGCGACGCAGCTTGGCCCGCGCCGTTCGCGCGCTGTCCGCATCCACGAAACCGCGCGTATTCCGCCCGGCCTGCGTGACGCCCTTGTATGCATACACCGGCATCAGACTTCCGCGACGACGGTCTCTTCTTCGGTCGCGCGCAGTACCTCGGCGATCGAGGTCATGCCGCGCAACACCTTGCGGGCGCCGTCGACGCGCAGCGTGCGCATGCCGTTCGCGACGGCTTGCCGCTTGATGCGCTTCGAATCGACGTTCTGCGCGACGAGATCGCGGATCGCGTCGTCGATCAGCATCAGTTCGAAGATGCCGAGGCGGCCGCGATAGCCGGTGTAGTTGCAGCGCTCGCACGAGCCGGGCCGATAGACCTCCACCACGCGGCTGCTGCGCAGGCCGATCTCGGCGAGCTCCTCGGCCGACGGCTCGTAGGCCTCGCGGCAGTTGCTGCAGATCAGCCGGACCAAACGCTGCGCGAGCACGGCAACGAGCGACGACGCCACCAGGAAGCGTTCGACGCCCATGTCCACGAGGCGCGTGATGGCGCTCGGCGCGTCGTTGGTGTGCAGCGTCGAGAACACGAGATGGCCGGTGAGCGACGCCTGGATCGCGATCTCCGCCGTCTCGAGGTCGCGGATCTCGCCGACCAGCACGACGTTGGGATCCTGGCGCAGGATCGAACGCAAGCCGGACGCGAAGGTGAGACCGATCTTGTGGTTCACCTCGATCTGGCCGACGCCCGCAAGTTGGATTTCGACGGGATCCTCGACGGTGATGATGTTCACGTCGGAGGTGTTGATGCGCGAGAGCGCACCATAAAGTGTCGTCGTCTTGCCACTGCCGGTGGGACCGGTGACGAGCATGATGCCGTTCGGTCGCGTGATCAGTTTGTTCCAGACCGCGAGATGGTCTTCGTCGAAGCCGAGGTTCTCGAGGTTCAACATCTCGCTGGTACGCGGCAGCAGGCGCATCACGACGCGTTCGCCGTGCGCGATCGGGATCGTCGAGAGCCGCACGTCGTAGTCGCGGCCGGCAATCTTCAGGCGGATGCGGCCGTCTTGCGGCAGCCGCTTCTCGGCGATGTTGAGGCCGCCCATGATCTTGATGCGCGAGACGATCGGCGCCTGCAGCGCACGCGGCAGCGCGCGCACCGGCTCGTAGAGGATGTTGTCGATCCGGAAGCGCACGCGGATCTCGCGCTCGAAGGGCTCGAGGTGGATGTCGCTGGCGCGCTCCTTCACCGCGTGTTGCAACAGCGAGTTCACCAGCCGGATGATCGGCGCGTCGTCGGCCGCTTCGAGCAGATCTTCGGGTTCGTGCGAGCCGATCTCGTGGGCGAGCGCGTCGAGATCCTCGGATGCGTCGAGCGCGAGCGCCTCGGAAGAGGCTGGCCCGCGGTCGTAGACGTGATTGATGGCGTCGAGGATCGCGCGGCGACTCGCGAGTTCCGGCTCGACCTCGGCGCCCTCGAAGAGCAGCCGCAGATCGTCGATCGCGTCGGTGTCGAAGGGATCTGCCACGGCGATGTGTACGATGCCAGCCGTGGTGCGTTCGAGTGGCAGGATGCCGTGCGACTTCGCAAACGCGATCGGGATCTTGTTGACGAGTTCGGCGTCGATCCGATCGGCTGCGATCGGCGAGCGCACCGGCATGTCGAGCGCCTCGCCGAGCGCAGTGAGGATCTCCTGTTCCTCCAGCATGCCGTTCTCGATCAGCACATCGACGAGCGACAGCTCGCCGTCGCCCGCGCGCGCTCGCGCGTCGTCGAGCTGCTCGGGCGTGAGGCGCGTGGTGCGCAACAGCAGCGCGCCGAGCGACAGCGCGCCAGGTGCGGCGACGGCAGCCGGACTCGTCACTGCGTTGCATCCTCCGGCTTCTGCACCAGCACTTGCGGCGAGAGTGCATGCGCCCGTCGCAGCGCATCCGCCGTGCGCTCCGCGTCGCCGAGATTCAGGAAGGGTCCGACGCGCAATTCGAGCAGCACGCGTCCGTTCGAGCGCGAGGAGACGAGGTTCCCCTCGTAACCCGCATCGATCAGTCGCCGCAGCGTCGATTGCGCCACGGCCGAGTCTGCAAACACGCCGCCGAGCACGAGGTAACGCGTGGTGGGGGCAGGTGCGCTCGAGGCGGCCCGCGTCCGGACCCTCTCGACTGCTTGCTGGCGCTCGATCTCGAGCATCCGATCGAGCGGGTAGCGCCTGTCGATGGCATTCACGGTGGTGCGGGTCGGGTTCTGGCTGGTGCCGGAGTCGGAGTCGCCGAGGATGCCGATCTGCCGGTCGGGCAGGGCGCCCTCGTCGGGCTGTGATGCCGGCCGCGAGTGCCGTCGGAACTCCTCGCGCTTCACGATCGATTGCTTCTCGAGATCCTCGGCAGAGCGAACGATGTGCGGCGTCAGGAACACCAACAAGTTTGCCTTCTGGACCTTCTTGTTCTGCGTCTTGAAGAGCCAACCGAGCACCGGGATGTCGCCGAGCCACGGCACCTTCGTGACATCGTCCTGGTAGCGATCGCCGATCAACCCGCCGATCACGACGGTTTCGTCATCCGCGACGACGACGACGTTCTCGATGCGTCGATTCGAGAGCGCCGGGCCGACCTGATTGACGTTGCCGACGCCCTGGATCTGGTTGTTGATGTCGGTGATCTCCTGGAAGATCTCGAGCCGCATCGTGTTGCCCTCGGTGATCTGCGGTGTCACGCGCAACGTCACGCCGATGTCCTGGCGCTCCACGTTCACCGATGTCGCGAGCGACGGATCGACGGTCGTGGTGGCCGTCGTGCCGGCCGATTGAACGCGGCTCGTGATGATCGGGATGTTGTTGCCGACGAGGATCTCGGCTTCCTCGTTGTCGGACGTGAGGATGTGGGGCGCCGACAGGATGTTGATGCTGTTGTCGGTCGCCCCGGCCGTGATGATTCCCTGGATCAACGTTCCATTGCTGGTCGGATTGCCGGTGTCGTCCACGTCGAAGGTGCGGCGCAGGAAGTTCGTCAGGAACGGCGAGGCTGCGGCTGTGGCGCCGCCGGTGCCGGCGGCGGCGGCGGCGCCGGTCGCGCTCGCGAAGGTGATGTCCGTGGCGCCGTTCACCAGCCGCACGAGTCCGTTGAAGCCGAGGTCCTTGTTGTCGGTGAGCCCGACCTCGAGGATCAACGCCTCGACCAGCACCTGCGGCCGCGAGATGTCGAGCTTTTCGATCACGCTCAACAACACCTGGTAGCCCTCGGGACTCGCCTGGATCACCAACGAGTTGGTTGCGACATCGGCGGTCACCAGATCGACGCCGCTCGAGATCTCCGTCACCTGTCCCGCGATCTGGGGCTGACCCTGGAGTCCCTGCGCGCCGCCGCCGCCGCCACCACCGCCGCCGCCGAGCAGCGAGTTCAGCGTGTCGGCCAACTCTTCCGCGTCGGCGTGCTTCAGGTAGTAGACCTGGATGCGGCCGCCGCCCTCGACGGGCACATCGATCTTGCGGATGAAGTCACGGACATCTTCGAGTGTCGAGCGCGATGCGAGTGCGACCAGCGAGTTGGTGCGTTCGTCGGTGATGATCTTCAGCTGCCCGCGCTTGGTTGCTTCGGGCGTTTGCCCGAGCTGCGGTTGCCCCGGCACCACCGGTTGCGGCCGCGCTCGCACGCGCGCGCTGCCGCCCTGCGCACGCGCACCGCTGACGACCTCCGCGCCGAAGAGCTGCGAGAGCTGGTCGGCGACGACCGTCGCGTCGGCGAACTGCAGCCGGATCAGCGCGAGTTCTTCCTTGAAGGTCTCGACGTCGATCGCCTCGATGATCGACAGGATGCGCGTGATGTTCGAAGCCGAGTCCGTGAGGATGATCGTGTTGGTGCCCGCGTACGAAACGAGCGCGGCTTCCTTCGAGACCAGCGGCTTCAGCGTGTTCGAGATCTGCTCGGCATCGACATACGAGAGCGGGATCAATCGCGTCACGAAGCGGTCGGAGTCCAGCGGATTCAGACCACTGCGCTCGGTGCTGATGCTGGTTTCCTTGGCGTCGCGGATGGGGATCACCTTCAGCACGCCGCCCGGCGCCTCGACCGTCGTGAATCCCTTCACCTGCAGCACCGACTCGAAGACGGTGAACGCCTGCTCGACCGGGATCGGTGACGGCGAGATGATCGTCACGCGGCCGCGCACGCGATCGTCATAGACGAAGTTCTTGCCCGTGAGTTTCGCGATCGTGTCGATCACGACGGCCAGCTCGACGTCTTCGAAGTCGAGGTTCACGAGGCCATCGGGCGTCACGCTCGCCTTCTCGGCGCCGGCGCTGCGGTCGATGGGTCCGCCCGCGGGCGGCGGCGTGACGGCGGGCGCCGCGGGCGCTGGCTGCGCCGCAGGTCGCGTGCGGATCGGCCGCTGCGGCGGATTCGGCGCGAGCTGATCGGGCTGCGCCGCCGCGAGCAGCGGAATCAGCGACAGCGCCGCGGCGGCGAGGCCACCTCGAAGTGCATGGATCACGATGCGCGTTCCCCCCGCTACTGGCCGATCGAATAGGTGAGCGAACGGTTCTGCCCGTCCGCCCCGAGTACGTTCACCTGGAACTCGCTCGCCGACGTCAACTCTTTGAGCAGCGCAGCGCTGTCCTGTGGGCTGGTCACGGTGATACCGTTCACCTGCGTGACGGTGTCGCCGTTCTGGATGCCGATCTCCTCGAACAGACTTCCCGGCTTGATCGACGACAGTTGCACGCCGACCATCGCACCGTTGTCGTACTTGGGCAGGATGCGCGCTTCGGAGAACAGCTCGGCGGGATTGCGTACCGCTTCTTCGATGTCCTCGCGCTGCACCTGGAAGTTGCCTTCGGAGAGTCGCTTGATGCGGTCGCGCAGATCATCGGCGGCGGGCGGCGCGGGCGCAGACGCAGGCCGCGCGCTCGCTTGACGGATGCCGCCACCCGGCACGGCATCGTCTTCGTCGAGCGCCAGCTCTTCGCGCTTCGCACCGTTCTGCAACACGATGCGGCGTCGCTCGATGCGCACCACGGTGGCCTTGTCGAGCAGCCTCTGGTCCACGCGCACGATGATCTTCTTGTGGCTTTGCTGATCTTCGACCGCTGCCCACGCAGAGGCCTGGTCGTTCGCCGCGACGGTGCCGAGCAACTTCAGCGGCAGCCGCGTCGCCTCCAACTCTTCGTCCGTCATGACGGGTTCGGCTTCGACGGGCTTTTCCGGCAGCAACGTCGAAACCTGGAAGAGGTTGCGCTCGAGAATCATCTGCCGATCCGACCACGCGCGCGCCGGCTCGCCGCCGCCGGCCCGCGCAACTGGCGCTGCGCTCGGGCGGGTCGCCAGCCACTCGGCGATCCAGGTATTGGCGAGACTCGCGACGAGAAAGCAACACAGCGCAAAGAGCGCCGTGTTCACGACCCAGATGCCCAATCGGCCAATCGTCATCGAGCGATCGTCACGGGCTGGCGCCTCGGATGGTCCACCGTTCGGTTCGGCTCCTACGAGACCGGGCGCCGAGCCGGTTCAGCTCGAACCCGATGCGCATGAATGGGGTGCGAACGCGGCCGCCTCCGACACATTCGCCCCCCAACGGGCCGAACGCGTCGCAACGGAATCCGCCTCCCCCCAAAGCGGCGCGCAGTATAACCCGGCACTTCGCCGACGGTCCCGTGGGATCCAACGCAATTTCGGGAACTTAGTGATCGAGGAGCCGCGCGGACACGTGTCGAGCGGAGGGGATCGGAGATCTCGAGGCTAGTTTCGACGCGAGGGAGCGCTGGCGATGCTGCGACGACTCGGACGCGCGGGGATCGGAGTGATCGCGTTGCTCGTCGCGGCGCTGTGGCTCTCGCTGCCGCCGAACGGACCGGTGCTGCTGGAGGTCGTGTCGCCGCGGCCGGGTGCGACGATCGGGCTCGATGGCATCGAAGTGCTCGTGCACTTTCCCGATGCGCGATCCGCGTCGGAAACATTTCGCGCCTTGCTGAACGGGGCCGACGTGACGGATCTGCTCACGACGGGCGAGAACGGTTGTTACGGCAAGTTGTTCGGTCTGCTGCCGGGCGACAACGTGCTGCATCTCGAGATCTTCGGACGCGTCCCCTGGTCCGATGATCATCTCTTCGAACAGTCGCGCGAAGTGCGTGTGCGCATGCGACCACCGCAGAATCTCGATCAGGGTTAGCCCGAGAAATCATCGCTTCTGCGGGTTGACTTCGATTGCCCCCGGCCCAAGGTTGGCCGCCACGTCGCGCAACCACGCGGCACAGGAGGCGACATGGCGGATGCGGGTGCGCAGGGGAAGGTGATCGGGATCGATCTCGGAACCACGAATTCGGTGGTTGCGGTGATGGAAGGCGGACAGCCCGTCGTGATCCCGAACGAGGAAGGTGGGCGCACGACGCCGTCAGTGGTCGGTTTCGCAGACGACGGCGAGCGTGTCGTCGGCGCCGCGGCGAAACGGCAGGCCATCACCAACCCGACGCGAACCGTGTACTCGATCAAGCGCTTCATGGGGCGCCGCAAGTCGGAAGTGCCCGAAGAGATCCGCCTCGTCCCCTACGAAGTGGTCGATGGCAAGGAAGGTCGCGTCGGCATTCGCATCGACGGCAAAGATCTCTCCCCGCCCGAGATCTCCGCGATGATCTTGCAGAAGCTGAAGTCGGCCGCCGAGGCGTATCTCGGCCACCCGGTCACGGCCGCCGTGATCACCGTCCCCGCCTATTTCAACGACGCGCAGCGCCAGGCCACCAAGGACGCCGGTGAGATCGCCGGTCTCGAGGTGAAGCGCATCATCAACGAGCCGACCGCTGCGGCGCTCGCGTACGGGCTCGACAAGCAGACCGACGAGAAGATCGCGGTCTACGATTTTGGCGGCGGCACCTTCGACATTTCGGTGCTCGAAGTGGGCGAGAACGTCGTCGAGGTGAAGTCCACCAACGGGGATACGCATCTCGGTGGCGACAATCTCGATCAGCGCGTGATCGAATACCTGATCGCCGAGTTCAAGAAAGATCAGGCCATCGATCTCTCGAAGGATCCGATGGCAATGCAGCGTCTGCGCGAAGCGGCCGAGAAGGCGAAGATCGAGCTTTCTTCGGCGATGCAGACCGACATCAACCTGCCGTTCATCACCGCGGATCAAGCCGGTCCGAAGCACATGAACCTGAAGCTCACGCGAGCCAAGTTCGAGCAGCTGATCGAAGACCTGGTCACGCGTTCGCTCGAGCCGTGCCGGATCGCTCTGCAGGATGCCGGACTCTCGGCGGCGCAGATCGACGAGGTGGTGCTGGTCGGCGGTTCGACGCGCATTCCGCTGGTGCATCAGAAGGTGAAGGAGTTCTTCGGTCGGGAGCCGCACAAGGGCGTGAATCCGGACGAAGTCGTGGCCGTCGGCGCCGCGATCCAGGGCGGTGTTCTCTCGGGCGAAGTGCGCGACGTGCTACTGCTCGACGTGACGCCGCTGTCGCTCGGCATCGAGACGCTCGGCGGTGTGATGACGAAGCTGATCGAGAAGAACACCACGATCCCGACGCGGCGCTCGCAGGTCTTCTCGACCGCGAGTGACAGCCAGCCGCAAGTCGAGATCCGCGTGCTGCAGGGCGAGCGCGAAGTCGCGGCCGCCAATCGCGAACTCGGACGCTTCATCCTCGACGGCATTCCTGCCGCCGCGCGCGGTATTCCGCAGATCGAGGTCACCTTCGACATCGACGCGAACGGCATCCTCTCCGCATCCGCGAAGGACAAGGCGACAGCGAAGGAGCAATCGATCCGCATCGAGGGCTCGGGCGGTCTCGACAAGGGTGAGATCGAGCGAATGATCCGCGACGCGGAGAGTCACGCGGTCGAGGATCACGCCCGCCGCGAACAGGTCGAGAAGCACAATCAGCTCGACTCGATGATCTACGGCGCCGAGAAGACGCTCGCCGACAATGGCGACAAGATCGCCGAGGCGGATCGCACGCGCGTTGCCGCCGTGCTCGCGGAAGCGAAGACGGATCTGGAGAGCAACGACGCCGCGCGCATGGACGCCGCGCGCCAGCGCGTGGAGAAGGAAATGCACGCGATCGCCGAGGCGCTCTACAAGGCGCAGGCGGGAGGCGCCGACGCGGGCGCCGCACCGGGCGCGGGTCCGACCGATGATGGTGCGAAGGATGAAGGCGTCATCGACGCCGAGTACACGGAGGAAAAGGGCGACCGGTAGCCCGTACGAGCCGTGAGCACCTCGCGCGACCACGACCCGCTCGTTCAGTGGTTCGGACGCCTGTCCGAGCAACTCGGCAGCGATTGCTGGCAGCCCGCCGCCGATGTCTATGAGACGGCAGCGGCGATCGTGGTGCGGCTCGAATTGGCCGGCGTTCGCGGCGCGGAGATCTCGGTGACGGTGGACGGCGACATACTTCGTATCCGCGGTGTTCGACGACCGCGCGTCGATGGCGACGCCCAGCGCCTGCACCAGATGGAGATCGCGAGTGGTCCCTTCGAACGCGCCATCCGCATCGGCATTCCCTTCGAGCGCGACCGCGTAACGGCTTCGCTCGAAGAGGGTTTGTTGCGCGTGGTGCTTCCGAAGAAACCCTCCGGCCCGCGGCGAATCGGAGTGGAAGCAGAACGCGGAACCAGTGGATCCGAGAGGAGCGGCACGTGAGCGAGCCCGAAGTGGGCGGGCAGGGTACGGAAGTCCGGGTCGGCGTCGGCAACGACGCGGACAGCGGCGAGGTGCGCGTCGAGATCCCCGAGATCCTGCCGGTGCTGCCGCTGAAGAACACCGTGCTCTTTCCGTACCTGCTGTCGCCGCTGCTGGTCAACACGACCCGCTCCAAGCGGCTCATCGATCATGTGCTGGTGACACCGGAGCGGCTGCTGATCGCGCCCGCGGTGAGCCGTCCGGTCGAGGGCAGTCCTGGCGCGGACGATGTCTTCCGCGTCGCCACGGTGCTGCGCATCGTGAAGATGCTGAAGTTTCCCGACGACTCGTATCGCCTGCTGGTGCAGGGCGTGGCGCGCGCGCGCATCGAGAGCTTCGTAGCTACGGAGCCGTTTCTGAGCGGTCGCGTGCAGCGGCTCGTCGAAGCGGGGGATCCCGATTCCGTGGAGATCACGGCGCTGCAGCGCAACGTCGCGCAGAGCTTTGCGGCCTTCGTGTCGGAGAGCCCGAAGCTCTCCGACGAGCTGCAAGCGCTGGCTTCGAATCTCGACGATCCGGGTCGCCTCGCCGATCTCGTCGCGTCGAACCTCGATCTCGACGTTGCACAGAAGCAGCAGGTGCTCGAGACCAACGATGTCGGCGAGCGACTGCGCATGGTGTTGGCGGAGCTGTCGCGTTCGCGCGAAGCGCTGACGATCGAGGCCGAGATTCGCGACAAGGTCCAGAGCGAGATGGGCAAGACGCAGCGCGAGTATCTGCTGCGCCAACAACTCGACGCGATTCGCAAGGAACTCGGCGAGACGATCGACGACGGCGCCGACGGCGACCGTCTGCGCGATCGCATCGAGTCCGGCGGTTTGCCGGAGGATGCGCTGAAGCAGGCGCGCCGCGAACTGGAGCGCCTCGCGAGCACGCCGCCCGCTTCGGCGGAGCACGGCGTGATCCGCACCTATCTCGAATGGATGGCCGATCTGCCGTGGGCGAAGCAGACCGACGATCGGCTCGACGTCGCCGAAGCGAAGAACATCCTCGACGAAGATCACTACGACCTCGAGAAGGTGAAGGACCGCATTCTCGAGTTCATCGCGGTGCTCTCGCTGAAGCGTGATCTGAAGGGGCCGATTCTCTGCTTCGCCGGTCCGCCCGGCACCGGCAAGACGTCGCTCGGTCGCTCGTTCGCGCGCGCGCTCGGCCGCGAGTTCGTGCGTATCTCATTGGGCGGCGTGCGCGACGAGGCGGAGATCCGCGGCCATCGCCGCACCTATGTCGGCGCACTGCCCGGTCGCATCGTGCAGGGGCTGCGCAAGGCGAAGACACGCAATCCGGTGTTCCTGCTCGACGAGATCGACAAGGTCGGCCAGGACTTCCGCGGCGATCCGTCGTCGGCGCTGCTCGAGGTGCTCGATCCCGAGCAGAACCACACCTTCAGCGATCACTACCTCGAGGTGCCCTTCGATCTTTCGCAGGTGCTCTTCATTGCGACTGCGAACCTGATGGATCCGGTGCCGCCGGCGCTGCGCGACCGCATGGAAGTGATCGAGCTGCCCGGTTACATCGAAGAGGACAAAGTCGAGATTGCGCGGCGCTACCTGCTGCCGCGACAGCGACAGCAGAACGGCGTCGGCGCGGTGGATCTCGAAATTCCGGACGAGACGCTGCGCTCGTTGATCCATTCCTACACGCGCGAAGCCGGCGTGCGAAATCTCGAACGCGAGATCGGCTCGGTGTGTCGCAAGGTCGCACGGCGCGTCGCCGAGGACGGCGTCTCGGGCAGCATCACGGTGCGACCGGAGGATCTCGACGACATGCTCGGCCCTGTGAAGTTCGAGCCCGAACTGGCGGAGCGAGCCGGTATGCCCGGTGTGTCGGTCGGACTCGCGTGGACGCCGGCGGGCGGCGACATCCTCTTCATCGAGAGCACGCGCATGCCCGGCAAGGGCGGCATCAAGCTCACCGGCTCGCTCGGCGACGTGATGCGCGAATCCGCCGAAGCGGCGCGATCGTGGCTGCGCACGCAGGCGAGCTCGCTCGCGATCGATCCGAAGCTCTTCGAAACCTCCGATGTGCATCTGCACGTGCCGGCGGGCGGCGTACCGAAGGACGGTCCGTCGGCGGGCGTCGCGATGGTGACGTCGCTCGCGTCGCTGCTCACGGGTCGCATCGCACGGCCCTTCGTAGCAATGACGGGCGAGATCACGCTGCGCGGCAAAGTGCTTCCGGTGGGCGGCATCAAGGAGAAGGTGCTGGCGGCCAAGCGCGCCGGAATCCTCGAAGTGGTGCTGCCCGAACGCAACCGCCGCGACGTGGACGAGATCCCGAAGCACCTGATCGAAGGGCTCGATCTTTCGTACGTCGGCACCATCGACGAAGCGCTGGTCAAGACACTCGCGCCGGTCGCCGCGTGAAGTTCGCACTCGTCGCAGCCGGCGCGCTCTTGCTCGCCGGCTGCGTCAGTCCGACGCAACACCAGGCCGCAATCGACGAGCGCGACTCGCTGCAAGCGCGCAACGAGCAGCTCGACGCGTCGGTGCAGGCGCTCTCGAGCGAGCGCGATGCGCTCGCGAGCGAACTCGAAGACCTGCGCATCAAGCAGGAAGCGAGCGCTGGTGACTCCGAAAAGTTGCGTGGCATCGAGGCGCGGCTTCCCGCGTGCGAGACCGAAGTCGCCGACAAGACCCTCAAGCTCGAGCAGTTGCAGACCACCTACGAAGGTCTCGTGAGAGACCTCGAAGGCGAGGTCGCGTCGAACAACACGCAGATCGATCAGCTCCGCGAGGGACTGCGCATGAGTCTGCCCGCGGAGGTGCTCTTCACGTCGGGCTCGGCGGATCTCACCGAAGAGGGCACACGCGTGCTCGCCGATCTCGCGGTGAATCTGCGCGGCGAGGCCTACGCGAACTACCAGATCCTCGTCGAGGGACACACCGACGGCGTCGCGATTCGCGGTTCTCTGGCCGAGCGTTTTGCGACGAATTGGGAGCTGGCTGGTGCGCGTGCGGCGCGCGTGGTGCGCGCGCTCGAAGAGTCAGGCGTCGATGCGACGAAACTTTCCGCGGTATCGCGCGGCGACAAGCAACCGGTGGCTCCTGACGACACACCGGAAGGTCGCGCCGCGAACCGCCGCATCGAGATCCGGTTGATTCCGCTGCCGGGAGCAAAGCAGGGCGCTGCGCCGCCGCCGCTCCAGAAGCCGCAAGGCGGCGAATCCGCGAGCCCCGCTCCCGCCGCGGAATGAGGTCTGGCGCGCGCGCGCGGCTCACGGCGATCTTTCGCGCCGCGCTCGCGGCCGTCGATGCCGAGGCCGCGGTGAGTCGCGTGCTGCAACGCGACGGCGCGACCCTCTCGATCGCAGGTCGAGCACTCGCTCCGAACGCGCGTCTCGTCGTGCTCGCGGCCGGCAAGGCGGCGACTGCGATGGCGGCCGCTGTCGAAGCGGTGGCGGCCGATCGCATCGTTGGCGGTCTCGCCGTCACTAAGGACGGACACGGTCGAGCGCTCGCACGCATCGCGGTGCGCGAGTCGAGTCACCCGGTGCCGGACGCGCGTTGCGAGGCGGCCGCGCGCGAAGCGATGACGCTGGCAGCCACCGCTAGACCGGATGATGTGTTGCTCGTGCTGCTCTCGGGCGGCGCATCCTCGCTGCTCGCGTGTCCGCTGCCGGGGCTCGCGCTCGAAGAGATCGCCGCGACCACGGCTGCAATGCTCGCCGCCGGGGCCGCCATCCGCGAACTGAACATCGTCCGCAAGCATCTGGTCGAGGTGGCGGGCGGACGACTCGCGCAAACCGCGAGCGCGCGTCGCATCGAAGTGTTGGTCGTCTCGGACGTGCTCGGCGACCCGCTCGACGTGATCGCTTCGGGTCCGTGTGCGCCCGATCCTTCGACCTTCGCCGATGCGCTCGCGGTGCTCGGCGCGCGTGCGCTGCGCGATCGCATCCCGCCGCGCGTGCTCGCGCATCTCGAAGCTGGCGCGCGGGGCGAGCGCGCCGAATCGCCGAAGCCGGGCCGAGCACGGTTCGCGCGTGTATGCACGACGCTGATCGCATCGATCGGCGATGCGCTGCGCGCGGCCGAAGCGGCGGCGCGCGAGCAGGGAGTGCGCCCGATCACCGTGAGCGCGAAGCTTCAAGGCGAAGCGCGTGTCGCGGGGCGACGTCTCGCTGCACTCGCGCGCTCTGTCGCGCCCGCCGTGGAGCAGGCGTGCCTGCTGGTCGGCGGCGAGACCACCGTGACGGTGCGCGGCGCGGGACGCGGCGGTCGCTCGCAGGAACTGGCGCTCGCGGCGGCCATCGAGATGACCGGTTGCGAGCGTGCGACGCTGCTCGCTGCGGGCACGGATGGCAGCGACGGCCCCACCGATGCGGCGGGCGCCTTCGCCGATGGCGCGACCGTCGCGCGGGCGGCGTCGCGGGGCATCGACGCCGCGAGCGCGCTGGCCGACAACGATGCCTACGGCTTTTTCGCGCAAGAGGGCGGCCTGCTGCGGACGGGCCCGACCGGCACCAACGTGATGGACCTGGTGCTCATCGATCTGCAATCTCGCGACACCTACTGAGGCGCATCTTCTCTTTCCCATTGCGTCAGAGAGCGTGTAGGATTCTCGCCCGCGCCATGGCAGGCGCGGGCGAACGTCTCCACGCGTTCCCATCTCGTCTTCAAATGCTCGTCGTCAACGCTTCGTCTGCAACTGTTTCGACTTCGACATCCACTTCATTGTCTGGTTGATCGAAGTCGAAGCCAACTCGAAATCTGGAGGAAACCTCGATGCCGATCCGCAGCCGCCGTTCTTCCGCGCTCGTCGCACTCGCGGCGCTCGCCACCGTGTTCATCTTGATTGCACCGCACGACGCCCGCGCGCAGTCCGCAGCCGACAAGGGCAAGAAGAAGATGGAGGGCTGCCTGATCTCCTACGACGCAGCGGCCGGCACCGTCGTGTTGAAAGACGAGAAGAGCAAGAAGGAAGAGACCTTCAAGGTCAAGCAGGGGACCTCGGTGTTGGACAAGGCTGGCACCGCCGTCGCAAAGAACGGTCGCGGCGCCAAGCTCGTCGATCTCGAACCCAATCGCCCGGTGATCGTCTATTGGGCGCCGCAGGGAGAGGACAAGTTCGCGTCCAAGATCGATGCGCCCGACGCGATGGATGAATCCACCGGGAAGGTCGATTCGGACATCATGGAAGCCGCCGGTTGCAAGGTCGAGTAGTCAGCCTGCCGCGTACGCTGCTGCAAAGGAGATGGTTGATGTCGCTATGGATCGGGGCGCCGCATCGCGGTGCCCGACGCTCGATGTTCGCGATGGTTGTGCTCTTCGCACTCGCCTTCGTCGCACCGGTGAGCCATGCGGAAGAAGCGAAGAGCGAGCGTGCGACTGGCAAGCTCGTCTCGTATGACGCCGCCGCGCAGGCGATCGTCGTCAAGGAAAGCGGCAAGGAGCTGACCTATCAGGTGAAGGCCGAGGGCTCCGTGCTGACGCGAACCACCGTCACGATGAACGGCAAGGTCGCAAAGTTCGAGGACGTGAAGCCCGGCATGATCGTGATCGTGTACTGGAAGCCCGACGCGGCCGACGCCACCAAGCGCAACGCGCGCAAAGTGGATGTCCCGAAGATCCCGAGGGAGTTCCAGGACGAGATCGACGCTGCGGAGAAGAAAGAGGCGGATTCGGAGTAGACCGGCCGCCAGGCCGACCGGAGTTGCGCATCGAGATGGGGACGAGGCTCGCGCCGCGTCCCCATCTGCATTTCGAAGGCGTCATCGGCTGCCGAGTGGCCTCCGGATTCTCTATAAAGAGCCCGCTCTGTCGGCCAATCAATCGCCGAGAGCCGCGACCCAAGGAGTTTCCCGATGAGCTACGCGAAAGAACTCGAGTCGATCGCAAAGTCCCTCGTTGCGCCGGGCAAGGGCATCCTCGCTGCCGACGAGAGCACCGGCACGATCAAGAAGCGCTTCGACAAGATCAAGGTCGAGAACACCGAGGAGAACCGCCGCGACTACCGCGAGATGCTCTTCACGACGAAGGGCTGCGAGGAGTACGTCAGCGGCGTGATCCTCTTCGACGAGACGCTGCGCCAGAAAGCGTCGGATGGAACGCAGCTTTCGCAGATCCTCAGGAGCAAGGGGATCGTGCCGGGCATCAAGGTCGACAAGGGACCGACACCGCTCGCCGGCAGCGACGACGAGCAGATCACCGACGGCCTCGACGGGCTGCGCACGCGACTCGCCGAATACCGCACGCTCGGCGCGCGCTTCGCGAAGTGGCGCGCGGTGATCTCGATCACCGACGACAAGCCCAGCGATCATTGCCTTCGGACCAACGCCCACGCGCTCGCGCGCTACGCGGGATTGTGTGTCGAGGAAGGGCTCGTGCCGATCGTCGAGCCGGAGATCCTGATGGACGGCGTCCATACCATCGAGCGTTCGCATGAAGTCACCGAGCGCACGCTGCACTTCGTGTTCGAAGCGCTGCACCAGCAGCTCGTCCCGCTCGAACAGATCCTGCTGAAGCCGAACATGGTGCTCTCGGGTTACGAATGTCCGAAGCAGGCGAGCGTGCGCGAAGTCGCCGAGCGCACGATCCAATGCTTCTTGCGAACGGTGCCCGCGGCCGTACCCGGCATCGTGTTTCTCTCGGGCGGCCAGAGCGACGAAGCCGCCAGCGCGCATCTCAACGAGATGAACCGCATCGGCGGATTCCCGTGGCAGATGAGCTTCTCCTACGGCCGCGCGCTGCAAGCGCCCGCGCTGAAAGCCTGGAGCGGCAAGAAGCAAAACTTCGCCGCCGGCCAGCAAGCCTTCTATCACCGCGCCAAGTGCAACGGCGCCGCCCGCTATGGCAAGTACACCGATGCGATGGAAAAGGGCGCTTGAATCTCGATGCCGCCGCCGCAGAATGAAGAGTTGAGACGTTTGTGAGCATCGACCGTCAGCTCTACAAATCCGTCCTCCGCCACTGGGCCAGCGGCGTGACGATCATCACTACGCGCGTTGGCGATGAGATCGCGGGCATGACGGCCTCCGCGTTCTCCAGCGTCTCGCTCGATCCTCCGCTCGTGCTCGCTTGCATCGAGAAGAAAGCGCACACGTTGCCGTTGCTCGCGAAGAGCGGCGTCTTCGCGGTGAACGTGCTCGCACACGATCAGCGCGAACTCTCGGATCGCTTCGCCACGACGGGCAACGAGGCGCAGCGCTTCGACGGCATCGTGTGTCGCAGCGGCCTCACCGGTGCGCCCTGGCTGCCGGGAACGCTCGCCGTACTCGATTGCATCGTGACCGCGGCGCACGAGGCTGGCGACCACGTCATCTACGTGGGATCCGTCGAAGCCGCCGAGTTCAGCGATTCGCTCGAACCGCTGCTCCACTACGACGCCCGCTATCGCGGCCTCACGCCGCGTTGAGTTCCGCGCGCCGCGCCTCCCACGGGAGATCGACAATGACGGAGCGCTGGCTCGAGGGCTTCTTTCGCGTGCGGCGCTACTTCCCTGTCCATCGCTGGCTGCGACCGGTGCCGGCATGAGCGCGGCAGATCCGACGCGCGTGTTCCGGCTCGACGGCCGCGTCGCCGTGGTGACGGGCGCCTCCGCGGGAATTGGCGAAGCGCTGGCCGCAGGTCTCGCCGGCGCTGGCGCAAGAGTCGTGCTCGCCGCGCGCCGCCTCGATCGACTCGACGCGCTGGCCGCACGTCTCACCGCGAGCGGCGCCGAGATCCACGCCGTCGCTTGCGATGTCGCGAATGGCGATGACGTCGAGCGGCTCGCCAGCGAAACGCTGCAGCGCTTCGGTCGCGTCGATGTGCTGGTCAACAATGCTGGCATCGGGCAACCGATCCCGGCGGAAGCGGAGCCGCAGGAGCACTTCGACGCGGTGCTCGCCGTGAATCTCGGCGGCACCTTTCGCTGCGCGCAGCGCTTCGGGCGCGAGATGCTCGCGCAGGCGAGCGGCTCGATCATCAACGTCGCGTCAATTCTCGGTGTCGTCGGCGCCGGGCAGATTCCGCAGGCGAGCTACACCGCATCGAAGGGCGCCGTCGTGAACCTCACCCGCGAACTGGCGGCGCAGTGGGCGCGTCGCGGCGTGCGCGTGAATGCGCTCGCGCCCGCCTGGTTCCCGAGCGAGATGACGGCCGAGATGTTCGCGGACGAGAAGGCGATCAAGTGGATGCGCCAGCGCACGCCGATGGGTCGCGCCGGCCGCGTCGACGAGCTCGTCGGTCCGCTGCTCTTCCTCGCTTCGGACGCGGGCAGCTACGTCACCGGCCACATCCTGCTCGTGGACGGCGGCTGGACCTGCGTCTGAGCTACTGCGACATGTGCCAGCCACCGTTCGGTGACAGCACCTGTCCCGTCACGAAGCCGGCTTCGTCGCTCGCGAGGTAGACGGCCGCGTACGCGATGTCGTCGGTCGAACCCATCCGGCCGAGTGGTGTCTGCATTTCGAGCAGCGGGCGGATCTTTGCGAGCGGCTCGGTCATCGCCGTCTCGATCCAGCCGGGCGCGATCGCGTTGACGCGGATCTGGCGCGTCGCGAGTTCGCGGGCGAGCGCGCGCGTCAGGCCGAGGATGCCCGCTTTCGCCGCGCTGTAGCCGGGTACGCCGGCGCCGCCTGCGGTGCCCATGATCGAGCCCATGTTGATGATCGAGCCCGCGAGCTGCGGCGACATGATGCGCAGCGCCTCGCGCGTGCAGAAGAAGGTGCCGGATAGATGCACCGCGATCATGCGATCCCATTCGGCGTCGGTGGTCTCAAGCGTGACGTCGGCGTGTGTCTTCACCTGGCCCGTCGTCGCGCGCTCCTGCATCTGCGCGAGCGCGATCTCCGTGAAGCGCTCCGCGCGCGCGGGATCGCTTTCGTGCCCCGCGATGCCGGCGTTGTTGACGAGCACGTCGAGTCGGCCGTGACGCGCCGCGACCGCTTCGAACATTTTTGCGACGGCGGCGGAGTTCGCGACGTCCGCCGCGTAGTGCCAGCCGCCGACGGCGTTCGCGACGCGCTCGGCGCGCGCGGCGTCGAGATCATTCACGATGATCGATGCGCCCTCGGCGTGGAAGCGCCGCGCGATCGCTTCGCCGATGCCGCCGCCTGCTCCGGTCACGAGTGCGATCTTGCCGTCGAGTCGAGGCATCGGCGTCTCCTGCCCAGCTAGGGCGTCAGCACGACCTTCAGCGCACCGTCTTCGTGGTTCGCGAAGAGCTCGTAGCCGCGCACGCCATCGGCGAGTGGCAGGTGGTGCGAGATGATTTCGGTGGGGTCGATGCGACCGCTCTCGATCGCGGCGAGCAGGCGCGTGACGTAGCGCTGCGGATTCACCAGGCCACTGCGCAGTGTCAGGTTCTTGATGAAGAGCAGGATTGGCATGATCTCGACCGGCGCGGTGCAGAGACCGATCACGGCGATGCGACCGCCGGCACGCGCGAGCAACAGCGATTGCTGGATCAGTTCGGGGCGCCCGATCGCCTCGATCACCGCGTCGGCGCCGCGACCCCCGGTCGCTGCCAGCACGCGCGCGCCGACGTCTTCGCGGCTCGGATCGATCGTCTTGCAACCACGCGCCGCCGCGAGCGCGAGACGTCCCGCGTCGAGATCGACAGCGAATACGCGCGCGGCGCCACGCAGTTGTGCGGCGCGCTGCGCGAACGCGCCGACAGGCCCGCAGCCAAAGACCACCACCACGTCGCCGGGGCCGACTTCGGCGAGCTCGGCGCCCATGTAGCCGGTGGGAAGAATGTCGGTGAGAAAGAGCGCCTGCTCGTCGCTCAAGGCATCGGGAATGCGAAACAGATTCACGTCGGAAAAGGGCACCCGCACCGCTTCGGCTTGCGCACCGGGCAGTGCGGACGAGAAGCCGAACACCGCCTGTGCGCCGTTCGCAGTGGTGACGGTGCAGCCGCTGTGCAGTTGCTCGCGGCAGGGCGCGCAGGTTCCGCAGCCGGTCGTGCACGAAGCGAGCACGCGATCGCCGCGGCGAATGCCGCGCACCGCACGGCCGACATCCTCGACGACGCCGACGAATTCGTGGCCGACCGCGAAACCGTTCTCGGTCAGCGGCAGTCCGGCGCCATGCCAGAGATGGAGATCGGAGCCGCAGATCGCGGTGCGCGTGACACGCACCAGCGCGTCGCCGTCGTCGCGCAGCGTGGCGTCGGGAATCGACTCGAAGCGAAAATCAAGCGCGCCGTGAAAGACGATTGCCTTCATGCCGGCGGATCTCCGATTCGCTTGACCCGTGTTCGGTTCGCCGCCGTCCGGCGGCGAACGAGATCATGAGTTGCGGTCGCGCAACTCCCAAGTGCCTTGACCCGTGTTCGGCGACCCGGCGTCCGCCGGATCGCGGGATCAGAAAAGTGTGGTGCGGCAGAGAGGACTCGAACCTCCATGGGGTTGCCCCCGCCAGCCCCTCAAGCTGGTGCGTCTACCAATTTCGCCACTGCCGCAAAGCGTGGGCGGAGAACGATAACGAAGCCGTCGTGAGCCGACAGGCCGCGCGTCAGGGTTTCGCGGCGCCGTCCTTGCTCGGTGCGACCGGTGCTGCGGGCGCGACGGGCGCCGTCGCAGGCGCCTTCGCTTCGGGCGCACTCGCCTCGGGCTTCGCGGGTTCGGCGGGCTTCAGCTCCTGGAAGCCATCGGCAGCCGGCGCGCTTCCGTCAGCAGCGGGCGGCACTTCGCCTGCAGCCGGTTGCGTTGCCGCAGGCGCCGCCGATTCGAAGAGATCGCTGGTTCCGGTCGTATTCGCGATGTACGCGAGCGACAGGCTCGTCACCATGAAGATCAGCGCCGACGCAGTCGTGAGTTTGGTCAGGAAGTTGCCCGCGCCACGGCTTCCGAACACCGTAGAGCTGGCGCCACCGCCAAACACCGCACCGATGTCGGCGCCCTTGCCGTGTTGCAACAGCACCACGATCACGAGCACGAGACACACCATCACGTGCAACACGGTGAGGAAGATCGTCACTTCGATTTCTCCTGGTAGCGAACGAGGGCGGCGAACGAGGCGGCTTCGAGGCTCGCGCCGCCGACCAGCGCGCCGTCGATGTCGGGCTCGGCCATCAGCTCGGCGACGTTGTCGGGCTTGACCGAGCCGCCGTATTGGATGCGCATGCCGTTGCCGGTCGCGCCAAAGCTCTTCTGCAGCCAACCGCGAATCATCGCGTGGGCTTCCTGAGCAATCGCGGGCGTCGCGGTGCGGCCGGTGCCGATCGCCCAGACCGGCTCATAGGCGATCACGACTTCCGCGGCGCGCTCCAGCGACACTTCCGCGAGACTGCCACCGAGCTGCTCTTCGAGCACCGCGAAGGTGCGGTTCGCTTCGCGCTCGTCGAGCGTCTCGCCGACACAGACGATCGGTCGCACGCCATGCGCGAGCAGCGCCGCCGCCTTTTTTGCGACGAACGCGCTCGACTCGCCGAAGACGTGACGCCGTTCGCTGTGACCGACGATTGCGTAGGCGCAGCCGAGATCCACCAGCATCGCGGGCGAGACTTCACCGGTGAACGCGCCCTGCTTTTCCGGATGCACGTTCTGCGCGGCGAGCAGCACGCGCGTGCCGCGCAGCGCGGCACCGACGGCGGCGAGCGCGGGGAAGGGCGGGGCGATCACGATCTCCGCATTCGCGACGTCGGCGACCAGCGGCAGGAACGCGGTCGCGAACGCGACGGCCTCGCCGATCGTTTTGTGCATCTTCCAGTTCGCGGCGAGGATCGGTGTTCTCACGCGTGTTTCTCCAATGCAACGACGCCCGGCAGCGCGCGTCCTTCGACGAACTCGAGCGAGGCGCCGCCGCCCGTCGAGCAATGCGTGATGCGCGAGGCGAGGCCGAGCCGGTTCACGGCGGCCAGCGAATCGCCGCCGCCCACCACCGAATCGGCGGGCGAATCGGCGACGGCATGGGCCACCGCTTCGGTGCCCTTTGCGAACGCGTCGATCTCGAAGACGCCCATGGGGCCGTTCCAGAAGATCGTCTTCGCGCGCAGCGCTTCGGCGGCGTACGCCTTCGCGGTGTCGGGACCGATGTCGAGTCCCATCCACCCGTCGGGAATCTCGCGGACGACCTTTGCCTCGGCACCCGCTTCGAGCTTTTGCGCGACGACGTGATCGACCGGCAGCAGCAGCGCGTGCCCGGCGCTCTTCGCCGCGTCGAGGATGCGCCGCGCGTCGTCGATGCGTTCGGCTTCGACGCGCGAGGTGCCGACCGCCACGCCTTGCGCACGCAAGAAGGTGTACGCCATCGCACCGCCCACGCAGATTACGTCGGCACGGCGCACCATGGCTTCGAGCACCGACAGTTTGTCGGAGACCTTGGCGCCGCCGAGCAGGCACAGAAAGGGATGTGACGGATTGAGCACCAGCCGCAGGTGATCGAGTTCGGCGCGCAGCAGATCGCCGGCTGCGGCGCGCGCAGCGAACGGCACCATGCCGGCGGTCGATGCGTGCGCGCGATGCGCGGTGCCGAACGCGTCGTTCACGTAGAGACTCGCGTGCTTTGCGAGCGACGCCGCGAAGCCGGGATCGTTCTGCTCTTCCTCGGCGTGGAAGCGCAGGTTCTCGAGCAGCAGCACGTCGCCGTCGCCGAGCTTCGCGACGGCTGTTTCGGCTTCGGCACCGATGCACGCCGGCACGAAAGCGACCGGCTCGCCGAGCAGCGCGCCGAGTCGCACGGCGACCGGCGCGAGCGAGTACTTCGCGTCCACCTTGCCCTTCGGCCGACCGAGATGCGACGCCACGACGACGCGTGCGCCAGCGCCCACGAGTTTCTTCAACGTGGGCAGCGTCGCGCGAATGCGCGTGTCGTCACCGACCTGGCCGTCTTTGGTGGGGACGTTCAAGTCGGCGCGCACGAACACGCGCTGGCCGGCTACGCCGCCAGCGATCAGTTCATCGAGCGTCCGTACCGGCACGACGCTGCTAGCGACCCATCATCAGAACGAGATCGACGACGCGGCACGAGTAGCCCCACTCGTTGTCGTACCACGACAGCACCTTCGCGAAGGTGCCGCCCATCACCTTGGTGGTCTCGGCATCGAAGATCGAAGAGTGCGGATTGCCGCGGAAGTCGATCGACACCAGCGGCTCGTCGCTGACCTGCAGGATGCCCTTCATCGCGCCGCTCGCCGCCTTGCGCATCGCGTCGTTGATCGCTTCCGCCGTCGTCTCGCGCGTGAGGATCACCGAGAGATCGACCACCGAGACGTCCGACGTCGGCACGCGCATCGCGTAGCCGTCGAGCTTGCCCTTCAGAATCGGGAGCACCTCGCCGAGCGCCTTCGCGGCGCCCGTCGAAGTCGGGATCATCGACACCGCAGCGGCACGCGCGCGGCGCAGATCTTTGTGCGGGAAGTCGAGCGTGACCTGATCGTTGGTGTAGGCGTGGATCGTCGTCATCCAGCCTTTTTCGATGCCCCAGTTGTCCTGCAACACTTTTGCGACGGGTGCGAGGCAGTTGGTGGTGCACGACGCGTTCGAGACGACGTGGTGCTTGGCGGCGTCGTAGCTGTCGCCGTTGACGCCCAGCACGATCGTCGCATCGGGGTTCTTCGCGGGCGCAGAGATGATCACGCGCTCGGCGCCGGCGGCGATGTGCTTCGCCGCACCTTCGCGATCGGTGAAGTGACCGGTGGATTCGACGACGATGCGCGCGCCGCGTTCCTTCCAGGGCAGCTTCGCCGGGTCGCGTTCCGCGGTGATCGGGATCGTCTTGCCATCCACGATGATCGCGTTCTCGCCGGCCTCGACGGTGCCGGGGAACGGACCGTGGATCGAGTCCCACTTCAGCAGATGCGCCAGCGTCTTGGCATCGGTGAGGTCGTTGATCCCGACCACCTCGATGTCCTTGCCGCGCGCTGCGCGGAACGCGAGTCGCCCGATGCGCCCGAAACCGTTGATGCCTACACGAATCGTCATCGCATCCTCCTGCCAGATCTTGGAAAGGCCGCAAATTAGCCGCGGGTCACCGAGTTCGCCGCGCCACAGTGCTGGAAAGCGCGGCCTTCAAACGCGATGGCCCCTAGGGGCAGCCCGCTGTGACGGCTACGTTGCGCGAACGGGTCGGCCGCAATCGTCGAGTGCGCGCGCACAACGAGACGACTGGGAACGAAGTCCATGAGAATGCAGCGGTCGTGAGCACGAACTCTCCGCTCGGGACCACGCGCCGACCCTGGCTCTCGCTCGGCGCGGCTGCGCTGCTGCTCGTGATCGGCGCCGTGCTCGTCGCGCGCAACTTCGGCGCGCAGCGGACGCTGGAGCGGGCGCTGCCGGTCGTCGACGGGCGCTTCGCGGTCCAAGGACTCGATGCCGAGCTCACGATCCTGCGCGACGGTCACGGCGTCCCGCACATCTGGGCCAGGAGCGAACGCGATGCGTGGTTCGGGCTCGGCTTCGCGCAGGCGCAGGATCGATTGGCGCAGATGACCTTCCTGGTGCGTGCGGCGCGCGGTCGCACCGCCGAGGTGATCGGGCCCGAGGGCCTCGAAGCCGATCGCCTCGCCCGCACGCTCGGCTTCGGTCGGCTGGGCGATGCGCAACTCGCGCGGGTGGACGCAGTCACGCGTCGCGCACTCGCGGCGCACGCCGCCGGAATCTCGGCGTGGATCGAAAGGGTCAAGAGCGGAGGCGCCGCGATGCCCGTTCCGCTGCGGCGACTCGGTGCGCCCCTCGAGCCGTGGTCACCCGCCGATTCGCTCGCCGTCGAAAAACTCATCGCATGGGGACTCGACGGATCACTCGATGCAACGCTCGTGCTCTCCGATCTGATCGAGAAACTCGGCGGCTTCGGCGCACGCCCCTTCTTTCCTCCAGAGGCCGCCCGCGAAATGGCGCCTCGCGCACCGAACTCCGATTCCGCAGCGCGCAGCAACCCAGCCCCATCTCATCGCCCGCGAAGCAAACAGGCCGATACAACGCGACCGCGCAGCAACCAAGAAACCTTACCCGTGTTCGGCTCGCTGGCGTCCGCCAGCGAGCGCAATCATGAGTTGGAAGCCTGGACCGATCCCTTCCGCGCTGCGCTCGCACTCGCCGGCCGCTCGATCGGCAGCAGCGCATGGATCGTCGCGAGCGGCGACACCGAGGGCGGCGCGCCGATCGTCTCTGGCGATCTGCACCTCGCGCCGACGGTGCCCGCGCTGCTCTACGAAGCGCACCTCGCGGCGCCGGATTTCGAAGTGGCGGGCGTCGGCATCCCCGGTGTGCCGGTGTTCTGGAGCGGTCACAACGGGCGCGTGGCCTGGGCCGCAACGCATGCGCGCGCAGTCGCAACCGATCTCTATGTCGAGACGATCGATCCCGACGCGCCGAGTCGCTACCGCGTGGGCGGCGACACGCAGACGCTCGCGGTGCGCGAAGAGCGCATCGCCGTACGCGGTCGCGACGACGTCGTACTCGCGGTGCGCGAGACGCATCACGGTCCGTTGGTGGAGGCGCTGCTTCCCGGCGCGCGGCCGGCGCTCGCAGTCGCCTGGGGTGGCGCACAGCCGGGCGATGGCGTTGCCGCGTTGCAGCGAGGACTGCGCGCGCGTGACGCCGAAGAGTTTCGCGCGGCGCTCGCCGCGCATCACGAACCCGTTTTCGCCTTCGTGTTCGCCGATGCGACGGGCCGCGGCGGTCGCCAGGTGGCCGGCTGGTTGCCCGAGCGCGCGATGCCGACAGGACTCGTTCCTGTGCCGGGTCGCTCGCCGTGGTACGACTGGCGCGGTCGCGTGCCCTTCGAATCGTTGCCGCACGAAGCACTGGGCAGCAGCGGGTTCCTGATCGCGGCGGACAATGGGCTCGCGGATGGCGCTGCGGTCGAATGGTGGTGGCGCTCGGGCGAGCGCGCGGCGCGCATCGAAACGCTGTTGCAGGAAGCGCGTGCGCACGGGCCGATCGGCGCGACGGCGCTCGCGACGATCCTCGCGGACCAACGCTCTGGGGCGTCGCCCGCACGCGTGCGCGCACTGCTCGACGGGATCGGCGATTCCGCGGCGCTAGCGCCGGAAGCGCGCACCGTCGTCCGACTGCTCAGCGAGTGGGACGGCAGCGCCGATGCGGAGAGCGGCGGCGCGGCCGTCTGGCAGGTGTTGCTCGGCACGGTGATCGAGTCGCTGATCGATGCGCCGCTCGGTCACGAGTTGGCGGCTCGCTATCTCGCGCTGCGCGGCGTGAGTCAGGAGGCGCTGCTCGACGCGCTGCTCGACATCGCGCTCGCGCCGGAGGCGTCGCCCGATGCGCTCGTCAACGCCGAAGGTGTTCGCGAAACCGTGCGCGAGGGCTTGCGCCGGACGGGTCTCGCGCTGCGCCTGCAACTCGGTTCCAACGCCGAACGGTGGCAGTGGGGGCGGCTGCATCCACTGCACTTCGAGCCCTTCGGTTGGCCGGAGCGCGCGTGGCCGGGTGTCGCCGAAGAGCCGAGCTGGCCCTATGGCGGCGACGGCGTGACGGTGGCGGTCGGCGAGTACGACGTGTCTTCGCCCTTCGCAGTGAGCGTGATCTCGGCCTACCGGCTGATCGTCGATCTCGCGAGTCCGGGCATTGCACTCACCGCGCTGGTGCCGGGCGCCACAGAGCACGCCACCGATCCGCTGCGCATGGAGGGCGTCGAGCGCTGGCTCGCGGGTCGCCCCGGCGTGCTCGCGACGCATCGATTCCTGGTCGAGGACGGAGCGCGCGCGCGGCTGGTGTTGGAACCCATGCAACGCGCCGAAGCGCAGCGCAGGCCATGACGTCATGAGCGGATTGCTGCTCTACGCCGAAGTGCCCGGCTTCTACGCCGAAGTGGAGCGGGTCGCGCGACCCGAACTCGCGGGTCGCCCCGTGATCGTCGGCGGCGATCCGCGCAAACGCGGTCTCGTGCAAGCCGCAACGCGCGACGCGCAGGCGGCCGGCGTGGTGCCCGGCATGGCGGTGGAAGACGCGCTCGCCCGCTGCCCGCGCGCGCGCGCGCTGCGCACCGAGATGGCGCGCTATCGCGAGATGGATAAACGCGTGCGTGCCTGCTTCGGCAGCGTCTGCGAGCGACTCGAGCCAGCCGGGCTCGCCGCCGCGTATCTCGATGTGCGCGAGTCGCGCACGCCGGCCGAGCAGATCGCTCGCGCCTTGCGCGAGATGGTTGCGAGCGAGCTGAAGCTCCCGCTGCACGTGGGCGCGGCGCCCACCAAGGCGCTGGCGCGCATCGCGTGCGAGCGCGTCACCGAGGACGGCTTCCTCTGCGTCGCAGCGAACGAGGTCGAGCAATTCCTCGCCCCGCTGCCGGTCGCGTGTCTGCCCGGCGTCGGCCCCAACACCGAAGCGCGTCTCGTGGAGCTGGGTGCGGCGACCGTCGGCGCGCTGCTCGCGCTCGGCCGCGGCGCGATCGAGCGCGAACTCGGCAATCACGGCCTCGCGATCCTCGCCAGCGCGCTCGGTCAGGGCGACGATCGGGTCCGCGCCGCGCGCCATCCGCAGACGCTGTCGCAAGAGGCGACGCTCGCATCGGGCGAGATCGATCGCGTCGCGCTCGCCGAACATTTGCGCGGACTCGCGGAGCGGCTCGAGCGCGCGCTCGCGCTCGAAGGCCTGGTCACGCGCCGGCTGGTCTTGAAGTTGCGCTACGCCGATGGCGAGCGGGCGACGCGCTCTCTGTCGCTCGATCGCGGTGTCGCGACGGCGTCCGAGCTGCTCGCGCGCGCGCAAGACCTGCTTGCGCGAACCCACGCCGGGTCGCGTCCTGTGCGGCTGCTGGGGCTCGCGGCGACCGGTCTCGAGCGGCCGCGCCGAGACGAGCGCCAGCTTTCGCTCTTCGACCGCTGAGTCACAAAGACGTCAAGCCGATTCCGCTCCCGGCCGAAACAGGCAACCGGCCGGCAACTCGCGCGCGCGAGTCGTTGGCACCGGGGGAGAACATGGATCGCAAAGCCGATCGCGATCGCCGCAAGTACCCGCGCATCCATACCGACCAACTGATTTCGTTTGCTCCGATCGAGTCGGGCGATCGACTCGCGGTGAGCAAGAACCTCTCCGTCGGCGGCATCTGTTTCGAAGTCGTGGGCTGCGAGATCTCGCTCGGCGAAGTGCTGCGCCTCACCTTCAACGTGCAAGACGAGACGATCGTCGCCGTCGGTCGCGTGAACTGGTGCACCGACGTCGATGCGTTCACGCAAGAGGTCGGTCTCGAGTTCATCGACATCGATCCGTTTGCGCTCGAGGCGATCGAACGCAACTCCGACGATGGTGTGCTCGTAGACTGAGCGGACCCCCTGGGGTCGATGCTCTTCGCTGGTTGACACCGGGGCCCGGCAGGTGCCAGCCTGCGCGACGTGTCCGACTTCCACCAGACCGGCACCATCACCACGCTGCATCGCCTCGGACCGACCGAGATCGATCGGCTCGAAGCGGAGCTGCGCGTCCACGCGCACGCCCGGCCGATCGCGCTGGTGCTGCCGTGCCTCTTCGACGAACTGCGCGACACGGCTCTCGAGGGAATCATCGAGACGCTGCGCAAAGTGCCGTACCTGCATCAGGTGGTGGTGTGCGTCGATGGCGCAGAGCGCCGCGAGGATTTCGATCAGATGCGCGCGGCCTTCGAGGGCGTGCCGACGCTCGATGGTCGCGGCGCCGTCCTGATCTGGAGCGACGGACCGCGACTGCGCGCGATCCAGGAGCGGCTGCGCGCCGAAGGGCTGGATCCGGGCGCGCGCGGCAAGGGTCGCGCCACCTGGCTCGCGTATGGCTACGTGCTCGCCACCGCCGAGGCGCATGTGGTGGCGGTGCACGATTGCGACATCCGCGATTACCCGCGCGAACTGCTCGCGCGACTCTGCTTCCCGACCGTGCACCCGAACCTCAACTACGAGTTCGCGAAGGGTTACTACGGTCGCGTCACCGATCGGCTCTACGGCCGCGTGACGCGCCTGTTCATGACGCCGCTGCTGCGCGCGATGAAGTCGGTGCTCGGGCCGGTACCGCTGCTCGATTACCTCGATTCGTTCCGTTACCCGCTCGCCGGCGAATGCGCGATGACCACCGATCTGGTGCGCATCAACCGCATCCCGAGCGACTGGGGTCTCGAAGTCGGCGTGCTGGCGGAGGTGTTTCGCAACTGTTCCGCGAAGCGCATCTGCCAGGTCGAGCTGGTCGAGAACTACGAACACAAGCACCGCCAGCTCTCGGAGCATGATCCGACCACGGGCCTGCACAAGATGGTCGTGGACATCGCGTCTTCGCTGATCCGCAATCTCGCGAGCTATGGCGTGCAGTTCGATGCGGGCTTCCTGAACACGCTGATCGCCGCGTATCTGCGCACCGCGCAGGATGCAGTGGCGCGCTACAGCGACGACGCCGCGTTGAACGGCCTCGTCTTCGACCGCCACGAAGAAGAAGTTGCCGTCGAGACCTTCGCGCGCGCGCTGCGCACGGCGGGTCTCAGCTTCGTCCACGATCCGATGGGCGCGCCGCAGATTCCGAACTGGAGCCGCGTCACGTCGGCGCTGCCCGATCTGCTCGACGAGCTGCGCGCGGCCGTCGAAGCCGACCGCCGCGGCCGCACGCTCTCGGTGGTGGCAGGGGGCGCGCCGTGAGAATCGGTTCCGTCGCCGTGGGCGATGGCGCGCCGCTCGCGCTGATCGCCGGCCTGAACGTGATCGAGAGCGAAGCGGAGACGCTCGAGGTCGCGCGGCTGCTGCGCGAGATCGCGGCCCGCCACGATTTGCCGCTGATCTTCAAGGCGTCTTTCGACAAGGCGAACCGCTCGAGTTTCCACTCGTTCCGCGGGCCGGGCCTCGATGCCGGACTGCGCGTGCTGGCGCGCGTGAAGGCCGAGACGGGGCTGCCGATCACCACCGACGTGCACGAGCCCGGCCAGGCCAAGCCCGTCGCGGAAGTCGCGGATTGCCTGCAGATCCCGGCATTTTTGTGTCGCCAGACGGATCTCGTCGCCGCGTGCGCTGCAACGGGCAAGCCGCTCAACTTCAAGAAGGGCCAGTTCGTGGCGCCGCTCGACATGCGCTACGCGGTCGAGAAGGCGCGGCACTTCGGTGCACACGACGTGGTCGTCACCGAGCGCGGCTATGCGTTCGGGCACAACGATCTGATCGTCGACTTCCGCGGCGTGACCCAGATGCGCGCGTTCGCGCCAATTTGTTTCGATGCGACGCATGCCGCGCAGCATCCCGGTGCGGGGGAGGGCGCCTCCGACGGCGATCGCCGCAACGTCGCGCCGCTCGCGCGCGCGGCGGTGGCGATCGGCATCGACGCGCTCTTCCTGGAAGTGCACCCGGAGCCGGATCGCGCTCCGTGCGACGGCCCCGCGCAGATCGAGTTCGCCGCGCTCGACCGCTTGCTCGCGGAAGTAGTGGCCGTCGAGCGAGCACTCGGTCGGCGCTGAGCCGGCGACGGGAAGCGAATCCGCCATGGAGCGCACCGACGCCCCGGCACGCGCGCTCTCGAGCTCCGAGCGCGTCGCGTTGTTCGCGCTGCTCGGCTTCGCGGCGGCGCTGCGCTGGTTCGCGTGGTCGCGCGCCGTCACGCTCTTCAACGACGGCCCGGAATATCTCGAACTCGCGAAGTCGGCGGCGGCCGGCGATTGGAGCGCCGTCCTCTCCCATCCCTATCACCCGCTCTATGCGCTGCTCGTTGCCGCGGTGCACGGCGTTGGCTTCGACTGGGAGAGCGCGGGCGCGCTGGTCGGTGTTGCAGGCGGTACAGCCGCGGTCGGCTTCCTGTTCCTGTTCCTGCGCGACACGTTTGGAGCGCCCGCCGCGTGGATCGGAGCGGGCCTGCTCGCGGTGCACAGCCGCGCCGTCGAGTTTTCGTCAGACGTCCAGAGCGATGGACTCTACGCGGGTCTCTTCCTGGCGGGCGTGTGGTTCGGCTGGCGCGCGTGGTCGCAGCGCTCGCTGCGCTGGGCGGCGGCGGCCGGCATCGCGTCGGGACTCGCCTACCTGACGCGCCCCGAGGGCCTCGGCCTCGCGTGCGTGCTGATCGCGTTGGCGGCGCTCGAGTGGCTGCGCGGACGCTGGCGGATCGCGCCGGCGTTGCGGCTTGCGGGCGTCGTCGCGGCGGCGTCCGCTTTGTGTGTCGCACCCTACGTGATCGCGCTCGCGCAGCATTCCGGAGCCTGGGCGCTCACGCACAAGAAGCAGGTGCCGCAGTGGGCGGGTGGTGCCGCGGCGTCAGCGAAGCTCGTGGCGCCGCCCGCCGAACAGAGTGACGCGACGCGCTCGCCGTTGCTCGCGCCGATCCCGCCTGGTGTCTCGGCGCAGCGCGCGCAGCTCGACCGCGGCGAGGACGGGCTTTCCGTCGATCAGGCCGTTTCGAAACCAGCGCGCGTGCTCGCGTCCGCAAACATGTTGTTACGCACCAGCAGGTCGGCCTTTCGCTATGGCGTTCTGGTGCTGGTCATCGCGGGTCTCGTGGTGGCGCGCGGGCGGCCGTCGCAGCGGGCCGTCTTCGTTGGCGCGATCTTCGTCGCGTACGCCGCTTTGCTCTACGCGCTGACTTTCTTGCTGGGCTACGTGAGCCGTCGGCATGCGTTGCCGCCGTTGCTGCCGCTCTTCGGGTACGCCGGACTCGGCGCGTTCGCGCTCGGATCCGGCCTCGACCGTTTGCTCGCACGACGCGGAATCGCCTGGCAGCGCCGCGTCTCGCCGCTCTGGGTAGGCGCGTCGATTGCGGTGCTGGTGGGCATCGGAGAACTCGCGACGCAGCGCGCGCCCCGGCGTGAGGAGGACCGCGCCGCTCGCGCTGCCGCCGAGTGGTTGCGCGACCATCAGCCGCCTGGGCCGCTCGCTGCGACGCGGCTACGCCTCGGCTACTACGCGAGAATGCCCTACGTTCCGCTCGTTCGGGTCAAAGCGGTGTCGCCCGAGTCCCCTCTCGACCACGGAACCGACCAGATTCTCGACCAGTATCTCGATGATGTGGGCGTCCGCTATCTGCTGATCGACGACCCGAAGGAGTTGGAAGCCGTTCGGCGTGTCGAGGGTTCGCGGCTTCGGCCACTGCACTCGGTCCAGAAGGGGGGACGCGAAGCATGGGTATTCGAGCGAGTTCCGCGGATCGCGCCGGTGGCCGCTTCGCCTCCGTAGCAAGGTGTGCCGCGCTGGTCTCTCCCCGCCTCGAGACCGGGCGCTAGGGCCACCCGATGCTGCGTCGGCATAGCGAGATCTTTCGAACGGTGCTGCTGCTCGCCGACGTTTCGTTGGTCGTCGCGAGCTGGCTCGGCGCCTTCGCGCTGCGCTTCCACTCGGGTCTGTCGGCGCCGCTCGGCGTGCCGCCCATCGAGCCGTATCTGGTGGCGCTCGGCCTGATCGTGCCGGTCTGGGCGTGGGTGTTCCGTAGTCGCCGACTCTATGCACCGCGTCGCACCGATTCGACGCTCTCGGAGATCGGCTCCGTGCTCGCGGGCGCAACGACGGTGGTCGTGCTGCTGGTCGTCGCGACCTTCTTCGCACGCTCCTATTTCTTTTCGCGCGGCGTGATCGTGTCGTTCTGGCTGCTCTCGATCGCGTCGGTGTCGTCGTTCCGTGTCGTGGCGCGCGAGTTCCTGCGCGTGTTGCACCGCAACGGTCGCAACCTCTCTTCTGTGTTGGTGGTGGGCGCCGGGCCGCTCGCAGAACAGGTGATCGACCGCGTCAACGAACATCCCGAAGCGGGTCTGCGCGTGGTGGGTGTGCTCGGCAACGATGCGCGCGTACCGCGCGTCGCGGGCGTCCCCGTACTCGGTCGCTACGAGCAGGTTCGCAAGGTGCTCGCGCTCTGCGGCGCGTCGCAGGTGGTGCTGGCGCTGCCGCGCGAGGATCAGGATCAACTCGAAATGCTGCTCGGCGAACTCGACGACGAGCTGGTCGATCTGCGCCTCGTTCCGGATCTGTTGCACGTCGCGACACTGCGCAGCAGCGTGGAGGATTTCGACGGGCTGCCCGTCATTTCGTTGCGCGACAGTCCGCTGGTCGGCTGGTCGGCGATCCAGAAGCGCGTCTTCGATGTCGTCGTGTCCGCGCTGCTACTGGCAATCGTGTCGCCGTTCCTGGCCGCGCTTGCGCTGGTGATCCGCTTCACGTGCGGCGCGCCGGTGCTCTACGTGCAGGACCGCATGGGTCTCGACGGGCGCGTATTCCAGATGCTCAAATTCCGCACGATGGTGCGCGACGCCGAAAACGAGGGCCCTGTCTGGGCGCGGACCAAAGACCCGCGCACGACGCGCGTCGGAGGCTTCTTGCGGCGCAGCGGTTTCGACGAGTTCCCGCAGCTCTGGAACGTGCTGCGCGGCGACATGAGTCTGGTGGGGCCGCGTCCGGAACGTCCCGTCTTCATCGAGCAGTTTCGCCGCGAGGTGCCTGGCTACATGCTGCGCCACAAGGTGAAGGCCGGTCTCACCGGCTGGGCGCAGGTGCATCGTTGGCGCGGCGATACCTCGGTGCACGAGCGCATCGAGCACGACCTCTACTACATCCGCAACTGGTCGCTCGGTCTCGACGTTCGCATCTTGTTGATGACGCTCTGGCGGACACGGCTCCCGAGCTGAAGCGCCGCCATCCCGCGGCGGTGCGGGCGCTATAGTGCGCCGCCCCGAGCGAGCCTGGAGACCGCGGTTGCCGTCCACCACCGAGAACGTGGCTTCTCCCGAGATCGAGAGCGCGAGAACGTTGCCGCGCGCGGCAAAACTTTCGGAGCTCGGACTTGCCGTCGCGATCGGCACGCTCGCGCTGGTCGCCTACCGCGAGCTGATCGGTTTCGACCCGGCGAGTCTCCCGTCGCACGACTTGCGCGGCATCGAGGGCATGCTCTTCGAGCCGTCCGGCTCGTCGCCGTTGCTGGTCTTCGCCGGTACCGGCTGGCTCTTCGCGCGTCGCTGGACGCGCTTTCGCAACGCACTCGGCGCTCCGGCGCGACCCATTCTCGGCGCTCTGCTTTGGGCGCTCGCGTTCGTGCTCACCGGCTGGGCGTACTACGTCCAGGAGACGACGCTGCTGATCCCGTCGCTCTCCGCCGCGATCCTCGGGTCTGCGTTGTTGCTCGGTGGCACGCTGGCGTTGCGCGCGGTGCTGCTGCCGGCGCTCTTTCTGCTTTTCGCGGTGCCGATTCCGCCCGTGGTTCTCAACTCGTTCATGTACGAGCTGCAGCTCACCACCGCGTACTCGTCGGCGCGCATCCTCCAATTTTTTGGGGGCGAAACGCTGACGCAGGCGGACCGCATCTTTCACAACGGTCGCGTCTTCCAGGTGATCGAGAGTTGCAGCGGCGTGCGCTCGGTCGAGACGCTCTTCATGAGTTCGTTCCTCTATCACGATCTCTTCTATCGCAGCCGACTCCAATCGACGTTGGTGGTGATCGCGTCGGTCGGGATCGGGCTCTTCGTGAATCAGATCCGCGTGCTGACGATCGTGCTGAACCCGTACTCGCACTTCGCGGCCGTCCATACGCTGCAGGGTCTGGTGATGATCGCCGTGGGCGTGTTCCTGTTGGCGATGGTCGATGGGTTGTTCTCGCGCTTCCTGTCGCCGCGTCCGTGGTGGCGGCGCTCGGCGCCGATGCAAGCGCTCCCGCAGTCGCGCCTCGTCGGGGTCGCGATGCTGACGGCGCTGCTCGCCGTGACCACCTTTGCGATCCGGCCCTGGCAGCCGCCCTCGACGGCGAACGAGCCGCAATTGTCCAGCGTTCCCGCGCAGCTCGCGGGCTGGAGCACGACGGGCCTGAAGCTCGATCGCGAGTTCCTCGGCTCGATCGGATTCTCGGAGTGGGTGCATCGCCGCTATGAACGCGGCGGCGAATCGATCGATCTGTTGCTCGGCAGCAACCGTCGGCTCGATGAGCGCATCGACTTTCGTTCGTCGAAGCTCGGCATTCCCGCGTCCGGCTGGGAGGAGATCGCGCACGGCGAAATCACGCTGCCGAGCGGGCGCACCGTGCAGCGTCTCGAAGTGCGCGCGCCGGGCGAGGATCGCCAGCTCTCGTATCTGTGGATGGAAGACGTCGCGGATCCGATGACCGAGATCCTGCGCGCCGCGTTTGCGCTCGATCGCGGTCCGTGGCGACGACCGGGTCGCGCATTCGTGGCGCGGCTCTCCACGAAGCTGGAAGCGGCACCGGAGGAATCCGACGCGCGACTGCACGCGTTCGCGGCCGCGCTCGAGCCCGAGCTGGCGCGGATCTTCGCCGAGAACCGAAGCTGAGCGCGCCCTCCGCGCGGAGTCCGATGGCCCCGAATCCGGTCGGCGCGATCGCGGCTCGCCAGACTCACTTTCTGGTGTCGGGTTGGCGGCATCGGCAGCTCATCATTCGGCTGACGCGCAGCCGCATTGCCGAGCGCTATCGCGGCTCGCTGCTCGGCGGTGCCTGGGCCGTCGTGC
Organism: Deltaproteobacteria bacterium; assembly: GCA_031396445.1. Classification (GTDB taxonomy): domain Bacteria; phylum Myxococcota_A; class UBA9160; order UBA9160; family PR03; genus PR03. The sequence goes on along the minus strand of JANNKU010000054.1, from coordinate 42,267 downwards.
TTCCGTTGCTGATGCTGGGTGTCTACACCTTCGTCTTCTCCGAGGTCTTCCACTCACGTTGGGACGGCAACGGACTCGGCGGTGTCGGCTTCGCGCTGCGCCTCTTCGCGGGCATGCTCACCTTCGCGGTCTTCGCCGACTGCGCGACCGAGGCGCCAAGCCTCATGCACGCCAACCAGACCTACATCAAGCAGATGCTCTTCCCGACCGAGGTGCTCGGCTGGGTGAGCGTGCTCGGCGCGCTCTGGCGCTTTGCGATGGGTTTCGCGCTGCTCTTCGTCTTCCAGGTGGTGTTGAGCGGCGGGCCTTCGCTCGCGGTTCTCGCACTACCGCTCGCGCTCGTGCCGCTCGCGTTGATCGCGCTCGGAACCTCGTGGATCTTTTCTTCGCTGGGCGTCTTCCTGCGCGATCTCGCCCAGGTGGTGACGGTGCTCACGCAAGCACTGCTCTTTCTCTCGCCGGTGTTCTATCCCGCCTCGCGCGTACCGGAGTCGTTGCGACCGTGGTTCCACGCAAATCCATTCGTGACGATCCTCGAGAGCGTGCGCGCGCCGCTCTTCGATGGTGTCCTGCCAGATTGGCGCGCGCTCGGGATCGTGACTGCGGTGGCGTTCGTGTATGCGTGGGCCGGCCATCGCTGGTTCCTGCGCGCCAAGGGCAGCTTTGCCGATGTCCTCTGACGTCGAACACGCGATCGCCATCGAAGCGACGGGCCTCTCCAAGGCGTACGCGGTGTATGCGAAACCGCAGGATCGCCTGAAGCAACTCGTATTCGGTCGCTGGCGCCGCTTCCACCGCGACTTCCACGCGGTGAGCGATGTCGATCTGCGCGTGTACCGCGGCGAGACCGTGGGTGTCGTCGGTCGCAATGGCTCCGGCAAGTCCACATTGCTGAAGATGCTCTGCGGAATCCTCGCGCCGAGCGGCGGCACGCTCGCGGTGCACGGACACGTCGCACCGATTCTCGCGATCGGTGTCGGCTTCCATCCCGATTTCAGCGGTCGCGAGAACGTGGAGATGAACGCTGCCGTGATCGGCATCTCGAGCGCCGTGCTCGCGGAGCGTCTCGACTCGATCATCGCGTTCGCCGACATCGGCGAGTTCTTCGATCAGCCGGTGCGCTCGTATTCGAGCGGCATGGTGTCGCGGCTCGCGTTCGCCGTCGCGATCAACTCGGACCCGGACATCCTGGTGGTGGACGAGATCCTCTCCGTCGGTGACGAGGCGTTCTCGCGCAAGTGCTTCTCGCGCATCGAGCAGTTGAAGCAGCAGGGTTCGACGATCTTGTTCGTGTCGCACTCCAGCAACCTGGTGGTGCAGCTCTGCGACCGCGCGATCCTGATGGAAGGCGGCCGGCGCGTGCTGACGGGCGAGCCGAAGACCGTCGTCTCGCTCTACCACAAACTGCTCTACGCACCGCCCGAGCGGCGCCCCGAGATCCTGCACGAAATTCGCGAACGAGATGCAGGCCGCGCGAGCCCGGAGCAGGGCGATGCGAAGCCGCCGGCGCTGCGCGACGAGCCGCTCTCGATCGGTTCCTACGATCCGAACCTGCGCCCGCAGAGCACGCTCGCGTATCCATCGCGCGGTGCGCGCATCGAGAATCCGCGCCTCGTCGATGCGCGCGGCGAAATCGTCAACGTGCTGCGCGCCGGCGCGACCTACAGCTACCGCTACGAAGTTCATTTCGACACGGCGGCATTCGGTGTCCGCTTTGGGATGCTCGTGAAGACGCTCTCTGGTTTCGAGCTGGCGGGACAGGTGTCGAGACCGTGGGGGCAGGGGATCGACTGCGTCGTCGCCGGCTCCGTCGCGTCGCTGCGTTTCTCGTTGCACGTGTTGCTGATTCCCGGTGCGTACTTCTTGAACGCAGGCGTTCTGGGCCTCACGGCAGAAGGCGAGCAGTACCTGCATCGCGTCGTCGATGCCGCGATGTTTAGAGTCGAACCCGACCCGCACTCGCTCACGACGGGGCAAGTCGACTTGTCGGCGACACGCGTCGCCGAGGTCGAAGTTGCCGAGCAAGATGCGCGCGTGCGGCTTGTTGCTGGACCGAGACCCGCCGGGTAGGTTCGCCGCCTGATGCCGTCGCCCGACCAAAAAAGCACCGACACGAAGCAGAAGAGCGCGCGAAGACGCGCGCGTCGCGACGGAACTGAGCTCGCGGGCCGACGCGCGGTCGTGATTCTCGGCATGCATCGAAGCGGCACGTCGGCACTCGCAGGTGTGCTCGGTCTCGCGGGCGCGGGTCTGCCGGCGAACTTGATGCCGGCGACGCCCGCCAATCCACGCGGCTACTTCGAGTCGCAACTCCTCTACGAATTGCACGAAGAGATTTTTGCCGAGGCGGGAGTCACGTGGCAGGACTTGTTGCCGCCGCCGCCCGATTGGTTTCGCTCCGGATCCGCCGCGCGATTCGTCGATCGACTCTGCAAGGCCGTGCACGAGGAGTTCGGCGACGCGCCGCTGTTGGTCCTGAAAGACCCACGCGTGTGTCGGCTGGTGCCGCTCTGGACGCGCGTGTTCCAACGCCTCGGTGTCGCGCCTTGCTACGTGATCGCGGTCCGCCATCCGCTGGAGGTCGCGGCGTCGCTCGAGCGCGAACACCAGATGGACGAGCGCAAGGCGATGCTGTTGTGGCTCGACCACTTGCTGCGCGGGGAACACGACACGCGTGGCCAGCTGCGCACCGTCGTCAGCTACGACCATCTGCTCTCGGATTGGCGCGGCGTGCTCGCGCGGATCGGCACGGACCTCGACTTGCCGTTCCCGCGCCTCTCGCGCCGTACCGAAGCGGAGATCGACGACTTCCTGTCGCGCAAGCTGCGGCATCACGGCGTGGATCGCGACGCGCTCGCGCAGCGCGGCGACATCGCGGACTGGGTGAAGGACGCCTACGCGTGGGCGCAGCGCGCTTCGGCGGGCGAAGCGCCCGACACCGACGTGCTCGATGCGGCCAGCGAAGCGCTGCTCAGCGCAGAGCGCGCCTTCGGTCCGCTGCTCGCCGCCGCCGAGCTCGCGCGATCGCGCGAGTCCGACGAGGTGATGAAACTGACGCGTGCCCTCGAGGGTTGGCGTGAAGAGACGACGCGTCGCGACGGCGAGATTGCGCGGCTCGGCGATGAACTGCGCGGCGCCGAAACGCAGGTTTCGATCCGCGCCGGTGACGTCGATCGACTGCGCGAGGAACTCGCGCTGCGGCAGCATCACCTCGAACGCATCGTCGATTGGGTGAAGGTGCTGCTGCAGTGGACCGCGCAGGTCACCAGCGGTCGCGCGGCACCGCCGCAAAGCCTGGAAGTGGTGTTCCGCGCGCTCGATGGCGCGTCGCCCGCGCAGTTGCCGGCCGTCGCGACGTCGGGACTCGAAGTCGCCGTGCATTCGGCAGAGGCGGCTTCCCTGCGTGAGCAACTCGCCGGCGTGTTGGCGAATTCGAAGCAGCGAGCCGAGTCCATGGCGGAGCTGCAGACGGAGCGCGATGCGCTGCGCGGGGTCGCAGCAGAGTCGGCCGCGACGCTTGCCGCGCTGCAGAGCGAGTGCGAATCGCTGAGATCGCTCGCCGCGGAGCTCGCGACGACGCAACAACGCGTCGGAGCCCTCGAAGAACAGCTCCAGACGCGCACCCAGGAGATGGTGCGCCTCGACCGCGAATCCGCGCATCTGCGCGCGGAACTCGAGATCGCGCGCGAGCACCTGAAGCAAGGGGGCGCGCGTTTCGAGCAGCAGCGAGCGCAGTCGGTCGCGACGACGACGCAACTCGCGACGGCGAATGCGGAGCTGGCGAAGCTGGCCGAACGAGTGCGCAGCCAGACCGCCGAGATCGCCGATCGCAGTCTCTACATCGACCATCTGAAGGCGCGAATCGACGAGATGGAGAAATCGCTCAGCTGGCGCGTGGGGCGCCCGGCGCGCGCGCTCGGTCGCGTCGTCGATACGGTGTTGCGCAAGTGAGTCCAGTCGTGCCGCGAAGTCGCATCAAGCGCATCGCGAAGGGCTTCTACTGGGCGATCACGCTGCAGCTTCCGCGTCGTCTCCGGGAGTCGCGCGTCGCGCGTGAAATTCGCGCGAGTGGCGTATTCGACGAAGCTTTCTACCGCGCGTCGAGTCCGGAGCTGGGCGGCGGCGACTGGGATCCGGTCGTCCACTATGTACGCCATGGTGCGGCCGAGGGACGTCTCGCGACTTCGCTCTTCGATCCGGTTTTCTATCGCGCGACGAATCCCGACATCGCGGCATCGGGCGCGGAGCCGCTCGCGCACTTTGTTCGCCATGGGGCACGCGAGGGCCGGAAGCCGCATCGCTGGTTCGACTCCGCCTTCTACCTGAAGCAGAATCCGCTCGTCGCAGAATTGGGTATGAACCCGCTCGCGCACTACCTGGAGCTTGGCGCGCGCACGGGTCGCAATCCGCACGCGGACTTCGATGCGGCTTGGTATCTCGCGACCTACCCGCAAGTCGCTGCGGCGGGAATGAATCCACTGCTGCACTTCGTTCGATGGGGCGAGAGCCTCGGCATGCATGCGAGTTCGCGTGCGCTCCTCGAAGCCGCGGCGCGCGCGCTCGATGCGCCTGCTGTCGCAGCGTCGCGTGCGCCGCGGATCGCAGTCGTCGTTCACCTCTACTATCCCGACCTGTGGGAGGAGATCTGCCAGTACCTCGGCCAGATCCGCGAGGACTTCGATCTCTTCGTGTCGCTCTGCGACGAGACGGGCGCCGGCTTCGAGCCGCGCATCCACGCCGAGTTCCCGCACGCACACGTCCGCACCTTCGAGAATCGCGGACGCGACATCGGTCCCTTCATCGAGTTCCTGCGCGACGGTTCGCTCGCGCACTATGAGCTGGTCTGCAAGCTCCACTCGAAGAAGAGCCTGCATCGCACCGACGGCGATCGCTGGCGCGGCACGCTGCTGCAGCAACTTCTCGGCGCACCGGTGATCATTCGCGAAATCCGTGACGCTTTCGAGAGTAATCCCCGGATCGGGCTGCTCGGGCCTGAAAACCAGCTCGAGTACGACGAAGAATCCTGGGGCTCGAATCGCGAGCGCATGATCGATCTCGCGGGACGTCTCGGTGCTCCGCCCGAAGCCGTCACGCTCGAGTTTTTTCGCGGCTCGATGTTCTGGTTCCGGCCGCGCGCTTTCGATGGGATTCGCGCGCTCGACCTCCACCTCGCGGACTTCGAAGACGAGTTTGGCCAGCTCGACGGCGGTCTCCACCACGCGCTCGAACGGCTCTTCCCGATCGCGGTGCGCGCGGCGGGTTACGAAGTGCATCCGTTCGTGCGCCCGACACACCTTGCCCGACACGGGGCCGCTGTCGGGAAGCGGCGCATCAAGGTCCTCGCATTCTATCTCCCGCAGTTCCACCCGATCCCGGAGAACGAGGCGTGGTGGGGCCCGGGTTTCACCGAATGGACCAACGTCACGCGCGCGCGCCCGCTCTATGAAGGCCACGTGCAGCCGCGTATTCCCAAAGACCTCGGGTTCTACGACTTGCGCGTGCCGGAGACGCGTCGCGCGCAGGCCGAACTGGCGCGCGCCTACGGTATTCACGGCTTCTGTTACTACTACTATTGGTTCGACGGAAAGCGCCTGCTCGAGCGCCCGCTCCAGGAAGTCGTGCGCTCCTTCGACCCCGACTTCCCGTATTGCATCTGCTGGGCGAACGAGAACTGGACGCGGCGCTGGGATGGCCTCGACCAGGAAGTGTTGGCGAAGCAGACGTACTCGCTCGACTCGAGCCGACGCTTCATCCGAGAAGTGATCCCGATGCTGCGCGACCCGCGCTACGTGCGCTTCCAGGGTCGCCCCGTGCTGATCGTGTATCGCGCCAAGGAGATCCCGCAGATCGAGGAGACGCTCGCGATGTGGCGCGAAGAGTGTCGCGCCGCCGGCGTCGGGGAGATCCATCTCGCCGCGGTGCGCTTCTGGGACATCGTCGATACGCAGGCGCTCGGTTTCGATGCGGCGGTCGACTTCCCTCCGCACCAGATCCAGGTGCGCGACATGAAGCACGAGGTCTCCGGTCTCGCTTCCGACTTCGACGGGCTGATCTACGACTACCGTCACGCGGCGCAGAAGAACCTCGAGCGGCGCGGCCATGGCTACGACAAACCCGCGCATCGTGGCGTGATGCTGGCGTGGGACAACACCGCTCGGCGTGGGAAGACGGCACACATCGCACACGGCGCCACGCCGGAGGCGTACCGCGAGTGGATCGAAGGCGTGCTCGAGCAGGAAATGCAATTCAACCGGGAGCCCGAATCGCTGGTCTTCGTCAACGCCTGGAACGAATGGGGTGAGGGCGCGACGCTGGAACCGGATCAGCATTTCGGTACGGGATTCCTGGAGGCCACGCGTGATGCGTTGCAGGCCGTCCAGAAGCGGTGGCAGAAGGAGATCGGCCGATGATTCGCTCCGAGGATCTCATCTGGGGCGAGGGCAATCGGTCATTCTCGTTCAAAGGTTTGCACTTCGTGACGGTGCACGGCGGTGGTACTGAAGGTGAGTGGGTGCCGGGCGAGAACTGCTTCCTGTTCTACAAGACGCGCGCCCTCGTCGATCAGTACGTCTCGTTCTTCCGCTCGAGCGCGTCGCCAATCCGAACCGACAACGTTCTCGAACTCGGACTCTTCGACGGCGGCAGTGTGCCGTTCTGGTTCGAGGCTCTGGAACCGAAGAAACATGTCGGCATCGACATTCGGGAGCGCTCGGACACGCCGTACTTCCAGAAGTACGCCGCGGATGAGAGCCGACGCGGTCGCATCGAGACGCAGTGGGGAACCAGCCAGGACGATGCCGTGCGACTCGGCGAGCTCGTCGACACCGCATTCGGCGGCGATTTCCTGGATGTCGTGATCGACGATGCATCGCACCTCTACGATCAGAGCCGCGCGAGCTTCGAGATCCTGTTCCCGCGTGTTCGACCGGGCGGCTACTACATTCTCGAGGATTGGGCCTGGTCGCACTGGCGCGGTCTCGAGGAGAATTTTGCGGGTCATCAGCCGCTCACGCGCCTCGTCTTCGATTTGATCGAAGCGCTCGGCTCGACGAGCCATCGCTTGATCATCGATATGCACGTCAGCAATGGCTTCGTCGCGATTCGCCGTGGCTGGACGCCGGCCGAGGAGCTAGGCGAGTTCGCGCTCGATCGCTTCATCTATCGCCACCCTCGATGAAGCTCTTCTTCATGCACATCCCCAAGACGGCGGGAACCTCGTTCCGACGCTTTCTCGAGCGTTTGGTGCGCGAGAGCGGCGGCGTGGTCTCTACACGCGCGGCAGACGGAATCTGGTCGTCGGATTCAGAGAGCTACCCGAGCTATGCCGAGTTCGTTGCGAATCGCGCGGAGCCGTTTCGCAGCTGCGATCTGGTCTGTGGACACTACCCTTATCACGTCACCGCACTGCTCGATCCCGACACGATCGTGGTAACGGTGCTCCGCGATGCGATCGAACGCTGCGTGTCGCATGTGAAGCATCAGATGGCACTCGAGTGGCAAGTCCGAGGTCAATGCGAGTCGGACGTAAATGCGTTTCTGGATGCCCCTCGCAATCGATTCTTCCTGCGGACGATCGGCAATCTCGGCGTGAAGTACTTCGCCGGACTCGGGGATCCCGATGCAATCGTGGCACCCGAAGACCTTTCCCTGGACACGGCCGTCGCGAACTGTTGTCGGACACGCTTCGGTTTTGCCGACGAGCTGCCCATCTTCCAATCTCGCCTGCGTCTGCTTTTCCCGACGGCGAGCGATCCCGAATTGCCGGTTCGCCGTGAGAACGAGTCGCGCGATCACTTTGCGGTTGCAGATCTGAGTCCGCGCAATCACCAGCTGTTGATCCAGGAAAATGAACTCGATCTCACGCTGGAGACACTGATGAGGGGTGTACTGGTCGCGCGCTCCATCGGAAGCTCAAGCGCGATGAAGGGCTCGTCGAATCGCTCTGATCATGATGTCGGAGTTGGAACCCCGCGGGGGCCTGCGAGTTGAGTTCGCAAGTTTCGGGCGGAATTGCACTTGGCCAGAGTTGTTCTTTGCTAATGTGCGGACGGTTTGGGGGATTCCATCGAGTGCGATGAGTCGCACAGCGCCGACTGGTCGCAACACTCGAAATCAAGGAACGAGGAGCTGCAATGCGAGCAATCAAATTTTCCGGGTACCTGATCGGACTTGTCGCCACTATCGGTTTCGGGTCCGCGGCATTCGCGGGTCCGACGCCGAACGGCGAATTCATCGGTTTCGATTTCAACGCGGATGGAAAGGGTGACATCGCCCGTTCCAGTTCGTCGAGCATCCGTACGAACATCCTGGACGGGACGACGAGCACTGCGACCGGGACCTTTCCGACAGGCGGTGGCGTCTTCATCCTGAAGGCCGTCGGCAACATGAACGGCGATGACAACGCGGATTTGATCGCGCAGGGCAACGGCACTGCGCGCGTCACCTTCGTCAACGCCGCAGGAACCGGCCAGTCTGCAACTGCCCCGCTCTTCATTCCGGATGGTGGTGGCGCTTGGAATGTCGTTGATGCCGCCGACGTAACCGGCGACGGGATCGACGAAGTCATCTTCCAAGGTACTGGCGCGGCATTGGGTGCGATGCGGGTCGCCAATATCTCGACCGGAGCGCCGGTGTTCAGCTTCTTCTCGACGGCTGGCGGCGCTTGGCAGTATGCCTTCCACGCCAACGTCAACGGTGACACGCAGCAGGATCTGATGTTTCGAGGCACTGGCGTCGCGGCGGGCACGTCTCGCGCCAACCTCGGCGGTACGGCCACCTCGCTCTTCTACGCACAGGGTGGAACGACCTGGGGACTTACCCGAGCGGGCGACGTAGACAACAACGGCACCGACGACCTCGTCGATACCGGTCTCGGCGCAACTTCGGTAGGACTCAACCGGGTCCGGACTCTGAACACGAGCGGCGCGCCGACCGCGTCCGGCTTCATTCCGAACGGCAACAACCTTTTCATTCTGAGGGCCGTTTCGGATTTCACGGACGATGGAAACGCCGATCTCCTGTATCAAGGCGCAACGTCGCTTCGCGTTACGCCGATGACTGGAATCGTGGCCGGTACGGCGGTGTTTCCCCCGAATGGCGGTGGCTCATTCACGCTGCGCGGTTCTGAGGACACGAACGCGGACGGGTTTTTTGACCTGGTCGTGACGAACGCGGGCAACGATATCCGCGTTCAACTGTCCAATGGAACGGGAACGACCACCAACGGCGGCCTCCTCCTAGCCGGCGGCCAGACTCTGTTCGTGGCGCCCTGATACTGGCACCAAGCCAGATCGTATTGCAGCGAACGGCTCCGTTCTCCTACTGGAGAACGGAGCCGTTCCATTTCTATTGCGAATGAATCACCCGCGCGAGGAAACTGCTTCTTGCTGGATGGTGGTGGGGCCGGCGCTCGAGAATCAGGCGCGACAGCTCATCCGACCGGTAGTGCGGAAGTCCTGGGTCCGTCGCGTAGGCGTGCCTGCAGGAGCTTGCGCTTATGCCAGGCACGCGGGAAGCCTTGTAGTGCTTGGCAGTAGGCCGGTAGCACGTCGCGATCGCGGGCCAACACGAATCCGAGTCGCAACACTTCCCAGTACATCAGGATCGGCAGATTCCGAACGAAGAGCCCGACAGGCTCGTTCTTGACGATCTGCAAGTAGTGATTCTTGAACGAGTGCCGACGTACCCAGGGCTCGATCGAAGCTCGTCGCTCACGACGCCAACGACGTCCATGGACTGCGCGAGCATCCGGGTGGTAGAGAACCTCGTAGCCGAGTCGCTGAGCGCGCCAGGCCAAGTCCGTATCGTCTTGATAAGCGAAGAAGTCCTCGTCGAAGACCTCTCCATCAAGTGCGAGGTCAGCGAGCACTGAGCGGCGAATCATCATCGCGGCTCCACTGACTCCGAAGACCAATTCGGGCCTGTCGTAGTGGCCTTGATCCGGTTCCTCGCTGCCCCGATCGCGCGCTCGCCGATGTCGCGGCATGCAGATACCAGCGCTGTCCAGCAGCAGGCCGCCCGGTCGCAGCAGCTTTCCAGATGCCAAAGCAGTTCGAGGACGCCCATCCATTTCGCGTAGCAGGACAGATGCGAACTCTGCCTCCAGCTCGACGTCTGGATTCAGGATCAGGACATGGGCGGACGAGGGGAAGTGCTCAGATGTCCATTTCAGGGCGTGGTTGGCACCCGCTCCATACCCAAGGTTGGGGCGCGGAAGGAATACGACATCGCGATTTCGTTCTGCGAGCGCTGCGAGACGCGCCGGGTCGACACCCGTGTCGACGACCGCAATGGCTGCCGGGCGCGCGGATTGGCGGCGCAAGCTCTCGATACAGCGCTCGAGATCGTCGAATGCGTCGTGGTGCACGATACCCGCGACGTATCCGCTGTTCTTGCTCTCCATGCGCTTCCCCGCTTGGATGCTGAGTCCCGGATGTGAGCGCTCAGCTCACTACAGGCTCGAGCGCGATCTCGAGCACCTCTTCGATCGCGTCTACTGTGCGGATATCGACTTCGCGACGCACCTCGTCCGGCACATCGACTAGGTCTTTCTCGTTGCGACGCGGCAAGATTACGGTCTTGATACCCGCGCGCGCAGCCGCGAGCACCTTGTCCTTGATTCCGCCGACGGGCAATGCGCGACCGCGTAGCGAGATCTCGCCAGTCATCGCAACATCACCTCGTGCGCGTCGGCCGGTGAGCACCGAGACCAGCGCAGTTACGAGCGCGACGCCTGCCGACGGACCGTCCTTCGGTACCGCGCCGGCCGGCACATGCAGGTGGATCTCGCCGCCCTCCAACGCCTTCGACTGGATCCCGAGGGCGTGCGCATTCGCGCGCACCCAGGAGAGCGCCGCCTCGGCGGACTCCTTCATCACGTCGCCGAGCTGACCCGTGAGGCGCAATCGCACATCCTTGCCTCCAGGCATGGCCGTTGCCTCGATGAACAGGATGTCGCCGCCATGGTTGGTTCGCGCAAGTCCCACCACGACACCAGCCTGCGTTGTGCGCTCGGCGGTTTCCGGTAGATGCGGCGGGGCACCAAGTGCCTCGGAGACGAATCCCGCGTCGACGAGCACAGGCTCGGTGGGCTTCCTCTCGGCCACGCGTCGCGCAGCCTTGCGCATCAGGTTCGCGAAGTGACGATCGAGATTTCTCACGCCCGCTTCGCGCGTGTACTCGTGAACGACCTTCTCGACAGCGTCGTCGCCGACCTCGATCTGTTCAGCGCGCAGCCCGTGTGCTTCGAGTTGCTTCGGCAGCAGGTGATTGCGGGCGATCAGCAACTTCTCGCGATCCGTATAGCCGGGGAGCTCGATCACCTCCATGCGATCGAGGAGTGCCGGCGGAATCGTCGAAAGCGTGTTCGCGGTAGCGATGAAGAATACGCGCGAGAGGTCGAAGGCGACCTCGAGATAGTGATCGCTGAACGTGTAGTTCTGCTCGGGGTCGAGCACCTCTAGCAGGGCTGACGACGGATCGCCCCGGAAATCGGCGCCGAGTTTGTCGACTTCATCGAGCAGGAAAACGGGATTCCGCGAACCTGCTCGGCGGAGGCTCTGGAGAATCCGGCCCGGCATCGCACCGACGTAGGTCCGCCGGTGGCCTCTAATCTCTGCTTCGTCGCGAACACCGCCGAGCGATGCGCGGACGAAGTGTCGATCCATTGCACGGGCGATCGAACGACCGAGAGATGTCTTGCCGACGCCGGGAGGGCCGACAAAGCAGAGGATGGGACCCTTCGCTTCGGGTGCGAGCTTGCGCACGGCGAGGTACTCGAGAATGCGTTCCTTCACCTTCTCGAGGTCGTAGTGGTCTTCGTCGAGGATGCGGCGCGCCTCGCGCAGTTCGAGCTTGTCTTCCGTTTCGATCGACCACGGAAGATCGGCCATCCACTCGAGGTAGTTGCGAATCAGGTGACGATCGGGTGCATGTTGCGGTAGCGCGGACAGACGCTTGAGCTCGCGATCAGCCTGCGCGGATGCTTCGGGCGGAAGCTGCGCTGCCTCGATGCGCTCGCGAAGTTCATCTACCTCTTGCGATCCCGCGTCGCCCTCACCGATCTCTGATTGAATCTCGCGCATCCGCCGGCGGAGCAGTTTCTCTCGTCGCTTCGGATCGGCCTCGTTGGCTCCAGACTGCTCAGCGAGCCGCTGCTGTGTCTCCGCAATCGTCACCTCGCGATCGAGATGCTCGGTGACGCGCGCGAGACGCCGCGCGACGTTTGGTTCGCCGAGTAGCGCAATCTGTTCCTCTGGCGCGAGCGGCAGCGTCGAAGCGACCAGATCGGTGAGCAGACCTGGACTCGGTAGACCAGCGACAAAGGTCTTCCATTCCTCGGGCAGGTCGTCTCGCAGGTCGATGATGCGCTGTGCCTTGGCGATCACCTGTTTCCAGGCCGAATCGCGCGTCGGGGAGGCCTCATCGACTTCCGTCAACGCTTCGATCCGGACGCGCACACACGGGTCGTACGCCACTGCATCGACGATACGCGCGCGCGCGACGCCTACTACGATTGCCTGCTTCCCCTCGCCGCGCGCGTCGATCACGCGCGCCACGCGAACGATGCACGCGACGGGATGGAGGTCGCCGAGGCGGGGATCCTCCGTCTCTGCCTCACGCTGACTCGCGATGACGAGGAGTCCACCTTGGCCCGCTGCGGCGAGAGCTGCGAGAGACTTGGCGCGGCCGATTGCGAGCGGTCGCGTGACACCCGGAAACACCACGGCATCGCGGACTGGAAGCAGGGGCAGTACGTCGGCAACATCGATGCGTTCGCCACCGGCTCCGATCACCACGCGACTCGATGCTTCAGACAAGTGACCCCCATTCCTTTGACGCGACCAGATTCGCAACCCTAAGCGCAGCATCGATGCGGTCAAGCCAACCCGTTCACGCGAGCCAGCCCAACGAACACAACGATGGAGGCATACGAGAGAATGCTTCGTCGCAGGATGAAGATCGCGGCGCGGTGCGATTCGTCACACGTCGCGCATGAAGCGCTAGACGCGTGGTGCCCGGGACTGGATTCGAACCAGCACGAGGTTTCCCTCACTAGCTCCTGAGGCTAGCGCGTCTACCAATTCCGCCACCCGGGCTTTCGAGAGCGGCGGAACCTAGGTCGGCTTCCGACGCCCGTCAACGCGTTCGATGGGTGCGCGAAATCGCAGCGTTCCGATGATCTCCGCGCCGCTACGATGAGCTTCGTATGGCGGTCTCCGCTGACAGCGTGTTGCGACTGCTCGATCGCCGCGAGCGTCCCGTGCTCGCGACTTTCGCGCTGGCGCGCGCACTCGGTCTCGATCGCGGTGCAAAGCACGTTCTCGTAGAAGTTCTCCAACAGCTCGAACGCGACGGTCGCATCGAACGCGGTCGCGGTGGATGGCGGCTCGCGCACGAAGGCGGCCTCATCGAGGCTGTCTGCGAGGTGCGGCCTGACGGATCCGCGGTCGCAATCGACGAATCGGGTCACGCGTACGAGATCATCGATTCGATTTCGATGCCGGGTGAGCGCGTGCTCCTCGAGCCAGAAGGAGCGGGATCTCGACGCCGTGCCGAGATCGCGCGCGTGATTGGTGGTGCGCGTCGCGAGTGGATCGGGATCCTCGGCCGCGCCGGTCGCGACGCCGTGGTGACACCGTATCGAGACGAAGTGGTGTGGCAGCTGCGCGTGCCGCACGGAGCGTGGCTCGACGCGCGCTTTGGCGATGTGGTCGTTGCGACACCTTCGTTCGACCGTGGGCAGGCGATGCGCGGGCGCAGTCGGGGCGGGAAGGGACGTCGAGCATCGGCGCCACACGCGCGCGTCGTGGAAGTGCTCGGTCCGCCGGGTACACCCGACGCAGACTTTCGTGCGATTGCCTGGCGCCACCGTTTGCCCACCGAGTTCCCGGAAGCCGCCGTCGCGGAAGCATCTGCTCCCTCCGATTCGCTCGATGCGGCCGAGATCGCGCGGCGCCTCGACTTGCGCGCGCTTCCCTTCGTGACGATCGACCCTGCCACGGCACGCGACCACGACGACGCAGTGTGCGTCGAAGCGGCGCCAGGCGGTGGCTACCGACTCTGGGTGGCGATCGCCGACGTCTCGCACTTCGTGCCGGAGGACGGCGCGCTCGATCGTGAAGCGCGACGCCGTGGCAACAGTGTGTACTTCCCGGATCGAGCGATCCCGATGCTGCCGGAGCGACTCTCGGGCGAACTCTGTTCGCTGCGCCCCAACGTCGATCGGCTGGCGATCGCCGTCGAGCTGATGGTCGACGCGCGTGGTGCCGCGAGTGCTGCGCGTTTTCACGAAGCTGTGATTCGCAGTCGCGCACGTCTCGTTTATGAAGCGGCGGCGGAGGTCATGGAGGGCCGCTCGTCACCCGACGTAGCGAGCCGAGAAGTAGCGGAGCAGCTCGCGCGGCTTGCCGAGCTGACGCCGCGCTTATCGAAGTGCCGCTTCGACGCGGGCGCGATCGATTTCGATCTGCCTAGCGCCGAAGTCGTTCTCGGTGACGACGGCAAGCCGACCGACATCGTCGAGGCGTCTCGCTCGCTGGCTCATCGCGCGATCGAGGAGGCGATGCTCCTCGCCAATCGTGCGGTTGCGGAGCATCTGCTCGCGGTCGAGGCGCCCGCTCTCTATCGCGTGCACGAGGCGCCTACGCCGAGCGCGCTCGCGGGTCTGCGCACGCTCTTCGACAGCTTCGGGCTGCTCGATCTTCCGCTCGATGCACCGCTCGGACCCGGCGAGATCGCGGCCGCCGTGCGGTGCGTGAGCGGGCGCCCCGAGGAGCGCCTCGTCCACTACGCGGCGCTGCGCGCGATGCGACCCGCGCGCTACGACGCGCGCTGTCTCGGCCATTTCGCGCTCGGCTTCGACGCCTACCTGCACTTCACGTCACCGATCCGTCGCTACGCGGACCTGGTCGTGCACCGCGCGCTCCGCGATACACTCGTTGGCGACGCCCAGACGCGCGCGAGCGCGCAGTCGCGCGCCGAGCGCATGCCGACGTGGGCCGTCCGGACATCGCTCTGCGAGCGCACGGCCACGGAAGCGGAGCGCGAGGCCGTTGATCTGAAGCGATGCGTCTTCATGCGCGATCGACTGGGCGAGTCCTTCGATGCGACGGTGACGCGCGTCGCGCGACACGGTTTCTATGCCACCCTCGACGACTTCTTCGTCGAAGGCCTGGTCCCCGTGCGCACATTGCGCGGTCACTTCGATTTTGATGAGAGCCAGTTCGCGCTGATCGCGCATGGAAGTGGCGCCCGCTTCGGGCTCGGGGATCGGGTGCGCATCACGGTGTCGGACGTGAACCTCGTGCGTGGCTGGATCGACTTTGCGCTGCTCGAGCATCACGGCGTGGAAGCGCGCCGCGCGAAGCGTGGGGTGCGCGCGTGAAGCAGGTCCCCGATTCGGTGCTCGATGGGCCCGTGACGGGCACGAACTTGATCCCGGGTCTGCTGCGCGATCAATTGGCAACGACACCGACGCTGCTGGTCTTCCTGCGGCACTTCGGCTGTTTGTTCTGTCGAGAGACCGTCGCCGATTTGCGGGCCGTCGCCGAACGCGAGCCTGCATATCCCCCCATTCTCTTCTTCACGCAGTCCGGCAGCACGGAGCTGCGCGCGTTCCTGCGGCGCGACTGGCCGGGCGCCCGTGCCGTAGCAGATCCGGGGCGACACTTTTACGCGGCGTTCGGCGTCGAGCGCATGAGTCCACTCGGCCTGCTGCGGCCGACGCTGTGGAGCGCCGAGCGGCGGGCGCGCGCAAAGGGTCACGAGCGCGGTGAACGCACTGGCGACATCTGGCGTCTGCCTGGCGTGTTCGTGGTCGAGGGATCGCGCGTGTTGTGGAGCCACGAGTTTCGCCACGCCGGCGACCATCCCGAGTGGGAGCGCATTCCAGCGCTCGTCGCTGCCAGCCGCTTCTAGTCTGACTAGCGCGCGACGAAGTCGAGAATCGACGCCACCACGTGGTCGCGCTGGGCGGCTTCCAGCTCGGGATAGATCGGCAGCGCCACGACTTCTCGCGCCGCACGCTCCGTTTCCGGGAGATCCCCTTCGCGATAGCCCAGCGCCGCGAAGCAGAGCTGTTGATGCAGTCCCAGCGGGTAGTAGACATCGCTGCCGACGCCGCGCGCGCTGAGGTGCTCGCGCAGCGGATCGCGCAGCGCGGCTTCTACGCGAATCACATATTGGTGATGCACATGCACCGCCGGCGCTGCAACCGGGGCGGGCGTTCGCAGCGGCAGACCGCCCGCCGCGAGCGGGACCGTGTTCGGCTGCGCACCGCCGCGCGCGAAGGCTTCATCATACGCAGCAGCGTGACGCTGCCGAGCCGCGTTCCAGTCGTCGAGCCGGCGCAGCTTTACGCGCAACACGACGGCCTGCAGCGCATCGAGGCGCGAGTTCATGCCGAGCTCCTCGTGCACGTAGCGGCGGCTCGAGCCGTGCACGCGCAGTCGGCGCAGTCGCTCGGCGAGATCGGCATCGTCGGTAGAGAGGAAGCCTCCTTCGCCAGCGCCGCCCAGGTTCTTGGTGGGATAGAACGAGAAGCATGCGATGCGAGAGCGCGCACCGATGCGACGGCCGCTCGCATCGCATGCGCCGATCGCCTGTGCGGCGTCTTCGATCAGCGGAACACCGTGCTCGTCCGCGAGCGTGACTAGCGCGTCCATGTCGGCCGCGGCGCCATAAAGATGCACCGGCAGGATCGCTCGCAGCCGCGTACAGCGCGCCGCCGCCGCGCGTGCCGCAGTCGGATCGAGGTTGTACGTGGCGGGGTCGATGTCCACGAAGACCGGGCGCGCGCCGAGCCGCGATACGGCGCCCGCTGTGGCGAAGAATGTGAAGGACGGGCAGATCACTTCGTCGCCGGGCCCGATGTCGAGCGCCATCAACGCCAACAACAACGCATCGGAGCCCGAGCCGCAGGTGATGGCGAAGCGTGCCTCGCAGAATGCGGCGAGCTCGCGTTCGAGCGCTTCGACTTCCTCGCCCAGGATGAATGCCTGGTTCTCGAAGACGCGGTCGACGGCGGCGCGCACGTCATCGCGGATCGTCGCGTACTGCGCGCGCAGGTCGAGAACGGGGACGCGAAGCGAGGAAGACATCGGGCGAGGCACGCTACCCGGCACCCACGCCGACGTCCAGCGCGGAGTCACCGAGTGTCGCGCGGACTTCGCGCATGAACTCGTCGCGAAAACGCGCGGACGAGAAGCGCTCTGCGTGGCTGCGAATCAACTTTGAGTCGAAGTAGGGCTCGGCTTCCTCGAAGCGCTCGATGGCATCGACGAGCGCCGCGCGGCTCTGTGTCGCGAAGAAGACGCCCGTGGCATTGGCTGCGGTATCGGGTGGCCCGATCAATGGACGCACGGTCTCGACGGCGCCGCCGCGCCCGAACGCGATCACCGGCCGGCCCGAAGCCTGTGCCTCCAGCGCAGCGATGCCAAAATCCTCCTCTTGCGGATACACCAGTGCGCGGCAGCGCGCGTAGAGTTTCGCGAGTTCGGCTTCAGGCACGCGCCCGAGCAATTCGACACCCGGGTACACGCGGCGTTCGAGCGCGGAGCGCAACGGGCCGTCGCCGACGACGACGAGCCGGCGACCGAGCGACGCGAAGGTTTCGATCGCGAGGTCGGCGCGCTTGTACGGTACGAAGGCGCCTACGAGCAGATAGAAGTCGTCGGGAGGCTGGCCGTCGGGACGAAACGCCTCGACGTCGACGGGCGGATAGACCACGTTCGCATCGCGCCCCCAGTGCCGGCGCGTGCGTTCTCGCACATACTCCGAGATCGCGACGAGACGCGTGACACGCTCGGGCGCGGCGCTCGCGCGATCGAAGCGGCGCAAGCCGGCGAGGAGCGGCGCGGCGAGCGCGCGGCGAAGGCCGCGTCCCAGATAGACGTCGGCGGCATCCCAGGCGTAACGCATCGGTGTCAGGCAGTAGCAGAGATGCCGTGTTCCAGGGGAGATGTTGGCTGCCTTCGCCATCGCGTGATGCACCGAGATGACGAGGTCGTAGCCTTCGATGCGCAACTGACGTACCGCCCACGGCAGCAGCGGCAACAGCTCGCGATAGTGACGCGCGGAGCCCGACCAGCGCTGCAACGGGCTGGTATGGATGCGCAGCGCGTCGATGCGTGGCGTCGTCGAACCGGGCACATGCACCAGCGTATAGAGGTCGGCCGCCGGGAACAGGCAGGCGAGTTCATCGAGCACGCGCTCGCCGCCGCGCAATCCGGTGAGCCAGTCGTGCACGAGTGCGACGCGCAACCTAGGCGCCACCCGCGACGGGCGCCGGCTCGGTAGACGCCTCGGCGGTTTCGGCCTGCTCGGTCCATTCGCGATAGAGCGCATCGAGCGCCGCTTGTTCCGCAATCCGTTCGGCTTCGAGCGCGCGCATCTGATCGCCATCGCGGTACACGGCGGGATCGCCGCCGCGCCAGCGCAATGCCTCGAGCGCCTGCTCGCGCACGCCGATCTCCGCTTCGATGCGCGCCAATTGCTTTGCCGCTCGGTCGGCGGCGCGGCGCCGCTCGCGCGAGAGGTGATGCGATTCGCGGGCGGGCGCGGATCCAGCGCCCGGTTTCGCCGGTGCCGTCTGCTGCTGCTCCTCGACCGCGAGGCGACGCAGGTAGTCGTCGTAGTTGCCGTTGAAATCCCTGAGCTTCCCGGCCCGCACCTCGACGACGCGACCCGCGACGGCATTCACGAGCGTGCGGTCATGGGTGACAAAGAGAAGCGTTCCGGCATAGGAGCGGAGCGCGTCCTCCAGCACTTCGCAGGCGCTGACGTCGAGGTGATTGGTCGGCTCGTCGAGCACCAGGAAGTTGGCGGGACGAAGAAACAACTTCGCGAGTGCGAGGCGCGCCTTCTCGCCGCCCGACAGCACGCTCACTTTTTTCTGGACGTCGTCGCCGGAGAACAGGAAGGAACCGAGGTGATCGCGCAGCCGCGGGATGTCGGCGAGTGCTGCGTCGCGCTCGAGTTCGGCGAGCACCGTGCGCTCGGCGTCGAGCGCTTCGAGCTGATGCTGCGCGTAGAACACCGCGCGCACGTTGTGGCCGAGACGCCGCACACCGCGTTCGAGCGCGATGCGGCCAGCGGCGATCCGCAGCAGTGTCGACTTGCCGGCACCATTCGGACCGACGAGTGCGATGCGATCGCCGCGCCGCACTTCGAGGTCCAGCTTCTCGTAGATCACGCGATCGCCGTAGCGCTGCGCGATGCCTTCGAGCGCCAGCACCACTTCGCCGGCGCGCGCGGGCTCGGGGATCTGCAATCGCATGCGTTTGGATCGCGGCGGCAACGTCGGGCTGCCCGCGCGCTCCATCCGATCCAGCATTTTCACGCGACTCTGCACCTGGCGCGCCTTCGATGCCTTGGCCCGGAAGCGGTCTACGAAGCGCTCGATCTCCGCGCGCTTCTGCGCCTGCTCGCGCTGCATCGCTTCGGCGCTCTCGATGCGCCCGGCGCGCTCTGCGAGGTACTGGTCGTAGGCGCCGGTGTAGAGCGAGAGTCCACCGCCGACCAGTTCGGCGATGCGATTGACATGGCGACGCAAGAAAGTTCGATCGTGCGACACCGCAACGACCGCGCCGTCGTAACCGTCGAGAAAGGATTCGAGCCACTCGATCGCCGGCAGGTCGAGGTGATTGGTCGGCTCGTCGAGCAGCAGCACATCGGGCTCGGAGAGCAGCAACTTCGCGAGCTCGACGCGCATGCGCCAGCCGCCGGAGAGGCTCGCGAGCGGCCGCGCGCGATCTTCCTGGGCGAAGCCGAGTCCTGCGAGCACGCGCGCGACGCGCGATTCGCGCTCGAAGCCGCCGCCCGCGGCGAAGCGCGTGCGCAATTCGTCCCAACGATGGGCGAGGTCTTCGGTGGGATTCTGTCCGGCGTGCCCGAGCGTCTCGATCTCCCCCTCGATCGCGTGATACTCGCGTTCCAGGTCGTCGAGATGCGCGAGTGCCGTCGCGACTTCCTCGCCGATGCTGCGCGGTGCGTCGGGGTCGATCTCCTGGCGCAGGCGTCCCACGCGGGTTCCGCGCGGTAGCAAGAGCCGACCGGCGTCGGGCGCCTCATCGCCCGAGAGCAGTCGCAACAGCGTGCTCTTGCCCGAGCCATTGGCGCCCACGAGCCCGATTCGATCGCCCGAACGCACGTCCAGCGTCACGCCCTCGAAGAGCGTGCGACCGGCAACTTGCCTCGCGACATCTTCAGCTCGCAGCAACACGGCGGCAATCTAGCCAATGGGTCGTCAAGGCTCGCTGGGGCAGGGCCGATAAAAGCGCTGGACCCCGAGGCCGTCATGGAGTGACGGCTGATGATCGGCGATGGCATTTTCCTGCTGGGCGAGCGTGGCTTCCATCTGCTCTTCGATGCGGCCACGATCTCGGCGGCCTTCGACGAAGACCCCGGGGCGGTGCGTGCGGCGGTGATCGCCCATCGCAGCGAGCTCGAAGCGGTGCTCGGAGAGATCCTCGGCATCGACGATGCGGTCGATGCCAGGGCGCTCATCGCGACGCTCCCGTCGGAGTTGCGCCACGTGCTCGTCCACCTCTACTTCGAGATCCTCGAGAACCGCTTGCGGCGCCGCGGGTCGGCGGTTCACTGACGCGGCGCGCGCCGGCGAGCAGCTCCGCAATCGACCACGGCGTGGGGATGCGTACGCGTGCACCGTCGCGCGTGCGGAAGAGCAGGTGGCCCTGGTCGATCGCGTGGTGGAAGAGGTCGCGCAGCAATTCCACGTCGCGCCGGCAGTAGGTCTCGATCTCGTCGATGCGGCCTTGCTTCCACCATTCGAGAGATTGCAGGCCGTCGGCGCCTTTCGAGACGCCGAGATTCTCCTCCGCGAGATGACCGAGCGGCAGCCGGAAGCCGATGCGCTCGCGAATCCCGTCGAGCACGTCGAAGGTGGGCAGCGCGCCGGGATCCTCCTCGGTGTAGCCACGCAGCACCTGATAGTCGAAGCGCCGCACGTTGAAGCCGACCACCATGTCGGCCTCGGCGAGGCGCGCGAGCAGCGCATGCACGTCGCCTTCGCGCCACGTCTCGAAGCGCTGCGTGCCGGCATCCCAGGTGACGGCCAGCGCGACGCGCATCAGATGCGCGTTGTGCCAGCCGCCGACTTCCTCGGCGCTGCGCTGCGTCTCGATGTCGAAGAAGATCAGCCGCGGCGGCGCTGCGACGATTTCGACGGAAGCGCTCGCGATCGGCGCGGGCGGCGCCGCGGCGGGCTGCTCCAGACGCGGCAGCGCTTCGTGCCCGAGCAGCAGCACGAGCGCCCGCAGCGCGCCGGCTTTGTCGATCGGGCGGTTGCCGTTGCCGCACTTCGGGGAGTGTACGCAGGCGGGGCAACCCTCTTCGCACGGGCAATCGCGCACGCGTTCGAGTGTCGCTTCGAGGAGCGTCTCGACGCGGTCGAAGAGGCTCGTCGCGAGGCCCATGCCACCGGGGGCGCCGTCGTACAAGAAGATCGCGGCGCGACCCACCTGCGGATGCGCGAGTGTGGTGATGCCGCCGACGTCGTGGCGATCGCAGAGCGCCAGCAGCGGAAACATCGACAGCGCCGTGTGTTCGATCGCGTGCAGCCCGCCCATCGGATGCAGACCGGCCGCGCGCAGCGCAGCCGGAATCTCGTCGGGGATCTCGAGCCAGATGCCCGTAGTCTCGATCGAGGACGGCGGCAGATCGAGCGTCTCGCTGCCGATCAGCTCCTGACCTTGCACGCGGCGTCGCTCGTAGCCGGTGATGCGCGTCGTCACGCGCAGTCGCCCGCGCAGCAACCGGAAGTGGCCAGCAGGGCGCGCCGCATCGCGCGACAGGATCTCGGTTTCCTTCTCCGAGAGCGAGCGCGTGAACCACGCCGCATCGACGGCGCGCACGCGCACGAGCTTCTGCTCGAGGTCCAACTCGGTGACGAGGTACTGGCGGCCGCGATGTAGATAGACCGCGCCTTCATGGCATTCGGCGAGCACGCGGCCCGAGCCGATCGTGCCGATCTCGACGGGGCGCTCCTGCGCGAGATCGAGCTGGATCGCGTAGCTCGCGCCAGCCTGACGCAGATCGACGTCACGGTGTGGCCGACGTCGCGATGCGAACCACTCGCCGCCGCCCTCGCTGCGCAGAATGCGCCCGCGCTCTTCGACGCGCTCGACATTCGCGCGCACGCCCGGCTCGGCGAGCCACGCTTCGCCTTCGCGCAGCGGGATCTCGTCGGCGGCGCAGGGCAGATGCGCCGCCGCGACCTCGACGTTGTTGGGATCGACGACGGCGTATTCGTAGCCGCGCTCGAAGAGCATCCGCGGGTGTGACATCAGGTATTGATCGAGCGCGTCTGGCTGCGCGATCAGCACCACGACGCCTTCCTGCGCGCGACCGACGCGACCGGCGCGCTGCCAGGTCGCCATCTGCGAGCCCGGATACCCGACCAGGATGCAGACGTCGAGGCCGCCAACGTCGATCCCCATTTCGAGCGCGGAGGTCGAGATCACGCCGTCGAGTTCGCCCGAGAACAATTTCTGCTCGATCTCGCGGCGCTCCTCAGGCAGGAAGCCGGCGCGATACGACGAGATGCGCTCACGCAAATGCGGCTCGGCCTCGATCACCCAGGTGTGAATCAATTCGGTGACGCGGCGGGCCTTCGTGAACGCGATCGTGCGCAGCCCGAGACCGACCGCGATGCGAAACAATTTTGCAGCGGCGGTGTACGGCGACGTGCCGACGGGATTCATCAACACCACATGGCGGCGCGGACGC
This sequence comes from Deltaproteobacteria bacterium, assembly GCA_031396445.1. Lineage (GTDB taxonomy): Bacteria > Myxococcota_A > UBA9160 > UBA9160 > PR03 > PR03. The sequence goes on along the minus strand of JANNKU010000054.1, from coordinate 19,521 downwards.
GGGGCGCCGTCCGCTTCGATCACCGTGGCAGCGCGGCCGGTGAGTGCCTGCGCCAGCTCGCCCGGGTTCGCGATCGTCGCCGAGGCGCCGACGATCTGCGGCTGCGCACCGTGGTAGGCCGCTATGCGCAGCAGCCGTCGCAACACCTGCGAGACGTGCGCACCGAAGACGCCGCGATAGCTGTGCAGTTCATCGATCACGACGAGGCGCAGTGACGCGAAGAACGGCTTCCAACTCGCGTGCGTCGGCAGGATGCCGGCGTGCAGCATGTCGGGCGTCGTGACGAGCACGCGCGGCGGATTCTCGCGGATGCGTTTGCGGCGCGCGGTCGGCGTATCGCCGTCGTAGATCTCGACGACGCCTTCGGTGGGGAAGCCCAGTTCCTGCACGTCGGCGAGCAGCCGCTCGCGCTGATCGCGTTCGAGCGCCTTCAGCGGGAACACATAGAGCGCGTGTCCCGTTTCACCCGCCGCAAGCGCGCGCAGCACCGGCAGGTTGTAGACGAGGGTCTTTCCGCTGGCGGTCGGCGTCGCGAGCACGACATCGGCGCCGCGGCCGAGCGCATCGAGCGCGTGCGCTTGATGACTGTAGAGCTGGGGAACGCCGCGCCGTGCCAGCGCCGGCGCGAGCGCCTCGAAGCCCGCCGGCAACGCAGCGAATTCCGCTGCGCGCGCGGGCATCACCTCATGGTGACGGAACGCTTCGCGCAGACCTTCCTGCTCGCGCATCGCGTGCAGGAATTGCTGGACGCCCGACGCGTTGTCGGGGCGATCGGGATTCTCCGCTGATGACAACAGCCATTCCTCGCCCACGAGGGGAGACGAACCTCGTGCGAATTTTCGGGCGGGAGGAACGCCCGACTCAGCTTTCAGCAGACGTGCCGGTTCGTGCCCGGATCGATGGCGGGGGAGGCCAAGCGAATCTACTCCGCTCGCGGGATGGGCGCGAGGCCAAAGGCGCGCGCGACTAGGTGCGCGGTGGCGTCGGCGCGGGCGCAGGCATCGCGACCGGCGCGTCATCCCTCAGGATCTCGATCGGATTGCAGTCGAGTCCCGCGGCGATCAGACACAGAGTCGCGTACGGGACGGCGGCGTTGCGCTCCTCTACCGAGAGCAGAACGCGCGGCGCGATCGTGACGGGCCGTCCCGTCGCCCGGTACTCCGCTGCCGTGATCGCGGCCGCGAGGTCGCGCGGAGACCAGCCGCGCTCGTGTCGCAGTCCGCGAATCGCGAGGCCGTCGGGGCGTACAAGGCGCTGGTCTTCGTTCATGGGTGATGCGCTGCTTTCCGCGCCCAACGTAGCCGCTGCGCCCTGGGGGTCGCTTCCCTAGACTGCGCGCTCCCGCGAAGGAGGTCGATGGATGGGAGTCACGGTGCGCATTCCGGCCGTGCTGCGTGCGCTGGTTGGCGGTCGCGCCGAACTCGCCGTGCCCGCCGGCCGTCTGCGCGACGTACTCGACGCCATCGGCCGCGAATCTCCCGAACTCGTCTCGCGCGTGCTTGCCGAGGAAGGTGCGTTGCGACGCCACGTCAACGTCTTCGTCAACGAGGAGGACGTTCGCTTTCGCGAATTGCTCGAAACGCCGGTTCGTGACGGCGACTGCGTCACCATCGTGCCTTCGATCGCCGGTGGTCGCTGAGTGCGGCGCCGCATCGAGTTCGATCCGGACCTCGCGCCCGCGGTGCTGCCGAACTCGGTCCTGAACGAGATTCTCGCGCACGCGCGTGAGGCCGACCCAGAAGAGTGCTGCGGTTTGATCACGGGCGACGCCGACACGCGCCATCGTCACGTCATTCGCTGTCGCAACGACATGACGCTGTGGCACCAGCGCGATCCGGAGACGTATCCGCGCGATGGCAAGCAGGGCTTCTACATGAACGAGCAGGACTATCTGCGCGCCGATGACGACGCGACCGCGCGCGGCGAGCAGATCACCTGCGTGTATCACTCGCACGTCGAATGCGGCGCGTACTTCTCCGAGATGGATCAGGACTTCGCGTTGCAGGAGCTCTTCCCGTTTCCCGATGCGGATCACCTCGTCGTCGCGGTGATCGGCGGCAGCGTGGTGGAGCAGGCGCTCTACCGACGCGATCCGGGCGCCGACGGTTTCGTCGGTCGCGCGGTGGTGCCCGGTCAACCGTGAGTGCGCGCAACCAGATCCTGAAAGCGGCGGTTGCTGCGCTGGTCGCCGCGGGCTGCGCAACCGGTCCGGGCGGCATCGATTTGAAGCGCATGTCCAACGCGCCCGTCGCGATCGTGTACCGCGAGGAAGCGCTCGCGTTGAAGCGCCAGGACGCGATCAAGGATCTCAAAAAGCGCGGCACGCCGGGCGACAAAGAAGGCGTCATTCGCGTCGAGACGCTCGACGGGATGTTCGGCGGCGCGCCGGACGCGCAGCGACTGCTCTACGAACTCTTCGGCCACCTGTCGCTCTTCGATCCGCAGAGCAGCGAGGCGACGCTCGTGGAAGGGGCGCCGCCCGGCGCGATGCCGCTGTCCTGGTCACCGGATCGCAGCAAGTTGTTGCTCTCGGGTCGCTTCCGCGATCTCGCACAGCTCTTCGTGTGGGACCGCGCGACCGGCGGCATCGAAATCATCACGTCGGGACCGGCGGAACACCCGATGGGCTGCATCGGAGCGGGCGGACGCATCGTCGCCGTCGAAGCGCGGCGTGTCGGCGGTCAATACGAGGGCTCCTTGCTGGCAACGCCGCCTGGCTCGTCGATCGGATTCCGCCCCGCGACGAAGGGTCCGTCCGACGTGCTGCCCAGTTGCGCGCCCAATTCTTCACTCGTCGCCTACGTCACGGCCGACCAGGACGGCGTACTGACGATCGCGGTGATGGATCTCGATGCGCCTGACGCCGCCCCGCGGCTGGTGGGGCGGGGCACCGATCCGGTCTTCTCGCCGGATGGCGCGTGGATCGTCTACTCGGCGATCGGCAAGCAGGGCCAGCGCCTCTGGCGCGTGCGTCCCGACGGCACGGGACGAACGCCGATCGGCAGCGGCAAGGTCGACGAGACACATCCAGCGGTGTCGCCCGACGGCGCGTACGTCGCGTACTTGATCAAGGACGAAGAAGATCGCGAGCGCCTGCGAGTGCGGCGTTTCGATGGCAGCGGAGATCGACCGTTTCTCACGGACGGTGATGCCGACGCTCCAGTCTGGTAGAGCTCTGACATTGCGAGGTGCGAACGAAATGGTGATGCGGGAACGAAGTGCGGATCTGGTGCCGGTACATGGCGGACTCGCGGAGCCGGTCGATCGCGTGGTGTCGCTGAAAGAGCGGAGTCAGCTCGTCGCCGAGGCAGCGAAGCTTCCGTCGATCCGGCTCACGAAGGCGGATCTCTCGACGGTGCATCGCATCGCCGACGGAACGCTCTCGCCGCTCGAGGGCCCGATGGGATCCGAGGCCTGGCACCGCGTGCTCGACGAGACCGTCGTGGTGCAGGACGGCCGTCGCTATGCGTGGGGCATTCCGCTCTCGCTGCCCGTCACCGACGCGGAGGCCGCGAAACTCGCGCGCGGCGCGTCGGCTGCGCTCTGCGACGAGGCCGGCGCGCTGGTCGGAATTCTCGACGCTGTCGAGTGCTTCGATTGGGACAAGCCGAAGTACGTGCGCGCGGTCTACGGCACCGAGCGCTTCGATCATCCGGGCGGCCACATCGTGCAGAGTGATGAGCGCACGAAGCTGGTCGGCGGTCGCCTGCGCACGCTGCCGCAAGCCCAACATCCCGCGTGGACGATCTTCTCGCCGCGCATGACGCGCGCCTTCATTCGCGATCACAAATGGGAGCGCGCGCTCGCCTTCCAGACGCGCAACCCGCTGCACCGCGCGCACGAGTACGCACTGGTCGCCGGCGCCGAGCGATTGACCGGCGAGGGGTTTTTCACGGGCGTCGTGCTGAATCCGCTGGTCGGCGAGCTGAAGGGCGACGACGTTCCCGCCGCGACGCGCATGCGCTGCTACCGCGCGCTCCACGAAGGCAAGCTGCTCGGCACCGGCGACAAGGACGAGGCGCTCTGGAAGTCGGTCGGCTACGACATCACCGAAGTGTTTGAAGTGCTGCCGCTCGACATCAAGATGTTCTATGGCGGACCGAAGGAGGCGCTGATGCACGCCGTCTACCGCCAGAACCACGGCTTCAGCCACCTGGTGATCGGTCGCAAACACGCCGATGCGCCCTTCGACGATGGCAAGCCGATCTGGGGCGACTTCGATGCGCAGGAGATCTTCGAGTCGCTGCCCGGCGAGCTCCACTTGCGACCGTGCAAGATCGGTTTTGCGGCGTACTACGAATCGATGGGGCGCGTCGATCTCACCGACAGCCACCCGGACGAGAAGCCGTTCGCGATCAGCGGCACCAAGGTGCGTGAGCAATTGCTGAAGGGCGAGCATCCCGACGTGCGCATCATGCGCCCCGAGATCGCCGACATCCTGATCGAGTCGTATCGCTCCTGACGATCGGAGGATCCAGATGAAGATTGGCGTTCCGCGCGAGACCAAGGACAACGAATTCCGCGTCGGGATGACACCCGACGGTGCACGCCAGCTCGTCGCCGACGGACACGAAGTGCTGATCGAGAGCGGCGCCGGCGTCGGGAGCGGCTTCGCAGACGCGGCGTATGCGCAGGCTGGCGCGCGACTCGTCGATGTCGCAGAAGCCTTCGGCGCGCCCGATCTCGTGACGAAGGTGAAGGAGCCGAACGCGAGCGAAGTCGCGCGGCTGCGCAGCGGGCAGACGCTCTTCACCTATCTGCACCTCGCGCCGAATCGGGCGCTCACCGAGAGCCTGCTCGCCGCCGACGTGATCGGCATCGCCTACGAAACCGTGCAGTACCCGGACGGCTCGTTCCCTGTGCTCGCGCCGATGAGCGAAGTGGCCGGACGGCTCGCGGTGCAGATCGGCGTCACGCTTCTGCAGAAGGATCGCGGCGGAAAGGGTCTGCTGGTCGGTGGCGTACCCGGCGTGCCGCGCGGTCGCGTCACCGTTGTGGGCGCTGGCGTCGTCGGCATCAACGCCGTGCGTGTCGCGCATGCGCTCGGCGCCGAAGTCACCGTGCTCGACGTCGATCTGAAGCGGCTCACCTATCTCTACGATCTCTTCCATGGCGAGATCGGCACGCTCTTCTCGAATCGCGTCAATCTCGAGCGCACGGTGGCGCAGAGTGACCTGCTGGTCGGCGCTGTATACCTCCGCGGTCGGCGTGCACCGCGACTCGTCACCGACGCGATGGTGCGGAGCATGGAAGCGGGCTCGGTGATCGCCGACGTCGCGGTCGATCAAGGCGGCTGCATCGAGACGATCCACGCCACGACGCATTCCGACCCGACCTACCTCGTCCACGACGTGATCCACTATGGCGTCGCCAACATGCCGGCCGCCGTGCCGCGCACCTCTACCTTCGCGCTGACCAATACCACGCTGCCGTACATCGAACGCATCGCAGAGATTGGCGTCGCGGAGGCGCTGCGCACCGATCTCTCGCTCGCGTTTGGCGCAAACGTGTTCCGCGGTGAGGTGGTCTGCGAAGGCGTCGCCGAAGCGCATGACCTGCCGTTGCGATCGCTCGAGGCTGCGCTCGCGCGGTGAGCGCCGTCGCGTGCTTCTCCTTCGATAATCTCGGCGAAGCCGCCGAGATCGGCGCCGGGCAGCTCTCCGGTCCGCGGCCGCCGGGCGATGACGCATCGCTCGCCGTGGGACTGCCGGCGCTGCTCTCGCTCCTCGATCGCTGCGCGGTGCGCGGCACCTTCTTCGTCGAGGGCTGGAACGGCGAGCAGCATCCGCGCGCCGTCGCTGAAATCGCGGCGCGCGGCCACGAACTCGGCATGCACGGCTGGTTGCACGAAACCTGGCACGCGCTCGACGTCGCGACCGAAACAGACCTCGCAGCGCGCGCGACCGACGCGCTCGAAGCCGCCGCCGGCGTGCGACCGCGCGGCTTTCGCGCGCCCGGCGGTCGACGCAGCGATGCAACCGAAACCATCTTGCAACGCCTCGGCTATTGCTACGACGCGAGCCTCGGCGAAGGCATGATGCCGACGCGGCTGCCGGGCGGACTCGCGCAGGTTCCCTTCACGTGGGCCGGCGTCGATGGCGCGTACTACTTGCGTCCCGAGCCGCCGACGCCTGAAAGTGTGCGCGACGCGTGGCTCGCGGCACTCGCGCGCAGCGCCGAACGCGGCGGTCTCTTCGTGCTGATCTGCCACGCCTTCATCAGCGGCATCGACGACGCGCGCGTGGCGGCGCTCGAAGCGGTGATCGACGCCGCCCGCCGCGATGCGCGCATTGCCGTGCGGACGATCGGCGAAGTCGCGGACGCAATCGCCTAGAGCATTCGAATGCGCAGCTCGGCGGCGCGTGCGAGCAGCTCGGCGCGCGTGGACTCGGCCTCGCCGGAACGCGGCGCCGCGCGTGCGCCGAAGACACTCGCTGCATCGTCGGCGTAGAGCGCATGGCCGAAGCCGAGCGCGACGCGCGGTTCCTCTTCATGGTCCTTCGCGACTGCCTCGGCGACGGCGCGGGCGAGCCGCGCGACATGCTCCGCGGCGGCGCCGCCGGGAAGCGGCAAGAGTGCGCAGAGCGCACCGGCCGCCGTCCGCGTGACGACGTCATAGCGACGCAACTGTGCGACGAATGCAGCCTGGGTGCTCTCGGCAAGACGAGCCGCATGTTCCGCCGGCAACGAGTCCCAGTTCTCGATCCGGCAGGTGACCAGCGCGAACGCAGGCGCGTCGGTCGCCGCAGCGTCGGCCCGCGCGATCTCTTCGTCGAGCCGCATCGCGAATTGCGCGAAGGGGAGCAGTCGTTCGCTCCTCGCGACCGACGTGGTTCCACCGGGCAGCGCCGCGGCGAGCGCGCGCGCCGTGATCGCGGCGAGTCGCAGCAGGAGCTCGCGATCGAGCGCATCGAAGAGCGGCCCGGCAGGCGCGCGTTTGTCGTAGACCGCGAGCGTCCCGAGCGCGCGACCATCTGCAAGCAGCGGTGCGACGAGCAGCGCGGGCACCTCGTCGGCCTCGTCATCGCCGGGCTCCACATCAGCGGTATCGAGTAGCGCGCGGCGGCGCAGCGCCTCGCGCGCGACGCGCCGATCGAGTTGCGCGAGCGTATCGTCCAGCGCTCCCGACGACGCACCGATATGGCAGCGCACGCGGAAGCTGCGCCGCTCCGGATCGAGTGTGCGCACGATCGCGTGCTCGGCATCGAGGATCAGCGCGGCCGAGGATACGGCGCTCTCTGCGATGCGATCGACGTCGGTCTCGGCGAGCAGGCGCAGCGTCGCCTCGTGCACCGCGTCGCCGCGCGTGGCGCGCATTTCGGCGCGCTCGGCGCGCAGCGCGCGACCCAGCCAGGTGGCGGCGGCGGTGGCGATCTCGCGCAGCGCCTGCGCCTCATCATCGGTCACCGATGCTTCGCGTCCCGGCTGCACCGACAAGACGCCCAGCAGCTTCGCATCCGCGACGAGCGGCAGCGCGGCGTAGTCGAGGCGGCCGTCGCTGCGCAAAAAACGCGGCTCGCGATCGCGGGCAACGCAGCCATCGACGCCTTCGCCCGCGCTGAGCCGAGCCGCGGCGCCGAGCGCTCCGCCTGCGAGCGACGATGCTGCCAGTCGCAACGACGGCGCGTCGCTCGCGTTGGGTCCGCCGGGTTCCTCCTGCCACCACAGCGTCGCGACGCCGCGTCCCACGCGTGACGCCGTATGGCGACAGAGCGCCGCGAGGCGCAGCTCGAGGGGCGCGCGTTCGCCGAGGATGCGCGCCACATCGACTTCGATGTCGGCCCGCAGCGCACGACGCCGCAGCGCACGCGTTTCCACGGCCCGCGCGGCGATGCGTGCGACGATGGCGCCGAGCTCCTCGCCGAAGCCGAGATCGTCGTCGGAGAAGAGATCGTCGCGCGTCGGATGGTGCAGGTTCAGCACGCCGATCGTCGCGCCCGCGTAGTGCAGCGGAACGCAGAGCGACGCCGCGACATCGAAGCGCTCGCGCGTGAGTTCGAAGCGCTCCGGGTTCGCGCGCCCGCGCACCAGCAGCGCACGTCGCTCCGCCCACACGCGGCCCGCGATGCCCTCACCGAGTCGAAGCTGCACCTTCGGCCAGAGCTCCGCTTCGAGTCCTACGGCGGCGCGCACGCGAAGTACCTCGGTGTCGGGCTCGCAGAGCAGCAGCGAACCGCCGGCTGCGCCCGTCACCGCAATCGAGACCTCGAGCAGACGCGCAAAAAGGGCGTCGGGCGCGGCGGCGAGTTCGACCGCTGCGGCGATCTCCTCGAGCGCGACGAGAAGCTCGCGCTTCGCATCCGGCTCGTGCACGGGCGCTTCCCAACGCAATCGCGCGTCGGCCGGCGTGAGCACCTCTACGTCGCGCGCGACCAGCGCCGCGAATTCGCTGCGAAAGGGCGGCGCGATGCCGGCATCGATCACGGTCTCGAGAAGCGCGTCGTCGCGCAGCACGCGCGGATCGTCGCTGAGCAGGCGTTGGAGCAGCGCGGCGAGGGGTGGCTCGAAGAGCGCGAGCCGGCGTCGGTGCACGGCGGCGTCGGGATCGAAGACGGCCGCGACGTCGAGGGCGGGGTGGCTCGTCAGAAGGGGCAGCAGCTTGAGCGCTTCGTCGGTCGCTCCGTACACCGCGATGCGCCGCCCCATCCCTCACCTCATTCGTCCTGCAGCAGTTCCAGCGAGACCGTGAGGCGGAACCGTAGCTCGTGACCCATCGCGTCGGCGATCACGACCGGCACCGCGATCGCGCGCGCACCGATGATCTCCGCGAGTCCTGCCTCGACTACCTGCCACGGCTCGCTGTCGTGGGCCAGGTCGGAGGAGGGGAGGGGGCTCTCGCCGAGCGGCGCGTCCTGGATCGCGACTTCCGCGTGCCAGGCGGCGTCGAGCAGGCCCTGCGCGCGCGAGACGGCGTGGTCGCGATCGTCTTCCAGCTCGACGTCGGATGCGAGCGCGGCGCGTTCGAGGTCGGCGAGGATCACTGTGTCGCGGCCCGAGCGGTCCTGCGGCGTCCCTGGAATCGACAGCGGCTGCGCGGGAGGCGCAATGGCGACGGGAGGCGGCGGCGCCACGATCGGCGCCGTCATCGCAGCGGGCGACGGCTTCAGCGCCTTCGGCTCCGGCGCTTCGCGAAGCTGCTTCACGACGCGCTTCGAGATCGTCGTCAGCGTCGGCAGAACGCCCGTGCCTTCCGTCGCGACGGCTTCGAAGACGGCCGCGCCCTTCACGTCGAGCTTGCGGTGCAGTTCTTCGAGAATGTACGGATCCGACTGATCTTGATGGTTGTACTGGACGACGAGCGGCACGCTCTCGAGCGCGCGTCCGTACGCGGCGAGGGCGGCGCGCAGTTCTTCGAGCGACGCGAAGTTCTGGTCGATGCACTCGCGTCGCGCATCCACCACGAACACGATGCCATCGACGCGGTCGAGCAGTTGCTTGCGCGTCGGCGCCTGCTCGGGGCCGCCCGGCACCGCAATGATCTGGATCCGCGTCTTCACGCCCGCGATCTCGCCGAGCTCGATCGGCAGCCGGTACCAACACACACTCGGATCGAGTTGCGTCGCGACGGCTTCGAGTCGCCCGCGGTGATCGGGCCGCAGCTTGCGATGGATCGCGCGCAGGTTGGTCGCCTTGCCGGCGCCGGCGGCGCCCCAATAGACGATGCGCGCGTTCACCTCGCGGCGATCGGAAACCGGATCGAGGCGAGCCTCGGCCATCACTTCCCCTTCCTCTGCAGGATCCGGCGTGCGTGCGTCGAAACGACCGACGGCACGTCCTTGCTCTTCATGATGCCGCGCAGCTCGCGATCCTGCAGGTAGTTGAGGAATTTGATTGCAGTTTGCTGCGGTGTTCGCGGGTTCGCGACGAGTGCGAGCTTGATCTGGTAGCTGCGCGTCCAATCCGGATTGCGCGCGATGATGCGCAACACCTCGTCCGAAACGTTGCGCGCCTTTGCAAACGCGAGAATCTCGTTGTCGCTGACCTTCGGCGAGCGCACCGCCGCGGCCGCGACGAGTTTGTTGCGATCGCGCACCAGCAGACCGCGCGCTTCCTTGTTGCCGATGCGTGCGAGCTTCACCTTCTCGAAGATCGTCATCCGCTGCAGCATCGTGTACAGGTTCTTCTGCATCTCTTCGTCGGCTTCGATCGAATCGTCGACGAGTTCGCGCGCAAAACCAGAGACATCGTCGCCGAGCAGCGCTTCGAGCGCGGCGAGCGCCTGCGCATCCGTCACCGGTCCGGCGGGCGCGAGCTGCTCGTCGCTCTCGTCGACCTCCTCGTTCGCGCCGCGCTCGAGGCCGAGGAACGACAGGATGCGATCGATCACCGAGCGGCCTGTGAGCGGGTTGGTGCCGAGCGCCTCGACGATCTCGGAGCAGCGGAGCATGCGCTCCTGGTTGTTCGAGATGATGTCGACGAGGCGCTTGTGCGGAAGCCCGGCGAGGAACGCGATCGTCGCGTCTTCGGTGTGCGTATTCAGCGCGATCGCTTCGAGGCGCTCGGGAACGTCGCGAAAGGTCTGCGCGCAATACGACAACACGGCGGGATGCGCGGCGCCCGCGAGCGCAGCGCCGAGCACGTTGTCGGGCAAGCGCTCGAGGCTGCCGCGCGCGCGATCCTTGACGGTCTCGTCCGCATCGTGGACCAGCACGAAGAGCACGGTGATCAGTTCGACGGGAGGAAGCGGCAGCGCGCCGCCGGCCGCGAGCCGGCGCACCTCGACCGGCGCATCGCGGCGGACATAGCGTTCGGCTTCGGGCGAGAGCGCCAGCCGGATCTTGGTTCGCTCGCTCACGCCGGCTCCGTCCCCTCGGCGGCCGGCCGCAGAACCGAGGTCTAGTGGTGCGACTCGGACTTTGCGGCTGCGGCCCGGGCTTCCTCGACGATCTTGTCTCGGTGCGCCGCGGGCACTTCCTCGTAGTGCGAAAAGTCCATGTGGAACGAGCCCTTCCCACCGGTGAGGCTGGTCAGGATGCTCGCGTACTCCAGCATTTCGGACATCGCGACCTGCGCCTTGATGACCGAGCCCGAGCCGCGCGACTCGGTCGCCTGGACGCGGCCGCGGCGGCTGTTCAGGTCGCCGATGATGTCGCCCATGCACTCGTCGGGAATCGCGACCTCGACATCCATCACGGGCTCGAGGACAGTCGGCCGCGCTTGCTCGGTGGCGGCCTTGAATCCGAACGCACCCGCCAACTTGAAAGCCATTTCGTTCGAGTCCACTGGATGGTGCTTGCCGTCGATGCAGCGGACCCGAATGTCCACGACCGGGAAGCCGGCCAGCGGTCCATGCGGCAGCCCCTCGAGCACGCCTTTCTCGACGGCTGGGATCAGGTTGCGCGGGATCGAGCCGCCGACGATTTCATCGACGAACTCGAAGCCGGCCCCACGGGGTAGCGGTTCGACGCTCAGGTAGCAGACACCGAACATGCCCTTGCCGCCAGTCTGTTTCTTGAGCTTGCCCTCCACGTTCTCGACCTTGCGCGTGATCGTCTCGCGGTACGGGATCTTCGGGCGCGAGAGATCGATTTCGAGGTTGAACATGCGCTTCAGGCGACCCGCGCTGATCCGGATGTGCAACTCGCCCATGCCGGTGAGAAGGAACTGTCCGGTGTGCGGGTCGCGATCGACGTGAAGCGTCGGGTCTTCTTCCACCAGCCGCGCGAGCGAAGTGAAGAGCTTGTCTTCGTCCGCCTTCGTCTTTGCGGCGATCGCGTAGGAAAGCGCGCCCTTCGGGATCGGGATCGACGCGAGTTGCACGCCGCCTTTTTCGCCGGTGAGCGCGTGGCCGGTGTGGACGTCCTTCAACTTCGCGACGGCCACGACATCGCCGGGGCCCGCTTGCGACACCTCGACGTGATCGTGTCCGCGCAGCAGGTGCAACTTGCCGAGCCGCTGCTTGGTGCCGGTCGTCGCGTTCACGATCGCCGTGTCGTGTTCGATCGTGCCCGACACGACGCGAAACACCGAAAGGAGTCCCTGGAAGCGATCGACGACGGTCTTGAAGACGATCGCCGCGAACGGACCGCCCGCCGAGAGTTCGAGTTCGCGTTCGGCGCCGGTTGCGAGGTCCGTGGCGGTCCAGGTGCGCGCGTCGATCGGCGACGGGAGCAGAGTCGCCAGCGCGTGCAGCAGGGATTCGACGCCGAGTGCGCGCAGCGCCGATCCCGCGAACACCGGCACCAGCTTCGCCTGCCGAACACCGGCGATCAGACCCGCGCGCACGTCGTCCGCCGACAGCTCGCCGGACTCGAGATAGATCTCGAGCAACGCGTCGTCGCATTCGGCCACCGCTTCGACGAGGTGCGCATGCGCTTCCCGTGCCGCTGCTTCGAGGTCGGCGGGAATCGCGGCGGGTCCGGAGTCGTAGACCGCCTGCATCGCGAGCACATCGACGACGCCCGCAAAGTTCGCGCTCGCGCCGATCGGCAGCGTCAGCACGACCGGCTTCGCATCGAGTTTCGCGAGCGACGCCACGGCAGCGTCGAAGTCGGCGCGCTCGCGATCCATGCCGTTCACGAACGCGAGCACCGGCAGATTCAGCTCGCGCGCGGTGCGCCACATCCGCTCGGTGCCGACCTTCGCGCCGTCCACCGCCGAGATCACCAGCACGGCCGCGTCGAGCGCGCGCACGGCGATCTGGCCATCGCTCTGGAAGCTCGGGTCGCCGGGCGTATCGACCAGCGTCAGATGCTTGCCTTGCCAGTCGAAGCCATACACAGCGGTGCTGACGCTCGCGCCCTGGCGCTCTTTTTCTTCGGGCAAGGTCGTGAGCGCCGCGCCGCCGCTGGTCACGTTCGCAAGCGCCGCGATCGCGCCGGCCTTGAAGAGGATTGCCTCGCCGAGTGACGTCTTGCCGTCGGTCGAGTGACCGACCAGCGCGAAGTTGCGGGTATCCGCGGCGGCGACGTCCTTCATGGCGCTACTTCTCCTTGCGTGGCGTGATGTCCCTGGGCGTGCAGTTTTTCTCGAAGAGCAGGCGCAGCCCTTCGAGCGTGAGGAACGGCTCGACGCGTTCGATCGTCGCGCTCTCGGCGGAGATGCGACCGGCGAGTCCGCCCGTCGCGATCACATGCGCGGCGGCGCCGAGTTCGCCGCGGATGCGCGTGACCATCGCGTCCACCATGCCGGCGTAGCCGAAGAGCATCCCCGACTGGATCGCTTCGGTCGTGGTCTTGCCGATCACCGAGCGCGGTCGCGCCAGCTCCACGCGGTGCAGCATCGCCGCGCGCGAGAAGAGCGCTTCCATCGCGACGACGACGCCCGGGAAGATTGCGCCGCCGAGGTACTCGCCCTTGTCGGAGACGCAGTCGAAGGTGGTGGCCGTTCCGAAATCCACCGCGATCACCGGACCGCCCATCAAGTCGAGCGCGGCGACGGCGTTGACGATGCGATCGGCGCCGACTTCGCGCGGGTTCTCGTAGCGAACCGGCATGCCGGTCTTGATGCCCGGCCCGACGATCAGCGGCTCGCGATCAAACAATTTCTCGGCGACGCGTTCCCAGATCGGCAGCGTGGGCGGCACGACGCTCGAGATGATCACATCCTCGACGTCGCGCGACTCGATGCCTGCCTGATCGAAGAGCGCACGCAGCGTGACGCCGAGTTCGTCGGAGGTCTGTTCGCGGTGCGTGGAGAGTCGCCAGTGCTCGGCGAGGCGGCCGACGCCGCTCGCATAGTCGAAGGTGCCGATCGTGACGTTGGTGTTGCCGATGTCGATCGCGAGCAGCATGGACGCTCTTCGCTCCCCGGCGGCGCGCGTCGCGTTCTGCTTCGCACTCACGCGTTCGACTCTTTCGCGATCGTCACGTCGCCCGCCACTACACGCTCCTGCGTTCCGTCGCTGCGCGTCACCAGCAGCGCGCCGTCGATGTCGATGCCGGTCGCCGTTCCCTCGAGAGCCGCTGTGTCGCCAGCGATCGCATCGAGCACCCGGATCTTGCGACCGCACATCCGGAAGCGCGCTTCGAAGCGAGGTCGCAGCGCTTCGAAGCCCCCCTCGGCGTGGACGTCGAGGACGGCTTCGAGGTTATCGTAGAGTCGGGCCGCAAAGGCCACCCGATCGACGGGCGCACCGCGATGCGACGCGAGGCTGGTGGCCAGCGCGCGAAATTCTTCCGGAAAGCTCTCGCGCGCGACGTTCAGGTTGACGCCGATGCCGAGGATCAGATGGCGCACGCGCGTCGCCTCGGCGCTTATCTCCATCAAGATGCCGGATGTCTTGAGGCCGCCCAGCAGCACGTCGTTGGGCCACTTGATCTCGACTGCGTCCGGCTCGCCCGCGAACGCCGCGACGGTGTCGGCGACGGCGATCGCGGCGGCGAGGATCGTGGTCGGCGCGCGCGCGGTGTCGAGCAGCGGGCGCAGCACGATCGAGGTGTAGAGATTCGTGTAGGGCGGCGAAAAAAAAGACCGACCGAGGCGTCCGCGCCCGGCGCTCTGGCCTTCAGCTACCACGGTGGTGCCGTGCTCGGCGCCCTCGCGCGCGAGATCGGCGGCGACGCGGTTGGTCGAGTCGGTGGTGTCGAGCCACACGAAGCGGCGCGCAAGCCACTTCGTGTGCAGATGCGGTTCCAACGCTTCGGCGTAGAGCCGGTCGGGCGCAGCGGCAAGGCGATAGCCGCCGCCTGGTTCGCCGTCGATCTGGTAGCCCGCGGCGCGCAGCGCCTCGACGTGTTTCCAGATCTGTGCCCGTGAGACGCCGAGTTGCGTAGACAGCGCCTCCCCCGAGAGCGTTGCCTCACCGGCGCTGCGCAGCGCTCGCAGCACGTGTGCTGCGCCATCCGTCACACGGCTCTCGGCACCACATCGAGCGCGACATCGACACTCGGCGCCGAGTGCGTCAGCGCGCCGATCGAGACGCGATGCACGCCCGTCTCGGCGACGGCGCGCACGCTGTCGAGCGTGACGCCGCCCGAGGCTTCGAGCAGAGCGTGGTCACGGAAGCGTTTCGCCAGCGCGCGCAGCTCGTCGATCGAGCGGTTGTCGAGCAGCAGCCACTCGGCGCCGGCGGCGAGCGCTTCTTCGGCCTGCGCCTCGGACTCGACCTCGACCTGCACACGCAGATGCGGCGCCACCGAAGCGCGTACCGCCGCGACTGCAGCCGTCACGCTGCCGGCCGCTTCGATGTGGTTGTCCTTGATCAGCACCGCGTCGTAGAGGCCCATGCGGTGATTCTCTGCGCCGCCCACGGCGGTCGCGTACTTGTCGAGTACGCGCCAGCCCGGCAGCGTCTTGCGCGTATCGACGACGCGGCAGCCGGTGCCTTCGACCGCGCGCACGAAGCGCCGCGTGTAGGTCGCGATGCCGCACATCCGCCCGAGAAAGTTCAGCGCCGTGCGTTCGGCGACGAGGATCGAACGCAGTGAGCCGCGCACGCGCAGCAGCGGAAGCGTGCGCTCGCGCGCCTCGCCTTCCCGCCATTCGCGCTCGACTTCGATGCTCGCGTCGATCGCAGCGAACACGGCCTCGGCGATGTCGAGCCCACACACGACGAGCGGCTCGCGCGCGACGATCACCGCTTCGCCCTGCGTTGCGGCAGGGATCACCGCGTTCGCGGTGACGTCGCCCGGGCCGATGTCTTCCGCCAGCGCGCGCTCTAGCAGCGGCAGCCACGACGACCGTGCCGGGAGCGCCGGCACCTTCACGTCTCGCCGCCGGCGGCGCGGCGCAGCTTCTCGAGTCGCTCGTGCACGCTGCCGCGCTCGGCTTGCAATTGGCTGAGCTTCTCGCGTTCGGCTTGCACGACTTCGGGCTTCGCGCGCTCGACGAAACTCGGGTTGTCGAGTTTCTTCGCAGTGATCGCGAGATCCTTGTCGACGCGCAGGAGTTCCTTCTCGAGCCGGCGCACCTCGTCGGCGACGAAGCGCGGATCGTCGAGCTCGACGCGCAGCGACCAGCCCTGCACGAGCACGACCGACGCGGTGGGCGAGGGCGGTTCGTCCGAGCAGGTGGGCGGCGCCGTGCGCGCGAGGGCACGGATCGCCGCGCTGTGACGCTGCACGAAGGCTGTGGCGGCGATCGGGAACGCGACCCCGACGAGTGTCGATTGCGGTAGATCGAGTTCGCCGCGTACCTGGCGGATGCGGGTCACGACTTCGACGAGCGCATCCAGATCGCGCGCCGACTCGGCGTCCAGACCTGCTCCGCGCTCCGGATAGCTGCGCTCCATCAGGAAGCGCCCGTCGGCGTCGGGCAGCGACGCGGCGATCTCGTCGGTCACGAACGGCATGATCGGGTGCAGCGCCGTCAGCGCGCCACGCAATACGGTGACGAGCGTCGCCTGCGCCGCTCGTCGCTGCGCCTCGTCGCTGCTCTGCAGGGCGATCTTCGCCAGCTCGATGTACCAGTCGCAGAGCTCCCCCCACACGAAGTGGTAGAGCGTCTGCGCGGCGTCGTTGAAGCGGAACTCATCGAGCGCGACGTGCGCGTCGGCGATCGCGACGTCCATGCGATGCAGGATCCAGCGATCGTAGAGACCGCGTTCGCCGACGCTCGCATTGGCGTCGTAGTCGGCGAGATTCATCAGCGCAAAACGCGCGGCGTTCCAGAGCTTCGTCACGAAGGCGCGGCCGCCTTCCATCACCTGCATGCCGAAGCGGATGTCGCGGCCCTGCACCGCGAGCGAGGTGAGCGTGAAGCGCATCGCGTCGGTGCCGTAAATTCCCATTACGTCGAGCGGGTCGATGCCGATGCCCTTCGACTTCGAGAACTTGCGGCCCTGTTCGTCACGGATCAGCGGGTGCAGGTAGACGTCGCGGAAGGGCAGCGAGCCTGTGAAATGCACACCCATCATGATCATCCGCGCGACCCAGAAGAAGATGATGTCGGCCGCGGTCGAGAGCACGTTCGTCGGGTAGTAGGCGCGCAGCGTTTCGGTGTCATCGGGCCAGCCCATCGTCGAGAACGGCCACAGCGCGCTCGAGAACCAGGTATCGAGCACGTCGCTCTCCTGGGTGATCTCGGTGCTGCCGCAGTGCGTGCATTGCGTCGGATCCTCGATGGCGACGGTCCACTCGTCGCACGCCGCGCACTTCCAAGCAGGAATGCGATGCCCCCACCAGAGCTGCCGCGAGATCGCCCAATCGCGGATGTTTTCCATCCAGTGGTAGTAGGTGTTCTCCCAGCTCTTCGGATGCAGCCGCACGTGACCCTCGCGCACGGCGGCGAGGGCGGGCGCGGCCAGCGGCGCCATGCGCATGAACCACTGCTCGGAGAGCAGCGGTTGCACGAGTGTGTCGCAGCGATCGCAGTGGGGAACTTCGTGCGCGTGCTCCGTGACGCCCGTGAGCAGGCCCTGCGCGTCGAGATCGGCGACGACCTTCTTGCGCGCTTCGGCGACATCGAGATTTGCGTACGGCCCGGCGGCGTCGTTGAGGCGACCGTCCGGGTGCAGGATGTTGATCATGGCCAGGCCGAGGCGGCGGCCGCACTCGAAGTCGTGCGGGTCGTGCGCAGGCGTCACCTTCACGGCGCCGGTTCCGAAGTCGCGATCCACGAAGGTGTCGGCGACTATCGGGATCTCGCGCCCGAGCAGAGGGAGTCGCAGGCTCTTGCCGATCAACGCGTTCCAGCGCTCGTCGTCCGGATGCACCGCGACTGCCGTGTCGCCGAGCAGTGTCTCGGGACGCGTCGTCTCGACCTCGATCGCGCCGCTGCCATCCACCAGCGCGTACTTGATCTTGTAGAGCTTCCCGTTGACGGGCTTGTAGGGACTCTCGAGATCCGAGAGCACGGTCGTGCAGCGCGGGCACCACGAGACCAGGTACTCGGAGCGATAGATCAGCCCCTCGCGATGCAGTCGCACGAAGACTTCGCGCACCGCGCGCGACAGACCTGGATCCATCGTGAAGCGCTCGCGCTCCCAATCGCAGGACACGCCGAGCGCTTGCAGCTGTTCGACGATGCGCGCGCCGTACTTCGCCTTCCACTCCCAGACCTGATCGACGAATTGCTCGCGGCCGAGGTCATGGCGCGTGAGGCCCCGCTTGGCGAGATCTTTCTCGACCACCACCTGCGTGGAGATGCCTGCGTGATCGGTGCCGGGCATCCACAGCACGTCGAAGCCGAGCAGGCGCTTGTGGCGCGCGAGCACGTCCTGAAGCGTGTTGTTCAGCGCGTGACCGAGATGCAGCGCACCCGTCACGTTCGGCGGCGGGATCACCATCGAGAAGCGCGGTCGCGTGTCACCGGCCGGAGCGCGGAACAGGCCGCGCTCCATCCATGCGCGATAGAGGCGCGTCTCGACCGGCTTGGGATCGAAGCGTTTGTCGAGTTCGGCAGGCAAGGCCGCCGATCTTAGCCGCGACGGGAGCCGAGGCTACTCGCTGTCTTGCAGTCTGCGGATCTCTTCGCGGATCAGCGTCTCGGCCATCTGCGGG
This sequence comes from Deltaproteobacteria bacterium, assembly GCA_031396445.1. Lineage (GTDB taxonomy): Bacteria > Myxococcota_A > UBA9160 > UBA9160 > PR03 > PR03. The sequence continues at coordinate 1,141 of JANNKU010000054.1, read as the reverse complement.
ATCACTTCCCAGGCGATCGCTTCGATGCGCGACAGCGTTTCGCGCACGATGCGCTCTGACAGATCGCCGAACGCCTCCCACGCGATCTTCTCGAGATGCTGGTGAAGCTCCTGCCGCATCACTTCGAGGTGTGCGCCCGAGGGCACCGCGATGTTGGCTGCCAGCTGCGCCGTCGCACTCGCCGGCACCGGGGGCGGAAGAATCGCCGCTTCGTCGAGTTCAGACTCGAAGAGTTCCGCTGCGGGCTCGACGTCGAACGCACGCTCGGTGGCCGCCGTTTCGCGTGCAACGGGCGGCGCGGCGATCGCTTCGGATTCGTCTTCGAAGCCGAAGTCGAAGGCCTCATCGAAGCTGGACGCGGATGCGGCGAGCGGCGGCGAGAAAGCGGTGTCGTCCTGCTCGATCAGCAGAGTCGCAGCCGACGAGGAACTCGGTTGCTCGATCCGAGCGTCGAGCTCGCTCGCGCTGAACGACGACTCGGTCGCATGCAAGGCAACCGGCGGCGGTTCGACATCGAACAAGATCGTCGCGTGGCCATCTGCGGCGGGTGCGTCGAGATCTTCATCGAAGTTCGCGATCGCGATCGGCTCGGACGCCTCGGCGAGGTCGTCCTCGACCGCGGCTTCGAGCTCGATCGGCATCTCGGGGAAGCTGGCGTCGTCGTCGGTCTGGAGCACCGTCGTCGCCGCGGAAGCCTTGGGGGCGGGCGACGTCTCGGCGAATTCCTCGTCGAAGAAATCGAAGGCGTCGCCGCTCACGGACGGTCTCTCGGACACCAGCACGGTCGTATCCGAACCGCCACCCACGGGACGCATCGTCTCGGCGTGCGCTAGCAGTTCGTTCACGCGGTCCACCAGAGCCTGCGCTTCGAAGGGCTTCGTGATGTGACCATCGGCGCCGACGTGTCGCGCGCGCGCTTCGTCGAAACTCTCGAAGGTTCCCGACAACAACAGCACCGGAACGTGTCGCAACTGCGGATTCGACTTGATCGCTTCGCAAACCTCGTACCCGTCTTTGCCGGGCATCGCGATGTCGGCGAGCACGAGGTCGGGTCGCGTTTCGTTGGCGCGCAGGACTGCATCATCGCCGTTGTCGACGGTGATCAGCACTACGTCTTCGTTCGCGAACGAGATTCCAACGA
>JANNKU010000129.1:0-5135 GCA_031396445.1 Deltaproteobacteria bacterium | reverse complement strand
CGGGTCGCCGGCCTGCGCCGCGGCTGCAGCGAGCAGCGCCGCCGCATGCGAAGCGGTCTGCGCTTTGGTGCGGCCGGTCGTTCCGAAACGCATCGAAGCCGACACGTCGAGCGCGATCAGCAGCGTGCACGAACGCTCTTCGCGAAAGCGCTTCAGCCACGGCGTGCCGGTGCGTGCGGTCGCGTTCCAATCGATCGCGCGCACGTCGTCGCCGGGAACGTAGGGCCGGGACTCCTCGAACTCGATGCCGCCGCCGCGGAACGCGCTGCGCCACTCGCCGACCAGCAGGCCCACGGCCTCGCGCCGGCTGCGCACCGAAAGGATGCGCGCCGCACGCGCGATCTCGGCCAGCGCCGGCTCGCGAAGCTCGCTGCGATCCCGAGATCCGGCGAGTCGCGGATCCACGTGACTACGGAGTCTCGACGGCTGCCAGCACCGCGTCCACGACTCGTTCGGGCCGCACGCCGTCGGCCTCCGCTTCGTAGCTGAGCACGATGCGGTGTCGCAGCACGTCGGGCGCCGTGCGCTTCACATCGAAGGGCGTCGCGAAATCGCGCCCGTCGAGCAGCGCGCGCGCTTTCGCGGCGCGCACCAGGAAGCGGCTCGCGCGCGGCGAGGCTCCGACCGTGACATCGCTCTGCTCGCGGGTCTTCCGCACCAGGCGCACGGCGTAGTCGCTGACGGCTTCGGCGACGTGCACGGCGGCAGCGGCGCGCTGCAGCGCTTCGACACGCGCCGCATCGGCCACCGCTTCCACGTGCGGTAGATCGAGATCGTCGCGCGTCGCGATCTGGTGTTCCTCGTCCGCGCTCGGATAGCCGACGACGAGTTTCAACAAGAACCGGTCGATCTGCGCCTCGGGCAGCGGATAGGTGCCCTCGTGTTCGATCGGGTTCTGCGTCGCCATCACAAAAAAGGGTCTAGGCAGCGCGAAGCTCTCGTCACCGATCGTCACCTGGCGCTCTTCCATCGCTTCGAGCAGCGCGGATTGCACCTTCGCTGGCGCGCGGTTGATCTCGTCGGCGAGCAGCACGGGTGTGAAGACGGGTCCCTTGCGCACCGCGAAGCGGCGCTCGTCGGGGTGATAGATCGGTGTGCCGACGAGATCGCCCGGCAGCAGGTCGGGCGTGAACTGCACGCGCCGGAAGCCGAGGCCGAGCGCTTGCGCGAGCGTGCGCACCGCCGTCGTCTTCGCGAGCCCAGGCACGCCTTCGACGAGCACATGACCGCCGGCGAGCAAGCCGACCAGCAATCCTTCGAGCAGTGCTTGCTGGCCCACGACGACGCGGCCGACTTCCTCTCGCAGTCGCTTCAGCGTGGTGGCCGCATCGCGATCCGCTTGGTGCATCGCGGCAGCTTAGCCCCATCCCGCGCGACGCTACTTCCGCGCCGCCTCGACGATCCTGGTGGTGCGAATGCCCGGCACTTCGCGCAATCGCACGACGCGGCCGCCCCAGCTCTCGACTTCAGCGCGACCCACGATCGCGTCGAGCGCCCAGTCGCCGCCCTTCGCGAGCACATCGGGGCGCAGCGCTTTGATCGTCGCGAGTGGCGTCGCTTCGGCGAAAAGCAACACGAAGTCCACGCACGCGAGCGCCGCGAGCACTTCGGCGCGTTGGCGCGCGGGAACGATGGGACGTCCGGCGCCCTTGCTGCGCCGCACACTGGCGTCCGTGTTCAGCGCGACGACGAGCCGGTCGCCCTGCGCGCGCGCCTGTTCGAGGCTGCGCACGTGGCCGACGTGCAGCAGGTCGAAGCAACCGTTGGTGAAGACGACGCGCTCGCCGCGTCGCTGCGCCGCGCGCACCGCGCGCACCGCGCCGGCGCGCTTCAGCACCTTGTTACGAGCTTTCACGACGGTCACGGCTGATCTCCCGGTGGTGCGGATGGTGACGCGCTCGGCGGTTGCGCCAGCGGATCGAGCGGGAACACCGGCGCGTTGCTGATATCCGGCGTCGCGCTTCCCGAAGCGGAGAAGATCTTTTGCAGCGTCGAAACGCCGCCGCGCACGAAGGCCGGAAATCCTTCGAGGACGAAGGAGCCGGGACCCGACGCGATCGATTTGCTCGGGATGATGCTCGCTTGCGGGTCGGCCCACGGTCCCGAGACGGCGAAATACGTGGAGACCAGGTTCTCGTCGGTGCCGAGCAACATGCGGTTCAGGATCGGGAACACGCCGATCACGCGATCGAGCGCGCGGAAATAGAAGATGCCGATCACCGCCTCGACGTCGTGCGGATTCGCCACGACGTTCACGCGTCCGGTGCCGACGAGGCGCAGCGCGGGGCCCTGCAGCGAGAGCGCCTCGGTGCTCGCGAAGCCGCCCGCAATCTGCAGCGGCGCGTCGATGCTGTCGTACGGGATCGTCTCGCGCGAGCGGAACGGATTCAGCGTGTCGCTCGCCTGCGCAATCGAGAAGAGCACGTTCATGCGCTTCAGGATCTCGCCGTCGCGGAGCCGCAGCGTCGCGGGCCCGCTGCTGTCGGCGATCAGATCGTGCCCGGCGATCAGCAGCCCAGTGAGTTCGGTGTTGATCGCGGCCGTGCCGTTGGCGGCGCCGCCGTCCATCTTGAGATCGCTCATCAGCTCCGAGAGCGAACCATTCACCAGTTCGAGGCGCGCGTGATACGGCACCGCATCCGCGCGCGACAGATCGAGATCGACGATGCCCGAGAGGTCGCCGCGCGGACGCAGCGTGGCCTCCCCGCGACGCAGCTCGACGCGATCACCGATCGCCTGCACGACACCATTCAGTTGCTCGGCCTGGAAGTCACCGAGCTTCTCGAGATCCGCATGGATCTTGGTGCGCGCCCAGACCTTGGCTTCCGAACGGCGGCGTCCCTCGCGACGCGGCAGCGACAGCGTCAGATCGGCGTCGATGCGCCCGCGACCGCTGCCAAGGAACGAAACCTTGCCGCGGAACGGAACGCCGCCCCAGAAGCCCGTTGCCTCTTCGATGTGTACGCCTGGGTTCGCCGGCGTGAGTTGCGCGCGGAACTCCTCGATCGGGCGCAGCAGGGCGGGGTGCTCGATCCACTCGCCGTCGAGGTCGATGCGCCGCCAACGCGGCGGAGCGCCCACGCGCTTGTGCGAATCCACCCAATCGGAGAGCGCGATGCGTCCCGGCAGCGGCGGCACGGCCGGCGGCAGCGTGCCGCTCTCGAGCGCCGCGGCCACTGCGCGCAGACCTGAAAGCGAGAGCCAGAGTTCCGGCATCGGATCGGGACCGATCTTCGCGCGCGCGGCTTCGATCTCGATGCGATCGCTGCGCACGCGCACGAGAGCGCCGAGTTCGCGCAGCGGCGCGCTGTCACCGAGTTTCACTTCGACGCCCGCCACGCGCGTGTCGATCTCGAGGCTGTCGGGCCAGTGGTCGAGCGGCGCGTCGGCGAGCGAGCGCCAGGCCGCGATCGATGTCGCGTTCGCACGCACGTCGAGCGACTCGAGCGTGCCCGCGCGCAGCGCCGACGCGCGCTCGCGGAACGCGCTGGCCTTCGGCGCCAGCGCAATCACCAGATCACGCAGCGTCGGGATCGCGATCTGCGCGCCGCGCACGTTGAACGCGAGTCGAGACGCCTCGCCGAAGGGGCGTTCGAGCGAGGCGCTGCCCGCCAGCGTGGCGGGTTCGGCGCTCCACGCGAAGTCATCGACGCGCAGTTGATGCGCGTCGATCGCCAACTTCGCGTGCAGGCGCGCGTTCGGAAGCGCCGTCGTCACATCGGTGTCGCCCGCATGGGAAAGACCGGCAAGGCGCACGTCGAAGCCCAGCAGGTCGACGACTCCCGCTGCGCCGTTCGCCTTCGGGTTCCACGCCGCCGTCCCACTGACGCGGCCTGCCGTCTCGAGCTGCGCGTCGCCGAACACGAGCCACGGTGTGAGCAAGCGGAGATCGGTGTCGGTGATCGCGATGTCGAGGTGCGGGCCGTCGCGCTCGAGCGCGGCCACGATCTCGAAGCCGCCGCGATCGCTCTGCGCTTCGACGAAGCGCCCGGCGGCGTCGAGTTGCGGTGCGCCGCCGAGAGGGCTGTGGGTCAGCTCGACGTGGAGGTCGCGCACTGCCAGGGCGGCGACGCCATCCTTGGCGCGACGCGTCAGCAACAACGCGCCGTCGTCGATCGAGATCGCGGGCAGGGCGTTCGCGCTGGCGCGCAGATCGATCGGCGCATCCGCTTGCGCGTCGCCCGCTTGCAGCGGCGCGCGCTCGAGGATGCGCGCGAGCGCGGGCGGATCCCAGGTGCCGTCGGCGCGCTGCTCGACGCGCATCCGCAGCCCACGCACATCGATGCGTCGCGCGACCGGCTCGCCGCGCAGCAGGCTGCGCGGCGAAAGCGTGATCCATACCTGGTCGGCGACGATCGCGGGCGTCTCTTCCTTCCCGCTCTGTGGGGCACCGATGGTGCGAATGCCTTCGATCTCGAGGCCGATGCCCCAACCGAAGTGGGGCCGCAGCGCGCCGATCTCGACTGGGCCGAGAACGGCGCTGAGCCGCCGCTCGAACTCGACCCGCAGGCGCTCGGGTCCGAGCCGGCTCGAAACCGTGACGCCCGCCGCGATGGCAGCCAGCACCACGACCGCGCAGGCGCCGACTAGCAGCCGACGCAAGGAATCTGCCCGCGCTTGCCGGTTGCCGAACCCAAGTTAGGGGTCGCCCACACGCGGATCGGGTGCGCCTCGGCGTGCATCTTGGCGTCGCGTCTCCTCGTTCCCGAACGAGGGGGATTCGCCCGACTCGGGAGTGACGAAAGCCGGCAACATCCGATTCCCCCTAAAGAAATCAAGTCACGGGACGAAACGGAGCCCAGACGAGCGAAACGCGCCTCGCGATGGTTCTGACTAGGGGGAAGAGACGGGACATGGAGACCAACGCTACCGAAGCCATCCGCCAGAACCGCGTGCGTGAGCTGCGCGAGAACCGCCTGATGACCCAGGCCCAGCTTGCCCGCAAGGCCAAGGTTGCTCTGCGCACGATTCACAGCGTCGAGAAGGGCATGAACTGTCGCATGGACACCAAGCGCAAGATCCTGCTCGCGCTCGGCATGCGTTTCGAAGACAAGGACTACGTCTTCCCGTCGCTCTCGGACATGACGGGTGAGATGCCGCGTCCGCCTCAGCATCCGCCTCAGTTCTCTTAGCTC
>JANNKU010000142.1:0-63118 GCA_031396445.1 Deltaproteobacteria bacterium | reverse complement strand
ACGCTCGCCTTCGCGTATGCCGAGCGACAGGCTCGCTACAACCTGCACGATTGTGCGACGCGCGCCGAACGCCGCGGGGCTGGCTACGTGATCTCGGGTGAGAAGGTCTGGGTGCTGAACGGCCACGCTGCGGATCACATCTTCGTCGTCGCGCGCACCAGCGGTGCGCAGGGCGACGCTGCCGGTCTCTCGCTCTTCGTCGTCGATGCAAATGCAAAGGGACTCACGCGCACGCGCGTGCCGAGCATGGATGGCCAGCGCAGCGGCCTGCTGCGCTTCGCCGACGTCGAAGTGGACGCGAGCTGCCTGCTCGGCCCGGAGAACGGTGCGCTCCCGCACGTCGAGTGGGCGATCGATCGCGGTGCCGCGGCCGCGTGCGCCGAAGGGCTCGGCGCCGTGCGCGAACTCTTCGAACGCACCGTTGCGTACCTGAAGCAGCGCGTGCAGTTCGGCGTGCCGATCGGATCGTTCCAGGCGCTGCAGCATCGCGCCGCCGACATGTATGCCGAAGCGGAACTGTGTCGATCCTCGATGCTGCTCGCCGCGATCCAGGCCGACAACGAAGACGAAGAAACGCGCAAGCGCGAGATCTCGACCGCGAAGCTCCAACTCGGCCGCGGCGGTTGGTACGTGATGGAGAACGCGATCCAGCTCTTCGGCGGCATCGGCGTCACCGACGAGCAGGACGAAGGCTTGTTCTTCAAGCGACTGCGCGTGCTGCAGGCCTTGTTCGGCGATGCGGAGTGGCACGTCGATCGCTTCCAGCGACTGCGGGGATTCAGCGCGCAGGACTGACCGCGGCTTCGATCTCTGCATGAGAATTGCTGAATCCGGTTGCAGCGCGGACGTGACCGGCGCTTGGTACGCTGCGCCGATGATCTCGCAGATGAACGAAGTGATCTTCCTCGTCGAAGAGGCACCCGAGGGCGGGTATGTCGCTCACGCGCTCGGCCTCTCGATTTTCGTAGAAGCCGACACGCTCGATGCCATCCACGCGCAGATCCGAGACGCCGTGCGCTGTCACTTCGAGGAGGGCCAGGCGCCCAAGCTCATCCGCTTGCACTTCGCGCGCGACGAAGTGATCTCCGCTTGAAGCTGCCGCGCGACGTGTCGGGAGCCGAGCTGGCCCGCGCGTTGCAGCGAGTCGGATACCGCGTGACCCGTGGATCGTCGATCGCGCGCGACGATCCCGCTCCTCGCTGGCAGGCGCCGTTCCTGATCTCGTTCATGGGAATACGCGGCATTGTGTCGCTCGCCGCCGCGCTAGCGATTCAGCCCCCGATCGGCAGCGGCGAACCGTTCCCCGAGCGCGACCGTATCCTGTTCCTCACGTTCTGCGTGATCGCGGTGACGCTGATCGGCCAGGGCCTGCTGATGCTGCGCGTGATGAACTGCTCGGACTCTCGGAGTTGGGGCGCGCCGAGCGTCGCAGCGAGGCCGTCGACGAACGCGCTGGATGCCGTCATGCGATCGAAACCGTCGTGCGGCGCCTCGACGCCCTCGCTGCCGAAGCGAATCTGCCGGACCGAATCGTTGCGCCATTGTGCGCTCACTACCGTGAGCGTCTGCAACAGATCGACTACAGGATCGCAGCGGAGGAAGTCGATCAGCTGCTCGCGCGTCTCTCGAACGAACTCGAGCGCCGGCGAACTGATTGGCGACGCGGGCCGCCGCATCGAGAGCGAACTCGACATGCGCGAAGCACAGCTCATATCGTCGTCGCTGCGCGAAGGAGACGACATTTAGCGAGAGGCGTCACGGGCGAGCGGCTGGAGCATCGTTACGCTGCGCTCTGGATCCATGGAATCGGCGATGGCCCAAGCAGCGAACGCAGGAGAGGCGCGATGAGCGATGCGCCGGGACCTCGGCTGGTCGAGCACGCCAGCGGCGTAGCGTTCGCGCCAACAATCGAACGTCTGGTGCGGGCGATCGAGAGTGCAGGCATGACTGTGTTCGCGCACATCGACCACGCGGCGGGAGCTTAAGCGGTCGGGATGGAAATGCTACCGACCATGGTGTTGCTCTACGGCAGTCCACGGGGCGGCACACCGATCATGCTGGCCACCCCCCACGCGGCAATCGACCTGCCGCTCCGGGTGCTGGTGCGTGAGGACGCTGACGAGCGCGTGTTGATCGCGTTCCAGCCGATCGCGCCGTTGCTGCGAGCGGCTGGTGTGCCCGATGCGCCGGCCAGGCGATTGGAGCCGGCGCAGCACCTCTTGATCGAGGCGATTCGGTCGTGAACGCGTGCCCGAGTCCATAGAACCCGCTCTTTCGAGCAGAACACAGAACGGAAGGGAATCAACATGTCGGGAAAACTCGCCGGAAAGATCGCACTCATTACGGGCGGCAGCAGTGGTCTCGGGCTCGCAACGGCGCGACGTTTCGTTGCGGAGGGCGCGCAGATCTTCATTACAGGACGGCGTCAGTCCGAACTCGACGCTGCGGTGGAACAGATTGGCAGCAACGCAACGAGCGTTCGCAGTGATGTCTCGAATCTCGCAGATCTCGACCGCCTCTTCGCAACGATCAAGGAGCAGAAAGGCAGGCTCGACATTCTCTTCGCCAACGCGGGTGGCGGCGCGTTCGTGCCGCTCGACCAGGTCACGGAGGAGCACTTCGACAAGTACTTCGGCATCAACGTGAAGGGCACGCTCTTTTCCGTGCAGAAGGCGGTGCAGCTGATGCCGGCGGGCGGAGCCATCGTCATCAATGGTTCGATGGTCTCCATCAAAGGTGTGCCGGCATTCGGCGTGTATGCTGCCACGAAGGCCGCGCTCCGCTCCTTCGCGAGGACGTGGGCCGTAGATCTCAAAGGGCGCAACATCCGGGTGAATGTGGTGAGTCCCGGCACGGTCGTCACGCCGGCATACAAGAGCGAGCTCGGCCTGAACGACGAGCAGATCGAGGAGTTCACTGCGCAAGCCGCGGCGACCACTCCGCTGGGGCGAACGGGAACGCCGGATGAGATCGCGAAGGCAGTGCTGTTTCTCGCTTCGGACGACAGCAGCTACGTGAACGGGATCGAGCTCTTCGTAGATGGCGGCGCTGCACAGATCTGACCGGGATACTTCAACACGCGGTACGGATGGCGAACCAAACTACCTCCATGAAGCTGCTCTCGGTGAACGTCTCCCAGCCCAGGGAGGTGATCCACAAAGGGAAGACGGTTCGGACTGGCATCTTTAAGGAGCCGGTCGGGGGGCGAATCAACGCGCGCACGATGAACCTCGACGGCGACGGTCAGGCAGACCTCGTCGGCCATGGCGGCGAGATGCGCGCGGTACTCATCTACTCCCGCGAGAACTACGACTACTGGGCGAATGAGCTCGGGCGAAGTGATTTCGGATTCGGCCACTTCGGTGAGAACTTCACGGTCGAGGGAATGCTGGACGAGCAGGTCCGGGTCGGTGATCGGTTCCGAATTGGCACGGCCCTCTTCGAAGTGAGTCAGCCGCGCGTTCCTTGCTACAAGCTCGCCATGAAGATGGGGATCGAGGGATTCTACGCTCGACTCCTCGAGAGCGGCCGCCCTGGATTCTACTTTCGCGTGCTCGAAGCAGGCGAAGTCGGCGCGGGCGACGAGATTCCGCTCGTCGAGTCGGATCCGATCGGCATGACCGTTCGCGACCTCAGCAACCTGCTCTATTTCCAGAAAGGCGATCTGGAAGGCGCGAGGAAAGCGCTCCGGATCAAGGCTCTTTCGCCTGGCTGGGTGCGATCCTTCAAGAGCCGGCTCGAAAAGGCGGAACTCGGAAACAAATCGCAGGAGCAGTTCCGAACGCTCGTCGTCACTCGAAAGGTTCGCGAGAGCGAGAACATCACTTCGTTCTACTTGGTGTCAGAAGACGCGAAGCCGCTCGACCCCTTCTTGCCCGGTCAGTTCCTGCCTTTGCAACTCGACGTCCCGGGCCAGTATCAGCCGGTCCTCCGAACCTACTCGCTCTCCGATGCACCTCACGAGAACCACTACCGCCTCACCATCAAGCGCGAATCCGCGCCGCCCGACCAGCCGGACGCCTACCCGGGTGTGGCCTCCAACTACTTTCATGGCCAGGTGGAAGTCGGTGCCAGACTTTTGGCCAAGGCTCCGCGCGGGCGATTCGTGCTGGACCCGCAAGGAGAAGCGCCGGTCGTCTTGCTGAGCGCCGGTGTGGGGCTCACACCGATGGTCAGCATGCTCAACGCCATCGCGGGATCCGGCTCGAAGCGACCCACATGGTTCGTCCACGGGTGCCGGAACCGACGGGCGCACGCCCTGAGCGAGAGCGTCCGAGAGATCGCACGTGCGCACGACAACATCCGCGTTCACATCCGGTACAGCCAACCGACCGCGGAGGATCTCGTAGGCCGCGACTACGATGATCGAGGGTACGTCGATGCGGCGCTGATCCGGCGGCTCATCCCGGAAACCGACAGCGATTGCGACTTCTATCTCTGTGGCCCAACGCCGTTTCTGAAATCCCTCTTCGACGGCCTACTCGAGTGGGGCGTCCCGGCGCACCGGATTCACTACGAGTTCTTCGGACCGGCGTCGGCTCTCGCGAATCGCGAGCAGGTCTCGGCTCCGAAACAACGAGCCGGAGCATCGGAGTGCTGCGAGCAGATCGCCGTGACCTTCTCGCGGTCCGGCGTCACCGCCAACTGGAACCCGTCGTTGGAGAGCATCCTCGAGCTGGCGGAGGCCAATGGCCTGAGTCCCGACTACAGCTGCCGATCGGGAGTATGTCGGACTTGCATGTCGACCTTGCGAGAGGGCGAAGTGGAGTACGTGCTCGAACCTCTCGATCCGCCGGACCCCGGATCCGTGCTGATCTGCTGCACCAAGCCCAGGACGAATCTGATCGTGGATGTGTGACCCACGAACTCGGATTCGGCCGATCAGCGCAGCGGCGCTCCGAAGAGGTAGTTGAGCCCTTCTGCCATCGTCGGGTGCGAGAGCACGCCATCGCGCAATGCGGTGTATGGGAGCCGGCCGAGCATGGCCATCTGCACGACGGCGGTCACTTCGCCCGCCTCGGCACCCAGCATTGCGAAACCAAGGATCTCGTTGGAGCGTGGATCGATCACGGCTTTCAGGAATCCACGTGTTTCCACCAGCGTACGTGCGCGCGGGATCACCGAAGCCGGCACCTTCGCGACCCGGATGTCCCGGCCCTTGGCGCGTGCCTGCCGTTCCGTCATTCCGATCCGACCCAGTTCCGGATCCATGAATACAGTGTGCGGGATGACGCGATCCGCCGTGCTCCGATTCCCGCCCGCGAACACGTTGGCCTTCACGATCCGGTAGTCGTCGAGCGCGGCGTGCGTCTGTTGCGGGCTGCCGGCGCAATCTCCGAGCGCCCACGTATCCGGCGCAGTCGTCTCGAGCCGATCGTTGACGACGATGAAGCCATGATCGTCGACTTCCACGCCGGCTTCTCGGAGTCCGACGCCTCGCGTCAGCGGCACTCGGCCAACCGCCACCAGCAAATCGCTCCCTTCGATCCTGCGCTCGCCTTCCCGCGATCGGAAGTGCAGACGCACGCGATCGCCCGAGCGGCCCTCGACGCGTGTCACCTCGGCATCCAGTGCGATAGCGATGTCGTCCTCTCGAAAAATCTCCTCGACCGCTTCGGACACGTCGATGTCTTCCTCCGGAAGCAGATGGCATGCGCGCTGGACGGCGGTGACGCTGCTGCCGAAGCGGCGGAATGCTTGTCCCAGCTCGACCCCGACATAACCACCGCCGATGATCACCAGATGGTCGGGCAGTCGATCCAGCTCCAACGCCGACTGACTCGTCAGCGGCTCCGCTTTGACGAGACCCGGCAATGACGGCATCGCCGGTTCCGCACCGAGATTGATGAAGAGCTTGTCGCCTCGGATGCGCCGCACCGGCCCGCCTGCAGCGCTGCGAACCTCGACGGTTCGCGGCGCGACGAAGCGCGCTTCACCAAGTAGGAAGTCGTCGCCCAGCGGCCCGTGCAGGTTGTCCCAGTTCACGCCCACCATGCCCGCAACAACCGCCCGCTTGTGGGCGCGCACGGCAGGCATGTCGGTGCGCCAGGCGTCGACGTGGATTCCGAAATCTGCCGCTCGTGCCGCCAGCTCCGCGACCTTCGCACTCCTCACCAATGCCTTGGTCGGAATGCAGCCGACATTGATGCACGTTCCGCCGATCATGCCCCGCTCGACCAGCGCGACGCGGTGGCCGGATCCGGCGAGGTCGGCGGCAAGCGTCTTGCCGGCCTTGCCGCAACCGACGATCAGGACCTTATAGGTCTCGACACCCGGCACCTTTCAGCGCGGCTTCATCGCTTCGACGACGTCGGCGGTTCTCAGGACCGCGTGCGCGAGAAACTGGAAATTGATCAGTGCTGCGGTGTAGCCGTCGCCCCATTCGGGATGGCGAGGGCCAGCCGTTGCGTCCTTGGCAACCAGCACCTCGAAACCCTGCTCCAGCAGGTCGCGCAGGTGCGACTCCACGCACATGTTGGCCAACATCCCGCCGAGGATGACCTTGGAAATTCCGCGTTTTCGCAGTTGCAGCACGAGATCGTTGGTCTGGGGACCCCAGACCCGGTGCGGGCTGACCACGACGGTCTTCCCGTCCTCGATGAAGGGCTTGAACCGCGCGAGCCAATCGGCACCAGACCCGATCAGCCCGTCGAGATTCAGTACCCCGCGGCGGGCGAACATCTTGTTCTCGTGCTCCATCGTCTCGAGCGGCCCGTTGAATGTCCAACCGGCGTCCGTCGGGAAGAAGTAGTGCGGCGAGACGAAGACCTCGAAGTCATGCTGCTTGGCAGCCTGGAAGATGCGTTCGATGTTCGCGATGGTCTCGTTTTCGGTGACGCTGTCACCGACGGCGGACCACGCGGCGCCCTTCTCGCTCAACACTTCATTTTGCGGGTCGATGAATACCACCGCGGTGTCACGCCGGTTGATTTGCATTGCCGTCTCCTATTGCGACAGATCAGCCCTTCAAGAAAGCCAACAGATCGGCGTTCACCTGGTCCTTGAGCGTCGTGCACATGCCATGCGGTGCGCCCTTGTAGACCTTGAGCGTCGCGTTCTTCACCAGCTTGGACGACAGCATCGCGGAGGCTCCGATCGGGACGATTTGATCATCGTCTCCGTGGAGGATGAGCGTCGGCACGTCGAGCATTGCGAGATCTCCAGTGAGGTCCGTCTCCGAGAATGCCTTGATGCAGAAATAGGAGGCCGGGAAGCCGGCGTTCATTCCCTGAAGCCAGAACGACTCGCGCACGCCCTCCGAGATCTTCGCGCCTGGTCGGTTGTAGCCGTAGAAGGGCATGCTGAGTTCCCGCCAGAACTGCGAGCGGTCGGCGACGACATTGGCGCGGAGCTGGTCGAACACGTCGATCGGTAGACCGCCCGGATTGGCAGGCGTCTTCAGCATCAGCGGCGGAATGGCACTGATCAGCACGGCCTTGGCCACTCGCATCGTGCCGTGGCGCCCGATGTAACGCGTGACTTCGCCGCCGCCCGTCGAGTGGCCAACATGGACCGCGTTCGTCAGATCGAGCGCTTCGACGAGCGCCGCGAGGTCATCGGCGTACGTGTCGAGGTCGTTGCCATGGAAGGGCCGGCTCGATCGGCCATGCCCGCGGCGATCATGGGCGATGCATCGGTAGCCGCGCGAGGCCAGAAAGAACATCTGGTCCTCGAACGCGTCCGCGGAGAGCGGCCAGCCGTGACTGAAGACGACGGGTTGTCCCGTTCCCCAGTCGTTGTAGTAGATCTGTGTGCCGTCCTTCGTCGTGATCGTGCTCATCCGTGGTTTCCCTTCATACGTTCCGAGAGTCGGGGGCTATTCCGCCTGGGCGTGCGCCTCGACGAACCAGAGCCACTTGTCGATTCCGCGCGACACTTCCGTGAACAGGTCGGCCGTATCGAGGTCGCCCAGATCGTTCGCTTCCCCGATCGCCTTCCGCGCCGCCTTGCCGAACGCCGCGATGGCGGACGACAGCGCAGCCACATGGCTGCGCCCATCGACGGCGCCCACCGGGTACTCGGGCAGCGAGGTCTGCTTCGCCACCATTCGAGCCGTCCCCTTGGCTACACCGCCGAGCTGCACTATCCGCTCGGCGATTTCGTCGACGTAGTTCTCGACGTCCTCGTTGACCTCGTCGAAGAGCTTGTGCAGCGCGATGAAGTTCGAGCCTTTGACGTTCCAGTGGGCCTGCTTGGTCTGTGTCTGCAAGTCGGAGCAGTCGGCCAGGCGTGCATTGAGCAACTCGACCACCTTGACGCGGACAGGCTCAGAGAGGTCATTGTGGGTCTTGAACATTCAGGGTCTCCTCGAGCGGGAAGAAGTTGATCGCAGCAGTTCGACTTCGGCTTCCAAATTGGCGATCCGTGCTTGGAGTCGCTCGATGACCGGGTCGATCTGCCGCTGTGAAAATCGAGGGTGGATGTGCTGCGGGCAGTTCACGTCCCACGCCTCGACGGTGAACAAAATCGCTCGCTCGACCTCGCCGGGATATGCCGGATCGCGGAGACGTTCCTCCATAGCCGCATCTCCCTCGACGGCGCGCGCGGTACCCCAGACCTTCACCCGCCGGCTGTTCGCGTAGTCCATGAGGAACAGGAATGCCTTCGGGTTCTCGGACAGATTTCCGAGCGTGATGTATTGGCGATTACCGCCGAAGTCGGCGAAGCCGAGCGTGCGGCCGTCGATCACCTTGAGGAACCCACGCGATCCGCCGCGGTACTGGATGTACGGCTGCCCGTCTGCAGTTGCGGTGCCCAGGTAGAACATGTCGAGATCGGCGAGGAGGGAGACGAGGTCCGGGGTGACACTCATCTGCCACCCGTCACCTCGCTCCATCCGGGCGTAACTCTTCCGGGAGCCCTTCCGCTCCTGGATCGTTTTCACCGCGGAAGTGAAGGCGATGTCGCTCGGGAATGCGCGACGTTCAGCCGCCATGCGCTCGCTATTTCCGTGCCACGTGCTTGCCGAGGAAATCCCGCATCAGCTTCGCGATCTCTGCACCGTTGGTTTCCAGCGCGAAGTGACCCGCGTCGAGCAGGTGGAATTCCAACGTCTTCAGATCGCGCTTGTACGGCTCGGCGCCTGCGGGCGGGAAGATCTGGTCGTTCTTTCCCCAGGCGATCAACATCGGCGGCTGGTGCTTGCGGAAGTATTCCTGCCATTTCGGATAGAGCGGCGGGTTGCTTCCGTAGCTTAGGAACAGGTCGAGCTGGATCTCGTCGTTGCCCTTTCGGTCGAGCAGGAACTGGTCCTCTGCTGCTCCGTCCGGGCTGACGAGCTCGGGGTTCTTCACGCCGGTTGTGTACTGCCACTTCGTCGCTTTGTAGGTGAGCAGACTGCGAATGGCGTCCCGTTTCTCCTTGCTCTGTGGCTCCTTCCAGTATTCCTTGATCGGCTTCCAGAAGTCGTTGTCGAGCCCCTCGTCGTAGGCGTTGCCGTTCTGCACGACGATGGCCGTGATCCGCTCCGGGTGCGCGACGGCGAGCCGGTATCCGACCGGCGCTCCATAGTCTTGGACGTAGAGCGCGTACTTCTCGAGCCCGAGCTTTTCGGTGAACGCGTCGATCACCTTGGCAAGGTTGTCGAACGTGTAGGCGAATTGGTCGCGCGGCGGCATCGAGCTGTAGCCGTAGCCGGGATAGTCGGGCGCGACGACGTGGTACCGATCCGCCAGTGCGGGGATCAGATTGCGGAACATCTGCGAGCTGGTCGGGAATCCGTGAAGTAGCAGGATCGTCGGCGCGTCTTTCGGTCCCGCTTCGCGGTAGAAGACGTCGAGATCGCCGACCTTCGCGGTCTTATACACGACTTCGACGTCATCCATCGGCTCATTCGTGCGCGCGGGGGCGGTCGCTTGCGCAGAGGCGAGCGCCGGCGCGATCGCCGCGAGTAGGACGAGAACCAACATGCGGTTCGCGATGCGAATCATGCTCATTCCTCCGAATGGCGAAGAACTGTGCGGCTCCCGCCTCACCTATGCGGGGCGCGCGCGATTCGTCAAGTTCACTTCTCATGCCAAACAAACGCTGGTCGGCCGTCGTTCCTAACGGCTCGGTGGGCTTCTACGACCGCGCTCGTGTGACGAGATGACGATGAATTACGAATTCTCGGATCTGGATGACGAATTTTCGTAGACTGCCCATGTGAGTTCGGACAGAGCTGCACTCTTCGATGATCCCAAGCGACTGTTGCTGGACATGGCTCAGCAACATTCCGTCTCCGAATTGCTGGAGCTGATCGTGGCCCGGCTCTGCGTCATGGACCGAGTCGCGCTCGCCCGTATCTGGTTGGCGCAGCGCACGGCGGATTGCTCGCGTTGTCCGATGACCGACGTGTGCCGAAGACGGCCACAGTGTCTCCGACTCGTCGCAAGCGCGGGGCGGTCGCTGATTTCCACGACCGAATGGCACGGCATCGACGGAACCTTCCATCGAATTCCGTTCGGGATGTGGAAGGTCGGCCGCATCGCGGTCGAAGGCAGACCGCTCGAGGAACCCGAACTGAGCAATCCGTTGCCCGAGTGGGTCGCCCAACCAGACTGGATTCGCGCGGAAGGAATCCGCGGGTTCGCGGGGCAGCCGCTCATCTATCGCGGCGAAGTGCTCGGCGTCCTAGCCGTGTTCGCCCGCCAGCCGATCGCAGGCGAATGCATGGATTGGCTGCGGATGATTGCCGATCATGCCGCCAGTGCGCTGAACACTGCACGAGCGTTCGCGGAGATCGAGGCGCTGCGCAGGCGGCTCGAGATGGAGAACGAGTATCTGCGGGAGGACGTCAAGGGGACGGGAGCATTCGGAGATCTTCTCGGGCAGAGCTCGGCACTCGAAGCCGTCACGCGGAAGATCGACATGGTCGCGACCACGGACTCGACCGTCCTTGTCCTCGGCGAAAGCGGTACGGGCAAGGAACTCGTCGCGCGAGAGATCCACCGCCGCAGCAAGCGGGCGGGCAGGCCCATGATCAAGGTCAATTGCGCCGCTGTACCGCGCGAGCTGTTCGAGAGTGAGTTCTTCGGGCACGCGAGGGGTGCGTTCACGGGTGCGCTGCGGGATCGGGTTGGACGTTTCGAGCTGGCCGAGGGCGGAACACTCTTTCTCGACGAGGTGGGCGAGATCCCGACCGAGCTCCAAGCAAAGCTGCTGCGCGTGCTGCAGGAAGGGGAACTCGAACGGGTCGGCGAGGAACGCACTCGGAAAGTCAACGTGCGGCTGATTGCAGCGACGAACCGCGACCTGCGGTGCGAGGCGGAAGCGGGCCGCTTTCGAAGGGATCTCTACTACCGGCTCAGCGTGTTCCCGGTCGAAGTTCCTCCGCTGCGCCAGAGGAAGGAAGACATAGCCATTCTCGCTGAGCACTTCCTCGAAGCGTCTGCGCGCAAGGTCGGCCGGCCGAAGCCGCCGCTGACACTGGAAAGCGTGCAACGACTTCAGGACTACGAGTGGCCTGGAAACGTGCGGGAACTCCAGCACGTCATCGAGCGGGCAGTCATCATCTCGACTGGGGGAAGACTGAGCATCGAACTCCCGCCACAGACCCGATCCGATCCTCCGCTCGATGTGCCGAGCGTGCGCGCCAGAACCGTGCAGCCAGACGCGCAGATCCGACAATTGGAAGCTGCCAACATCCGATCGGCGCTGGAAGCCACGAGAGGCAAGATCTCCGGGCCAGGGGGGGCCGCGCAGCTGCTCGGAGTGAAGCCCACCACACTGGCGTCGAGGATCAAGGCCCTTGGAATCCTCGCGCCGATACGGCCTACGCGTGATTGAGTCGGGTTGCCGAGCAATGAATCCACCAAAGGACAGGGCACGTCTTCCGTATCGTCGCGAGCGAGCCGAGCGCACTTGGTGCTCGCCTTGCGCGAAGATTCGAATCAGGAGTTCCAATGAGCCTTAAAATCCTTGCGAAGCAGTTTGTCGAGTTGTGCAACGAGGGAAAGAATTTCGATGCGATGGAGACGATGTACGCGACTGACATCGTCTCGGTGGAGGCCAGCGGCGAGGAAGTCACGGGCAAGGCGCCCGTGATCGAGAAATCCAGGCGCTGGGCCGCAGCCAACACCATCCATGGCGAGAAGGTGCGGGGCCCGTACTTCGATGACGCGGGCAGAGACGGAGCCACCGTTTCGGCGGGACAATTCGCGGTTCATTTCGCGTTCGAGGTCACGCCGAAAGCCACGGGCGAGCGTAGGACGCTGGAGGAAGTCGGCGTCTACACGGTGAAGGACGAGAAGATCACACGCGAGCAGTTCTTCTACGAGGGCACCCGGTAGCGACGCGACCTCGTTCGGTGAGCGGGTTCATGCTCCGACCGGGCGAGGGACCGCAGCGGTACTGCTCTGTCAGTCCTGCGCGTACGCCAACGCCTCGAAGCGCTGCCAGATCCGTGCACCATCGCGATGCTGATGAATCCGCTCGTGCAGCACTTCGCGCTGCTGCTTCGCGGCGAGCGGCGGCTGTTCGATCGTCCACCAGCGCACGATGCCGCTCCACAGGCGATCGATCACTTCGGCGCCGGCGAGTTTGCCGCCGTCGCGCGTGCGGAACGTCGCGGCGCGCAGCTCGCCGAGATAGAGCCGCAGCGATGTGACGTGGATCGCTTCGTCGCTGCGGATGCGGCCCACCAGCTCGGCGGCGAATAGAGCCTCGTCGCGGCGATCGCGAAACAATTCAGCGTCGCGCAGCAGGCGCTCGGTGAACGAAAAGGTCGAGTGCGCGCGGATCTCCGTCAGCAGCAGGTTCATCAGGAAGCCGATGGTGCGTTCGAAGCGCGTTGCGATCTCGGGCACCAGCGTCGCCTCCTCATCGGGGCGACCGATGCGCTGCGGCGCAGCCGGTTGCGAGAACGCGGTCGCGCCGAAGGCGAGATCGCGCAGCGCGAACCACATCTTGTCGTGACCGCCGATGCCAGCTTGCGGCTCGCCGCCCTCGTCGAGGCCGTGCGCTTCTAGCAGGCCGCCGTTCAGGTGCGCCACGGCCCATGTCGAGACATCCTCGAAGATCGCTTCGCCGAGCTCGGGGAACGCGATCTCGGCGAGCACGCGCCCGCGCCCTTCGATCTCGCCGATGATCGTCATCATGTCCCAGAAGGTCTGCCCGAGTCCTTCGAGCAAGAGCAGCTTCTGCTGCGCTTCGTTGGTGGCGCGCACGCCCGTGAGCAGCGAGTCGTCCGCGTCGAGCAGATCGCCGCCACGCGCGCGCAGCGCTTCGGTCCACGCCGCGACGGCGGGTGCGCGCACCAGCAGCCGCGGCGAGAGGTAGCGGCCCGCGTCGTCGAAGCCGCCGTGCAGTCGCTCGCCCAACACCACGTGCGGCGCGGCGAACGGATGCGAGCGCAGCAGCTCGTCGCGCGAGAAGCGCAGCGTGCTCAGCTGCGCGTTCACAGCGCGCACACCGCGGCGAGGCTCGAGAGCGCGATGATGCGGCGGCCCTGGCGCAGCATGTCGCGATCGTGGCCGTCGGTGAGATACGCAAAGGAGAGTCCCGTCTCGGGATCCGCCCAGGCGACCTGCCCGCCCGCACCGCCGTGACCGAACATGGTGTCGGAGCCGGTGCGACCAAAGCCGAGCGCGAATTTGTCGGGACCGCCGGCAATCACGATTCCGAGTCCGCGATTCGCGGGCTTGCGGAATACCGGATCGACGAACGACGGGTTCCGAATCGTGCGCGCGTCGCGCAGCATCGCCGCTTCCCAGATGCGCGAGCCATCGGGCGCGATGCCGCCCAGCACGAGCGACTGGTAGAAGAGCGCGAGGTCGCCGGCCGTCGCGGTGCCGCCGCCGCCCGGCACGCCGAGTTCGCGCACCGACGCACCGTTGAAGCGCATCAAATTCTCTTCAGTGACTTCCGTCACCGGGGGCGCCGGGAATCCCTTCGCGACGAGTTCTTCATGGGTCCACGCGCGACCGCGATAGGCGATGTCTGCAAGCCGGCCTTGCTCCGCGCGCGGGCACCCTACACGCAAATCGGGCAGGCCGAGCGGCTCCGCGATGCGCGCGCGCACGAAGTCGCGAAACTCCATGCCGCTGCGCGCCGACACCATCGCGGCGATCACCCACATGCTGCTCGACGGGTGGTACTCGAAGCGAGTGCCGGGTTCCCAGTTGAGCCGCCACGTCGCGAAGCGCGCGGGGAGATCCGGCCAACCGAGTTTCATCAGGTCAAAGGGCGCGCGCGGAAAGCCGGCGCTGTGCGTGAGCAGTTGTTCGAGCGTGATGGCTTCCTTGCCGTTCGCGCCGAACTCGGGGATCACCGCGGCAACCGGCTCGTCGAGGCGGAGCTTGCCTTCTTGCAGCAACAACCACGCGGCTGCCGACGTGATCGCCTTGGTGCACGAGAACATCACGTAGAGCGTGTCGTTGGTGGCGGGCGCAGATCGGCCTTCGTGCGTCACCGTTCCGAAGCTGCGCATCGCGGCGATCTTGCCGTCGCGCGCGACCGCGAGTTGCGCGGAAGGCAGCGTCCCGTCGCGGATCTCGCGCTCGGCGCGGTCGAAGAGTGCGGCGAGCTTCGCGGCATCGACGCCGACGCTTTCGGGAGACTCTGCAAAGTGCTGGGGGTGCGGCATCGGCGCATGGTAGTGCGAGGGTCGATCGTTACAATGCGCGCCCATGATGAAACTGTCTCTCGATTTCGAGCACCCGTCTCGCCAGTGGTGGGACTCCGGCGGCCAGGATTTGTGGGACGGCATCATCGAAGAGTCGGGCGCTTCGTCGGTCGTGCTCGACGACGACCTCGCGAATTCATGGCTTGCGCAGGCGCGCGTGATTCCCGGCTGGGACGGCGGCCCCGAGTTCGCGCCGAACCCGATTCAGTCTCGCGCACTCGCGGAAGACGATCCCGACGCCTAGCTCCGGGCCTTCTTCTTCTTCGCTCGTTCGTCGTCCCATGCGAGCACCGCGGGCAGCACCACGACGTAACAGACGAGCGTTGCGGCGACACCGAGCGTCAGCAGCCGCCCGAGCGACGCCATCCCGCGGTGCGATGCGAACGCGAGACTCCCGAACGACAACACCGTCGTGAGTGCAGCGAACCAGACCGCACGCGCGGTCGACGAGGCGAGCACGTCTTCCTCTTCGGGATTCGTGCGGTGGCGGTGCACGAGATGCACGCCGTTGTCGATGCCCATGCCGAGCAGCATCGGCAGCACGATCACGTTGGCGAAATCGAAATGCCAGCCGAGCAACACCAACGCGGCGCAGGTGGCAACGCCGGCCAGCGCGAGCGGAAAGAACGCGAGCGCGGTGTCCCACCAATTGCGCCACAGCAAATAGAGAAAGAGCGCCGTCGCGATGAAACCGACGAGCATCGCCTGCTTCATCGCACCCGACGTGACGCGTCCCCACTCGATCAATCCAACGGCGGGACCCGTGCCCTCCGGCGCGACGGCGCGCACGCCATCGACGAACTCCTCGAGGTTCGCGCTGTCGTTCAAATCCTTGCTCGGAATCACTTCGACGCGCGCGCGGCCATCATCCGCGAGCATCATCTCGCGCAGCTCGGGTGGCAGCGTGTCGAGCGTCACCACGTCGGGCGACAGACCGGCTACGAGCTCGTCGAGTTGCTCGACAAGCGATCCGATGACGTTCGACTGCAACGGCGCCAGCAACGTCGTCGGATCGGGTGCTGTCGCAACCGCCGCGCGCAAACCGGCGAGCGCATCGCGCAGGCGCGTCTCACTCGCGGCAAATCTCGGATCGCGGGGCGCGCTCGCGTCCGCACCGAGCGCGGCTTCGAGACGTGCGAGAGCAGCCATCTGCGCGGCGACATCCGGCGGCGCGCTGCGCCGTGTCGGCGGCGGCACCAGGAACGCCATCGTCTCGAGCATCGCGCGCTTCTCGTCCTGCTGATCCGGCACGAAGTCGACCAGCGTCCGCGCGTCCGACACGAATGGGAGTTGCGCGAGCTCGGCTGCCTTTGCTTGCGCCGTGGGGAGATCCTTCGCGACCAGATCCACCGTCCACGGTGACGTGCTGCTCTGTGCGAGCAGATCCTGGAACGCTTGCACCGATTCGGTGCTCGGATCGCGCAGATTCACCGGGTTGTGGTCGAAGCTCACACGCGGGATCAGCGCCAGCGAACCCACCGCGATCGCGAGCGCCACCCAGCGGATCGGCCGCGCGTACGTCACCGGCACGTGTCGCAGCCGCGCCGCGAACGGCAGCGACGGCGCGGAAAAATACGGGTGCGTCTTCGCGCCGAGCGAGAGCAGCGCGGGCAAGAGCGTCAAGCTCGCCGCGAGCGAGAGCAGCACGCCGGCGCCCGCGATCAGACCGAGTTCGGCGACACCGCGATAGTCGGTGGGCCAGAACACCAGGAAGCCGATCGCGGTGGTGACCGCGCTCGAGAAGAGCGCCGATCCCATCGTCGCACCGGTTTCGGTCAATGCTTCCGTCCGCGAGCGACCCTTCGCCGCGAGTTCGGCGTAGCGCATGCAGAAGTGGATGCCGAGCTCGCCGCCGAGTCCGATGATCAGCACGTTGAAAGCGGCCGAGACCTGATTCAAATGACCGATCGTCGCGGCCGCGAACGCGTTGCTCCAGATCAGCGAGACGACGAGGCTGATCACCAGCGCGACGAGCACGCGCAGCGAGCGCACTGCAAAGAACGTCGCAGCAGTGAAGAGCACGAGCGCTGCCAACGCGAGCTTCCGGCCCTCCGACTCGACGACTTGCAGCTCTTCGTAGTTCAACACTTCGGAGCCGGTGATGCGCACGCGCACGCCGCGCTCGGCGCTGAGGCCCTCGGCGAGCGCCGCTTCGCGAATTGCTTCGACCGCGGGTTCGGCGAAGAGCAGCTGGTTGAACTTCGAGTTGGGCCGCAGCGCGATCACGCGATGGCGCGCCTCTTCGGAGAGCGAACCGCCGATCAGCGCGTCGCCCCATGGATCGGGTGCGGTGCGGCCTTGTTGCGCCGCTTCGACCGCGATGCTCACGCGATCGAGCGCAGCGGCGAGATCCATGCCTACGTCGTTGCCATCGCGCTGGGCCTGCGTCGCCTTGGCGAGCAGATCCGCAATGCCGACGACGCTCGCATCGCGCGCGATCTCGGCGAGGAACGGCTGCACCGTCGCAAGTCGATCGGCGAGCGACTCGAGCGCCGGCAGATCGAGATAGAGCAGCGCGTTGCGCCGAAAGAATTCGCCGCCGCCCGCGAGCTGCACGCGCTCGAAGAGATCCGAGCGTTGACCGAGGCGCGTCGCCAATGCGTCGGCCGCCTTGCCGGCTGCGAACGCGGAGTCGGCTTCGACCAACACCAACAAGTCGTCGGCCGCGGAGCGGAACGCCTGCTGGAACTCGCGCTCCCGCGTGCGAAACGGGAGGTCGCCCGAGATCATCGCGTTGGGGTCCGCGTTGATGCCGAGGTTCCTCACGGCGTAGATGCCGAGAAGGACCGTCGCAGCGAGTACGATCGCGACGACCCAGGCAGGTCGTCGATCCACGAACGCCACCCAGCGCCCGGTCGCGCCGCCGACCCTCTCGTCGAAGCCGTGGGCCAGTGGGTCCCCCTGCTCGCCCGACCCTCAGATCAGCGAGCGGGACGTGTCTTAGCAGATATCCACCGCCACTCTTGCCGATCTGCTGCGCTACGCAGCCTGTTGCAGCGCGTGTGCGGCGATCGCGCGCTCGGCGGATCGCGCGAACCAGCGAGCGCCGAGTCGTTGCGGAAGCGGCCAGCCGTAGTGACCCGAGCAGACGCGGCCCGCGAACTCGGCGGCGCGTGTGCGCACCCACTCCGGCGACGCGCCGCTCGCGAGCGCGTGCCGCCACGACGCGCGATCGGCGTCCAGCTCGAACCAGAAGCGCGCCATCGCGAAGCCGGCGGGCAGTGGCAGCGCGAGATAGAGAAGCCCGAAGAGCGGCAGGCCGAGCCACGGATGGATGCCGAGCCCGCACCAGCGAGCCTGCCGCGTGTGTCGCGCTTCGTGCACCAGCAACGCCTCGACGCGCTCTGCACTCCACTCGCGCGGATAGCCCTGGAGGGGACCGAAGGCGGTGGCGTAGTCGTGCAGGAAGATCTGCACGGAAATGCCGCCACCCGTCGCGATCGACGCGAGCTTGCCGAGACCGCGCCAGAACCGACCGTCCTTCGGCAACAGCCGCACGCTCGGCTCGATGCGGCGCGCGATCATCTCGAGTCGCGCGTGCTGTGCGAGCCAGCTCACGCGAAGCCCGGCGGCGCGACGAAGCCACCGAGTTCACGCGCGAGCGCGGCCGCGAAGGCGATCGCCGTTCGATCTTCCAGATACGGCGCGACGATCTGGATGCCGACTGGAAGCCCGCTCTTCGCGAGTCCGATCGGTGCTGCGACGGCGGGCAGGTACGCCAGAGTCGCGAGCCCCGCCCAGAAGAGCTGCTGCAGATACGGCAGCGGCTTTCCATTCACCGCGATCGTGCGCCCGCTGATCTCGCTGTGATCGTGGGGGAACGCGACCGTCGGCGCGACGGGCAGCAGCAACACATCGAAGTCGCGGAAGAAGGCGTCCCAGCGCGCGCGCAATTGCATGCGGCGCTCGTTCACGGCGATCCAATCGCGATGGCGCTGCGATGCGCCGCGGATCAGGTTCGCGATCGTGCCGTCGTCTTCGGGAGCGAGGCCTGCGAGCGTCGCGTCGAAGCCCGTGAGCAATGGCGCGGGCAGCCCGGCGCCGATCACGGCGTAGAGCAAGCGCAGGTAGATCGAGAAGCTCTCGGCGCCATCGACGGGACGCGCTTTCGTGTCGAGCTTGGCGCCGCAACGCGCGATCGTGTCGGTGGCGGCGCGCAGCGGCGCAGCCACCTCCGCATCGATCGGGCAGAGCGGGTCATCGAACCACGCGGCAACGCGGAAATCGGCGAGTCGTTCGTGGCGCGCCGGCGGCAGCGTCACCTGCCAGGCACGCGCGTCCCAGACATCGGGGCCGGCGAGCAGATCGAGACCGAGCGTGAGATCAGCGACGCTGCGACCGAGCGGGCCGAGCACGCCGAGATCGTTCACTGCCAACGCTCCGGGCGGTCCCGGAATGTGTCCGCGCGACGGCACCACGCCCCAGCTCGGCTTCAATCCATAGACGCCACAGAAGTGCGCCGGGTTGCGAATCGATCCGCCGATGTCGCTGCCCAGATCGAAGCCGGTGAGTCCCGCAGCGAGCGCCGCCGCCGCGCCGCCGCTCGAGCCGCCCGGACCGCGCGACAGATCCCACGGATTGTTCGTGGTGCCGTACACATCGTTGTACGACTGGAAGTCGCCCGCGTAGATCGGGAGGTTGGTCTTGCCGAAGACGACGGCGCCCGCGTCGAGCAGGCGCTGCGCGGCGGGCGCGTTCGTCGCCGCGTGGTGATCGCGCAACTCCGGTGCGCCGCAGGTGGTCGGCATGCCGACCACTTCGATCGAGTCCTTGATCGTCATCGGAACGCCGTGCAGCGCGCCCCACGATTCGCCGCGCGCGGTCGCCGCATCGGCTGCGTCCGCGCGCTTCTGCGCCAGCTCGACATCCCACGCGACGATCGCGTTGATGCCCTCGTTGTAGCGATCCGCGCGCGCGAGGTAGCGATCGAGCAGCTCGCGCGCCGAGATCTCGCGCCGACGCAGCGCAGCGGCGAGTTCGGTGGCGGAGCGAAACGCGAGATCGGTCACGCTGCGGTTCCCCTCGTCGGCTCGATCAATCCGAGCGCAGGTTGCCCGAAGCATCCGTCGCTTGTCACTCGTTTTCCGGACCGCGGCTGTTTACCTTGCCGATCCCATGACGAAACTCAGCTACCGCAATCATCGCAGCGACCCCGCCGGCTGGGCGCGCGAACTCGGCATCTCACGCGAAGCCGTCGAGCTCTATCTGAGCTGCCAGTCGATCGACCTGCACATGGACTCGTTCATCTGGAAGCGCATCCTCGGCTACGACCTGCGCAAGCGTCACGGCGACGGCCCCACCGGCGCGCGCTTCCTCTCGATGGTCGATTTCCCGCGCGTCCGCGAAGCGCAACTCAGCGGCGCGATCTGGGTGATCACCACCAACCCACTGCGATCGGCCGAAGCGCGGCCCGCCGTGTTCGTCGAAAACGTGCGCCGGCTGCAGGGCATCTTCGAAAGCGTCGCCGAAGAGTTTCAGGTGGTGCGCAACGTGCGCGAGTACAAAGCCGCCGTCGCGGCCGGCAAACACGCCGCGTTCCTCGGCATCCAGGGCGGCAACGCGCTCGACCGCGATCTCAATGCTCTCGACTTGATCCCCGACGACCTGATCGTGCGCATCACGATCGTGCACCTCTCGTCGTCACGCATCGGCGTCACGTCGTCGCCAGCCGCGGGAGCACGACGCGGCGAGGGACTCTCGAGCTTCGGCAAGGACTTCGTCCGCCGCCTCGACGAGAAGCGCATCCTCGTCGATCTCGCGCACATCAACCGCGAGGGATTCTTCGACGCGATCGCCGTGCACGACCGCTCGCTGCCACTGATCGTCACACACACGGGCGTCACGGGAGTGACGCCGCACTGGCGCAACCTCGACGACGAGCAGCTGCGCGCGATCGCCGACAGCGGCGGCACGATCGGCGTGATGTACCAATCGAGCTTCCTCGGCGAGCCCGCGCTGGGCGGTCGCAGCGAAGCCGTCGTGCGCCACCTCGAACACATCGTTGACACCGTCGGCGAAGATCACGCCTCGCTCGGCTCCGACTGGGACGGCGCAATCTGCCCGCCGCGCGATCTGAAGAGCCCGCTCGACCTGCCCCGCCTCGTCGAACACATGCTGCGGCGGAACTGGAGCGCGGAGCGAATCCAGAAGATCTTCGCGACGAACTATCTGCGCGTGGTCGAGGCGGTGCGCGGGTAGCGACCGTCCGCGACAGTGATCAGTCTCCGCGTGCGAACATCACCATCCCATAATCGCCGATCCGCTCGTAGCCGAGCGCGTGGTACGCGGCCTTCGCGGGATGATTGTCCTCCTCCGTGAACAGCACACTGCCTGCGACACCACGCGCGCGCGCGGCGAGCAGCGATCCCGCGACGGCCGCGCGGGCGTAGCCGCGCGAACGCAGCGGCGGCGGCGTCCACACGCCCCCGATCTGCACGCACTTCGGCGTCTGTGCGTTGTAAGCGGTGTATGCGACGGCGGCGCCGTCCACTTCGAGCACGAAGTGCAGGCGCTCGCTCTGGTAGCGATGCATCTCCTCGCGCGCCTTCTCGGCGAGCGCGGCGCCCGGCGTCTCGCCGAGGTGGTGCTGGCGGTAGGCGTGACGCCACGCGACGAGCATCGGCAGCTCGGCGTCCGTCGGCGGGCGGCAGCGCCACGCACCCGACGCGAGCGGCGCGGGGACGCGCAGGCCATCCAGGTCGAGAGCGAAGAGATCCTCGGCCGAGTCCATGTACGTGGCCGCGCCGTCGAGGCCGAGCGCAGTGCGCGCCGCGACGACTTGCGCGCGCGGCCCGAGGATCCCGCTCACCGCGCGACCACTCGCGCGCACGGCCTCGCGCGCCACGGCGTCGAGATGGCGCGGCGCTTCGAGCAGCACGTTGCCGTTCCAGCAGTGGTTCGCGAGCGCGGTGATCGCGCCGTCCTCGAAAGCCGCTGCGTAGGTCGCTTGATAGACCGCGCCGCGATCGACGAGTCCGCCCTTCTGCACGTTGTTCTGGAAGAAGAGCGTCGTGTTGGGATGCGCCGTGAAGAACGCTTCGAGCGCCAGCTCGTCGCCCGGCACGAGCACGCGAACCATCGCGCTCAGCGCGCCCACCAGATGATCTTCGTTCGCCTTCGGCTCACTGCGCGCCCGCTCCGCGGGCTTGCCGCAGCGGCGCCTTCAGCGCGGCGACGAAGCGCACCGCCTCATCGATCGCGTCCTCGCGACTCGCCGCGTTCCCGATGCGATCGACGAGCGCGGAGCCGACGACGACGCCGTCGGCGTGCTGGCCCAGAAACGCGGCCTGCTCGGGCGTCGAGACGCCGAAGCCGACGCAGACCGGCACTTTCGAGACGGCGCGGATGCGCGCGAGGTTCTCGACGAGCCGCGGCGGCAACGCGTTGCGCGCACCCGTCACTCCCGTCAGCGACACGTAGTAGAAGAAGCCGCGCGTGCGCTCGGCCAGCATCGCCATCCGCGCATCGGTCGTGGTCGGCGCGGCGAGCAGCACCGCATCGACGCCGCACGCCTCGAGGTTCTCGAAGTACGCGGGCTCTTCCTCGGGCGGACAATCGACGGTGATGACGCCGTCCACGCCAGCTTCGCGCGCGGCTTCGGGAAAGTTGCGCTCGCCCATCGTCAGGAACGAGTTGGCGTAGCCCATCAGCACGATCGGCACGTCCACCTTCGGACGCAGCGACTTCACGAGACCGAGCACGCGACGCAGCGTGGTGCCGGACGCGAGCGCGCGTTCGCTCGAGCGCTGGATCGTCGGACCTTCGGCGCTGGGATCCGAGAACGGCACGCCGAGCTCGATCACGTCGGCGCCGGCTTCCGCGAGCGCCGGGATCAGCGCTTCGGTGACGCCGAGGTCCGGATCGCCCGCGGTGATGAACGGCATCAACGCGCACTCACCGCGCCGCTGCAAATCTGCGAAGCGATCCTCGATGCGTCCCATCAGCCCGCTGCCGCCGCGTTGCGCTCGGCGAGGATCGCGCGAACCGTCGGCACGTCTTTATCGCCGCGGCCCGAGAGGTTCACGATGATGATCGCGTCCTTCGGTAGTGTCGGCGCGAGCTTGCGCACCTGCGCGATCGCGTGCGACGACTCGAGCGCCGGGATGATTCCCTCGGTGCGCGTGAGGTAGAGGAACGCGTCGAGCGCTTCCTCGTCGGTGATCGACGGATACTCGGCGCGGCCGCTGTCGCGGAACCACGCGTGTTCGGGACCGACGCCGGGATAATCGAGGCCCGCGGAGATCGAGTGCGCCGGGAAGATCTGGCCGTCGTCGTCCGCCAGCACGATCGTCTTCTGGCCGTGCAGCACGCCCGTCACGCCGGCGCCGAGCGTCGCGCCGTGGCGGCCGATGCCGACGCCCTCCCCGCCCGGTTCCACGCCGACCATCTTCACGGATGTGTCGTCGAGGAATGGATGGAAGAGGCCCATCGCGTTCGAGCCGCCGCCGACGCAGGCGACGAGCACATCGGGCAGCCGACCTTCCATTTCGAGAATCTGGCGCCGCGCCTCGATGCCGATCACACGCTGGAAGTCGCGCACGATCGTCGGATACGGATGCGGGCCCATCACGGAGCCGATGCAGTAGTAGGTGCTCTCGACGTTGGTGACCCAATCGCGCATCGCTTCGTTGATGGCGTCCTTCAGCGTCTTCGAACCGGACGTCACCGGGATCACGCGCGCGCCGAGCAGCTCCATCCGGAACACGTTCGGCGCCTGACGCTCGACGTCCTCGGCGCCCATGTAGACCTCGCAGCAGAGGCCGAGCAGCGCGGCCGCCGTCGCCGCCGCAACACCGTGTTGCCCCGCGCCCGTCTCGGCGATCACGCGCGGCTTGCCCATGTGCTTCGCGAGCAGACACTGGCCGAGCACGTTGTTGATCTTGTGCGCGCCGGTGTGCGCGAGGTCTTCGCGCTTCAAGTAGACCTTCGCGCCGCCAAGATTTTCTGTGGTGCGCTTCGCGAAGTAGAGCGGTGTCGGGCGACCCGCGTAGTGTTCGAGCAGCGAGTTCAGCTCGGTCTGGAATGCTGGCAGCGCGGTGATGCGCGGGTACGCTTCTTCGAGTTCGACCAGCGCGGCCATCAGCGTCTCGGACGCATAGCGACCGCCGTAAGGGCCGAAACGTCCAGGACTCGTGTTCGCCGCGGGCGAAACGCTCATTCGCCGGCCTCTGCACGGCGCACTGCGGCGATGAACGCCTTCATCTTCTCGACGTCCTTGCGCCGCGGCTCGCTCTCGACGCCGGTCGCGACATCGACGCCCCACGGCAACACATCGCCGACGTCTTCGATCGCCTGCTGCACGCTAGTGGGATCGAGGCCGCCCGCGAGGATCACGTCGTAACCAGCGGCGATCAGCACGCCCGCGTCCGCCCAGTTCCACGCCTGACCACGCCCGCCGCCTGCTGTCGGGTGATCGAGGAGCAGGATCGAACCGGGATACTTCGCGGCGCCCTCTTCATCGGCGCCGCGCAGCGCCTTGATCGTGGGCAGCTCGATCGCCTCGGCGTCTTCCTCGGTCTCTTCACCGTGGAGTTGCACGCGCTCCACGTCGATGCGGCGCAGGATGCGTTCGATGTCGTAGGGATCGGCGTCGCGGAAGAGCGCCACGCGCTCGACCTGCCCCGCCACACGCGCCGCGATGCGCTCGGCATCCGCTACTTGCAAGTAGCGCGGCGAACTCGGCACGAAGTTCAGCCCGATCAGGTCTGCTCCCGCATCGACGGCAGCCTGCGCGTCGTCGGGCGTGCAAACACCACAGATCTTCACGCGAACCTTCACAGTGTCCCCCGCAAGCGCGCGAGTGCGGCGCCCACATCGGGCTCCCGCATCAACGCTTCGCCAACCAGCACGGCATCCGCGCCCGCGGCTTCGAGCCGGCGAACGTCGTCGTGCGTGAGAATGCCGCTCTCGCCGACCACCACCACGCCCGCCGCCACGAGTCGCTTCGCAAGGCGCTCGGTCGTCGCGAGATCGGTGGCGAAGGTGGCGAGATCGCGATTGTTGATGCCGACGAGATCGGCGCCGGCGGCGAGCGCTGCATCGACTTCCGCTTCGTCGTGTACCTCGACGAGCGCATCGAGTCCGAGCGCGGCGGCGCGTTCGCGCAATGCGCGGAGCTGCGCGACGTCGAGCGCGCGCGCGATCAACAGCACCGCATCGGCGCCGGCGACGCGCGCTTCATCGATCTGATACGCGTCGATCAGGAAATCCTTGCGCAGCAGCGGCAGCGCGACTTCGCGGCGCACCATCGCCAGCAGCGAGAGCGCGCCGCCGAAGTACTTCGCATCCGTGAGCACCGAGATCGCGGCCGCGCCGGCTTCGGCGTAGGCCTTCGCGCAACCAACGGGATCGAAATTGGCGCGGATCTCGCCCTTGCTCGGCGAGCGACGCTTCAGCTCGGCCACCACGCGCGGCCGCGGGCCGCTCGCGAGCGCGGCGCGAAAGCCGCGCGGCGTCTCGCGACATGCGTCGGCGCGCGCGCGCAGCGCGGCCGGCGCTTCGAGGCGCTGGGCCGCAGCGACCTCGTCGCGCTTCGTCGCGAGGATCTCGTCGAGGATCGTCATCGCTGTGTTCGTTCCACCAGAGCTGCCAGCTTCGCACGCGCTGCGCCGCTGTCTACGCTTTGCGCCGCGAGCGTGAGGCCCCCGGCCAGATCCGGCGCCGCGTCGGCGATCCAAAGCGCGCCAGCGGCGTTCACCAGCACGAGATCGCGCTGCGGGCCCGGCGCGCCGGCCAGCACGGCACCGATGATGCGCGCGTTCGCTGCCGCGTCGCCGCCGGCGAGTTGCTCTTTGCGCGCGCGCGCAATCCCGAGCTCGGCGGCGTCGATCGTCAGCGTCTCGACGACGCCGCCCGCGAATCGCGCCGCGAAGGTCGGCCCCGTGGTGGTGATTTCGTCGAGGCCGTCGCTGCCGTGCACCACCAGCGCCGACTCGGCGCCGAGTTGCGCGAGCGCATGCGCGAGCGGCTCGACCAACTCGCGCGCATAGACACCGACCAGTTGCCGCCGCACACCGCAGGGGTTCACCAGCGGCCCGAGGCAATTCATCAGCGTGCGAATGCCGAGCTCTTCGCGCACCGCGGCGACGTGGCGCATCGCGGGATGCGCGCGTCGTGCGAAGAGAAAGCCGATGCCGATCTCGCGCACGATCTCGGCGGCGCGCGCGATCGGTAGATCGGCGCGCACGCCGAGCGCTTCGAGCACGTCGGCGCTGCCAGCGCGGCTCGTCGCCGCGCGATTGCCGTGCTTCGCAACCGGCACGCCCGCGCCCGCGACGACGAAGGCTGCGGCGGTCGAGACGTTGAAGGTGCCCGCGCCATCGCCGCCCGTGCCGCAGGTATCGATCGCGCGCGCATCGGGCGTCGGCGCGCCGTCGGCGCGAGATCGCAGCGCGCGCGCGGCGGCGACGATCTCGTCCACCGTCTCGCCCTTTGCGCGCAATGCGACGAGCAGCGCCGCAATCGCGACGGCGCTCGCCTTGCCATCCATGATCTCGCCGAACGCGGCTTCGAGCAGCGCGGGCGGCACGGGCTCGCGTCGCACCGCCAGCTCGAGCGATTCGCGCAGACTCATGCGCTGGCTCCGTCGCAGCGCGCGACGAAGTTGGCTACGAGCGCACGACCGCCCGGCGTCAGCACGGACTCGGGATGGAACTGCACGCCTTCGAGCGGCAGCTCGCGATGCCGCACGCCCATCACTTCGCCTTCTGGGCTGCGCGCCGAAACGGTGAGCGCCGCGGGGAGCCGCGCTTCATCGATCACCAGCGAGTGATAGAGCGCGGCGTCGAAAGGTTCGGCGAGACCGCGCAACACGCCGGCGCCATCGTGGTGGATCGCGACGGCTTTGCCGTGTCGCGGCACGCGCGCGCGCACGACGCTGCCGCCGAACGCCACGCCGATCGCCTGATGGCCGAGGCAGACGCCGAGCACCGGCGTGCCACGCTGCGCAAAGAGGGCGAGCGCTTCGAGCATTGCGCCGGCGCGCTCGGGTGTACCCGGGCCGGGCGAGAGCACGACGCCATCCGGCTGCCGCGCCGCGAGCGCCGGGCCCGATTCCGCATCCGCGCGCACCACCGCGACATCGGCGCCGATCTCCGCGAGCAAATGCACCAGGTTGAAGGTGAAGGAGTCGTAGTTGTCGACGACGAGAATGCGGGGGGACACGCAGTTTCCGTGGAGAATGGCGGGGATGGATCGCGATCAAAGCAGAGGCCCGCCGGGGCGTCAACGCGTGAAGAGTTGCTGCTTCGGATCGCCGAGCCCCACCAGCCGATAGCGCAGCGACCACTCGAAGCCGCGCGTGCGGTCCTCGTCCACTTCGAGTCGCACCGCCCAGCACTTGCATTGCGAGAGATACTCGATGCCGAACTGGTTGATCAGCGAGATCGAGTTGTCGAAGGAGAACGAGCCGGCGTAGGTGCCGGCCCAGTGTTCGGTCACCTGCCAGCGCGCAACGCCGCTGATCTGGTTGATGCGCGTGAAGTCGTCGGTGAAGTCTTCGAAGCGATCGTTGCGCTCGAAGTTTTCGAACACTTGCGGGATGTCGCGCACGTAGCGGTAACGGATGCTGAGCTGATTGCCGGCCTGGTACCAACCGAAGTCGACGAGACCGTCCGCAAAACTCGAGGGATCGAGATCGACCGCCGCGTGGGCGCGCACCAGGAATCCCCGCGGCAGCGCCACTTGTCCCTGCGCGACGGCCGGGCCGAAGCGGCCGTCGGACATCTGGTACTGCGACGAGATCGTCAGCTCGCCGAGCAGGTTGCCGGACGCGTCGCCCCAGAAACGATTGTTGACGCCGACCACGACGTTGCTCAGCTCCGGAACGCGATCCGACGGATCGAGCGTGAGGTTGTCGAGTTCGAGCAGTCGCAAGCGAAGCTGCGGCACCGCGGTCTGCGGCACGAAGAGCGGGTTGTCGTCCTGATTGGTCTGCGAAACGCCCACCCAGCTCACGAAGGGCTCGGCGGTATGCGTCGCCTTGCCCATGCCAAAGGGCAGCGCCATCGACCCGCGAACCTTCGCGCGCAGATCGACGCGACCCGTGAAGAGGCTGCGCTGATCGCCGCCGGCGAGATCCGCGTTGTAGAAGGTTCCGTAGTAACCGGCCTCGGGAACCACTTCGAGGAAGTTGCCGAGCTGGAATGGATACGAGATGCGCGGGCGACCGATCACGCGCTGGCCGTGATCCGCGAGCGGCTCGCCCTCTTCGAAGCGACCGTCGTTCTCCGGCCCGGCTTGCACGCCCGGCACGTTGTTGTCGAAGTGGGCGTCGGTGGGAACCTTGATGCCGCGGTTGTTGCGCTCCTGACCGTCGGGGATGCCGTCGAAGCCGGTGTCGTAGAACTGGTCATCGACGCGCAGACTGCGGGCGAAATCGTCCGCCGGATCGCCGTAGGGCTGATAGTTGATGAACTCGAGGTCGCCCGTCGCGACGAGGCCCGGCAGCAGCGGCGCCGATGCGGGCATCGCCGCCAATGCGAGGCGCGGCAAGCGCTGCAACAGCACGTTGTCGCGGTCCTGATCGTCGGGGTTCTGGAGGTCGTCGGTCGATTGCACGGCGAGCGTCGCGCCGAGGACTTCGCTCGGCCCGAGGAAGGAGCTGCCGACGAGGCCGTTCGACTGCAGGAAACGGTCGCGGCGATAAGCGCGGAAGTCAGAGAAGTCGAACGGAAACTGGTTGTCGGACACCGCGGCGACGTTGGCAGCCATCCACGAACCCGCCGGCAGATCCTGCTTGTGCTTCCAGGTCGCGCCCCAACGCTCGCGTCCGAAGGTGGAACTCGGCGAGCTCGTGTCGATGCTGGTGTCGTGGATGTAGGTGCCGTAGAGGTCGCTCGTGCCGCGATTGCCGAAGACGTATTCGAGATCGGCGGACGGCTTGAAGCCGCGATCGAACTGGTAGTCGGCGCCGAAGGTGACGTTCAGATCGTCGCGCGCGGCCCAGAAGAACGGCAGGCTGATGTTGCCGCCGCTCTGACTCGACGTGCCGCCTTGCGGGAAGAGGAAGCCCGACTGGCGCTCGCGCTTCAGCGGGTACACCGCGTACGGGAACCAGAACACCGGAACGCCGAGAATCTCGAGCGTGGAGTTGCGCGCGCGGCCATAACCGTCGAGATCGAGATCCGCCCTTTGTGCGCGGATCGCCCACGGAGCGCGGTCGGTCTTGTCGGGGCAGCGACAGGTGGTGAAGCGCGCGCCGTCGAAGGTGTATGTGTTCGGCCCGGTCTTGCGCACCTCGCGGCCCTGCATGATGTAGCCGCGACCCGCCGAATCCAGCTCGCCGTCGTAGACGACACCCTCGACGGTATCGATGTTGAATTGCAGGAACGGCGCGTGCAGCTCATCGGTGCCGTCATTCACCACCACATTCCCGGTGGCGACACCTTGGCGCGTCTTGTTGGAGAACATCACGTGATCAGCGGTCAGCGTCTTGCCCTGCTGAAGGATCACGACGTGGCCGCGACCGACGTAGACGTCGCGATCGCTCTGGTACTCGACCTCGTCCGCGGTGATGTTGAGCGACTCGTCGGGCGGCTGCGCAACGGATTCGCTGGCCAGCAGCGACGCCATCAGCAACGCCACGACGTGCACGAAGGCACGGCGCCACGGCGCGCGACTCGTCTTCTCGAGATGTCGAATGGCCCGGCCCCCCGGTCAGAGCGGGGCCAAGCTACCGCACGCGTTCCGAATGGGTCAACGCAGCGGGATCAGGAAGAGAGTCCGGAGCTGGTCGCTTCGGATTCGCTCGCGTCGTCGAGGCCTGCCTCGAGCGCGTTGCGATCGGGCACCACGAGCGCGTCGTCCACGAGTCGCACCAGCTTGCGATCGAAGAGTTCTTGCAAGCCGCGATGCGTCTCGCGCAGCGACAGCCCCGATGCTTCGGCGAGGCCGCGCAGCGATGTAGTCGCGCGCGCGCCGACTTGTCCGCCCTCACCGGTGACAGTCGTCGCGCAGCGCAAGAGTCCACGCGCGATCGGTCGCACGAGATCATTCATGCCGAGCGCGGCGAGGCGCCGTTCGAGATCTGCCGTGCGCAGCGCGAGCCGTTCCATCACCTGCACGCTGATGTCGGGTCGCTCGAGGCACATCGAGCGGAACGTGGCGCGATCGAGGCGCAGCAGGCGCGCGTCGGTTGCGGCCACCGCGCGGGCGCTGCGAACGCGTCCCAGCATCGCGTCGGTCTCGCCGACGGAATCGCCGGGGCCGAGGCGCGCCATCAGTCGCGAGGCGCCACCGTGATTGGGATCGAGGAGCAGCACCTCGCCGGCCAGCACGACGTAGAACGCGTCGGCCGCTTCGCCCGCTTCGAAGATCGTTTCGCCCGCCGTCGCGCTGCGCTCGAAGTCGCGACGCACGCCGAGCGCCGTCTCGGAAAGGTCAGGCGCGGTCGGCGATGAGGGCGCAGCTTCCATTTTGGCCGTTTCGACAGGCCTCGGAAGACGCTTGAGGCGCGCGCGCAGAGTCAGGGTTGGTGCTGGCTCGCCTCTGCGACGGCCGCTTCGAGCGCGGCGCGATCGATCACACCGAGATGCAGCGACGCGATGCGGCCCTGCGGATCGACGACGGCGAGCGCAGGGAAGCCGATCGCGCCGTAGTCGAAGGCGAGCGTCTCTTCGCCGAGCAGTACCGGATACGCGATGCGCTGCTCGGCTGCGAAGGGCGCCACCACGTCGCGCCCTTCGACATCGACGGCGATGCCGAGCAGCGCGACATCGCGCCCGAGCGGAGATTCGTGGAACGCGTTCAGCACCGGGATCTGCTTCACGCACGGTGCGCACCAGGTTGCCCAGAAGTCGATCACGAGCGTTCGTCCCGCGAAATCAGCGAGGCGCACGGTCTTGCCCGACAAGTCGGGCAGCTCGAAGGGAGGAGCCGGTTGCAGCGTGCGCGCGACGAGACCGTCCCCGCATGCAACGAGCGACGCGGCGGCGAGCGCAACGCGCCACGCCTTCAGAGCAGCGCCTCTTCGAGCTTTACGACGATCTCTTCCAGGAAGAAGAAGTACGAGTTGAGTCGCGTCATCTGATCGGTGACGACCAGCAGCCCGACCACGATCAGCAGTCCGCCCGAAACGAGCTCGATGGTGTGGAAGTGATTCTTCAAGCGTCGCAGCGCGCCGAGGAAGCGCTCGACGCTCCACGCTGCAAACAAGAACGGCACGGCGAGGCCGGCCGAGTAGACCGTGAGCAGGCCCATCCCTTCGAGCACCGTCTCGCGCGCGCCGGCGAGCGTCAGGATGCCGCCGAGGATCGGCCCGATGCAGGGCGTCCAGCCGAACGCGAATGCGGCGCCCACGAGTCCGGCGCCGAGCAAGCTCGTGCTTCCCTTCGGTCCCTCGAAACGCTTTTCGCGGTAGAGCAGCGGAATCTGGATCAGCCCCGTCAGATGCAAGCCCATCGCGATGATCAGCACGCCGGCGATCTGCGCGATGCCGATCTCGAGCCCGAAGACATCGAGACGAAAGCCGCGCAGCACGCGGCCGAGCAGCGTCGCCGACGCGCCGAGAATCACGAACACCGTCGAGAAGCCGAGCACGAAGCAGAGCGCCGCGAGCATCACGCGAGAGCGCACGGTCTTCGCGGAACCTTCGGAGCGCAACTCTTCGACCGAGATCCCCGAGATGAGCGACAGATAGGCAGGCAGCAGCGGGAGCACGCAAGGCGAGAGCACCGAGAGCAGCCCCGCGGCGAATGCGGTCACGAGTGATGTCGATGCCGTCACGATGACCTCGGTCGGGCGCTACTTGGCTTCGTTCGTGGACGCACCGGGCGCTTCGGTTATCTCGGGCGCCTCGCTCGACACGGCAGGCTCGGAGTCGAGTCCGTCGCCTGCGGGTTTGGATGCGGGGGCACCCGATTCGTCGCGCAGCGCCTTGTCTTCAGGTTCGCGCCCGACGAACTCGAGCTGCTGCTCGCCGCGCAGTTGCGCCGGCGTGACGACGTAGTCACCGCGCAGTGCCGGCGTCAGGATCGAGTCGGCAATCTCCTCGTCGCCCGCCGTGACGACGTACGCAAGACCGGCGACCAGCCCGCCACCCGCGGCGTAGAGCACTTTCGCGGGCGCGTAGATCAGCGAGATCAGGCCCGCGGCGACACCGAGGCCCGCTTCGCCCTCGCGGCCGCCATTCTCCTCGTCTGTCGTCGTGCTCGGCGTCTCGCTTTGCGCGCGCACGGGCGCCGCACCGAGCAACGAGGTGAGCCCGAGCGCAGCCGCGGTCGCGACGAACGAACGGATCGTGGACATGTGGTTTCCCCCGCGGCCGAGTGTGCCCGCGGCCCCCACCACCGCAAGGCTCGAGATGGCAGACGCATGGCGGAGATCAGAACAGGCGCGCGGTATCGAGCAGAATCGTGATCGGGCCGGCGTTCACCAGCTCGACCTCCATCGCCGCGCGAAAGCGTCCGGTGACGACCGCGACGCCTAGTGCGCGCGCCTCGTGACACACGGCTTCGATGAGGGGCTCCGCGAGCTCCGGCGCGGCCGCCTCCGTATACGACGGCCGGCGTCCCTTGCGCACGTCGCCGAAGAGCGTGAACTGCGACACCACGCCGAGCGCAAAGCCCGCGTCGAGCAGCGACGCATTGCGCTTGCCTGCCGCATCCTCGAAGACGCGCAGATGCACCAGCTTCTGCGCCAGCTCGGCGGCGCTGGCGAGGGTGTCGCCGTGGCCGACACCGACGAGAGCCAGCAAGCCATCCGCCATCTCGCCGACGACTTCGCCATCGACCGTGATGCGCGCGCGCCGCACGCGCTGCGCGACGGCTCTCAACTACGGGCGCTCCTGATTCGCGAAGCGGCCGCGATACACGGCCTCTCCTTCCGTGCGCATCAGCACGATCTGGCAGAGCCGCACGCCCGCGTTGATCTGCAGCGGATGACCGGCGACATTCGACATCTCCAGCACCTGTCGGTTCGAGACGCCCGGCTGCACGAACGCCGACGTCACGTGGATCATCAACCCGAGGCGCGCAAAGCGGCTGCGCCCTTCGAGAAAGCCACACAGGTCCGGCGGCAGCGAAATCTTCTCGACGGTGATGCCGTGGATCGTGCCGCCCGGCGGAAGCACGTACGGCCGATCGAGCGTCTGGCTCTCGGTGTGATCGAGGAAATCGACGTCGTCGCGAATCGGAATCGCAGCGGCTCCGGGCGTCAACACGCGAATCTCGTTGCCGAGCGTGAGATCGATCGATGCGGGACCGACTTGATCGGGCGCGAGCGGCTCGATGCGCAGCCGCCCGCTTTCGAGTTCGCGCAAGATCACGTCGCGGGTGAGGACGGCCATGGCGGCGCACGATAACGTAGGCCCATGCGGCACCCGTATTTCGATGTCCCCGTTCCGAGCGTGATCGGTCACCGCGGCGCGTGCGGCGAATTGCCCGAGAACACGCTCCCTTCGTTCGGCCTCGCCGTCACGCAAGGCGCGGTGATTCTCGAGACCGACGTGCACATCTCGCGCGACGGCGCGCTGGTGCTGATCCACGACGAAGTGCTGGAGCGCACCACGAACGGGCGCGGGCGCGTCACCGATCACAGCCTCGCCGAGCTGCGCAAGCTGGATGCCGGCCATTGCTTCGATCCGGCGGGCGACGGCTCGTTTCCCTTTCGCGGACGCGGCATTCAGATCCCGACACTCGAGGAAACCCTCGACTCGTTCCCGGCGCTGCATTTCAACATCGAGATCAAGGAACACATCCCGGCGCTGATCGAGGGCACCGTTGCGGCGGTGACGAAGGCCGGCCTCGAGAACGCGGTGCTGCTCGCAGCGGCGGAAGATCCGCTCATGCGCGACTTGCGCGAACACCTGCGCCGCAGCGGCGCGCGGCCCGCGGTCGGCGCATCGACCGGTGACGTGCTCGCCTTCGTGCGCTCGGCACTCGATGGTGTCGCGCCGCCGCCGGGACCGATGGCGCTGCAAGTGCCGCCCGGCTTTGGTGGCAGGCCGCTCGTCACGCGCGAGTTCGTCGCGCATGCCCATGCGAACGACATCGCCGTACACGTGTGGACGATCAACGATCCCGACGAAATGCAGCGCCTCTTCGATCTCGGCGTCGATGGCGTGATGTCGGACTTCCCGGAGCGCGTCGCGAAGGTGGTCGCTGCGCGTGCCGCGCGAGGCTGACGACGCGTCGCCCTTCGTCGTCGCGCAGCGCGAACTCTTGCTCGCGACGCGCCCACTCGGTCCGTGTCTCGATCTCGCCTGCGGGCGCGGGCGGCATGCGCTCTTCGCTGCGCGAGCGGGATTGCGCGTGGTGGCGCTCGACCGCGACGCGTCGTTAGTGCGCAAACTCGCGGCGCAGGCGATGGCGGAGCGACTCGCGATCCATGCGCTGCGGGCCGACGCCGAGTCGCCGCTGGGGCTGCCCTTCCCGCATGCGCGCTTCGGCTCGATCGTGGTGACGCGCTTTCTCTACCGCCCGCTCGCGCCGCGCATCATCGACGCGCTCGCTCCGGGCGGAGTGCTCGTCTACGAGACCTTCACCGAAAGGCAGAGAGAACTCGGCTACGGCCCCAGCAATGAAGCATTTTTGCTGAAATCGGGGGAGCTGCTGCAGCTCTTCGAGGGATTGCAGCCGCTCGCGTGGATCGAGGGGCTCGCCGGCACGAGCGCATCGCGCGCCTGGCTGGCGGGGCTGGTCGCGCGCAAGCCCGGCTGAGGGCGCTACTTCGCGATCCCGTCCAACTGCGCCAGCGCCCAGCGCGCGTGCTCGGCGAGCATGTCGTCGCCCCCCATCGCGTGTCGTTCGATCAGCGGGACGAGCGATGCATCGCCCGCATTGCCCGCCGCGACGAGCGCGTTGCGCACGAGGCCGCGGAACTTCGTGCGGCGCAGCGCACTGCCTCGCGTCGCGACGCGCCACGCGTCCTCATCGAGTGTCAGCAACCACGCGAGCGTCGGCGCGATCCACGCGGGCGACGGCGCGAGCAACGCGCGCAGACCGCCCGTGTCGGGCGGAATCGCGCGCCGCGTGCGCCGATTCCACGGACACACGTCCTGGCAGATGTCGCAGCCGAAGACGAGATCGCGCTGCGGCGCGCGCAGCGATTCCGGGATTGCGCCGCGCAACTCGATCGTCGTGTACGCGAGACAGCGCGTGGCGTCGAGCACGTACGGCTCGGGGAACGCATCGGTGGGACAGGCGTCGAGACACGCGCGACACGAGCCGCAATGATCCGTGTCGGGCACGGCGGGTTCGAGATCGAGGTCGGTGATCACCACGCCGAGAAACAAATAGGAACCGAGTTCGGTGTCGATCAAGCAGGTGTTCTTGCCGATCCAGCCGAGGCCCGCTCGAGCGGCGAGCACGCGTTCGAGCACGGGCCCCGTATCGACGTAGGCGCGCCACTGCACGGCGCATCCCGCGAGCGGCTCGAGCGCGTCGCCGACTGCGCGCAGTCGCTCGAGCATCACGTCGTGGTAGTCGGCGCCGCCCGCATATTTTGCGACGCGTCCGTGGCCTGGCTGTGGCTCCGAGGCGTCTCCGGAGTCGTAGACCAGCGCGACGACGAGCGCGCTGCGTGCGCCTTCGAAGAGCGTGCGCGGATCGACGCGCTTCTCGACGTTGCGCGCGAGCCAGGCCATTTCGCCGTGATGGCCGCGCGCGATCCAGTCGGCGAAGAAGGCTGACTCGCGCGTCGGCTCGAGGCGCGCGATGCCGGCGCGATCGAAGCCCAGTGCGCGTGCGACGGCCTCGATGCGTTCGCCGAGATTCGCTCTTTCGCTCGCGCTCATCGCGCTAGTATGCCCCGCCATGCCTTCCTCCCCCCTGCGGATCGCGGGCGCCTCCGGCTTCTGGGGCGATCGCAACGACGCGCTGCTCGACCAGGTGCGCAGCGGACCCATCGACGTCGTGATGCTCGACTACCTCGCCGAGATCACGATGTCGATCTTGCGCGTGAAGAAGATGCGCGACCCGAAGGGCGGCTACGCCGGTGACTTCTTGAAGGCGCTGAAGCCGGCGCTCGGCGATGTGGTGGCGCGCAACATCAAGGTGGTCACCAACGCGGGCGGCATGAATCCGCGCGCGTGCGCCGAAGCGGTCGTCGCGCTGGCGCGCGAGCAAGGGCACACGGGGCTGCGCGTCGGAGTCGTCGAAGGCGACGACATCGTCGAGCAGCTCGGCGCGCTGGCAGACAAAGGCGTAGATCTCTCGAACCTCGACACTGGCGCGTCGTTCTCGACGATCCGCGAACGTGTCGCTTCCGCGAACGTCTATCTCGGCGCGGATCCGATCGCGGAAGCGCTGCGCGATGGCGCGCAGATCGTCGTGACGGGACGCTGCACCGATTCGGCGCTCGCGCTCGGTCCGCTGCTCGCGCACTACGACTGGCGAAGCGACGACTGGAATCGGCGCTCGGCCGGCGTCGTCGCGGGTCATGTCATCGAGTGTGGCGGGCAAGCGAGCGGCGGCAACTTTGCGGGCGGCTGGGAGTCGGTGCCGGATCTCGCGAACCTCGGCTACCCGATCGTCGAGGTCGAGGAGAGCGGCGACTTCGTCGTCACCAAACATGCAGCACTCGGCGGACGCATTTCTGCGGCGGTCGTGAAGGAGCAGCTCGTCTACGAGATCGGCGATCCGCGCGCCTACTTCACGCCCGACGCGACGGTGGACTTCACCAGCTTCGCGCTCACCGATCTCGGCGGCGACCGCGTGCGCATCGCCGGAGTGCGCGGCACGCCGCCCCCCGAACATCTCAAAGTGTCGATCTCGTATCAGGACGGCTGGACCAACGCGGTGGGCATGACCTTCGTGTGGCCGTTTGCGATCGAACGCGCGCAGGCCACCGAGCGCTTGCTGCTCGATCGCTGCGCGAAGCTGGGCGTCCAGATCGACGAACACCATGTGGACTGGATCGGCGTCAACGGCGCAGCCGGACCGATGGCGCCGCGACCGAACGAGCAGCCGAACGAAGTGCTGTTCCGGATGGCGATTCGCACGCGCGACCGCGATTCGGCCAAGCGTTTCGGCGAGGAAGTCGCGCCGCTCTTGCTCTCGGGGATTCCCGGCGCGTGCGCCGGGCTGCTCACGGGTCGCCCCGATCCGCGCCCGATCGTGAACTTCTGGCCTGCGCTGGTTCCGCGCTCCGTCGCGACGCCGCGTGTCGAGGTTCTGACCGCGTGAAGACCGCGCTCTACAACCTCGCCCATACGCGCAGCGGTGACAAAGGCGATCTCTGCAACGTCGGCATCATCGCGCGCCGTCCCGAGTTCTGGCCCTTGATCGAGCGCGACGTGACGGCCGAACGCGTGCAGCTCTGGTTCGGCGATTGGTGCAAAGGCGGCGTCGATCGCTACGAGCTGCCGAATCTGCAAGCGCTGAACTTCGTGCTGCGCCGCGCGCTCGATGGCGGCGGCCTGGTGTCGCTGCGCCTCGACACACAGGGCAAGACCTACGGCTTCGCGCTGCTGCGGATGGAAATCGAAGTACCCGACGATCTCGTCTTCGAGCGGCTCGTCTGACCGCCAATGAATCGCCCGACACCGAGAGAGCACGATCCCCGTTTCCCGCGTAGCGAGCCGAAGGCGAGCGGCGAGGCCACCAGGACGCGAGCGACAATGAATCTCAAAGCACCACCCGCAGCTCCGCTCCCGCTT
Organism: Deltaproteobacteria bacterium; assembly: GCA_031396445.1. Classification (GTDB taxonomy): domain Bacteria; phylum Myxococcota_A; class UBA9160; order UBA9160; family PR03; genus PR03. Next base: position 25,922 of record JANNKU010000142.1, on the reverse strand, counting down.
CCCGCGTAGCGAGCGACAGCGAGCGGCGAGACCCCATAAGGACGAAAACGCAATGGCAATCGAAGAAGGCAAGAAGGCGCCCGCTTTCACGCTGACGGACGCATACGGCAAGAAGGTGAAGCTCGGCGATTTCGCCGGCAAGGATCTCGTCCTCTACTTCTATCCGAAGGACGACACACCCGGCTGTACCAAGGAGGCCTGCGGCTTCCGCGATTTCTGGAAGGAGATCCAGAAGACTGGCGCGATCGTGGTGGGCGTGTCGCCGGACTCGGGCGCATCGCACCAGAAGTTCATCGCGAAGTACAAGCTGCCCTTCCCGCTGCTCTCCGATCCCGACAAGTCGATGATGACGGCGTACGGCGCCTTCGGGGAGAAGATGATGTACGGCAAGAAAGTCACCGGCATCATCCGCTCGACGGTGTGGATCGGTCCCGACGGCAAGGTGAAGAAGCATTGGGCGCGCGTGCCGAAGGCCGAGGCGCATCCGGAGAAAGTGCTCGAAGCATTGAAGGGGAAAGCCTGATGGCGGCGCTCGTGTTTCCGAAGGGATTTCAATGGGGCGCGGCGACCGCCTCATACCAGATCGAAGGCGCATGGCAGGCCGACGGCAAGGGCGAGTCGATCTGGGATCGCTTCTCGCACACGCCGGGCAAGGTGAAGCGCGACGACAACGGCGACGTCGCGTGCGACTCGTACCACCGCTTCCCCGAAGACATCGCGCTGATGAAGGAGATGGGACTCAGCTCCTATCGCTTCTCGCTCTCGTGGCCACGCATCCAGGCGAGCGGTCGCGGCGCCGCGAATCGCGCCGGACTCGACTACTACGCGCGGCTGATCGACGCGCTGCTCGAAGCCGGCATCCGCCCCTTCCCCACGCTCTATCACTGGGATCTGCCGCAGGCGCTCGAAGACGAAGGCGGCTGGCCGAATCGCGATCTCGCCGGTCGCTTCGCGGAGTACGCGGAGATCGTCGTGCGCGCACTCGGTGATCGCTGCAAAAGCTGGATGATCTTCAACGAGCCGAACATCTTCACGACGATGGGGTATCTGATCGGCATCCACGCGCCCGGCCGCCGCGAGCCGGAGAACTTTTTGCGCGCGACGCACACGGTGAATCTCGCGCACGGCGACGCCTTCCGCGCGATGCGTTCCGCGCAACGCGATCTGGTGATCGGCACCGCATTCAACATGACCGCCTGCGAGCCGCGCACGGATTCGGAAGACGACATCGCCGCGACCGAGCGCTGGCATCGCTTCATGAACGAGTGGTTCCTGCAGCCGTCGCTGCGCGGCACCTATCCCGAAGCGCATCCGAGCGGCTTGCCGCTGGACGCGATGGGCGTGAAGGACGGCGACTTCGAGCGCATGAAGGCGCCGCTCGATTTCGTCGGCATCAATCTCTACACGCGCACCATCGTCGCGGCGACACCGGCGGATGGCGGCCCGCTCTCGCTCGGCGCGCTGCCGGTCGGCGGACTCGGCGGTGATGTCGGGCCGAAGACCGACTTCGGCTGGGAAGTCTGGCCGAACGCGCTGCACGACATCCTGCTGCGCATCACGCGCGACTACGATCGCCCGATCATCGAAATCACCGAGAACGGCTGCTCATACGCGGATGGCCCCGGCGCGGACGGCGTCGTACGCGACACGCGGCGCACCGCGTTTTACGCCGGCTATCTCGAAGGCGTGCACCGCGCGATCCAGGCGGGCGCCGACGTGCGCGGCTATCACGCGTGGTCGCTGCTCGACAACTTCGAGTGGGCCGAAGGCTACGAGCAGCGCTTCGGCATCATCTGGGTCGACTTCGCGACCGGCCAGCGCATCCTGAAAGAATCCGGTCGCTGGTACGGAAACGTCGCGCAAGCGAACGCGCTGCAGGGTTGATCGGTTAGAAAGATCAGCGCCTGCGCCGCAAGCGAGCCATGAGCGTCAACACCACACACGCTGCGGCAGCGGCCGCGAAGGGATCCGGTTCCGGAATCACGACCGTTGAAGCGGAAGCGCCCGGAGGCTCGAGGAAGAGCCGGCGCAGCCGCTCGAGATCTTCGAAGTTCACGATGCCGTTCCCATCGAAGTCGGCATTCGCGTCGGCGCTGCCGAATCGCTGTCGGAAGGCGGCGAGATCCTTGAAGTTCACGATCCCGTCGTTGTCGAGGTCGGCGTCGCAGACACTGCCGATCCCGTCTCCATCGGCGTCTCGCTGATTGGGGTTCGAGACGTACACGCAGTCGTCGAGCTCGTCGGCCACGCCATCGCCATCCGCGTCGCGGATCACGTCCACCGTGACCGTCGCGAAGCTGACGCGGATGCCATCGTCCAGCGCGTAGATGAACGAGTCCGTGCCGAGGAACCCAGGGTCCGGCGTGTAGGTCATGCGAGCGCCGATCACGCGCACGGTCCCATGGCGTGCGGTCTCGAAGAGACCAACCGTCGGCGCGGGCCCTGCCGAGTGGATGTCGTTCGCAGCCACGTCGAGAGTGACGGGCGTCGTCACGGGCGTCGTGATTTCGTCATCGATGGCCTTGAGCGCGAAGAGTTGCACTGAGACCGTCGCCGTATCCGTGTGTACGCCGTCGCTGATCTGGTAGGTGAAGGTATCGGTGTAGTCGTTCGCCGGAGCCGAGTAGCTCGGCGAATAGCTGATGTACGAGTTCTGCGCGCTCTCGGAGTACGAGCCGGCCGATGCGTAGCCCTTTGTCGGCTCTCTCGTGATCGTCAGGGTCACCGGACCTGTGAATCCCACGTCGTTGCGCGCGACGAAGAGCGCGGTGTTCGAGACGCTGCGCGCGAGGACGAATGAGTCGCCTCGCGCCCGGTAGGCATCGACCGCAATCGTCGCCGTCGCCGAGTCCGTGTGCGTTCCGTCCGAGACCGTGTAGACCAGAGTGTCCGAGCCGACGAAGCCCGGCGCAGGCACGTAGCGAATGCGGATTCCGGACGCGTCGCCGGGCGACCCGGTCACGGTCGCCGCCCCATGCGAGGGGGAAGTGGCGATCGTCACCACGAGCGGCGACGTGAAGCCGAAATCGTTCGCTAGAACGTCCGCGACCACGATTTCGCCTGGACCGATGCGAACGTGGTCGGCATGGGCCACCGGTCCCTCCGGCAGGGGCTCATCCGAAGCGAAGAAGTGCCGCAGCGTGTCGGACGTAGAGTCGAATGCCCAGAAGTCATTGCCGGACTGGTTCAGCGCATAAACGGTCGTCACGAATCCAAGGGACCCGCGCAAGTCGCCATTCGCGGCGTCGTAGTACTTCCCGTTGCCGAGCGCGGCCCGCCCATTCGCCGCGTAGATCAACTCCGGATAAATCCGGCGATTTTGTCGCACGTCCAGCGGGTCGACCTGAAGCGCACCGTAGTAGAGGGCGCTCCCATCGACGGCGAGTACCGACGTGCCACCCTGACCGTTGGCCGATCCGTAGGTACCGGAGTCCTCCTGGTGGACGAAGGTGTTGCCCGACACGCGGAAGGCGCTGATCTCCTGGGAACTCGATCCCGAGCCGCCGTGGAGGAGCCGGCCCGACCTACGGTCGTACTCGATGTCTCCGTAGTAAACGCCTGCCCAGTAGCCTGCAGAGAACGAGCTCGTCGGCGAGAGCACGGTGATCGCCGCGCCGTTTCCCCAGCGGTCGTACGTGAAGCTGATCCACTGGTCGATGGAGGTCAGGATGAAGTGCTCGTCGTCCACCGCCTCCACGCGGTAGGCGACCGCCTGGCCGGCGCTCTTGGTCTGCCAGGCTCCCGTCGCGAGATCGAGCCTTCCGACATAGCTCGGTGTCTGCGGTGTCCCGTAGCCGATGTTCTCGTGCCCGTAGTCGGCCACAAAGACGTAGCGGCCGCTGGGGCTGAGGCTCATGTCCGTGAAGAGCGTGTGGCTGAAGAAAGTCTGCGCCGATCCGTCCGCCAGATCCAACAAAACGATGGCGCTGCCCCCGTTGCGCAAAACGAGTTTCTCGTGCGTACTCGAGTAGAGCATCTGCGACGCGCTACCCGGGGCTCCGATCGAATCGATCTCGACGTAGTTCACCGGCGCGGCGGCCCGCGCCGAAATGGCCGCGGCCAGCCCGACAACGAGGGCGCCGAGCGCCGCCCGCGCCCGAATCGGCCGTGCCGTTCGTCTCACTCTCCGCTGATCGGATCCGTGCAAGGAGGTGACCCCGACTGTTGTTGTGGCGGCAGTCTCCACGGCGGCTCGATCCGGGGCAAGAGAAAAGTGTCGCCCGCGGCCAGGTCGTGCGCGAACCCGACGCAGTCGAGCGCACGAAATCGCGACGAGTTCGAGCCTCGACTCGCCACGAATCGTGCGCCGCTGCCACTCTTCGGTGGGGATCCCGCGTCCGAGCGCGTGAATTCACGTTCGTCACACACGAGCCGGGGGGCGTGAAGCATGTCGAATCGAAGTCTTTGGAGTGGCCTGGGGATTGGAGTCGCCGCGCTCCTACTGGCCTCGTCCGCCACCGCGACGGACATCGTGACCTTCCGCGCGCCCGGCATCGACAGCGTGCAGAAGGATCAGGTGCTGAACGTCGTCGTGAGTTTCGAGTTCGGCGACCTGGTCCTGGGAGGAGGCTTCGATCTCGACTTTTCGCCCGCCCTCTTCTCCTTCGCGCGCTTCGACTTCGACCCCAATCTCGGGGACGACCCTGCATTTCGCATGAAGCCGGCGGACGGATCGGGCGGTGCGCTGACGATCGCCTTCGGCAGCTTCTCCGCACTCACCGGTGAGAGGCCGATCGGTGTCCTCCAACTGATCGCCAACGAGGCGCTCACGCTCGGGACCGGGCGCCTCGTGCTCTCGGCCGCCGACAATGCGCACCCAGCGGGCCCTTTCATCGACACCCTGGGCAGCGAGCTGCCCGTCGAATACGTGGGTCTGCTAGGCACCGTCGTTCCGGAGCCGAGCACGGTGCTGCTCCTTGGTGTAGGTCTGGCAGGGGTCACCGCGGCCCGGAGCCGGAGGCCAACGCGCGACGGGTCCATTACATCCGATTGAGCCGGCGATGACCGAGGCCTCGCAGCGCGCCCCATCGCAGTGACCGCGAGCGCGCTTGTTTCTCGCGCGCTGCTGCGCGGCGCACGGGTACCGCGCAGCGTCGAACCGCTTGGCGCCTCTCTGCATCGATTGCACAGACTCCGCTCACGATGGTGACGAGTCGGCCGAACAGACTACCCTGCCGTGCCCGTTTCCCATCCAAGGGCGCCGCGTCGGAGTTCGCATCGAGATGCAGGGTCGCTTGATCTTCCTGATCGGCTCGCCGCGCTCCGGCTCGACGCTGACGGCGCGCATGCTCGGGGCGAACGACGCGATCTTCGCGCCGCCCGAGACGCATCTGCTGACACCGCTCGCACATCTCGGCTTCTACGCGAACGTCGAGAAGGCGCCCTACGACCCGATCATCACGCGTCAGGGTGCGCACGAGTTGGTGCGCGCGTTGCCTGGCGGCGAGGACGACTACCTCGCGGCGATGCGCGCGTGCAGCGACGCCATCTACCAGCGACTCCTCGATGCGTCGGGCCGCGCGCTACTGCTCGAGAAGACGCCCGCCTACGCGTTGGTGCTCGACTTCCTCGCGAAGCTCTACCCGCAAGCAAAATACATCGTGCTGACGCGCCACCCGCTGGCGGTGTGGTCGTCGTACGTCGAGTCGTTCTTCGACGGCGACCACCAGGCCGCGCACGCCAACAATCCGCTGCTCGAACGCTACGTGCCCGCGATCGCGCGCTTCTTGCGAGAGGCGCCGGTGCCGCTGCTGCACGTCCGCTACGAGACTCTGGTGAGGGAGCCCGACGCGGAGATGCGTCGCATCTGCGCGTTCCTCGGCATCGACTTCAATGCGGGCATGGTCGATTACGGCAGCGAAGGCGAAGCGCCCAAAAAGGTCGCCGCCGGTCTCGGCGATCCGATCACCGTCGGCAAGGAGACGCGGCCGACGACGAAGTCGGTCGCGAAGTGGGCCACCGAGCTGGCGGAAGATTCGACCAAGCTCGCGCAAGCTCGCTCGATCCTCGACCACCTGCTCGACGAGGATCTCGAGACGTGGGGCTACCCGCGCGCCGGCATCGTCGCGCAGCTCGACGCGGTGACGCCGACCGGCGCAAAGAAGCCGCGCTCGTGGAATCGCTACGCGATCGAACGCCGGCTGCTGGTGCGCTTGCGCAAGAACATCCACCACAACGCGTTCGGGCGGCTGGTGCAGCGCATCCGCTTCCTCTGCGAGGTGCTGCTGCGCTGAGCCGGTGCTACCTAGGGCTCATAGCGCCTGGAGGCATTCATGGACCGCGACATCAACCGCCACGAGATCCCCGCTGCATCCGCCACGTGGCAGCGCCCCGCCGTCGAGGTGATCAACCTCGCGTGCGAACTCTCCGCCTACGCGCCTGACGACGGTGGCCCGCTCTTTTAGTTTGAGCGATCTCGCCGCTAACGCGTGATCCTCGCCGCTCGCCTACGGCTCGCTACGCGGGAGTCCCTGTTGAGCGACCTCGCCGCCAAGCAGTGTGTGCCTTGTAAAGGCGGCGTTCCGCCGCTGCACGGCGCAGCGTTGCTCGTGCTTCAGCACCAGCTCGGGCCCGACGGCAATGACTGGAAGATCGAGCGCGAGCACCACCTCGAGAAGACCTTCCGCTTCCCGAACTTCGTGACGGCGCTCGCCTATGTGAATCGCGTCGGTGAGCTGGCCGAAGCGCAGAAACATCACCCGGACATCGCGCTCGCCTGGGGTCGCGTCCAGATCACGATCTGGACCCACAAGATCGACGGGCTCACCGAGAGCGACTTCGTGTTCGCAGCGAAGTGCGACCAGCTTGTCTGATCCGAAACGGATCAGGGCCGATGCTGCGCAGACTTCCACGCGGCGCGCGGGAATCGCGCTGACACTCGCGATTGTAGCCCTCACCGGCTGCGCCTCGCTTCCCCGCAATGCGGTTCCGCCCGCGCTGACCCAGACAGCCGCAATGCCCGGCATGCCCGACGTACGAGCCTGGGCAGGCCAGCCGAATCCGACGCTGGAGCTCGACCTGGCGAAGTCGTTCACCCAGGAATCGGAGGAGGAGTTCCCGGTCGCCGCCGACGGATCGGTTCACTACGCACACCTGGCGTTGTCGGGCGGTGGAGCGAATGGCGCTTTCGGCGCCGGATTCCTGAACGGTTGGACGAGCACCGGCACGCGGCCCGTCTTCAAGATCGTCACCGGCGTATCGACCGGCGCCTTGATGGCGCCGTTCGCGTTTCTGGGGTCGGCCCACGACGGCGCGCTGCACCAGTTCTACACGACCACGAGTACGCGCGACATCTTCGACTGGCGCATCTTCACGCAGTTGCTGGCCGGTGAAGCGCTCGCCGACACCGGGCCGCTCGCCGCGCTGATCGAGCGGCATGTCGATGCCGAATTGCTGCGCCGGATCGGCGAAGCCCATGAGCGAGGGCGACGGCTCTACATCGGCACGGCGGATCTCGACGCCCGACGCTTCGTCGTGTGGAACATGGGCCTCATCGCCACCAGTGGCTCACCGAACGCGCTGGAGCTCTTTCGCAAGGTCATGCTCGCGTCGGCCTCGATCCCGGTCGTCTTTCCGCCGGTGTTCTTCGAGGTGGAGGTCGAGCCCGACGGACCCCGCTACGACGAGTTGCATGTCGATGGCGGCGTGGGTGCTCGCGTCTTCCTGAACGGAGGATTGTTCAGAGCCTCGGTGATTCGCCTGCGCGGCGGCCTCGGCAAGGGACGCGAAGACATCTTCGTGATCCACAACGGCCAGCTGATTCCGCTTCCGGACCCCATCCGCAGATCGCTGCTGGCCATCGCCGTGCGCGTGCTCGACGCCTCGGGACGCTCTGCCGTGGTGGGCGATCTGTTTCGAATCTACGGGTACGCGCAAGAAGAGCAGGCGACCTTTCGCTGGGTCACGATTCCCAATGACGTCGACATGGAAGCCGAAGAGATCTTCGACCCCGCACAGATGCAGCGGCTCTACGACGTGGGGTTCCGGATCGCCGTCGCGGGAGATGGCTGGGTCACCACTCCACCGGGTCAGCAGCAGCACCCGTAGCTTCGATTGCGACCCCTTCTGCCGAGTGGCACGCATGAGCCCATCGCCACGAGAAACTTCGATCCGCCTGCGCCTACCGGCGCTTTCGCGCGGCAGGCAGCCGCGGATCTGCTCTCGTAGACTCGCGCGCTTGGCAGAGCCGGTCCCGTGGAACAGCTGATCGAGCCGACGCGATTTGAGTTGCTGGGCGTGCTGGGAACCGGTGCCCAGGGCGTCGTGCATCGCGCCCGAGACCGGCGGCGCGGCGTCGATGTCGCTCTGAAGGCGATCCGGAGCACCGATTCGCTCTCGATCCTCGAGCTGAAGCACGAGTTCCGAATCGCCTCGGCGCTCTCGCACCCGCACCTCGTCCGGCTCTATGAGCTCTTCGCCCGAGAAGGTTCCTGTTACTTCACGATGGAACTCATCGAAGGTTCGTCGCTCCAGGACTCGGTGCGGAGCAGTGACTTCGCCGACCAGCTTTTGCGGGCCGGTGAGCTGGCGGAAGCGGTGCACTCACTTCACCGCGCCCACCGCATCCATCGCGACATCAAGCCCGCGAACTTGCTCGTCTCGCCGGTTCGTGGACTCATCCTGCTCGACTTCGGCTTCGCATCGACCGTACGTGGCCACGGCGACGGGTTCGGAACCCCGGCGTTTGCCGCGCCCGAGATTCTCCGCGGCGCACCACACACGGAGGCGTCGGACTGGTTCAGCGTCGGCGCCACGCTATGGGAGACACTTTCCGGCGTTCCCATTCCGCGCGGCCCCCGCGGCGAACCGCCGCTCCGGACGGCGCCACCGAGACGAGTCGATCCGGTGTTGTGGGAGTGGGTCCAGAAGCTGCTCGCCACAAAACCCGCAGATCGCCCCAACGGATCCGCGATCCTCGCACTGCTGGGGCGGTCCATCCGACCGGCCGAGCTGATCCCGTCTCCCAGCGATGAGTTCACCCGAGAGAGCCTCATCGGCCGCACGCTGGAGATCGCGCGGCTACTCCGACTCTACGAAGCGAGCGGCGCAGGATCTCGAACCGTTCAGCTATTGGGTCCGTCGGGTATCGGCAAGACATCTCTTGCATTGGGGTTCCTCGATGCGTTGCCATCCGGCACCGGCATCTTCCGCGGCCGCTGTGGTCCGCGCGAGGACGTGCCGTTCAACGCGCTCGACGAAGTGATGGATGCAACCGCGCGTGCGCTGCTGACGATGCGTTCCACACTGCGCGACCACATCGAGCCGCAGGCGGCCGCCGCGCTGTCTCGTGTGTTCCCGGTGTTCCGCGACGGCCGGGATGACGTCGAGGAGGCCAGCCTGCCGGCCGACGGCCAGAAGATCCGCGGTCTCGCGGCGCGCGGATTCCTCTCGCTGATCGCGTCCATGTCGGAGCGGACGCCGATCGTCTGGCTCGACGACCTTCACTGGGCGGACCAGGACTCGTTGAACCTGTTGCTGCAGATCCTGGACGAGGCACAGGGCCTCGGAGTGCTCTTCATGCTTTCGTCGCGGACGGAACTCCCCGAGCTACGCCAGATCGCGTCGCTCGAGGACATTGTTCTCTCACCCCTTTCCGCGTCGGAAAGCTTGGAGCTCGCCCAGGCGTGGTCGGGCGAAGACTCGACGCGGGTCGAGGAAGCGGCGTGCGAATGCCAGGGGTCGCCGTTGTTTCTGCGGCAGCTCGTCGACCGCCTGGCGACCGGAGCAACATCGGAGGCGATTGGCAGCCTTGAGACTGCGATCCGCAGCACGCTCGTCGGACTGCCCGCCGCTGCCCGCGATCTCCTGGACCTGCTCGCGGTGGCAAGCCGGCCGCTGTCGGTCGGGAACGCGTTTGCGGATCAGAGCGCGCCTCGCGTTGATCCCGAGTCTCTCTTCCTGCTTCACGATCTGCGGCTGCTGCGCGGCAACGCTGGAGCGGAACAGCGCGCGATCGAGATCGATCACGACCGGATTCGCGAGGTCGTTCTCGGCGATCTTGCGCCCGATCGCAAGCAGAGCCTGCACCTGCGAGTTGCGCAAACCCTCGATGCGCAGGGCGCGCGCCCGGAGGAGATCGTCATCCACTACGTCGAGGGCGGGCGGCCGCAGGACGGCGCGCGCCTCGCGTTCGTCGCCGCCGAATCGGCTGCCTCCGCCCTCGCCTTCAATCGCGCGGCCGACCTCTATGCCCTCGTCCTCTCGCTGCCCGACACAAACTCGGATCGCCGCTCGCTGCTCGCCAAGCTCGCGCGATCGCTCTCGAAGGCGGGTCGCGGCGAGGAGGCCTCCGCCGCGTATCTCGAGGGCGCAACGCTGTGCGCAGGGCCGGACGCGCTCGAGCTGCGGCGCCAAGCCTCCGAGCAGCTCCTTCGCGTGGGGCGAATCGACGAGGGAATGGTCGTGCTCAGCGGCGTACTACGGGATCTGCGGCTACCGAATCCCGGCACCTGGCTCGGCACTCTCGGCTGGCTCGCCTGGGTGCGCCTGGCGCAGGTCGCCGTACGCGAGCGGCCCACAGGCGCAGTCTCGGATCCCCGGACTCTGCAGCGGATCGACGCCTGCTTTTCCGCTGGCCTGGGACTCAACATGATCGACATCCGACGTTCGATGTTGTTCCAGTCGGTGCAGCTCATGCTCGCCCGCTCGAGCGGTGATGCGCGCCGGCTCTCCCGCGCGCTCGCGGTGGAGTCGACCTATCGCGCGACCGGGAGTTCCAAGGAGGGACACGGCCAGGCGGCGAGCCTGATTGCCCGCGCGCGCGCGATCGCGAGCGAGCTCCAGGATCAGGAAGCGCTCGCATTCGTCGAGCTCTGCGATGGCGTGAAGATGACCATGTCGGGAGAATTTGCAGAAGCGGTTCGTCAGCTCGAGGCGGCAGCCGAGCGCTATCGCGCTCATCAGGACGGTGTCACCTGGGAAGTGGCGAATTGCGACCTCTATAAGTGTTGGAGTTCGGTCTACCTGGGCAGGATCGGGATGCTCCGACAGCTCGTACCCCGCCTGCAGCGCGCAGCGGCGGAGCGCGGTGACGCACTCGCCCAGGTGACTCTTGCGAGCGGGATCTGCGTGGTCGCGGGCCTTGCGCGGGGAGAAGCAGACGAGACGCGCGCTCGCGCGCGGGAAGCGCGATCGCGCCTCCCGTCGGGCGGCTTCGAGAGCCTCGACTATTTCGACCTGGTCTCTCGCGTGGCAGTGGACCTTTATGAAGGCAAAGGACCCTCCGCCTACGAAGCGATCCGCGAAGCCTGGCCGCGCCTGCGAAGGGGATTCTTCTTGAACCTTCGTTTTTTCCGCGTCGAGCTTCGCTACCTGCGCGCACGCGCCTCCATCGCAAGCGCGTTGCAGTCGCGCGACACCGTGAGGCGACAGCGTCTCGACGACGCGAAGGCCCAGGCGCGGGCACTCGCACGAGAGCGCTTCGCTTTCGCGCGGAGCCTGAGCGTCGCCATCAGCGCCGACCTCCGCGCGGTCAACGATCCGAACATATGGCGCGCTGGCCTCCGCGCCCTATTGGACGAGCCGTCGGCGAGCTGTCCACTGCTCGGCAAGCTCGCGCGCACGGCACTCGACGAGGCGACCGGGCTCGCGGAGGAAGTCGAGGAACCGCGGGCGTTCCTGCGTCTCTGGATGCCGGCGAGCGCTGCGCTACTCGGCGACACCCTCTAGCAATCGCTCTCGCCAACGCCGCAATGCGTCGGGGTCACCGCTTGCGCGAGCCTCCTGCAGTGCAGGCAACGCGGCGCGCGCGTTTTCAAGCAGGCGCCGCATCGTCGGATGCGGCTGCGGAATGGGTGACATGCCGACCTTTGTGTCGCGGGACTCGGAGGAATCGGCGCGATCGGGCACGTCCAGGTCGTCGAGAGTCGTCGCGTCGTAGAGATGCGGCTTCTCGAACTGCCACCGCCACCTATCCAATTCGCGCTCCCTGTCGAAGCCGAGTTCGAACTCGAAGAAGCGCGGACTCGCAGCCGAGCCCGTTCGACTCAGAACGGCGTAGGCGGCGCGGCGCCCTGCTTCGTTCGCCCCCTCCATCGTGGCGATATCGGTGGTCGTGCGGACGTAGTCGGACGCCAGCGCCAGATTGTGTACACCCGCGACGAGCGCTTGCGGCCGCCGCAGATACGACCCGGGCGGGTGCACGAGCAGCGGCGATCGATTCACGAAGGGCGTCAGCGTGACGTTGCGATCGAGATGCGCGGCCATCCACGGCGTGCCCTGCGTCTCGTCCGCGAGATCCCCGACCCGCAGCGTGACGCGCATCTGTCGCCAGACCTCGCGCAGCAACTCCGGCTCGGTGCAGTTGCGCGCCGCCTTCCCGTGGACGGGCGAGTTGGGGTCGCTGACGGGAGTCTCCCAGTCGGAGACGATTGCGGAGATCACGCCCCGCAGGCCTTCCACGCCGAAATACTCGTCGAGCGACGGGCCCACCTCCGTCCAGAACTGGCTCTGTGACACGGCGGTGAGCGACCAATCGGTCCCGGCGAAGGCGACGTGTCCATGGACGAGCGGCACGTCGTCGCGCAGCGCGTACTGCACGCCGACCATGTCGCGGAGTGGAGCCGGATTCGAGCCGCACAGCTCCTCGAGTGTTCGCAGCGCGGGGTCGGCGTGTGAGATCTGCGGGAGCAGCGGCGCGATTCCTTCGAGCGGCAGCGCACAGACGAATTGATCGCTGGACACGTCGATGATCGTGCCGTCGGCAAAGCCGATCTCTGCCACGCGATCCGAAGCCGCGTTCAGTCGAATCTGCTCGAGCTTCCTGCCGAAATGGAAGCGCACACCGAGACTGTCGAGATGCGCCTTCCACGGCTTCATCCAGGAGTGGCTGGTCGGAGCGGCAAGCACCGCGTCGGCGAGATCGTTCGTCGCGGGATCGATGTCGACCATGAGTTGAATCGCTGCATGCCCGATGGTGCGAGCGCTCCCCTCGTCGGATCGCATCGCGACGAGCATCAGCGGAATGCTCCGGACCAGCTCCGCGAAGCGCGGCGTGTAGTAGCCCGCTTCGTTGACGCCGATGTACTCCGCCCAGGACATGTTCTCGTACACCACCGTCTTGCGTTCCTCGCACGCGGTCCAGAAGCGGCCAAGGCGGAACGCGTACTTCGCCATGTCGATGGGGTCCACGTCGAGGTCCATGAAGAACGTCTGGACCAGCGCGAGAGCATCCATGGGACCCGCCTCGCGGGCGATCGAATACAAACCCTGCTCGTAGGCGACACCTCCGAACGTCGCCTCGCGCAGCATCCCGTGGACGCTTCCGGCCTCGTTGGCTCCGAGCGGGATTCGCTTCAGCGTGTGGGGCAGGTGAAGGTAGAACCACGGGAAGAAGCGGAATCCGTGCTCGCCGAGTGCGTCGGCCGTCACGCCGGCCACATTCATCGGCTGGCTCGCAGCCTTGCCGCCGATGTGATCTTCGACCTCATGAACGTGGATCTCGAAGCCTCCCTGATCGGCGAGCTCGTGGGCAGCCGTCAGACCCGCGATCCCTGCCCCAACGATGTGCACCTTGTTCATTGGCCATCCTCGTAGTTGGCGATCTCGGTCATTCCCCAACACACCACCGCGCGCCCGTCGATCGTCCCTTCCACCCGGCTCGCGCCCTCGTAGAACGGCAGAGTCAAAGTCGGCGCGTAGTACTGGTCGTTCTCGAAGATCGGCTCGATGGTGAGGTCCAAGATGTGGTCGGGAGTATCCACGCGCACCCGCGTGCGAACCGGAATCCCTTCGACGTCGCCCGAATCGTCAATGTCGATTTCGTCGCCGGAGAACTGTTCGAACCGGTCGGCGGACATGCGGCAGCCGAAGCGCTTCTCGGCCTGCTCACCTACGCGATGCCGGAGCCAAAAGAAGATCCACTGCTCGTGTTCTGACACATGGATGAGGAGGTACTTCCACTGCACGGCGGTGACGTTCTCGTTGCCCCATTGTCGCTCGAGCCACATGTGCCCGACCACGTCGATCGGATCGGCGTCGTCGAGTCGCAGCCGCCCGGTCGTATCCAAGTGGGGACGGACGTAGTAGGCGAGCTCGACTCCCTTGCCGTAGTCGACGATGCCGTCGACACCGAGCAGATACGCGGGCCCGGGTCGAAGATCGAGATCGATCACGAAGCGCCCGTTCTCACTCAGTCGGAGGCGGTAGTGGAGATCCTCCGACGCCTCGATCGACCAGCTTCGCGACGCGTCGAGTTCATCGGGACGAAAATCGAATCGGAAGCCGTGCTGGCCGTGCGGCGCATAGACGCGGTAGAGGAACTGCGTCGCCTGCCGCAACGGGCGCACGCCGGCCGCGTGGTCCACGAAGAGAATCAGGCCGATGGCGCCCTGCACGAAGATCGTCGCGCGCAGCACGACGAAGCCGATCGTGAAGCCGGGGTGCTGCGGTTGGTCGGCGGGCTTCAGGTGCCCGACGAAGTACCACCACTCCATGAGTTGGTCATCGTGCGGACGCTCGTCTGCGGGGAGGACGACGGGCTGCATCGAAACGAACTCCAGGATCAGCGACCGGCGGAGCCGAGATCGGTCACGCACGAACCACACTATCACTGCGGCACTTTGCAAAGCGACGGCCAAGTGACGGATGATCTGTAATACGCAACCCGTGGCGATCCACGCTGCGAGTGGGAGTGATTCGCCGGTCTGCGTCGAGAGAATCGCCGCACCATCGACGGCGACGTGTCCAGTCGGCTGGAACGGACCACTGCTCGGCGTCCGCTCGAGTGGATACGAACCTGTGTGATGGCACGCTGGCCGAGCCATTCGCGGCGCACCTCGCGCGGCGCGGGCAACGGCTCGGCGAAGCGAGCGCAGCACGCAGTCGGCCTCTTCCGGCCCAAGAGTCCCAATTCGCGCGGCCCGTCTGCGGTGTTGCTGCCACATCCGTGCGCAGCAGTCCACTCAACTCTTCAGGCAACACGATTCGCTGTGCTTGAACGCTGTCGCATCACAGGGGGTTCCATGAATCGGCTACTCGCGATCCTGACCGCATCGATCATCGCCACCATGAGCAGCGGCGCCAACGCGCTGACCTTCAACTTCATCTTCACGAACGGCACCAGCGCGGAGGCGCAGCAGGCCTTCATCGATGCGGGCGCAAACTGGTCGGCGGCGCTCACGGACGAAGTGACGATCGACATGACCGTCGGCATCGCCACGCTCAGCGCGGGCCAGTTGGTATCGGCGGGCTCGCGGCGGACCTCTCACACCTACTCGAACGTGCGTTCCAGCCTGCTCGCCGACGCGACCAGCGCCGACGACACGCAGGCAGTCGGCAGCATGCCTGCTGGCAACTCGGTCGCGATGCTGATCAACCGCACCGCCGACAATCCGAATGGCAACGGTTCGGCGACGCCGTACATCGACGCCATCGGTGCCAACAACACCACAGTGAGGCTGACGACGGCGAATGCGAAAGCGCTCGGGCTCGATCCGGGCACGGGAGTCGTTGGCGCGTGCAGCACCGTCTGCGATGCCAGCATCCAGTTCAGCAACGCCTTCGCCTTCGACTTCGATCCGACCGACGGCATCACGGCGGGCCAATTCGACTTCGTCGGGATCGCGACCCACGAGTTCGGCCACGCACTCGGCTTCATCAGCGGCGTAGATGTGCTCGACGTCAACTCGCCGCCCGTCAACGGGCCGTTCACGGCGGACCAATTCACGTTCGTCTCGACGCTGGACCTGTTCCGCTTCTCGGTATCGAGCACGGCGTCGGGCGTGATCGACTGGACGGCCGACACGCGCGCCAAACATTTTTCCATCGATGGCGGCGCCACGGTCGGTCCCGCGTTCGCGACCGGCCGCAATTTCGGTGACGCCCAGCAGGCCGGCCATTGGAAGGACAATCTCGGCCTCGGCCTGATGGATCCGACCTCGGGCATCGGGGAAGAGCTGGGCTTTCCCTCTGCAAACGACATCAGAGCTTTCGACGTGATCGGCTGGGATGTGACCGAGGTGCCGGAACCCACGACCTCCGTGTTGTTCGGAGTGGGACTGGCCATCACCGCGCTGCGGCGTCGCCGGCCTCTCTGAAGGCGAGGACTCCTCTTCCCGCTCTCAACCCGCGTTGAACGACCGAAGACGCCGCTGACGCAAGGCGACGAGTGTGAGCAGGCTCGTGACACCGAGCGCAGTACCCGCTGGCTCCGGCGCCGATAGAAACACGCCCGACTCCGATGTGAAGGTGACGCCCGGCGGCAATTGGAGCGCGATCTTCGCCGTGTTCCCGAAATCGAGACTTCCCTGGTAGATGCCGGGCACGAAGAGATCCAACGAGACGTGCGCGGTCAGGAAGGCGCCGCGGATCTTCACCACCTTCGAGAAGATCAGCGGGCCGACGAATGGCGTGGTCGTCACCTTCCCCAACGCGGCGAGTGCGTGATCCGCGGCGAACGACGCCGTGTCGGAGAAGTTGAAGTTGTAGTCGAAGTAGCGACCGTAGATGGAATCGAAGAGTGCGTCGGGCGAGAGCGTGCCATCGAGCGTGAAGGTGACGCGGACGAGGAGATCCTCGTCTTGCGCGATGCCTCCCGCGACGGCGAAGTAGAGCGTGTCGCTGAGCGCGCTCTGCCCTGCCGCTCCCGCATATCCACCCGCGACGGGACTGGTGAAGAGCTCGATTCCCACGGAGCCCGTCGCCAGATCCGCGTTCGTGGCACCCGAGGCCGAGGCGCCATTCGCGGCTGTGCATGCTGCCGCCGTCGTCGCGCTGGGAAGCTGCGAGAAGGGGACCTGATCGGTGTCGAGGCAGTTGGGGACGCCGGCAAAGACCGAAACGGTTCCGCCCACCGAGTAGGACTGCGCCGACGCGAGCGGTGGAATGGCGAGGAGAGGGATGAGCAACAGGAAACAACGAGGTCGATTCGTTCGCATGATTCGGCAAGTTAGCGGCCGCGCATGGGTTGCCTGTACGCCATCGGGACGCTCGACACGCAGTTCTCGAGTGTCCGCAATCTCGGCGACGGCCCGCAGGCCGATCGACATCGTGGCTACCGCGCTCGCACCAACGCGAGAGCCAACATTCCGGCCACGGCCGAAAGCGTGCTTCCCGGCTCCGGGACCTGGAACGGATACGTCCCGCCAGATTCCGTCTCCAACGTGTAGCTCGAGGTCCATTGCCCCTGCGGATTCTGCACTTGCAACGACACCAGCGACGCCGTGTGATTGAAGTCCGATTCGCCACTGCCGGAGTAGGCGTACGCAGAGAGCACCGAGAGGAGTTGCACCTTCGCGACGAGCGTTCCACTCAGCAGCAACGGACGTCCGTAGAGGAAGTCGAGTTCCAGCGGCACCGTCTCGTCCGCCACTTGCAACTGACCTGATGCGTAGACCTGCGAGGCGTAGACACCGTCGAACTCCTCGAGGCTCAGGATGCTGAAGTCGAACTTTCCGTATGCCTCGGCGATCGCATTCGTGGCGCTGCCCGCGCCGACGCCGTCGAAGGCGAGCACGAGTCGCAGCCGGCCCGGCGTGTCGAGCGGCCGACCGCTGAATATCCAGCGGTCCTGGAACTGCCCGAGTCCTGAGACCAACGATGTCCCGTAGAGAGAGAAATTCGCGGACAGGTAGCCCGGCGCGTTCGTGACACTGAGGTCGGCGCGCGCCGCGAGCAGACCGACGGCGGCGCTGCACTCGGCAGAGAAGCCGCCATCGTTCACTTGAGGTGGGCGCTGATACGCGGCCGCCGCCGATACGAGAGCGCTGCCGTTTCCGAGTTCCTGGTCACCAGCCGGTGTTCCCCAGATCGTTCCCGAAGCGGAGGCCACGACGGACGCCGCATCGGCGCGCGCTGCGAATGCACAAAAGGCGCCCGTCACGAGCAGCGAGATGCAGATGGGATGGACGAGTCGCATGGCAGTCCTCCAGATGCGTCGGCGCGGCGCTCGCGTTCCGAGCATACGCCCTCACCCAGCGGCGAGCGAAGCACGCAGAGCAGGAGTCCGCCGTTGTGATCCGCGGCACCACAGTGATCGACGCTGCGTTCGTGCGGAGCGCGCCATAGCGAAAACAGGTGATGCTCATCCTTAGCGGTGACGCGCAAGCTCTGTCCACCATGACGCTACGAAACGCGACTGCGACAATCGTTGCCTTCTCCTCCCTCTTCGCGCTCGCTCTCCAGGCAGCGGCGTTTTCCGAGGTGGGCGATGCGACCGATCTCCCGCCGGGCCAGACCATCTCCGGGAACGGACCGCTGCTCGGATCCTTCGCCTCGCTCGGCGACGTCGATCTCTATCGCATCGACATCTCGGACGCGGCCTCGTTCGCGGCCGAAACCGTCGCCGGCGCCGGAGTCGATACCGTGCTCTTCCTCTTCGATACGAACGGATTGGCGATCGCGGGCAATGACGACCTGACCGGCGGCAATTCCATCACCGCGTACTTCTCGCGCCTCAGCAGCGTCGCGGGTCTGATCGACGGCACCTACCTGCTCGCGGTCTCGCGCTGGCCCTACTTCCCGGTAAGCGCCGGCGGCCAGATCTACAGCATCAACGTGACGAACGAGGAACTGGTTCCGTTCCAGGGCGTCGCGTATCCGACGGGTCCCGGCGGAAACCAGTCGCTCACGAGCTGGCCGAACGCCTTCGGCACGGACGATCCGTTGCAGCCGCCGTACTCGATCGCGCTGACCGGCGTTCCCGAACCCGATGGCGATGCCGGCTGCGCCGTGGCGCTCGCCGCGTTCGCCGCGATCGGACTCGCACGCAGCCGTCAGTCCAGCAGCGAGCGCAGCACGTAGAGCAAAATCCCGCCGTGTCGGTAGTACTCGATCTCGGTCGGGCCATCGATGCGCACGCGTACACGGAACTCGGTGATCCTGCCGTCGTCGGCGGTGGCGCGCACCGTGAGGTTGCGGCCGCTGGCGAAGCCGCTCGCCACCGCATCGCGTAGGCCGAGGATGTCGAAGCGCTCGCGACCGCTGAGGCCGAGCGACTCAGCGCTCGCGCCCGCCTCGAACTCGAGCGGCAATACGCCCATGCCGACCAGATTCGAGCGGTGGATGCGCTCGTAGCTCTGCGCGATCACCGCGCGCACGCCGAGAAGCGCGGGGCCTTTTGCGGCCCAGTCGCGACTCGATCCCGAGCCGTACTCCTGGCCGGCGAGAATCATCAGCGGGACGCCTTCGCTGCGATAACGCACGGAAGCGTCGAAGATCGACATCGGTTCGCCGCTCGGGATGTGTACCGTGACGCCGCCCTCGGTGCCGGGCGCGAGCTGATTGCGCAGCCGCACATTGGCGAAGGTGCCGCGCACCATCACCTCGTGATTGCCGCGCCGCGAACCGTACGAGTTGAAGTCGCGCTTCGTGACGCCTTCGTGGAGCAGGTAGAGCTCTGCCGCGGTTTCCTTGCCGATGTTGCCCGCCGGCGAGATGTGATCGGTGGTGACGCTGTCGCCGAGCCAAGCGAGCACGCGCGCGCCGCGAATCTCTTCGACGTGTGACGGCGCCTCGCGCGGCATGCCGTCGAAGTACGGCGGCTTGCGCACGTAGGTCGATGCGGGTTCCCAGGCGAAGCGCTCACCGGCCGGGACCGGCAAGCCGCTCCACAGTTCGTCGCCGCGGAAGACGTCGTCGTAGGTCTTGCGGAAGAGGCCCGCGCCGACGCTCGATGCGACGACGTCCGCGATCTCGCGCGTGCTCGGCCAGATGTCGCGCAGATGGACGGGAGTGCCGTCGCTCGCGGTGCCGAGCGCTTCGGTCGCGAGATCGATGTCCATGCGACCCGCGAGTGCGTAGGCCACCACCAGCGGCGGCGACATCAAGTAATTTGCGCGCACGGCGGGATGCACGCGCGCTTCGAAGTTGCGGTTGCCCGAGAGCACGGAGCACACAACGAGCTTGCCGCGGTCGATCGCGTCCTGCACCGCGTCGGGCAGCGGCCCCGAGTTCCCGATGCAGGTGGTGCAGCCGTAGCCGACCAGATCGAAGCCGAGTTGTTCGAGATACGAGAGGACGCCCGCTTCCTTCAAGTACGCCGTGACGACTTGCGATCCGGGCGCGAGCGATGTCTTCACCCACGGCGGCGTTTCGAGACCGCGCAGCACGGCCTTCTTCGCGAGCAGCCCGGCCGCGAGCATCACGCTCGGATTCGAGGTGTTGGTGCAAGAGGTGATCGCCGCGATCACCACCGAACCGTGTCGCAGCGTCGCGCGCGCACCGTCCATGTCGATCTCGACGGCCGCGTCGGCGGCGATGCCCTTCGACAGCTCCGGCAGCGCGCCCGCGAACGATGCCTTCGCATCCGTCAGCGCGACACGATCCTGCGGACGACTCGGCCCGGCGATGCTCGGCTCGATGCTGGCGAGATCCACCTCGAGACGCTCCGAGTACGTCGCTTCCGGCGTCGAGGCATCGTGGAAGACGCCCTGCTCGCGCATGTACGCCTCGACGAGTTCCACTTGCGCGTCGCTGCGACCCGAGAGGCGCAGGTAACGCAGCGTCTCGGCATCGACCGGGAACATCGCGCAGGTGGCGCCGTACTCCGGACACATATTCGAGATCGTCGCGCGATCGGCGAGCGACAGCGCCGCCATGCCCGGCCCGAAGAACTCGACGAAATTGCCGACGACGCCGTGTTTGCGCAGCACCTGCGTCACGCGCAGCACCAGGTCCGTCGCCGTCACGCCTTCGCGCAACGCGCCACTGAGCTTCACGCCGACGACGCGGGGCACCAGCATCGCGACGGGTTGACCGAGCATCGCCGCCTCGGCCTCGATGCCGCCGACGCCCCAGCCGAGCACGCCGAGCCCGTTGATCATCGTCGTATGGGAATCGGTGCCGACCAGCGTGTCGAAGTACGCCCGCGGCGGCGCACCCGACGCATCGCCATCCGCCGTCATCACGACGCGCGCGAGATACTCGAGGTTCACCTGGTGCACGATGCCGGTGCCGGGCGGAACCACCTTGAAGTTGGCGAGCGCCGATTGTCCCCAACGCAGAAAGACGTAGCGCTCGCGGTTGCGCTCGAACTCGCGCGCGACGTTGATGCGAAACGCATCGGCGTTGCCGAAGGCATCGACCTGCACCGAGTGGTCGATCACCAACTCGACGGGTTGCAGCGGATTGATCTTCTTCGGATCGCCGCCCATCGCGGCCATCGCGTCGCGCATTGCGGCGAGATCCACCACGCACGGCACGCCGGTGAAATCCTGCAGCACCACGCGCGCCGGCAGAAAGGTGATCTCGTGGTCGGGCTGCGCGTTCGCATCCCAGCGCGCCAGCGATTCGATCGACGCCGGCGTGACGTTGCGACCGTCTTCGTTGCGCAACAGGTTTTCGAGCAGGATGCGCAGCGAGAACGGCAGGCGATCGACCGCGAGCCCGCGCGCGGCGAGCGCCGTAAGGGAATGGATCTCGTAGTCGCGACCACCGACTTGCAGCTTGCGACGCGTCTCGAAACTGTTCATGGCATTCCCCCGGTCGCGTGGATTCGCCGAACCTAGCCGTTGGCCGCGCGGCGGACGAGCGCTCGCAGCGCCGCAATCACGAGCGCTGCGCATGCGCCCGACGCAGCCGGCTCCGGCACCGTGATCGTGCGATCCAACGCAGTGGCCGAGAGCATCTGGAGGATCGGGTTCGCAGCGCCCGGCAGAGTCACTTCGAGTTGCACCGGCACCGCGACTGCGCCGAGACCGAAGTGCGCAGCCGGATCGCTCGCGCCGAGAAAGAGCGATGTGCTCGCGATCGTGCGCTCTTGCGCCGCAGCGCCGTCGAGTCGCAGCGTCACGCGCGCGCCGAGCGCATCGGCACCGTTTTCATCGAGCACGCGCACGCGCAGCCAGTGCGGACCGCCCACCGTGCGCGTCTGATTCTGATAGAGCACGGGCGTCGCGGCGTTGTTGACGACGAAGAGATCGAGGTCGCCGTCGGCGTCGTAGTCGAAGACCAGCAATCCCTTGCCCGAGCGCGTGTCGGTGAGTCCCTCCGCCTGCGCCACTTCCGTCCACGAGTCGGCGCCATCGTTGCGCCACAACCGCATCGGGTCGGCGCCGTACGCGTCCTCACTCTCCGTGTCGGGATAGTCCACGCCGTTCGTCATCGCGAGATCGAGATCGCCGTCGAGGTCGTAGTCGAAGAGCGCCGTGCCCCAGCCCCAGCCGCCATCGCGCAGACCCGTCGCGGCGTCGCCCGTTCGATCGCTGAAGACGCGTCCGCCCTCGTTGCGATAGAAGCGATTGCCGCTCACGCCGAAGGGACAGTTCGGCTGTGTCGGGCACGTTCCCGCCGCGTCGTAGATCGACGTCACGAACCAATCGAGATCGCCGTCGCCATCGATGTCGCCGATCGTGGATCCCATGCCGTTCTCGTCGGTCGCGACGCCAGCGAGCGCGCCGCCTTCGCTGAAGGTGCCATCGCCGTCGTTCCAGAACAGTTTGGAGTTGCCGAAGTCGGCGGCGATCGCCAGATCGAGCGCGCCGTCGCCATCGAGATCGCGCAGCGCCGATGAGAAGCCCCAGGCATCTTCGAGCGGAATCGCGACACCGGCAGCCACGGTGACATCATCGAAATAGCCGGGCTGCGCGGCGCCGCGATTGCGCAACAGCCGCATGTGTACCGGATGATCCGTCTCCTGGCCGAGCGTCGCGAAAACCTGTGCGCCCCACTCATTGGTGTGGATGTCGAGCCAGCCATCGCCATCGTAGTCGCCAATCTCGACGCCGAAGCCGGCGTGCGTGAACGCGGATTCGATCGCCGCGCCGCGCGCGACCGCCTCTTCCGAGAAGTGTCCCGCGCCGTCATTCACGAAGAGATGGAAGCGCGACGTCGCAATCGCCGTGACGTAGAGATCGGGATCGCCGTCGCCATCGAGATCGCCGAAGGCCGCACCGTTGCCGTTCACCGCGACGGCATCGAGGCCCGACGCGGCGATGCAATCTTCGAAGGTCGCGCTGCCCGTTTCGACGAGCCGGTTGCAGAGCAGCAGGTTCGGTCCTTCGAGCCGCGTCGCGAAGAGATCGAGATCACCGTCGGCGTCCACGTCCGCGACGGCGGCGCCGCCCGCCATGCGTTCGGGCGTGCAGAAAGCGCCGGAGATCAACAAGCAACCGTTCTCGGGATTTCCCTCGTGGTGCAGATACGAGGCGCCGGCCGCGAGCGTCACATCGACGAAGGCGCCATCCGCAACGACGACGCGAGCGCCTGCGCTCATCGCCAGCAGCATCGCCAACGCGCTGATAGGGATTCGCATCGCGCGAAGTTTCGCACGACAGGCGAGCCGGCCCCCGTTTTCTTTCGTGGCGATCCGCAGGGTCCAGCCGATAGGCTCCCTCGCGATGCGGCACCGACCCGACGACTGCGAGACCAACGGCGGATGCGCGCGTTGAGCGCACGACCCTGCGTCGTGATACCCGCGTTCAACGAGGCCACGCGGCTGCCCGCGCTGCTCGCCGAATTGCGAAGCACGCTGCCCGATCACGAGCTGGTGGTGATCGACGACGGTTCAAGCGACGCAACGGGCGACGTCGCGGCACAGTCGGGCGCGTCCGCGCTGCGCCATCCCTATAACCTCGGCTACGGCGCGGCGCTGCAGACGGGCTTCAAGTACGCGCTCGAATCCGGCGCGCCGTGGGTCGTGCAGATGGACGCCGACGGCCAGCACTTGCCGACAGAAGTGCCCGCCTTGATCGCCACACTCGCGAGCGGCGACTGCGATGTCGCAATCGGCTCGCGCTTCCTCGCTCCCTCCGGCTACGAAATGGGCGCAATGCGCACGACCGGCCGCCAGGTGATCCGCGCACTCGGCCGCCTCGCCAACCTCGACCTCACCGATCCAACGTCGGGCTTCCAAGCACTCAGCCGCCGCGCCCTCGCGCTCTACGTCGGCGACTGGTTCCCCACCGACTACCCCGACGTAGACGTGAGACTCGTCGCCGCCCGCTCCGGCCTCCGCCTACGCGAAGTCGCGGTGCAGATGGCGCCGAGCGCAAGAACCTCGACGCTCCACTCGGGCTGGAAGCCCGTGTACTACGCGTACAAGATGCTTCTCTCTCTATGGGCCGTAACAAGCAATCCGACGCCCCAGCAACCACCGCCGCCCGACTCATGACGTCGCCGCTCGGCTTCGCGACGTCCGGCGTGAAGTGGTATTCGACGCCACCGATGGTTTCGTTGCTGCAGATGTGCACGTAGGCGGCGGTGGCGTCGAGCTTCCACTCGGCGCGCGCCGGTACGCGGTCGTAGCCGGTGGCTTCGGCGCTGGCGGCGACGTTGACCTTGGCGTACTTCTTGGCCTCCTTGATCGATTTCTTCGACCACTCTCCCGTATCGATGAAATCGATGCTGCTTTTGCCGCGCAGCAGGTTCATCGGCACGATGGCGTTCTCGCCGATGGCGCCGCCTTGCATGAACAGCACCTTGTAGTTGGCCGGGATCGCCAGCAGGTCGCGGAGATCGACCTCAGCCTTCTCGGCGATGGAGATGAACTCCTTGCCGCGGTGGCTCATTTCCATCACCGACATGCCCGAGCCATGCCAGTCGAGCATTTCTTCGGCAGCTTTATGCAGCACGGGTTCGGGCAGCACGGCGGGGCCGGCGCTGAAGTTGAAAACACGGGTCATCGGTCTGGGCTCCAGTGAAAAAATGGCATCGAACTGAATTATCGTCGCCGCATGGCGCCCTTCAGCTTCTACTGGCATGACTACGAAACCTTTGGCGTGGTGCCGCGGCGCGACCGCCCGGCTCAGTTCGCCGGCGTGCGCACCGATGCCGAGCTGAACGAGATCGACGCGCCGCTGACCCTGTACTGCCGCCCTGCGGCCGACACGATGCCGACGCCCGAGGCCTGCCTCATCACCGGCATCACGCCGCAGGTCTGCAAAGAGAAGGGCGTCGCCGAGCGCGATTTCGCCAATGCCATCGAAGCCCAGCTCGCGAAACCCGGCACCGTGGGCTGCGGCTACAACAGCCTGCGCTTCGACGACGAGGTGACACGCTTCCTGTTCTGGCGTTGCCTGATCGACCCCTATGCCCGCGAATGGCAGAACGAGTGCGGCCGCTGGGACCTGCTCGACACCGTGCGCTGCGCCTGGGCCCTGCGCCCCGAGGGCATCACCTGGCCGACGCGCGACGAAGGCAAACCGAGCTTCAAGCTCGAACACCTGACCGCCGCCAACGGCATCGCGCACGAAGCCGCGCACGATGCCCTGTCGGATGTGCGTGCAACGATTGCCCTGGCACGCTTGGTCAAAGACAAACAACCCAAGCTCTGGGCCCATTGCCTCAAGCTGCACAAGAAGCAAGCGGTGATCGACGAGATGGGCGTCGGCCGGCCTTTCGTGCACCTGTCGGGCCGCTACCCGGTCGAACGCGGCTGCATGGCCGTGGTCTGGCCGCTGGCGCCACACCCGAAATTCAAGAACGAAGTCATCGTCTGGGACTTGGCGTTTGATCCGCGCGAGCTGTTCACGCTCAACGCCGCCGCGGTGCGCGAGCGCCTCTTCACCGCCGCCGACGCGCTGCCGGCGGGACAGACGCGCTTGCCGATCAAGACCATCCACCTGAACAAGTCGCCGATCGTGATCGGCAACCTGAAGACGCTTGGCGCTGCGACCACGCGCTGGGGCATCGACATCGACCAGGCGCTGCGCCACGCCGAAGTGGCGGCGCGGCAGGCCAACTCGATGGCTGGCATCTGGCCCGAAGTCTATGAACGAGCGCCACCGAGCGAGGCGGTCGATGTCGATGAAGACCTCTACGGCGGCTTTCTCGACAACGACGACCGCCGCGCGCTGCAACGCCTGCGCGCGCTGCCGCCCGAACGCCTGGCCGAGCGCCGGCCGGCTTTCAACGATGCGCGGCTCGATGAACTGCTGTTGCGTTTTCGCGCCCGCAACCATCCCGAGACGCTGAACGCCGCCGAACTCACGCAGTGGCGAGCCCACTGCGCCGCGCGTTGGCAGGCACTGCCGGCCTGGCTCGAACGC
>JANNKU010000098.1:0-25824 GCA_031396445.1 Deltaproteobacteria bacterium | reverse complement strand
GAACGCAATTTCTACCGCGCCGGCGCGACGCCGGATCGCAATACCACGCCCTACGGCCAACCGGTCGCCGACAATCCCCTGCTCGAGCTATGGCATGAGCTCAAGCGCGACAGCCACACGCGACGACGGGCCCCGGTCTTCACCGGGGCCCGTCTCTTTTTACCTCGCCGCTCGCCGTTGGCTCGCTACGCGGGAACGGTGGGGTTTTGGGGTTGGGTGCTGGAGTTGGTTGCTGGCTTGACCGCGAGCCTTATGGATGTCGCCGCTCGCCTGCGGCTCGCTACGCGGGAAACGGGCGTGGAGCTTCAAAGTTTTTTTGCGCGTTGTGTGCGAGGGAAATTCAGAGGTCGTTGCTGGTGCGACCGGCAACTTCAGGCGCGTGGGGGCGCTGTCGAAACGGAAGCGCGGTTGCGCACGCGACACGAAATGATTGTCAGCGCACGCGATGTCAAACGCAGATCGGCAGTACGCCGGCAGCTTTGGATGATTCCGTTGACAAGGTGGGGTTCGGGCTGGCAGGATCCGCGAGCCCGTTCGCGCCCATGCGGCGGCATATCCCGTTGGAGCCCCCCGATGAATCATGCTGAGCTCGCGTGGGAATTCGCCGATCTATTCGCCGAGCTCGACGTCGAGAACCTGAACGAGATCCTCGCGAAGAACGTCAAGCTCGAGACGCTCGACTTCTTCCAGCAATACAGTGAATCGTTCGCCGCTGCGGCGGGCATCGAGGGCGAGACGGCCGATCGTCTGCCCAACTTGTTGTTGATGGGTTATCTGCTGCGCGTCGTCGAAGAGCGCTTGATCGACGGTGAAGAAGAGCCGCTCGCCTAACCGGCCCCGGTCGTGAAGGTTCCCGAGCGCTGGCCCGTCGGTCGTCGGCTGCTGCTGTTGCGGCACGGCGAAACCTACGAGCCGCGCCTCGATACGCCGATGGCGGGGCCCGACGAAGATCCGCAGCTCCCGCTCACCGAGCGCGGGCGCGAGCGATTGCGTGACGTCGCCGCGTGGATGGCGAAGGTGCCGATCGAGCGCGCCTACGCATCTCCGTTTCGCCGCGCGCAGGACACCGCGCAGATCGTCATCGAGCCGCACTCCCTCGCGGTCGGAACGCTCGACGCGATCTCCGAGCTTCCGCTCTACGCGCAGCCCGGCGGGACACTGCGCGATGTCGCCCACCGCTACATCAAGCTCGTGCGCGATCTCTCCGAGCATGCGCCGCATGACGTGCTGGTCGACGGTGAGCGCTCGCTCGGCTCGATCCTCGATGCGGCGCTCGAAGCGATCCGCGGCGTGATGGAGGACGCCACCGGCACCGTCCTCGTGGTCGCGCACGGCGGACTCAATCGCTTCCTGCTCGGTCACTGGCTCGGCATGCCGCCCGCGCGTGCGATCGGCATCGAGCAGAACTTCGCGTGCGTGAACATCATCGAATTTGTCGGCAGCGGGCATCCGTTCGTGCGCGCGATGAATCTCACCGTGCACGATCCGCTGAAAGCCGAATCGCGGGGCATCTAGGAGGGCAACGTGGCGACATCGATTCGATCCGTACTCACCAAGGACGCGCCGACCCCCGTCGGACCGTATTCGCAAGCAATCATCGCGGGCGAGTTCGTATTTGCGGCGGGCCAGATTCCGCTCGATCCCGCCACTGGCAAGCTGGTCGAGGGCGACATCGAGGTGCAGGCCGAACGCGTACTGCAGAACATTCGCGCGGTGCTCGCGGAAGCCGGCACGTCACTCGCGCGCGTCGTGAAGTCGACCGTCTTCCTGGTCGATCTCGCCGATTTCCCGCGCATGAATGCCGTCTACGCGCGCCACTTCAGCAGCGACCCGAAACCGGCGCGCTCGACGATCCAGGTCGCCAAGCTGCCGGCCGGCTCGCTCGTCGAGATCGAGGTCGTCGCAGCGCTTTAGTTCAACTCATGAAGCCGTGATGCGGCGCAGGTTCACCGCGTTCACGACGACATGCGCGACGATCGGCGCCACGAGATTGCCGGTAGCCGCGTAGAGCCCGCCGAGCACGAAGCCCGCGACGAGTGCGAATCCGGTCCACGGCAGCAGCGCGCGGCGCGGCACCAGGTGGGCGAGCGCAAAGAGCAGGCTCGCCCAGACGAGGCCCACCTCCGGTTGCAGCGCTCCGCGGAAGAGCGCCTCCTCGGCGACGCCGCTCGACAATGCGAGCACCAGGCAATCTCGAAGGCGCAGCGGACCGAGTGCCTCGGCGAGGATGCGGGCGAGCGTCTCGCCCATCTGGGTGCGCGCGGTCAGCTCGGCTGACCCCCAGATCACCAGCGCGCCCGCGGCGAGGCCGAGGAGCGGATCGCGCAGCCAGTGGATCGTGTAGACGCTCGAGGCGATCAGCAGGCTCTCGCGCTGGAGCCCGACGCGCCAGAGCAGCGCTAGGCCTAGCATGGCCGCGTAGAAGAGCAGTGCGCGCCGCACAAGTCGATTGGGCGCTTCCATCCTTAGTCTCCCCACAGCTCGAAAATCATCGCGTTGACACCGGCCGGCTCGTCCCGGTAGGTTGGGGCTTGGACGGGTCGGGCGCTCTCCCCGGAGGGCTCCGACCCTTTCATTTCCGCCTCCTCACTCCGTCTTGGGAAGGGCCGTGTCATGTCGGATCGGGTTCCGATGCGAGCGAGCGGGTATGCCGCGCTCGAAGCCGAGTTGAAGCGCCTGAAGTCCGTCGAGCGGCACAAGATCGTCAAGGAGATCGAGATTGCGCGCGCCCACGGCGACATCTCGGAGAACGCCGAGTTCCACGCCGCGAAGGAGCGCCAGTCCCATATCGAGGGGCGCATCATCACGCTCGAGGATCGCCTCGCGCGCGCGCAGGTGATCGACCTGCTCGGCCAGACTCCGGACGCCGTGCGCTTTGGCGCAACCGTGCAGCTGACGGACATCGAGAGCGGCGATGAAGTCACCTACACGATCGTCGGGGAGGACGAATCCGACGCGACGCAGGGGCTGATCTCGGTGGGCTCGCCGATCGCCAGGGCGCTGCTCGGCAAGCCGGTCGATGAAGTCGTCGCGGTGCAGGTGCCGCGCGGGAGCCGATCCTTCGAGATCCGCGCAATCCGGTTCGAGTAGCGGCCGGGCGTAGCGTCCGTGCTCGCAGCGTCCGTGCGTAGCGGCCGTGCGAGCAACGTCGCGGTCCTTCGATTGATTTTCAGGACCCACTTCTTAGAATGCGCGTCCGTTCCCCGGTAGCTCAGTTGGTAGAGCAGTCGGCTGTTAACCGACTTGTCGTAGGTTCGAGTCCTACCCGGGGAGCCACTTCCGCCCGTCCGCTTGCGCGAGGGCTTCGCCGTTGAGCCACTCGAACGCAGCGCATCCGGCTCCGCCGCGGCGCACTTCGCGCCGCTGGATCGTCGCGGCCGTCGTGGGGATCGCGCTCGTCGGCGCCGGCTTCGTCGCGCTGCGCGCCGCCGTCGCGATGCTCGAGCGCCAGGTGACCGCGGCGCTCGGACCGGGCGCGCAGATCGGGCACATCGGCGGCGACTGGAACGACGTCGAGATCACCGATCTGCGGATCGCCGCCACCGCCGGCTGGCCCGCGCCAGATACGTTGCGCGCCGAACGCGTTCAGATCGCCCCGAGCTGGCGCTCGCTGCTCTCCGACCGCATCGAAATCGCGAGCATCGAGGTGACGGGCGGCTACCTCTCGGCGCTGCGCACGGCCGACGGCCGGCTGCAATTGCTGCCCACACTCCTCGGTGGTGGCGCTGCGCCGGCCGCGGATGCCACGACGAGCCCGACCGCCACCGCGACACCCGCTCCGGCGCGCAGCGTTTCGATCGGCGCGATCAGCCTCGAGAACGGTGTGATCGACCTCTTCGATGCGACGGTCGCGCGACCGCCGTGGAAGGTTCGGCTGCAGCAGATCGACGCGAAGCTCAGCGATGTAGTGGCGCCCGCGTTCACCGGTCACATGCCCTTCGAGTTGAGCGCCGAGCTCGCCGGGCCGCAGCGCAATGGACGCGTCGCGATCTCGGGCTGGCTCGATCCGAGCACGCGCGATCTCGAACTCGGCGGATCTTTGCGCGAAGTAGATCTGCTCGCGCTGCAGCCGTACTTCGTCACGCAGACGAAACAGCGGATGAGTGGCGGCGCGCTCGATCTCGACATCAACGCGCAGGTTCGTTCGCATCAACTGCACGCACCGGGGCGGCTGACGCTGTCACAGCTTCATTTCGCGCAAGGCGGCGGCGCCGAAGCGATGGTGCTCGGCGTTCCGCGCGATCTCTTGTTCGCGGCGATGCAAGCGAAGGGCGGCAAGATCGAGCTCGATTTTTCGCTCGACGGCAACATCGACGATCCGAAGTTCTCGCTGCACGAAATGCTCGCGACGCGCATCGCGGTGCAACTCGCGAAGGTACTGGGCTTCAGCGTCGGCGGACTCGTCGAAGGCATCGGCGGACTCGGACACGAAGGTCTCGAAGGCGTGGGCAAAGCCGCGGGCGGAATCGGCTCCGCGCTGCGCAAGTTGCTTCCGCACGCGAAGTAGTGCGACGCAAAAACGTCGCGCAGCGCGGTTTCGCCTCGAAAAGCGGCGGATACACTCCCGGCCTGCGCGGGCCGGACGCGCGCAAACCGGGGGAGATTGCATGAAGCGCGTGCGCAGCGAAGCGCGGGGCAGACTCGCGACTTCGCTTTCGATCGCTGGCATCGCGATCGCGCTTTGCATCGGTTTTGCGGCGCTATCGAGTCGTGCACAGCAGGCTCCGCCTGCCGCCGAAGTGCAGACACAGACACAGGCGACGGTCCCCGAGCCCAGCGCCGAAGCGCCGCCGGCGGCGAAGCCCGATGCGCCGAAGCGATCCGCGGTGTCGAAGCCAAGCGCCGCGCCGGTTCCGCCGCCGCCGCCGCCGAGCGAGCAAGCGTGGGTGCGCGGCGACATGCGCGTGAACTTCCGCGCCAACGCGTCGCCGACGAGCACACCCGTCGGTGTTGCGAAGACGGGCGATCAGGTCGGCGTCCATGAACGCCGCGGCGATTGGGCGCGCATCCAGCTCGGCGAATCGAGCGGTTGGCTTCCCGCTTCGGTTCTCGATTCGAAGCCGCCGCCGCTCGAACACGTTGCGCAACTGGAAGCGCAGGTCGCCGAGCTGCAGGCGAAGCTCGACGCCACGTCGCAACAGACGAGCGAACAGAACGCGCGCGTCGAACAGCTCGCGGCCACCGACGCCGAGCGCGCCGAAGCGATGCGCCGCTTGACCGACGAGAACCGCGATCTGCGCGCCGGCGAGCGCTGGCCCTATCTGGTCACGGGCGCCGGCATCCTCGGCATCGGCCTCGCCGTCGGGTTGTTGCTGCGCGGTAGCACGCGACGCTCCTCTTCCCGCATTCGCTTCTGAACGATCGCGGCGCGGCGAAGTCCCTGAGGTTCCCATGAACGACGCGCTTCGCATCGACGACACGATTCGCTGTGGCACCGTGCTGCTGGGCGCCGATCGCGACACCGCGCGCAGCCACGCGCAGCGCGTCGAAGCGCTCGGCTTCGATTCGCTCTGGGTCGGCGATCACATCGCGTTCCACGTGCCGATCGCGGACTCGCTCTCGATGCTCGCGTTCGCGGCGGGCGTGACCGAACGCATCGCACTCGGCACGGCCGTCTACTTGCTGCCGCTGCGCCATCCGACGCTGATCGCGAAGACCACCGCGACGGTCGATCTCTTGTCGGGCGGCCGGCTCGTGCTCGGCGTCGGGGTCGGCGGCGAGTTTCCGCCCGAGTTCGCAGCGGTGGGCGTGCCGGTGAACGAACGCGGCTCGCGCGCCGATGAAGCGATCGGCGTGGTGCGGCGCCTGTGGACGGAAGACGGCGTCGCGCACAGCGGCAAGCACTTCTCGTTCGGCGCCGTGACGGTGGCGCCGAAGCCCACGCGGGTGCCACCGATCTGGGTCGGCGGTCGCGCCCCGGCTGCAATGCGGCGCGCCGGGCGTCTCGGCGATGGCTACATCTCGCACATGACCGACGCCGATCGCTATCGCGAGAATCTCGTTCTGATCGAGCAGGCGGCGCGCGATGCCGGTCGCAGCGACGTCGCCTTCACGCCGGCCTGCTTCCTTTTCACGTTCCTCGAAGATCGCTTCGAGGACGCCGAGAAGAAGGCCGCCGCGCTGCTCGGCATGATCTACCGCCGCGACTTCTCGGAGGCGGCGAAGCGCTACTGCCTGCTCGGGCGCCCCGAAGATTGCCTCGAACAATTGCGTGCATTCGCACGCGCGGGTGCGCGCCATTTCATTCTGGTGCCGCTCTCCGACCCGGTCGCATTCGCGGAGCGCGCGGCCGCCGAGATCCTGCCGCCGCTGCGCACGATCGCCACGTAGCGAACGTCAGTAGCGAAGCACCAACGCGACACCGTTTCGGATCGGCGCCAGATGCCAGCTCGTGCCAGGCGCGACGCCGGTAGCGACGAGCTGGCGATAGGCGTCGAGATCGCCGGTCGCGCGCGACGGCTCGCTCCATAGGTTCGCTTCGCCGCCGACCAGCCCGAGCAGCATCGAAAGGCCTGCGTAGCCGGGCTCGTCGAGTGCGAGCAGCACGCCCGCGCCGATCGCTTGCAGCGCGAGATTGCCCGCGTGCAGGCGCCAATCGCGCTTCGCATCGGCCCGCTGCGCCGACGCGACGAGCAATCGCTCGCCCTCCGCGACGCGCGCATCCGTGCTCTCACCGCGTGCGGCAGAGGCGCGCAATGGGTCTGCCCCTGTGCGTCCGGGCATCGGCCGAAACACGAGCATGTCGGCGAGACCGAGCGCGGCCTGCGAAGCCTGCACCGCATTGAACGCGCGCTCGTCGCCGTGACTCGTCGCGGCCGCCGTGTAGACGCTGGTGCCGAGACCGGCGCCGTTGATGCTGAGCCAGCTCCAGTACCAGATCTCTGCATGGCGGCGGCCGGCGTCGAGCCGCGCTTCTAGAAACGCGAGCCGCGTATCGGCTTCGCGTTCGGTGCGCGGCGGCGCAAAGTCGGGATTGATTGCGTGCGGAGCGCCAAGGCCCGCGCAGCCGAGCGGCGCTGCGAGCAAGAGCGCGGCGAGAAGTCGGCGCATCAAGGGTCTCCAGCGGCTCGTGGATGGGGCGAAATCAGCGCCGGCGGCGCGCAGCGGATCGGAGGGCAGACATACCGGGGAGATACGCTAAACGGGGAAGCCACGCGAGGGAAAAGCGCAACTCGAAGCGGAGCGGATTTGGCGGCAGCGGAACGAGCGAGCGGCGCCCACCCGGCGACCGATGCGGACGGCGACCGCCTCTCGGCGCGCGCCGTGCTGCATGTGCTCGTGCGCTGCATTCGCGTGCTCGGCACCGCGCGCGGGCATCTGATCGCGCTCTGCGTCGGCTTCGCGGCGCTGGCGCTCGCGCTGCTCTGGCCGTCGCTGCTCTTCCTCGATCTCTTCTGGACGCGCGCGCTGCAAGGCGAAGCGCTGCCCGCCGTGCAAGCCGCGTTGCTGGGACTCGACCCGGCCGTCGCGGTGAACGTGCCGTCGCTTTCGATCGCGGTGCGGCGCAGTGTCGCCGTGCGCACGGTGATCGGCGGTGTCGCAATCACCGCGGTCGCGCTGCCGCTCTTCTTCGCGCTCTGGTACTACCAGATCTGGATCCTGCAGCGCGTCAACCAGTCGCTGCGCGTGGAAATGCTCGATCGCTTGCAAGCGCTCTCGTTGCGCTTCCACAGCGAGGCCCGCGTCGGCGACGCGATCTACCGGCTCACACAAGACTCGGCGATGGTCACGCAGCTGGTGGATGTGATGTTGCTGACGCCGCTCTCGGCGATCGGCACGTTCATTTATGCGTTCGCGATCACCACCGCGCTCGATCCGCGCATGGCCTTGCTGCTCGCCGCGGCGTGGATTCCCGCGCTGCTGCTGGGTCGCGCGTTTTCAGCGCCGCTGCGCCGCGACTTCCGCCGCGCGCGCGAAACGAATGCCGCGCTCACTGCGCAGATCCAGGAAGTCGTCGCGGGCATTCGCGTGCTCAAGGCGTACGGCGCCGAAGCGCGCGCGCAGACGCGCTTCGAAGCCGCGTCGCGCGAAGCCTTCGACGCCGCGTTCCGCGCGCGCAGCCGCTTCGCGATCTACGCGATCGCGCTCTTCGCGGGCGTGGGCCTGGTGCTGGTTGCCGGCGCCGCGTGGGGCGCCTTCGCATCGCGCGACGAAGCGACCGTCTTCGCAACGCGACTCTTTGCTGCGACGGGCGTCGTCACGTGGAGCCTCGGCGTCTTCCAGTTCTTCAAGGATCGCTTCGGCGACGGCAGCAACTCGGTGCGCCGCTTGTTCCGCACCTGGGCGAAGGTGCAGGACGTCGCGGTCGGGCTCGACCGCGTCTTCGAGATTCTCGACGAAGTGCCCGAAGTGCAGGACGCGGAGTCCGCGCATGATCTCGACGGCGTGCGACGCGGAATTGCGTTCCGCGACGTCGAATTCAACTACCGCGAGAATCGCCCCGCACTGTCGCACGTCGCGTTCGAAGCGCCGATCGGCGCGATCACCGCGGTGGTCGGGCCCACCGGTGCGGGCAAGAGCACGCTGCTCGCGCTCGCGCTGCGGCTCTTCGATCCGGACCGCGGCGCCGTCACGATCGACGACGTGGACGTGCGCGCGCTGCGGATCGCAAGTTTGCGTCGCCACGTCGCGATCGCGCTGCAGGAGAACCTGCTCTTCGGCACCACGATCCGCGAGAACATCCGTTACGCGGTGCCGGATGCGTCCGACGCGGCGGTGCGCGCAGCGGCGCGGGTCGCGTGCGCGGACGAGTTCATCGAGAAGCTGCCGCTCGGCTACGACACGCCGCTCGGCGAGCGCGGCACGAAACTCTCGACCGGCCAGCGCCAGCGGCTCTCGATCGCGCGCGCGGTGCTGAAGGACACACCGGTGTTGCTGCTCGACGAACCCACCGCGTCGCTCGACGTCGAGACCGAGCGCCGCGTGCTCGCGAACCTGCACGCGTGGGGCAAAGGGCGCGCGATCCTGCTGGTGACGCACCGGCTCTCGACGGTGCGGCAGGCCGACCAGATTGCGGTGATCGAAGCGGGGCGCGTCGTCGAAGTGGGCACGCACGACGCGCTGCTCACGCGCGCTGGCGGCAGCTACCGGCGACTCGTCGAAACCGAAGCGAGCAGCGCACACGATGCGGAGACGGCGTGACGCCGTGGGAAGCGCTGCGCCGCGTGCTTCGCTACGCGGCTCCGTTTCGCGCGCGCTTCGCGGTGAAGCTCGCGATGTTGCTCGCCAGCTTGCTGCCGCTGGTGCTGATCCCGTGGCCCGGCAAGATCGTGATCGACCATGTGATCGAAGGCGTGCCGGTCGATCCCGCGACGTATCCGTTCTTCATCCGACCCTTCACCGAGTTGCTGATCGGAGCGACACCGCTCGGCATCCTCGCCTGGACCGCCGCGCTGCAGATCGCGCTGCTGCTGCTGGTCGGCGCGTTCGGTTCGAGCGCGCGCGAACAAGATCAGGCCGACGCGGTACTCGCCGGCGGACACGACACCCAGACGCGTACCGAGAACGAAGCGAACTCGGGGTTCTCGCTGGCGGGCGGCCTCTTCGGCTGGATCGACTTCCGCTTCACGATCCGGCTCACGCAGGATCTGAACCACTACTACCGCGCGAGTCTCTTCGAGCGCATCCACGCGCTGCCGATGACCGCCTTCGACGACGAGAGCATCGGCGACGCCGTCTATCGCGTGATGATCGATACGCCGTCGATCACGAGCGCCACGCATCGGATCCTGCTGACGCCCATCGGTGCGCCTGCGAGCATCGCGGTGGCGGCGACGGCGATGGCATTCACCGTCGCGAATCAACCGGGGCTCGTGATTGCGGCGCTCGCGATGATCCCGGTGTCACTGCTCGCGAGCCTGCCGTTCGCGGCGCGCATGCGCAGCCGCAGCCTCGCGAGTCGCGCGGCGGGATCCGTCACCACCTCGACCGCCGAGGAGGGACTCTCGCAAGTGCTCGCAGTGCAGAGCCTCGGCGCATCGCGGCCGCAGCGCGATCACTTCGATCGCGATTCGTGGTCGTCGTTCGGCGCGTATCGCGCCGTCGTGCGCACCAGCATGGCCGCCTTCCTGCTCGGCTTCGTACCCGGCTCGATCATCGTGGGCTGGGCGATCATGCACGCGGCGGATCTGGTGATCACCGGCACCGTCACGCGCGGCGACTTCCTGGTGATCTTCGCGTACTTCGTGCAAGCGACGATCGCCGCCATCACGCTCGGTGCGCTCTGGTTCGATCTGCAAGGCGCGTCGGCCGGACTCGAGCGCGTGTTCTTCTTGATGGATCAACCGTCGGACGGCGACGCGCCCAACGCGCGCGCGCTGCCTGCGTTGCGCAGCGGTGTTCGCTTCGACGCCGTCGGCTATCGCTACCCCGACGGCACGAGCGCGCTGGAAGACGTCTCGTTCGAAGCGCGCGTCGGCGAACTCACCGCCGTCGTCGGGCCCGCCGGTTCGGGCAAGACCACACTCGCGCACTTGTGCGCGCGCTTCCTGCCGCCGACTTCCGGAAGTGTCAGCTACGACGACGTCGATGCAAACGCGTGCACGATCGATTCGCTGCGCGCGAACATCGCGTACGTGTTCCAGGAGACTTTCCTCTTCGACGGCTCGATCGAAGACAACCTGCGCCTCGTCGCGCCGGATGCGAGCGAAGCGCAACTCCACCACGCCCTCGAGCAAGCGCGCGCAACGGAGTTCATCGAGCGCCTGCCCGACGGCCTGCGCACGCGCATCGGCCGCGGCGGCTCGCAGCTCTCGGTCGGGCAACGCCAGCGGCTCGCCATCGCGCGTGCGCTGATTCACGACGCGAAGATCCTGATCCTCGATGAGCCGACCTCCGCGCTCGACCCCGACACCGAGGCAGCACTCGTGCAATCGCTGCGCGAAGCCGGACGCGATCGGCTGGT
This sequence comes from Deltaproteobacteria bacterium, assembly GCA_031396445.1. Classification (GTDB taxonomy): domain Bacteria; phylum Myxococcota_A; class UBA9160; order UBA9160; family PR03; genus PR03. Next base: position 14,921 of record JANNKU010000098.1, on the reverse strand, counting down.
GCTGGTCGTTGCACACCGCCTCTCGACGATTCGCGCAGCGGATCAGATCCTCTTCCTCGAGGACGGAAGGCTGCTCGAGCGCGGCACGCACGCGGAGTTGCTGGTGAGGCCGGGCGGTGCGTACCGGCGCTTCGTGGAACAGAGTCACAGCGCGGCGAGTTGAGTGGATCGAATCGCAGAGCGGAGAGATGAGTCGGAGACGATCTGTGTGCCGCCACTCTCTTTCTGCGGCAGGAGATTCTCGCAATGCGCTGGCTTCCCTTCCTGGCGGCTCTGTTCTTCGCACCCGACACAGCGATCGCAGGGACCACGCAAACGCTCTTCACCTCGATGGGAGGATCGGCGCTCCCCAACTCGGCGGGAACGATCTACTCGGCGCTCACGGGAAACGGCGCGAACGATCGCTGGACCAGCATCACGAATGAAGCGTCGAGCGGATCGCTGCTGCCCGCCGGCACGCTGAACTCGTTTCGTTTCACGAGCACCTACGACACCAACTCATTCGATGTCGGTGGGCCTGGCGCGAACATCATCGCGACGGTGATGAAGAACGGATCGGCGACGACACTCACGTGCACCGTCACCGGCAAGACGGGATCCGGCGCTGCGGGGCAAGAGCAATGCGACGTCGTCCCCGTCGTCGTGAATCCCGCGATCACCGTTGCGACGGGCGACCGCTTCACGTTGCGGATCCAGATGCAGGGAAACCTGCCCAACCCAGGTGGCGCCGCGTGGTCCGTGGACTTCACGCCCGCCGTCTCGAATACGACGGTGATGGCTGGATCCCAGAACACCGGGAACTCGGGTGCGCGCCATCTACCGCCTGGCGTGTCTGCCTACACCGCGGCGTTTGGCGTTGGCGCGCCCAACGACGCAAGCGGCAACGTCCACGTCCCGATCGCGGGAACCATCACCGGAGTCCTCTGCCGATCGAGCGTGACGCGCGGCGCGAACTTGAAGACGGAAGTGATCATCAACGGCGCTGCGGTCGCGGCGCTCGATTGCACGGTGACTCCCGCCGCCGGCACCAACCCGGTGATCGTCGCCGCAACGCGGGCATTGGCGGTAGGCGACACCATTTCGCTTCGCTACAACAACAACGGCAGCGGGATGATCTTCGCGTCGCTGCTCTTCGCGCCGACGACGCCTGGGAAGTGGTGGGGCGGCTTCGCTTCGGGCACGGCTGTCAACTGGGCATCGTTCAACATCCTGCCGCTCAGCGGATACGCTCGGACGACCTGCACCTGGAACGGCTCCTGCGACAGCTGGCCACCACCCCACGTGAACATCGACTCGATGCGGGTGAACGTCGGCGCCGTTCCGAATGCGGGGAAGACGCTCGCGATCTCGGTCGCGCGACACATCGAAGATCCGCCGGGATTGGGGAGCGCGATCGCCAGCAGCCTCCTCTGCACATTCACGTCGACCAGCGCGACGACCTGCACTTCCAACGCAGCGGTGAGCGTCGACGCCGTCAACGACGATGACTACTGGCAGCTCTGGGCCGATCCTTCCGGCAATCCCATCGCGACCACACTGAAGGTCTCGACCGTCTTCTCGAGCGACACCGTCGTCGCCGCCGCCGCGTGCAGCGACGGGCTCGACAACGACGGCGACACGCTCGTCGATTTCCCCGCGGACGTCGGCTGCTCGGGCGGAGCGGACGCCTTCGAGCAAGTGGATTTCTCTAGCGGCGGCACTCACGTCATCGACGGCGCCACGAGCATCCCCAACGAATCCGTGCTCGTGACCGATGGGCCGCAGGGTGCAGGACCCGCGTTCCTGGAGTTGCGTGAGGGCGGCGTGATCGATGGCAATCTGACCGCGTCGGGGCAGTCGGCCGTGGCAATCGCCGGCGGAAGACTGGTGGGCGACTTAATCGGTGCCGACGCCGCGAGAGCGTCGCTGCGCGGCGGTGAAATATTCGGCGACCTCTACGCGTGGGATCAATCGATCATCGAGATCCATGGAACCGACTTCAACCTTCCACTGGGCGAGCTGGGCGACGCACTCGGTCGCATCACCGGCGTGTTGCTCGACGGAACGCCGATCAGCGTGGACTTCGAGCGCGAAGTGGGCGCGACGATTCGGTTGATTCCCGAGCCAGATGCGCAACTGCTCGCCGGCGTCGCCCTCATGACACTGTCCGGAGTCTACGAGCGGTCGAGGCTGCGGCTCGTACGATCCGCTTAGATCGCGCCTCGCACTCGCGTCCGAGCACCTGCATCGGATGCGCAACTCACCGACACTTCCGCCCGTATGACGACTCCTTGCGCAGGCGGCTGCGCATGCGCAGGCGCGTGATCCGCATCACCGAATCAGGGGTTTTCCCATCAAGGCTCGCACGCCGCGATCCGAGAAAACGCCAGTACCGAAGGTCGCCTGGGAGGGCAGCGGTTCGAACGGCACCAGGGTCCGCATCGCCGCGCTCGCAACAGGAGTCCAAGCCATGATCGCCTTCACCCCCTCTTCCTTCAGCATCCGGTTCGTGCGCACCCTCTGCGCCGCAGCACTGTCACTCGTGCTGGTGGCGGCCAGCGCGACACCGGTAGCCGCCCTCTCGATCGTCGGCGTGAGCGTGGCGCTGGGCGGCACAAACAGCGCGGACCAGTTCGTGGACACGATCACGCCTCCGATCACGCGCATCCGCACGAGTACCGTCGCTGTGGTTTCGAGCAGCGCTCTCGCGTTCCAGACGCGCTACGCGCTGGCGCTCGGCACCGACATCGGCAACACCGCGTCGATCACCGAGAACCACACCGCGAACTACACGATCACGTTTGCGATCAATGAAACGGCCGGACTCCCGTGGATGCTCACCTTCGATACCGGTCGCCTCGGCGCCCTCACACTGGTTGCCGACGGCAATGGAAGTGCGACGGCCACCCTCGGCGCGGTGACCGCGTCGCGGACCGGAGCCGGCGCGCTCTCCGGAAGCCTCGCCCTCGGCGCGGTGCCGACCCTCACCGGCAACGCCGGCGGCAACACACCCTTCAGCCAGACGGGGAACGCGGTGATCACCGGCATCGGGACCGGCGCGAACCAGAACATCACGCTCACCTTCGGCTTCACCGCGAGCTCGATCTCGACACGCCAAGGCAACAACGGCGACGAGTCGGCCGTGCGCATGGGCATCGCGGGCAACGCGACGAGTTACACCGCCGGCAACTACCCGGGCGTGGGCGGCCGGACGCTCAGCAGCGATGGCCACTTCGTGACGGCAACGCTGGTGCCCGAGCCGACGACGAGCGTGCTGATGGCGCTCGGTCTCTCGGGTCTCGCGATCTTCGGACGGCGCCCGGCTCCGGCTAACGCGCGTCGCTGATCGGCGCGTAACGCTTCTTCGCGTCCGCCGGTGAGAGCCCCGCCGCCTTCGCGATCGCCGCGAGCCGCTCCGGATCGTCGAGGTCACTCTGCTCGACGCGCGTCTGCAGTGCGCGCGCGGCACGAAACCAACCGCTCTTGGTGTCGACGTCGCGCACGCGCGTCTTGCCGGTCTGCGCGTCCTGGATGTCGGTGAACGGCACCGGCACGATGTTCTCGGCCTGGCGCGTGATCAGCACGCTCTGCGTGCCGGCTTGGAGCGTGAAGACGGCGAAGGCGCCGAGATCGCGGGTGTAGTCGCGATCGTAGGCTGTGGGTTTGTTGCAGCGCAGCTCATAGCCGACGTCTTTCTCGCCGCTCGCAATCTTGACTCCGCGCTTGCCGAGCGAATCGGTCACCGCATTGCGCAGCACTTTCGCGAGCGGCACTTCGGCGAGTCGGATGTGGCCGTGCTCATCGCGCGGCACTTCGGCGAGGATCGCGAGATCGGCTTCGTCGAGGCGCTCGGCGATGCCCTCGGCGATCACCGCGACGCCATCGACGCGGCCTTCGAACGCGATTCGTTTCACCACGGCGCCTTCGAGGATGCGCACCACGTCGTCGAGTTTGATGTTGCCGGGCGGAAACTCTTCGGGGATCAGCGTGATCGGCGCGCCGGCCGACTTGCCGGCGCCGAGCGCGAGCGATCCGGATTTGCGTCCCATCAACACCACATAGAACCAGCGGTTCGTGGTGCGGCAATCCTCGATCAGGTTCTCGACGATCGTCGAAGCGAGTTCGCGCGCGGTTTCATAGCCAAACGTAGGGATGCCGGCGGGCAGCGGCAGATCGTTGTCGATCGTCTTCGGCACGTGCGCAACCTTGATGCGGCCCTGCGCTTGCTCGGCGACGCGACGCGCGGAGAACGCGGTGTCGTCGCCGCCGATCGTGATCAGGTGATCGATGCCGAGCGCGGTGAGCGACTTCACGACGGCTTCCAGCGTCTCGGCCTTCTTGGTCGGATTCGCGCGCGACGTGCGCAGCATCGAGCCGCCCTGCAGGTGCACGCTCGCGACATCGGCGAGCGTCAGCGACTGCACGTGCGCGGTGTCGCCTTCCATCAGCCACTTGAAGCCGTCGAGGCAACCGACGACGCGCGCACCCGAGTGCAGCGCAACGGTCGCCGCCGCGCCGATCACGCCGTTGATGCCCGGAGCGGGGCCGCCGCCAACCAGAATGCCGAAGGTCGCCATGCGCAACTCCCTCGCAACATGAGTGAATGGGAAGAACGAGCCGGGGGAAGATGACCGCGACGCGCGGCGCTGACAAGCGGCCGCGCGCGGTGACGCGCTTCGTCACTCGGGCCGCAAAGCGTCGTTGAATTGGCCCGATCGAAGGCGTGTTCGCAATGCGCAGCGAGTGCTCGAAAACAGCGCGAGATCGGCGACCTCCGCGGCTTTCTCGCAGCTTCGCGAATGCGCAGCGCCGTGTCGGCACGGGCCTCGCAATCGCAAGGCTCGACATCGGAGGACCATCCAAATGCGCAAACTCAACTCGCTCCTCGCGCTGGCAGCGCTCGCGGCACTGGCCGCAACGCCCGCGTCGGCCACGCCCATCGGCGCGGCCGCCTTCGGCGCCTCGCAGATCGTCGAGAGCTTCGAAGGCATCGCCGTCGGCCCCAACGTCAACATCGGCTACGGCGTCAGCCTGCTCCAACCCGGCATCGTGAGCGCCTTCACGTTCGCGAGCGGCGTGGTGCTGACGAGCCCGATCCCGAACCCGGGCCTCTTCAACGCGGGCCCCTTCGTCCACGACTTCGCGCTCGGTACCGACGTCTCCAACAACTGGAGCGCCAACGGCGCCGTCTCGAGCGCGGCCAACGTGCCGCTGGGCAATGCGTATCTCGGCGCGTTCGCGGGCAGTGGCAATGCGAGCTTCGAACTCTCGTTCGCGACGCCACAAGATCGTGTCGGCGCCTACGTGACGGGTGTCAGCAGCAGCAGCGTGACGATGCGCGTCTACGATGCCTCGGGCACGCTGCTCGAAACGGTGAACGCGGCGACCGTGCCGGTCGGAAGCTGGGGCTCGAACTTCCTCGGCATCCAACGACCGGATCAGATCTCGCGCGTCGTGTTCACGGCGCCGGACTTCGGCATCGACGGACTCACCTTCGAGAACGACCTGGTGCTGGTGCCCGAGCCGGCGACGCTCACGAGCTTCGCGCTGGGCCTCTTCGGGATGTGGGGACTCGCGGTGATCGGCCGCGGTCAGCGCACGGCGATCTCCGTGCCGGTGAAGCGGAGCTGAGCTAGAGCGCTCGACCCAGGCCGCGCAGCAGCGCGGCCTTGAGTCCCGCGGCGGAACCGCTGCGGACCGATTCGCGCGACGCGCCGCTGACACGCGGCAGTGCCGTCGCACCGGGCAGCGCCAGATCGCGCGCCACTTCCTCCGCCAACGCGCGCAGTTCGCGGTGTACGCTGGTGCCGCGCGCGTGGTGCAACACCGAGAGCGGTCGCCCGCTCTCGGAGTTCAGCGCTTCGACGCGCGGGGAGCGCGACAGCGACGTCTCGTAGATCGCCCAGCGGCGCTGCTCCACTTCGCTGCGCAAGCGCGCCGAGAGTTCCTCGCCGCTCGTTTCGATGTGCGTGCGGCGATCGACGAGCGTCAGCAACACGCGCGCACGCGCCGCGTAGCCGGTGCCCGCCAGGATCGAGAACACCTTCCCCGCTTCTTCGAGCGAGGTCCAGTCCGAAACCGGCACGATCACGCGATCGGCCGCGTGCAGCGCATTGCGTGTCAGCGCTTCGAGATCACTCTTGGTGTCGATGATCACGAGGCCCGGCCACTCGGTGTGCTCGAGAATCCGGCCGAGCGTGTCGGGATCCGCGGCGCGCGCCTTCAGCAGCGCGGTGTCCGGCGCCGACGGCACATAGTGCACGCCGTACTGACCCATGTGGATCAGCCGCTCGAAGGAGCGCTCCGCCCAGCCGTGCTTGACGTTGCCGTCGCCGAGCGGCTCGCCATCGAAGCCGAACATGCGCTCGATGACGCCCTGATCGTCGAGCGAGAACAAGAGAATGGGCAGGTTCTCGTGCAGCGCGCGCAGATAGATCGCGAGGTTGGTGGCGACGGTGGTCTTGCCGACGCCGCCCTTGTTCGACGAAACCGCAAGCACATGGCCCATGCGGCGCGGCAACTCCTCGTCGAATTGGGGGGATTCCGCAGACACATCGGCCACTGTACCCGGCCAAATCGGGACGCGCCCGAGGGTGCGTCGGGCTATGGTGCGAAGAATGCGAGCTGTCGGCGTCATTCCTGCGCGCTTCGCGGCGGCGCGATTCCCGGGCAAGCCGCTCGCCGAGATCGCGGGCGTCCCGATGGTGCAACGTGTGTGGCAAGGCGCACAGCAAGCGAAGCGCCTCGCGCGCGTGCTCGTCGCCACCGAGGACGAACGCATCGCCATCGCGTGCCGCGCATTCGGCGCCGAAGTCGCGATGACGTCGCCCGATCACCCGACGGGCACCGATCGCATCGCCGAAGTCGCCGCGGGCCTCGACGAAGAAATCATCGTCAACATCCAGGGCGACGAGCCGCTGATCGAGGGCTCGGTGATCGACGCCGCCGTCGATGCGCTGGTCGCCGACCCGAGTGTGCCGATGTCCACCGTGGTGCATCCGGCCGACGCCGACGCGCTCGACGATCCGAACCGCGTGAAGGTCGTACTCGATTGCAACGGCCGCGCGCTCTACTTCTCGCGCTCGCGGATTCCCTATGTGCGCGACGGCGCGACGATGCCGATGTGGCAACACGTCGGCCTCTACGCGTACCGCCGCGAATTCCTGCTCGCGTTCGTGAAGCTGGCACCGACGGGACTCGAGCGCGCCGAATCGCTCGAACAATTGCGCGCGCTCGAGAACGGCTTTGCCATCCAGGTCGCGACGATCGAGGGCAGCTGGCGCGGCGTGCCGGTCGATGTGCCCAGCGACATCGCGCTCGTGGAAGCGGCATTGAAGAAAGCCGGACGATGCTGACCGCCGTGCTGCTCGGCTTCGTGCTCGGCATCCGGCACGCGGCGGATCCCGACCATGTCGCGGCGATCGCGGCGCTGGTGGCGCGACACCGTCGTGCGAGCGTCGCGGCTTCGATCGGCGCGGCGTGGGGCGTCGGGCACAGCCTGACGATCGTGCTCGTCGGCGGCGTGCTCGTCGCGATGCGGATCGTCGTTCCTCCGTCGTTCGCGATCGGCGCCGAGCTGCTGGTGGCGGCGATTCTCATCGCGCTCGGCATCGCGAATCTGCGCTCGCTGCGCCGCGGTGCGATCGCCTCCGAACACCATGCTGCGACGCACCGCCTCGGCAGCACGGGAGTGCGCGCCTTCGGCATCGGCGTCGCGCACGGACTCGGCGGCTCCGCGGCCGTCGCATTGCTCGCGCTCGCGGCGATGCCGACGCCCGCAGCGGCCGTCGTGTACCTCGCGGTCTTCGGCGTCGGCACGGTGGGCGGCATGGTCGCGCTCTCTTTCGGACTCGGGATCCCGCTCGCGGCGGCTAGCGACACACCGTCGCTCTCGCGCTGGGTGCTCGGCGGCAGCGGCGCTCTCTCGATCTGCGCTGGCATCTATCTCGCGCTCTCCACCGGCGCCTTCAACACCGCGCTCTGAATGTCGGTCGCCGTTCGCGCGTGAGGCGCCCGCTCCTCCTGCTCTATTTCGTGTCGGGCGTCGGCGCGCTGATCGTCGAGACGGTGTGGATGCGCTGGCTGCGCGAGCTGCTCGGCGCGACGGCGCCAGCGGCATCGGCCACGTTGGTCGCGTTCTTCGCGGGGCATGCGCTCGGCGCGGCGTGGGTGATGCGACGCGCGAGCAAGGTTGCGCAGCCGCTCGCGCTCTACGGGCGACTCGAGATCGCCGCGGCGATCGCCGCTTGCGCGGTGCCGCTCGGGCTTGCACTCGGCGAGCGCGCGCTGGCGCTCGTCTACGACAGCGTGCGCGACGTGCCCGGAACGCTCGCGCTGGTGCGCTTCGCCGTTGCGCTCTTGGCATCGCTGCCCGCCGCGTTCTGCTTCGGCGCCACCTTCCCGATGATCGCCGCGGCTGCGATCGGCACGCCGTCGCAACTCGGCTCGCGCGGCGGCGCGCTCTACGCGGTGAACACGCTCGGCGCCGCACTCGGCACCGCCCTCGCCGGCTTCTGGCTGCCGGGACTCATCGGTGTGTACGCGACCTACGGATTCGCGATCGTGTGTCTCGCAGTCGCGGGCGCCGGCGCGGTCGTGCTTTCGCGCAGGCCATCTACGATCGCCGAACTCGATCGCGTGGCGGCGCGGCCGGAATCGATCGCGCAGGTTATGCCGAAATCGCGAGCGGAGAGAAGGCGCGAGAGGAAGCAGGCGGAACGCGGCGCCCTCGACCCGACGCGCGCGCGGCGCGTCGCGATGCAACCCGTCGCGCGCGAACTCGGCGGACGCGGTCTCGTTGCGATCGCGATCGCCTCGGGCTTCGGCGCGTTCGCGCTGCAAGTGCTGCTGGTGCAATCGTTCGCGCAGGTGTTGAACCAATCGATCTACGCGTTTGGCGCCGTGCTCGTCGTCGTGCTGCTCGCGATCGCCGCGGCCGGCGCACTCGTCGCGGCGCTGCACCGCAAAGCGTCGCTCGATGCGCGCACGTTGCTCGGCTTCGCGCTGGTGGCGGCGGCGCTCGCACTCGCGTCGTTCCCGGCGCTGCTCGCGCGCGCAACGAATGACTTCGAGTACGTCGGCAGCGGCGCTGGCGGACTCGCGTACCTCGCCGCCGCGCTCGGCATCGTCGCCACGACGGCGGGCCCGGCGATCTTCGCGGCGTCGCTCGTGTTTCCCGCGACCTTCGCCGCGGCGGGGCGCACGGCCAGCGATGCCGCCGGCTCGGTACTCGGACGACTCGTCGTCGCCAACACCATCGGCGCGATCGCAGGCGCGCTCGCCGCGCCCTACGTATTGATGCCGAGCTTCGGCCTGTGGCCGGCGTTCGGCGTGCTGTCGGTGCTCTACGGTGTCGCCGCGGTCTTCGTGCCCGAAGTGGATCTGCGCTGGCGCCTGCGCCGCGATCTCGTTCTCACCGTCGGCTGGCTGATCGTCTTCTTCCGCGCGAGCCCGCTCGCCGTAGCGCCCTTCCATCTCGCGGACGGCGAAACCGCGCTCCATGTCGAGACGACGCCCGCCGCCGTGGTGGCCGTCGTCGAACGCGACGGCGAGCGGCTGATCCGCATCGACAACCACTACGCACTCGGCGGCACCGCGGAACGCGTGCATCAGGAGCGGCAAGCGCATCTGCCGCTGCTGCTCGCACCGCACGCAAAGCGCGTCGCGTACATCGGATCGGCAACGGGCATCAGCGCGGGCGGCGCGCTCGCACACCCGATCGAGTCACTGCATCTCGTCGAGATCGTCCCCGGCGTCGCACGCGCGGCAGAGCACTTCTTCGGCGACGCCAACCGCGGCGTCTACCGCGACCCGCGCACCCACGTCGTGCTCGACGACGCGCGCAACTTCATGCGCTCGACGCACGAGCGCTTCGACGTCGTGATCGCCGACCTCTTCGTCCCGTGGCAAGCGGGCACCGGCTCGCTCTACACCCGCGAACACTTCGAAGCCGCGCGCGCGCGCCTCGAACCCGGCGGGATCTTCTGCCAGTGGCTGCCGCTCTACCAGCTTTCGGAGGAAGAGCTGCGCATCATCACCGCGACCTTCCTCGACGTCTTCCCGAACGCAGCACTGTTTCGCGGCGACTTCTACGGCGGCTACCCGATCGCCGCATTGGTGGGATTCACGGGCGATGCGCCGACGCCGGCGGCGATCGACGAGGCGGCGCGACGACTCGCTGCCGCGGGCGTCACCGATCGGTGGGTCACCGATGCGGCGGGCGTGTGGTCGCTCTATGTCGGGCCACTCGCGCCGGTCGCGGACGCGTTGGCGGACGAGCCGCGCAACACCGACAACTGGCCGTTGATCGAGGAGCGCGCGGCGGCGACGCACGCGGGTGGGAATCGCGGGAAGCTCGATGCGATCGTCGGAGCGAATTGGGTGCGCTTCACCGAGTCGCTGCGCGCGGCGGCTCGCGGCGCGGACCCGCTCTTTGCGCTCGACGCAGACGCGCGTCGCGCGATGGACGGCGGTGCGGCGTTGCAGATGGCGGGAGCGTTGTACGTGACACAGCAGACGGACGCGGCTTCGCGGGCGTTTGCGAAGGCGGGGGAGTTGTTGCCGGGGCGGTTGGTGCGGGATGCGAAGGCGGATGCGACGGCGGCGGAGTTGTGGGGTGGGGAGTGAGCGTTGTGGGTGGGGGCGAAGCAGTAGTGATGGCGAGCTCATGAGATAGGATGGAACTCTCGGGCGGTCCGAGTTCGATGTGGCAACTAGTCGTCATGCAGCTCACTAGCCGTTGCCCGACCTCACCAGGAGATGAAGCGTGAGCGATCTCCTTGTCGTTGCGGGATCGATGGTCCTGGCATGCTGGGTGGCAGCCGGGGCTTGGCTCTTGGCGTCCATCAACTTCAACTGGATCGCCAAACGACGACGGGTACTTTCGAAGGTGCCCGTACCAATTCTGGTCGCAGGACTCTTCCTGTTCGCTGTATTTGTTCTTTGCGCCTACGCGGGCCTCTGCGGCTTCCTGCCGCTCTACTTGATCGTCACTTTCGGCTCGGGTGTGTCTGAAATTGGAAGCGTGATAGGCGCGCTCTTGTGCATGTACACATTCGGCGCCGCGCCGTTGGTCGTGCTGTGCTTGAAGAATCCGGAGATCCGAGCCCTTTCGAGTATTCAGAGGTCCAAGCTCCGCGCTCCCCTCGTAATTTTTTCGAGCACATACCTGGCAAGCATTCTCCTCGGCGCGCTGGGCGCCTCGCTTCTGACCGAGCGCGCTTTGTCGTTCGCGTACCCGAAGCAGATGAGTTCTCCCGTGCGCGGCAATCCTGATGCTCTCAGCATCCTGCCGGTCATGGCGCTGGCTGGAATTTTCACGTGGCTATTGGGAGGGTACTTCGGGTACCGCGCCTGGAAGGCTGTGGCTTCGCGCTCTCTTAGCCCCGAGCACATCCGCCTAATTGCGTTTCCGCGGTCTCGTTCAATCAGAAAAGCTTTGGAGAGCGCGAAGGTTGGTAACGCGGCCGGCTAACAAGCAACTGTACGTCGGATAGGCTGGCGTTCTCGGACGCGCCGAGCTTGATGTGGCGGCAAGGCGTCGTGTAGCTAGAGAACTGTTGGGCTGCAGGAGCCACGATTGCTTGAGAGGCAGCTTGCTGAACAGCTGCTCGTAACCCGGCTCGGCATCGGAACGGGTCTGCGCTTGGTCCGATCTGGGAGAGGACAATCAATTGCTCGAGGGTCTTGCGGCCATCGTGCTGCTGACAGCCGCGGGAAGCATTGGAACGTTTGGCTACGTCGTGGTGTACGCCAGATCCGTCAGGCGACTCTCGAGTCAGGAGTTCAGCCTTGGAAGGATGGCAGCCACGTTTCTAATGGCGGCCCTGCTATTGGTCGCAACGTCTCTGCCGATGTTTCTTCCCTTGCTCTCTCCTTTGGCAAGAACCTCGATTGGCGGGTGGCCCGGGCTGCTGGTGTATTGCGCATGTTTCCTCGGTTTCTCGCTCCCATCGATGTTGCATATGCGCCGCAACATCCCGCGCTCAGTCGGCGTCGAGAGGCCTCGGCTCTCTCCAGCCAATCGTTTCATCGCGGCGGCTCTTTTCGTTTTGATCACAGTGGCGGTACTTGGGCTGTGGACCACTTTGATAGCCTGGCTCATTGGCGCCCGAATCGAAGTCTTCCACTGAGTCATCTAGCGGGCTGCCGCTCACCAATAGAGTTGAGTCAGTGACGAAACCCCGCTCTCGCATCTGGCCAACGCGACCGAGGCCGCTTTGCAGGCGGATGTGCATCGAGCACCACCTGCAATCTCCAGGTAGTGCCGTTCTCGAGCGAGGCATTGAAGCAGGTGACTAGAATCTCATCGCCTCCTCACCCCTCCCGCAACTCCCGCACCTCATTCGGTCCCGTCCGGAACCTCCCCTTCTTCGCCCACTCGATCGCTTCCTCCATCGACGCCGCCTCGATGATGTAGAAGCCGCCGAGCGGTTCCTTCGTCGGTGTCATCGTTCCGCTCGTCACGCTGAACTTGCCGTCGGCGCTACGACGAACGGTGCGCGCTTCGTAGCTCGGGCGTGCACCCCAGTAGCCGAGGTAGCGATCGCCGAGATCGCGGATGAAGGCTTCGTGGCATGCGTCGATGCGATCGCGCTCGGCTTGCGGAAGCGAATCCCTCTCGTCTTCGACGTCGGCCATCGAGATCAGGAACTTCATGGGTTCCTCCTGGGTTACCGCGTCGCGCCTGCATCCCAGCTTCGAGGCGGCCACGCCGTTGATCGCGCTGGCTCTCGATCCTACGCTCGCCCCGATGGACTACAGCCAGATCATCGCGATCGAACCCGGCATGCGCGGTGGCCAGCCGTGCATCCGCGGCATGCGCATCACGGTCTACGACGTACTCGAGTACCTCGCGTCGGGCATGACCGCGGATGAGATCCTCGCGGACTTCCCTGACTTGACGCAGGAAGACATCCTCGCCTGCTTGGCGTTCGCGGCGGATCGCGAGCGGCGGTTGCTGTCCATCTCTGCCAACTAGGCCTCCTGATTGACCAGAACCTCTCGTTCCTGCTGGTGCGATAACTCGAAGTTCTCGTCGCCGACTCCGACCCCATTCGGATTCTGCGCCTTGGATGTGCGAACGAAGACGCGACTTGCGGCTCGACTGACGCGTAGCCGCCGCGCGCGCTACGCATCCAAGACACATGCTGCATCTGCACGCCGAATGGCTCGAAGCCGACGGACTCGGTGGCTTCGCATCGGGCACCGTCTCGGGCGTGCGAACACGGCGCTATCACGCGCTGCTGCTGACCGCGCGGCGTCCGCCGACGGATCGCATGGTGCTGGTGAACGGCTTCGATGCGTGGCTCGACACGCCAACCGGTAGCTTCGCACTTTCGTCGCAGGCGTACGGACGCGACGTCGTGTCTCCGGATGGTGAAACGCGCATCGCGTCGTTCGCGCGCGAGCCGTGGCCGCGCTGGAGCTTCGCGCTTCCCGATGGCGCGCGCGCCGAGCAAGCGATCTTCGCGGTGCACGATGCGTCGGCCGTCGCGATCGTGTGGCGGCTCGTCGGGCCTGTGCAGCCGGCGACGTTGCGCGTGCGGCCGTTCTTCTCGGGGCGCGACTACCACGCGCTGCATCACGAAAATCCCGCGTTCGGCTTCGTGCCCGAGCGGCGCGATGATCGCCTCGTGTGGCATCCCTATGACGGCGTGCCCACGGTGATCGCGCGCAGCAACGGCGACTACACGCACGCACCGCTCTGGTATCGCGATTTCCGCTACGACGAAGAGCTCGCGCGCGGGCTCGATGGTCACGAGGATCTCGCCGCGCCGGGAGAGTTTCGCTTCGACCTCGCTGCGCGCGAGGCCGTGTTGCTCCTCGCCGCCGAGGGACACGATGCGGTGATCGGCGCCGCGGGCGAGAGCGCGCTCGATGCGGCGCTCCGATTGCAGCGCAGCGAGCGCGAACGGCGCGCGTCGTTCGCTTCGCCGCTCGATCGCGCCGCCGATGCGTACGTCGTCCGACGCGGCGACGGTCTGACGCTGATCGCCGGCTATCCGTGGTTCGCCGATTGGGGACGCGACACGTTGATCGCGCTGCGCGGGCTCTGCCTCGCAACGGGCCGTCTCGATGTCGCGCGCGCGATCCTGCTCGAATGGGCGGCGAGCGTGTCGGAGGGCATGCTGCCGAATCGCTTCCCCGATCGCGGTGAGACGCCTGAGTTCAATGCGGTAGACGCATCTCTGTGGTTCGTCGTCGCGGTGCACGAATGGCTCGACGCGGCCGAGCGCGCGGGATTGCGCATTGCGAAGGACGAACGTTCGCAGCTCGAAGCGGCGACCGACGCGATCCTCACCGGCTACGAGCGCGGAACCCGCTTCGGGATTCGCGCCGACACCGACGGCCTCCTCGCAGCCGGCGCACCCGGCGTGCAACTCACGTGGATGGATGCGAAGGTCGGCGATTGGGTGGTGACGCCGCGCTCTGGCAAGCCAGTCGAAGTGCAGGCGTTGTGGATCAACGCGTTGCGTCTTGCCGGCGCGCGCTCCGAACCTCGTCGCGCTCTCGCGCAACGCGCAACGGCGTCGTTCGAGGCGCGATTCTGGGACGAGGAACGCGGTTACCTCGCCGACATCGTCGATGTCGATCACGAAGCCGGCCACATCGACACGAGCTTTCGTCCAAACCAGATCCTCGCGGTGGGCGGCCTGCCCTTCTCTCTTCTCGACGGCGAACGCGCACGACGCGTGGTCGATGCCGTCGAAGCGCGCCTGCTGACACCGCTCGGTTTGCGCTCACTCGCGCCGGGCGAAGCCAGCTACGCGCCGCACTACGAAGGCGGCCCGCGCGAACGCGACGGCGCGTATCACCAGGGCACCGTGTGGCCGTGGCTGCTCGGGCCCTTCGTCGAAGCGTGGGTGCGTGTGCGCGGCTCGACGCGCGAGGCGAAACAGCAAGCGCGCGTGCGCTTCCTCCCGGCGCTCGTCGCGCATCTC
>JANNKU010000097.1:0-14135 GCA_031396445.1 Deltaproteobacteria bacterium | reverse complement strand
GCGCGGTCCTCGCGGTGAGCCCTGGCGGTGTCGTTCAGCTCGCAGCGGACGGACCGCGCTGGAACGCCGTATTCGGCAGCGAGACCAAGATCTCGGCCGATGCGAGCATCCGCATCGATCCCGCCAAGCTCGATCTCAAGTCGACTGACTTCATTCCCTTCAAGGAGCTGCGCTCCTGGGACTCCGGCCGCATCGTCGGCCCCAAGGGCGCGAACCTGGCCGAGCTGCGCTTTGCGTTCGGAGAAGCGGTGCCGGACGGCTTCGTGATCCCCTTCGGCGCGTTCCGCCGCGTGCTCGATCAGCCGATCGAGCCGGGCGGTCCGTCGGCGTGGAATTGGATGAAGGCGCGCTACGCAGAAATCGGTCGCGCGCGGGGTGACGAGAAGAAGGAGATGGTCGCGGCGTTCCTCGCGCGCCTGCGCGATTGGGTCCGCCACGTCGATCCGGGTCCCGCATTCGAAGTGCAGCTGCGCAATCAACTCGATCAGCACTTCGGCAAGGACGGGAACTACGGCGTGTTCGTGCGCAGCGACACCAACGTCGAGGATCTGCCGGGCTTCACCGGTGCAGGCCTGAATCAGACGATCCCGAATGTGGTCGGTGGCTATGACAACGTGCTGCAGGCCGTCCGCGACGTGTGGGCTTCGCCGTTCACCGAGCGCTCCTACTCGTGGCGCCAGACGCACATGGCGAAGCCGGAGTACGTGTTCCCCGCCGTCGTGGTGCAGCGCGCCTTCCCGTCGGAGAAATCGGGCGTGATGGTCACCTCCGACATCGAGACCGGCGATCAGACCTCCTTGACGATCGCCGTGAACGAGGGCGTGAGCGGCGTCGTGGACGGTCAACCGGCGGAAGTGTTGCGCGTCGACCTGCAGAGTGGAGCGGTGACGATGCTCTCGCAGGCCACCGCACAAGAGCGCACCGTTCTGCCCGGCGAGGGCGGTGTTTCGAAGCGCCCCGCGACGGGCGCGGAGAGTGTGCTCACGGCGAGCGAGATCAAGCAACTCATCGCGCTCGCCAAGAGTGTTCCGGCGCGCTTCCCGTCGCTGCGAACGGCATCGGGAGATCCCGTGCCCGCCGACATCGAATTCGCGTTCCGCAGTGGACGACTCGCACTGTTGCAGATCCGCCCGTTCAACGAGAGTCGCCGCGCGCAGCGCAGCCAGTATCTCGCACAGCTCGATGCGAAGTTCGCGACTCGCGGCAACGACAAGGTGCAGCTCGGTTCGATCCCGGGGAAGGAACCTGCAACGACGGTCGCGCCCGCAGCGGCGGCGTCCAAGCCAAAGAGCAATTAGGAGAACCGATGCAGGCCATCACCGCGCGGCTGCAGTCAGCAGCGCTTCTTGCGATCGCGCTGTCTGCGGGTCCCGCCCTCGGCTATCCGCTCGACGGCTGGGAACACACAGGGGCGTCGCGCCTCGAAGCCTTCGACCTCGCGCACGAGGTGTTGCTCGAGCGCGGCACGATTCGCCCCGGCGCGATGAAGCGGATGGACGAAGTGCGGCTCGGGCTCGTCGACCATCCGGAGTTCCGCGTGCCGGCGCCCGACGCGGGTTTCAGCGCGGAGATCCGCTCGCTGCTCGGCGGCGACGCCGGCGCCTACGGCATCGCCGTGCTCGACATCACGGATCCGGCGCGGCCCTTCTACGCCGAAGTGAATGGCGGCACCCCGCAGAACCCCGGCAGCGTCGGCAAGATCGTCGTCGCTCTGGCGCTCTTCCAAGCGCTGGCCGACGTGCATCCGTGGGATGTCGAGGCGCGCAATCACGCGCTGCGCGACAGCGTGGTCACCGCGAGCAATTCCTTCATCGTCCCCGACGACCACGTCGTGCCGTTCTGGAAACGCGGCTCTCCCTCGATTCGACGGCGTGAAATCGTCGTGGGCGACGACGCGAATCTGTGGACCTGGCTCGACTGGATGCTCTCCGCCTCTTCGAATGCGGGCGGCTCGACGGTGATGGGGCAGATCGCGGCGGTGAAACATTTCGGCGCCGCCTACCCGCCCTCGCAGACGCAGCTCAATGATTTCGTGGTCGGCGCCGCGCCCAGCACGATGGCGTCGCTGGTGCACGACGCGCTGCTCGACGGCCTGCGCAAGAACGGCATCGACTCCGCGCAACTTCGCCAGGGTTCGCCGTTCACGAAGAGCGGCAAGGCGCGCATCCCCGGCACGATCGGCAGCACATCGACGCCTCGCGAACTGGTGAACTTCCTGGCGCGCATGGAACAGGGCAAGTTGATCGATCCGTGGTCGAGCCTCGAGATGAAGCGCCTGCTCTATCTCACCGACATCCGCGTCCGCTATGCCGCAGCGCCGACGCTCGATCCGACCGCCGTCTACTTCAAATCGGGTTCGCTCTATTCATGCGGCGGATCGGGTCCGTGCGGAAAGTACTTCGGGAACTCGAAGAACTACATGAACTCGGTTGCGATCGTCGAGTACGACGGCGGGGGCGGCAAGCAGCTGCGTTACATCGTCGCGCTGCTCTCGAACGTACTCGGCAAAAACTCGATCGAGACGCACCAGGCGCTGGCCAAGCGCATCCACCACGTGATCGCCGATCGCCACGGTGTCGTGGTTCCGCCGACGACGCGCGAAGCGGAGAAGGTGGGCTCGCAAGAAGGCGATGAAGAAGGCGTGCTACCCGCCAGAACTCACTGACACGTCGCCACTCGAACCGGGTGCGTTGGTGCGACGCACGCGCGGCAGGCCTTCGCCGCTGCTGATCAGTCGATTCATCTGGATGATGATCTGCGAGAGCCACTCGCCGCCACGCGGATCCTCGGCGATGGCCGCTGCGATGAAGCTCGAGCCATCGCGACGTTCGACCAGCGCACCGTCCGCATGCGAGATGCCCCAGGTTCCCGACTTGCGATAGACCGCCGCCGTCGGCTCCGTCGCTTCGAGCCCGCGCACGAACTTGTGATGGATCGCGGAGTGTCCGAGCAGCACCTTCATCTCGGCGCTCGCCTGCGGACTCACCAGCTTGCCCGTTTGCAGCAGGTAGTAGAAGCGCGCGATCTGCATCGGTGTCGCGCCGTGCGACAGGTTGTCGATCGGATCGCGGCGCCAGGCGCCGACCGGCGCGTAGTCCTTGCCGGCCCAGAGACCGCCGTTGCGGAACGGATCGTAGAGCCGGTAGCGCGGCGAGATCAGCGTGCGCGCGATGAAGTCGAGACCCACCTTGTGCATCAGCGCGGTCGCGTCCGGATTCGACGAGCGGCGAATCATCCTGCGGAGCTGGTCGCGCGTCTCCTGGTCGATCACCAGCTTGCCTTCCGCGGCCTTCTCGAAGACGCCGAGCATCACGGCGATCTTCGGCAGGCTCGCGGCGTAGAGCATGGTGTCGCCGTTCAGTGACGCGACGCGCGGGTGCGCGAGGTCGGTGGTATCGACGAGCGCTACCGCGAGCTTCTTCTCGCGCAGCGGCTGCTCGAGACCCAGATCCACCAGCGCGCGCGCAAGCGCCTCTTCCAGATCCGGGTCGGTGTGCGCCCAGAGCGGCGCTGCATCGCGCAGCAGCATCTGCTCCTTCAATCCCGTGCGCACGGACGAGGCCATGTCGGCAATCAGCGCACCCTGCGCGGCGGCAACGTTGCTGCCAGCGCGTGCGGCGGCAGGCAGCAACCAAGCAGCCACCAGTGCAAGTGCGAGCGCGCCGCTAGCCATTCGTTCGAGCAAGCCCCGATTCCCCCGAAAGCTCATCCTCACTCCCCCCATCCTCCGCCGACGCGATCATCCGTCCGTGCTCTCGTGCCACCCAGAGCGCCGCGACCAACCACACGAGGGTCAGCGCGACGTTGAATGTGAGATAGGTTCGGATTGACGCCGACAGTAGCTGAACGCCTAGAAGCACCGTAACCGCCGCCATGCCATCTCCGGCACGCACGAAGAGCGAATCCACCGTGGGCTTGCCCTTGAACGTGACGGCCTGGCTCATCGGAAGCCAAAGGACGTGCCGAGCGGTGTTGTTGATCGAATAGTCCGTCGCATTCACGGCTGCCTGCGTGGTGCGCATCACCGCGAGCAGCGGCAGCAGCGCCATCGCGGAATACGACAAGAG
This sequence comes from Deltaproteobacteria bacterium, assembly GCA_031396445.1. Taxonomy (GTDB): domain Bacteria; phylum Myxococcota_A; class UBA9160; order UBA9160; family PR03; genus PR03. Next base: position 10,068 of record JANNKU010000097.1, on the reverse strand, counting down.
CGAGATCACCGGAAGCATCAGGAAGAGCACGCCGAAGCCGCCGTACTTCAGGATGCGCGACGCCACCAGCGCCTGCAGCGCGAGCGCGATCATGTTCACCCAGAAGTAGAAGCCACCGTAGAAGGCCGCCGTATTCGACTTGACGAAGTCCTTCACGGCGTCGCCGGTGAGCCCCTGCGCATCCACCTGCGCCTGCATCGTGTGCTGCACGACATCGAAGAGCTGGTTCTCGCCGTTGGTCTTGACCCAGTTCGTGATCAGCATGATCAAGCCGATTGCGAGCAGATAGCGGCTCCCGAACACCAGTCGGAGCGCGCCGCGGCGATCCTCGGGCGACGCTTGCGGCGCTGGCGCGGGCTTCGAGTTCGCGACACCGCCTTCCGCGACGTCGGCCGTGCGCGTCAGCCAGATCGACGCCGCGAGCGGCACGAGCGCCATCAGCAGCACTTGATGCGTCGGAACGGCGCCCGAAGACACGACCTTCTCGAGCACCAGCGAGCCCACCGCAGCGCCGGCCGTTGCTCCTATCGCGATCATCGGAAGCAGTCGGTTGCCACGCTCTTCGCTGTAGAGGTCCGCCGCAAACGCCCAGAACTGCGCGACGACGAACACAGCGAACATGCCCACCCACAGATAGAAGGCGATCCCGATGTACGGCACGTGCTGGATCAGGAAGCCGGGCTGGAGCGCCCAGAACACCAACATGTTCGCCATGCAGAAGAGCGTCGCCCGCTCGATCAGCACGGCGCGCGGCCAGCGTCCGACCAGCCGGCCATAGCCCGCGACGATCGGGATCAGCAGCAGACTCTGGCCGAATGCGGTGTACGCCCGCAGCTCCAGCTTCGAGAGTCCGGCAACACCGGAAACCGCGAGCCAGCCTTCGCGCAACGGCTTGATGAAGTAGTACGCGCAGAGGATCAGGAAGACGTTCGCGAACATCAGCAGCGCCGTGCGGCCCTCACCGGGTCGCATGTCGGTAAACAGGCGCAGCCCTCGCTCCAACAGCGAAAGGCGTGAGCGGTCCAATTCAGAAGGCGCGGTCGGGACCGTTGCGGACACGGACAGGCCTCGCGGCGGGAGCATGCGACTCGGGGGGGGACGGCCAGCATAGCCGCCATCGCGGCGGCGGCTACGGCGCGATCGCGAGCCCACGCAAACGACTCGTCAGCACCACCAACGCGCTCGGACCGTCGCTCGCCGTGATCGACTTCTCGAGCGCCTCGATCGCGTCGATCAGCGCCTCGTGCCGCACGAGGAACGCATCGGCCGCGGCGAGCGCATCAGCGGGACCGCTCGCGAGCACCGACTCGGTCAGCTGGCGCTGCAGATCGAGCAAGTCGAAGCGCAGGTCGACGAGCACCATGCGGTCCCACAAACCGGTCGCCTCGGCGTCGCGCAGTCGGCGGTGTACGGCGTGGATGCCAGCGCCTTCGCCGATCCGCGAATAGATGCGCGCGGCGTCGGCCGGCGCGACCGGCAGCCGCTCGCAAAGGCGCAGCACGTTGAGCGCACGATCGGCGAGCGGGAGCATCGCGATGTCGCGCGCGAGCTCCGGCGGGATGCCGCGATCGCGCAGCGCCGTCTCTCGCTCGCGCGCTTGCGCGGTCTCGATGTCGGAGAGAAATGCGCTCTGGTGCGCGCGCAGCGCAGCGAGACCGCTGCGGCGACGCTCCATTGCGTCGGCATCGAGCGTCGTCCCGCCGCACTTCACCAGCAGCCGCGCAACGCTGCGCACGCCGCGATCGATCTCCAGCAGCGCGTCATAGATGACGTCGCGCGACACCGCGGACGGGAGCGCGCGCAGCTCCGCGCGCCGCTGCGCGATCTCGAGCACATCCTCCGCGACGAGCAGCGCGGCGGCGACTTCCGGAATCGCGACACCCAACTCTGCGACGAGCGACGCCACGAGCGCGGCGCCGCCGGCATCGATCAATCGATTCGTCACGACCAGCGCGGTGATCTCGCGGCGCAGGCGATGCTCGTGCAATGCGTCGGGCCAGGCCTCGCGAAATGCGCGCGGGAAGTAGCCGGCGAAGAGCGGCGCCAGCACCGGCGATTCCGTGATGGGATGCAGCGCAAGCGCGCGCCGTGTGACGAGCTTCGCGAGGCCGAGCATCACCGCGAGCTCGGGGCGCGCGAAGCCACGCCCCTGTGCGGCGCGCGCGGCGAGAACGCCGTCACTCGGCAAGCCGAGCGCGGCGGGATCGACGTCCGCCTCTTCGCAGAGCGCGCGCGCCACCCGCGCGTAGGCTTGCGGCTCGCGACGCGAACGGCGCTCGTCGAGCGACAATGCGAGCGCCTGCCCGCGGCTGTGCGCGAGCACGCTCTCGCAGGCCTCGGCCGACACGCCGAAGAGCGCCGCGTGCCGCTGCTCGGCCGAGAGCCGCCCCGAGCGCACCAGCGGCGCCAACGAGATCTTGTAGTTCACCTCGTGATCGGAGAGATCGACGCCGCCCGAGTTGTCGATCGCGTCGGTATCGATGCGCACACCGGCAAGGCTCGCCTCGATGCGCCCCGCCTGCGTGAAGCCGAGGTTGCCACCCTCGGCGACGATCCGCGCGCGCAGCGCACGCGCATCGATGCGCACCGCTTCATTCGCGCGATCGCCGACATCCGCGTTCGATTCGTGCGACGCCCGCACATAGGTGCCGATGCCGCCGTTCCACAGCAGATCGACATCGAGCGACAGGATCGCGCGCACCAGGTCGTAGCCGGAGATGCGACCGGGACCGAGCCCGAAGCGCTCGCGCAGCGCCGGCGTGAGATCGATCTGCTTCGCGGCGCGCGGGAACACGCCGCCGCCCGCCGAGATCTTTTTTGCGTCGTAGTCGGCCCAGCTCGACGTCGGCAACTCGAAAAGGCGTTGCCGCTCGTGCCACGCGATTTCCGGATCGGGATCCGGATCGACGAACACATGACGGTGATCGAAGGCGGCGAGCAGCTTCGCGCGGCGCATCAGCAGCGCGCCGTTGCCGAAGACGTCGCCCGACATGTCGCCGATGCCGGCGGCCGTGAAGACGTCGCGCTCGGGATCGATGCCGAGTTCGGCGAAGTGCTGCTTTGCGCACTCCCAGGCACCGCGCGCGGTGATCGCAAACTTTTTGTGGTCGTAGCCCTCGGAGCCGCCCGACGCGAAGGCATCGCCGAGCCAGAAGTCGCGCGCGAGTGCGATCTCGTTGGCGGCGTCCGAGAGATGCGCGGTGCCCTTGTCCGCCGCGACGACCAGATACGGGTCGTCGCCATCGCGCCGCACGACACCATCCGGAGGCAACAAAGCGCCACTCGCATCGAGGTTGTCGGTCAGATCGAGCAGGCTCGCGACGAAGACGCGGTACTGCGCGTCGGCATGCTTGCGCGCTTCCGCTGGCGAGAGCCCCGAACCTTTCAGCACGAAACCGCCCTTCGCACCGACCGGCACGATCAAGCCGTTCTTCAACTGTTGCGTGCGCATCAGCCCGAGCACTTCGACGCGCAGATCGTCGAAGCGATCGCTCCAGCGCAGCCCACCGCGCGCAACCGGACCACCGCGCAGGTGGATGCCCTGCAACTCTGCGGTGTGTACGAAGATCTCGCGCCACGGACGCGGCGGCGCGATCTCCGGCACCAGCGCGGGATCGAGCTTCATCGCGATGCGGTGCGGCGACGCGTCCTTCGCAAAGAAGGTGGTGCGCAGCGTCGCCATCACCAGCGCGTAGAGGCCCGAGAGAGCGCGATCTTCGTTGAGCGACGCGATGCGATCGCGATAGCCCTCGAAGGCGCGCTGCAACTTCATCTCGAGCGCGCCGCGCTCGGCCGCCTCGAGTGCGGGATCGAAGCGCGCCGCATGTAGAGCGATGAGCAAGCGCACGGCGAGCGGATTCTCGAGCAACACCGACCGCAGGAACGGCCGCGCGAGCTTCCCCTGGATTTGCAGGAAGTATTCGAGATAGGCGCGCACGCAGTCGATCTCGCGCCAATCGAGTCCGGCGCCGAGCACGAGGCCGTTCAGCGGATCGCTCGCGACGGCGCCCTGCAGCACCGCGCGAATCGCATCGCCGAGGCGCTCTGCCACGGCATCGAGATCCGCCTGCTCGGCGCCGAGCGGCAACACGCGGAGCGCTGCGACCATCGCGGCGGGATGATGCGCCCCTGCTTCGCGACCATCCTGCGCCGCGACGCGGAGCTGCTGCGCATCGACGACGCGGATGCCGAAGCCATCGATCACCGGCAGCAGCTCGGAGAGCAGCAGCGGCTCGTCGGGCAGAAAGATGTCGAGCGACACGATCTCGCGTCGCGCGTCGCCGTAGTCGAAGTAGAGCGCGAAGTGCGGCGCACCTGACGCGGCCAGCGCTTCCAGCGCGACGACGCCGCGAACCGCGTCGATCGGATGCGTCGCGACACGCAAGAGTTCCGGATAGCCATCCGTGTAGCGATCGGCGAGCCGGATGCCCTCGCTCTCGCCGAAGTGTTCGACCAACGCCGCTTCGAAGCGATCTTCCCAGCGCGACGAAAGTTCTTCGATCTCGGCTGCGAGCTGCGCCGCGTCGGGAATCGCGAGATTGCCGCTCGCGGTCGTGCAGAAGTAGTGGAGCACGACGACGCCTTCCTCGAGGAACGACGCGCGATCATCCACATAGGTGGCGCCGGTGCAGGCATCTAGGTGCGCGCGAATCCGAATCCGCAGCGCTTCGCTGTAGCGCTCGTGCGGAAGTAGAACTGCGACATACAGCGAACGACGGTGTCGATCCGCGCGCAGCACGAGTCGCGTTCCCCGCGAGCCCTCGGACTCGACGATCTCGTGGATCAGCGCCGCCACACCATCGACATCGGTGCCGAGCAGCACTTCGAGCGGCGCGGAATCGAACGCGCCGACGATTGCGCGATGTCGATGCGAGTCCGGCTCGGCAGCCTCGCGGCGCAGAATCTCCTCGAGCCGACTCGAGAGCAGCGGCACCTGCGAACCCGGCGTGCGCAATGCGCGCAACGTGAAGAGGCCGAACAAGATCGCGAGGCTGCAGGGCTGACCGCGATCGTCGTAGAGCGTGAGCGCGATGCGATCGAGGCGGCCGTGGCGATGGATCGGCGACTCGACGCGCGATTTTCCGATCACCAGGATGCGCGGGTCATCGAGAATGTCGCGCAGCTCGTCGGGCACGTCGGCGCCGCGGCGCGCTGCGCGCAGGCGGCTGGTCGCATCGTCGCGGAACAAACCGAGACCGCTTCCCGGCACGAGTTCGACTTCGAAGCCCACATCGCCGCCGAGCGGGCGCAGTTCGTAGCGCCGAAAACCCATCAACACGAAGTGATCGGCGACGAGCCATTCGAGAAAGCCGCGCACCCGGCGCGCGCGCTCGGCGCCGTCGGCGAGCACGGCGCCGGCTCGATCCACGCGTGCGTCCACTTCGGCCACCGCGGCGACCATCCGCGCGTGATCGGCGGTGACGTCGCGCACCTTCTGCATCGCGTCGCGCAGCGATGCCTCGAGCTCCGCGAGCGCCGCCGCATCGTCGATGCGCGGCGACACTTCGATGTAGAGCGCGGATTCGCGCGGCGCATCGGGCGCCGCATCGATGCACTCGAATCCGCCCGCGGCATCGCGACGCAGCGGCAGGATCGGATGCAGGAAGAGCCGCTCGCGCAGCTCCGCGCGACGCAGCACCAAGCGCGCCGTATCGACGAGGAAGGGCCGGTCTTCCTGCAGGATCTGGATCACCGTGCGGCCGGGACGAGCCTCCGGGTTCGTCACCGCAACGGCGATCGCGCCGGCAACCCGCGCTGCCGCGAACGCGAAGCCCGCCTCGACGGCGCAGGCGAGAGCGTGCTCGCTACCGCGCCCCGCGCCGCTCAGGAAGACCTGCGCGAAGGCATCGAAGCGAGCCGCCACGCGCCCGCTCCGCGTCACTTGCCCTTCTTCGCCGCTCCCTGCACCGAAGAAGACGCGGCCTTCTTGTCCGCCGCCATCTTGTTCTGCTTCTTGTCGGCGGTGTCCTGCTTCTTCGCTTTCTCTTTGGCCTTCGGAGACTTGTCGCCCATGGAATTTCTACCTCTGGTTGAACGATCGTGTGGAACGGTCACTCGAAACAATCTGCACCGCGCGAACGTATCACGCTCGACGCGCGTCGAGCATCAAGTCGAGACGATTTTAGGAGCGCGCTGGAGCAGAGCGATCGCGAACCCCGCCGAGACGAACTCGAAGCCGAGCCCCATCGCCGTGTACGAGGACAGGCCGCCGTCGAGCAGCGTGCCGAACAAACGCGCCGAGCCGAGGCCCGCGGTTGCAAATGCAATCGCAACGAGTGCCGACCGCACCCACGCGGGACGCAGCGCGCCGAGCAGCGCGAGCACACCGAGGGCGGCTTGCAGACCGCCATACATCGCGCGCAATTCCGTGCTGCCGGTCGGCGAGAGAAAGACCACGCCCGCCGCTTCCGCGAGATACGCCGGATGCAGCAAGCAATAGATGCCGTAGGGCAACCAGAGCAGCGCCGACAACGACAAGAAGATTCGGGTCGCCATGCTGAATCCTCGCTTCGAAGGGATGGAGAGAGCGATCGCGCGTTCAGCCCGGCGGCGGGCGCAGCGCGGGCGGCACATACTCGTTGGTGCCTTTGCGAATGTTGGCGAAGAAAAGCTCGGGCAGGCTCCAGAGCGCGCCGTCGAGTCCATCGCGCAGGCCGCGACCGCGATCGAAGGGAAGCTGCAGGATCCCGACACCGGAACGCGCCAGCGCGGCGCCTAGATTCAGCGCGCCGAGCAGCGGTCGCAGCGGCCAGCTCTGATCGGTGAAGAACACGAAGAATCCACTGTGATCGACGGGCGTCGCGAGCGTCGAGGTAAATGTGTTCGATTCGCGCAGCACCGCGCGCAGCGTTCCCTCTTGCGCCACCGCGTACTCGCGCACCGAAGGCAGATGCGCGCGCGCAACCACGTCCCAGCGCGCACGCACGTTGCGCGACGACACGAACGGAATGAAGTTTGCGCGCGCCGCGGGCGCGACGTAGCCGCCGAGTCTGCGCTCAGATTCCTGCGCGACGAACTCGAGCGCCGCGTCGCGATCGGCCGCCGCAGGCGCGCCCGGCTCTGCCGCGAGCGCCGCTTCGACGGTGCGAAACAATTCGGAGACGCAGTTGCGCGTGATGAGGTCGTAGCCATGGCGCGCATCGAGCGCGTCGCGGTAGCTGCGCTCCGCGGCGCGCGCTGCGACGAGTGCGCGAGAGAGATCCTCCGGCGTTGCGTCGGGACGCAGCGTGACGACGACCGCCGCGCGCCCCTCCGGCAGCAACGGCCCCGATGCGACGCGCAACAGCGGCGCGCCATCCGCCACCGCACGCAGCTCCGCGACGCGACTCGCCGCCTCTTCGAGCGCACTCCAATCGAGCTCGCGAAAGCCGCTGCCAGCAAGGAAGCGCTCGCGCGCCACAACCAGGTCTTCGCGCGCTTCGGCGAGCAGTGCCGGCACCAGCGCACGCCGCCGCTTCGACACGGGCAGCGCGCGCGCATCCGGCGGCAGCGCGTCGAGCGTGACGAGGCGGCCGCTCGTCAGCGATTCGTCGATCGTCACGAGCCGCGCCGCGGCGAGCAGGAACGCCTCGCCCCAATCGGCGCGCTCGCTCGCGACGAGCGCGACCGCGGCGTCCTCCAGCTTCACGCGCGCATCGCGCAGTCGCTGCTGCGAAGCCGCATCGAGGGTGAGCGTCGCATCGGCGTCGAGCGCTTCGCCCGCGCGTGCACCTGCGGCGAGCGCGCGCGGCTGCTCGATCGCATCGATCGCCGCGAGTGCTGCCAGCGACACTTCGATGCGGCGCGACAGCGACGACCCCGCCACCGGGTAGACCAGCGGATCGACCGCGAGCGCGCCGCCATCGATCGCAGCGAGCGACGTTTCGCGAAGTGCGCGCTCTGCACTCGCGCGGCGCTGTGCGAGCACGCCCTCGCCATGGCGCAGCGCGATGCGGCGGCGCAGCTCGATCAGCGCGGATGGTGCGTCGCCGCGCTGCGCGCCAGCCGCCGCGAAGAATCCAGCTCCGCGCACCATGACGCGGACGTCGCCCGCCGCGACCCGCGACTCGAGCAGAGCGACATCGCCGCGCATCTCTTCCAGCACTTCGAGTTGTCGCGACTGTGCGAGCAGCCGGCGCTCGAATGTGTCGCGCAGCAACGCCACCGTCGCTGGCGTCGCGGCGATGCGCGAGACCTCGATGCTGCGATTCTCGAGCGTTCGATACGAGTGTTGGAAGCGCCGCGAGTCTTCACGGCGCGGGGCGAGAAAGCCCGCGTCGTGCTGGAAGTCGAAGGTGGCTGCGCCGAAGCGGATCGCGGCGTGACCGCCGCTGGCGTTGTCTTCGTGGGCATGGACGTAGAGATAGTCGAAGGAGTCGCTCGTCTCTGCGGCGTCGCTACGCGCGCTGGCCGCCAGCAGCAGCACGATCGCGAACCATGCGGCGAAGTGCGCGCGCATCACCGCGCGTTGGCGAAGCCCCGCGCCATCGCAGTCTCGCGCTCCGCATCCCCGTTCGCCCAGGCCGCTTCGTATGCCGTGCGCTGCGCGTCGTTCACTTCCGTGCGGCCGAGCCCATAACCGATCGCTTCCCAGGTTCCGGGATCGGATTCCCAATCGCTGACGCCTCGTTTGCGCGCGAGGTTGGAGAGTCCCGAGAAGAAGGAGTCCTGTTGCGCGCCGCCCGCATCGACGAACGCTTCGGTGTAATGCGAGACGTCGTTGCGAAACGCCTTCGAGTCGTCCACCGACGAGTCCGACGAAGAGCTCGAACTCTTCGAGGAATCCGAGAAACTCCTCGAGCTATCGGAAAACGAGCATGCGAGCGACGCTGCGCAGGCAAGCGCCGCTGTGGCGGTAAAGGCGCGTCGAACGACTTGGGTCATCATGACGCGATGATCTAGCGCAGTGATACCGGCCGCGCGACACGCCGCGCCGAAGGAGGAAAGCGATGCGCGATTCGGCATTGGAAGAGCAGGTCACGGAGCTCAGCGCGCTTGATCGGCGCATCCTCGAGAAGGTGCTGCACCGCCAGGCGATCGCACGCGACACCGGGGCGGAGTTCGAGGAGCTCCTGTCGTTCGGGGATCGCACCGCCGACCGCATCGCGAGCTTCGGCGGAAGCTGGACCTTCATCGGGATCTTCGTGACGGTGTTGCTGGCCTGGATCGTCCTCAACACCGCGCGCCCGCTCGGCTTCGATCCGTACCCATTCATCTTGCTGAACCTGGTGCTCTCGTTCATTGCGGCGATGCAGGCGCCGATCATCATGATGAGTCAGAACCGGATGTCGCAGAAGGACCGCCTCGACGCGCGGCACGACTACGAGGTGAACCTGAAGGCGGAGCTGGAGATCGCGGCGCTGCACCTGAAGCTCGACGAGCTGCACCTGCGTCAGCTCGATGCGATCACGCGCATCGAGGGTCTGTTGCTGGAACGCGCGACACCGTGACGGCGGGCGGCTCGATCGCCTGGTTCCACGGGACCGCGCGCAAAAGATCCTGCGCACTCCAGATACGGCGTGCCTCGAGGGCCTGGGCCTGGGTCCGGGCCGCCGCTCCTGGCCGGGGTGACGCTTCGCCGGTCGCCTGATACGCTCGCGAATCGAAGGCGCTTCCGGTCAGGGAATGCGTACGCCAGGCGAGAATCTTCTTATCCTTCCTGCGTGTCTCCACTACGACTCGAGTGCCTTTTCTGCTCGTCAGCAGGTGGCTTCCGGCCACGCTGTTGGCGGTGCAGCATGTTTCGCGCGCGATCGATGGTTCGGATGGTCCGGCCTTGATTACGGCGAGTGTCGCGTCCGCCTGCTGCGTGCGACGGCGCGACGAGGATGATCGATTGGGCAAGAAGCTTTATGTCGGAAACCTGCCGTTCACTGCCTCTGAAGATGAAATCCGTGAGCTCTTCGAGCGTCACGGTGCAGTGGACAAGGTCAGCGTCATCACGGATCGGGAAACCGGTCGTCCGCGTGGATTCGCCTTCGTAGAGATGGGCGAGGGCGCGAACGCGGATGCAGCGATTCAGGCGCTCGATGGTCGCGACTTCGGGGGCCGCAGCCTCCGAGTCAATGAGGCGCAGGATCGCCGCGGCGG
>JANNKU010000073.1:0-4493 GCA_031396445.1 Deltaproteobacteria bacterium | reverse complement strand
CATGGACGATATTGTCAGACAAGCCCTGGCCAAATGGCCCAACGTGCCCGCATGCTACGGCTGGCTGGGACTCGATGCGCGCGGAAATTGGTACATGCGTGACGACCGGGTCCAGGCACAGGGGCCATTCGCCGGGGGCAGTTCTCGTCGAAGGCGGTGCTCGGTCGCCCGACGCGCGAGCGACTCGCGCATCTGGTGAGCGCCATCAGCGCTGGCCAGGTGAAGGTGAACATCGCGCAGCGCTTTCCGCTGATCGAAGCGGAGCAGGCGCACGCGCTCTCTCAGACGGGGCGCGTCACCGGCAAGATCATTCTGCTGACGTAATTCGGCGTCAGCCGCGCGCGATCTCGTAGTCGGCGGGATCGAAGCGGCGCGCGCGCGCGGCGTATTCGGCGGCGAGGCCCGGATAGAGCGCGTGGTTGGTGCCGTCCTTCGAGAGGTACCAGCTCTTGCAGCCGCTCGACCAGACCGTGTATTTCATGCGGCCCTGGATGCCGGCGTTGTAGCGGTCCTGCACCGGCTGGCGAACGTCCACCCACTTGTGGCCTTCGTGGCGGAGCTTCTCGATCGCGCCGAGTACGTGCGCGATCTGCGCTTCCGTGTAGACGAGCACCGAAGTGTGTCCCGGACCGGTGTTGGGCCCCATCAGGATGAACCAGTTCGGGAATCCCGCGACGGTCATGCCTTTGTAGGCGACCGCGCCGTCCTTCCACGCCTGATCGAGCGTGCGCCCGCCACGACCGGTGATCGGGAACGGCGCCGACGCGAGCCCCACAGCGAAGCCGGTCGCGAGCACCAACGCATCCAGCTCGTGGACCTTGCCATCCGCCGTGCGGATTCCTTCCGGCACGATCGCGTCGATGTGGTCCGTCACCAGATCGACGTTCTCGCGCTCGAAGCTCGCCCAATACTCGTCCGACACCAGGATGCGCTTGCAGCCGAACTGGAACTTCGGCATCAGCTTTTCGCGCAGCGCGGGATCCTTCACCTGCGCGCGCAGATGCACGGTCGAGAGTTTCTCGCCCACCGCCGAGAGACGCGGCGCATCGAGCATGATCATCGGTCCCCAGATCTCGCTCAACAGGTACTGCAGGAAGCGGCTCGCGCGCAGCAAGAACGGGAAGCGCGCAAAGCGCCGCCGAGCGCGCTCCGAGTAGCGTTTGTCGCGCTTCGGCACGACCCACGCCGGCGTGCGCTGGAACACGCTGAGCCGCTCGACTTGCGGCGCGATCGACGGCACCACCTGCACGGCGCTCGCGCCCGTACCGATCACGCCGACGCGCTTGCCGCCGAGTTCGTACTCATGATTCCAGCGCGCGGTGTGGAAGAGTTCGCCGCGAAAGCTCTCGAGTCCCTTGATCTCCGGCAGCGCCGGATCGACGAGTCCACCGACACCCGACACCACGACGCGAGCCGTTGCGGTGTCGCCCTTGTCCGTGGTGAGGATCCAGACGCCTTGCGCCTCATCGAAGCGCGCAGCGACGATCTCCGTGCCGAGCCGCAGATGCGCGCGCAGCTTCCACTTCTCGACGAGACCGAGCAGGTAGCGCTGGATCTCCTCCGCCGGCGAGAAGCGGTGCGTCCAGTCGGGGTTCTGCTCGAACGAGAGCGAGTACGCGTGCGACGGCACGTCGCAGGCCGCGCCGGGATAGGTGTTGTCGCGCCAGGTGCCGCCGATCTCGTTTGCGCGCTCGAAGATCACAAAGGACTGGATGCCGGCTTTCTTCAACTGGATGGCTGTACCGATCCCGGCGAAGCCGGCGCCGAGGATCGCGATCGGGAAGTCGGATTGGGGAGTCGCCATCAAGAGCTCCTGAGCGACTTCAGCAGCCGCGAGAGGTTCGATTGTCGCATGCCGAGGATCTCCGCCGCGCGCGTCTGGTTGCCTTGCGCGACGGCGAGTGCTGTCCGCACGCGGTGCTCCTTGTAGGCCTCGACTGCCTCCGCGAGCGGCATCGCGTCGATCGCATCGCCGGCGCCGGTCGCGACGGCGCCGCGCTCGTCGAGCAACAGGTCCGCCGCGTGCAGCGCGGGGCCACGCACCAACACGGCGGCGCGCTCGAGCGCGTTCGAGAGTTCGCGCACGTTGCCGGGCCACTCGTGCTCCAGCAGACGCTCGAGAGCGTCGGCCGTGAGCGTCAGCGGAGGTTGGCCGAGTTCGCGGCTGAAGCGTTTGAGGAAGTGCTCGGCGAGCAGCGCGATCTCGCCGCGCCGCTCGCGCAGCGGCGGCACCAGCGCCGACACCACCGCGAGTCGGTAGTAGAGATCCTCGCGGAACGAGCCGTCGCGCATGCCGCGGCGCAGGTCGCGGTTGGTAGCGGCGACGATGCGCACGTCGATGTGGATGTCGCGGGTTCCGCCGACGCGCTGGATCTCGCGCTCCTGCAGCACGCGGAGCAGCTTCGCCTGCAGCGGCGGAGCCAGCTCGCCGATCTCGTCGAGGAAAATCGTGCCGCCGTGGGCGAGTTCGAACTTCCCCTTCTTCTGCGCGGCGGCGCCCGTGAAGGCGCCCTTCTCGTGGCCAAAAAGCTCGGACTCGAGCAAGGTGGGCGAGAGCGCCACGCAGTTCACGGCGACGAAGGGCGCCTCGGCGCGCGGACTCGCGCGATGGACGGCGCGCGCCAGCACCTCCTTGCCGACACCGCTCTCGCCGAGCAGCAACACCGTCGAGCGTGTGGCGGCTGCGGTGCGCAACGTCGCCACGAGCTGCCGCATCGCGGGACTCTCCCCCACGACGAGCGCGTAGCGATCATCGACCGTCTCGCGCAGCACGCGGTTCGTCGCGTCGAGGCGGGCCAGCGCGCGCGCGCGCTCGAGCGCGATGGCCACGAGACTCGCGAACGCCTCGAGCAGCGCGAGATCGTCCGCGCTGAAGCCATCCGGCTGCGCGGTGTTGATCACTTCGACCGCGCCGATCACGCGTCCCGCGTCGCGCAGCGGCGCACACAGGATCTCGCGCGTCTGGAATCCGGTGTCGCGATCGACGCCGCCGTAGAAGCGCGGATCGCTCTTCGTGTCGTTACAAAGAATGGACTCGCCGGTCTGCACCACCGCGCCGACGATCCCGCGGCCGAGCGGCAGGCGGATCTCGGCGCCCTCGATCTCGCCTTCGACGGTCGGGAACACCAGCTCGTTCTCGACCTCGTCGACGAGCGCAACGCTCACGCCCTCGGCGTCGAAGAGCCGCAGCGCCGACGCGACGACCAGCTTCAGCACTGCCTCGGGCGCCGCAGCGCCCATCATCTCGCGGTTGATCTCGATCAGCGCGGCGAGGCGCTCGTGGGTCGACATGGCGCCAAGGCTAGGTCCGCGTCGCGGCGCGCGCCGCCATATCACGGCGAGATTTATCACCGCGATATGAAAGTGCCGCCGGCGATCGCGCTCGTCCCAACAAAAACCTTAGATTCCAGATACTTGGATCGAATCTGCGCAGCGGCATGAGCGTTGCGATTCCCCCGTTGGCGACGCGGCCGTAGTGCTGCGCGCGAAGGGGAATCGTGATGACTCGCTGGGGTCGATGGACCCTCGTACTGGGCTTTGCGTCTGCGCTTTGCGGAACGCCGCGCGAAGCCGTCGCGCAGCGCGTCGTGAACGTCGCGACGCTGCTCGGCGGCGCGTCCGCGCAGGATCTGTGCTGCGCGGTGCGGCCGGTGATCCACGCGATGCGCATCTCGGTGCCGTCTTCCGGCAGTGGCGACCCCTGCACCGACGACACCCAATGCCCGGGCGACGGCGCGTACTGCGGCTTCGATCTCGGCGCGAGCTCCGGTTCGTGCAAGGCGAGCGGCTTGTTGTCGCGCGGCGACATCCACTACGTCGCCGGCGGTCTCGTCGATCTGGAGGTCACGATCCCGAAGTGCACGTCGGTCGAGGACGTGTCGATGAACGACGCGTCGCGGATGCCGGCGAGCTGGTCGCTGTTGTCGTCGAGCGCGACCACCGTGAACGGCGCGCCGGCCCTCCGCCAACGCGTACGGATCGCGTTCCCGAACGGCGGCGACGGCCAGAGCGCGACGCTCGCGGTACACGTCGGCGCCAATACCAGCATCACGACGACGACGCGATCGTTGCAGTTGGCGCTCGTTGCGGCGGTGAACGCGCCGATGCGCACGACGGTCGCCGAGACGCGCGTGCGCAACGCGCTGGTGGCGTCGCGCTACGAGCACTTTGGCGACGACGACCCGCCGGGCGACATCGCCGACGAAGCCCTCGTCGAGGCGGCGCTCGCCGAGGCGCTGCACGGCGCCTTCGGGGCCGACGCGAACGATCGCCTGCCCGTCTGCGATTCCTGTCGCGTCGTCGGGATGCAGGTCGGCGGCGGCAGAGTCGACCTCTACACGCTGCCGCCGAGTGATCGCGTGCGTGTGAACGTCCCCACCGCGAGCGGCGCCGACGCGACCGCCGATCCGGCGCGCGGGCTGCTGCTGCCGTCCGGCATGCTCGCGCCGATCGTCGCTGGCGGCAGCTACGCCGCGTGTCAGGCCTCGACTGGC
>JANNKU010000025.1:0-35509 GCA_031396445.1 Deltaproteobacteria bacterium | reverse complement strand
CGCGACGGCGTTCTGGTCGCGCGGCGGCGTATGCAATGCGCTGACGCCACTACACGCGGAAGTGCCGACGATGCAGCGCCCAGCGCTCGGTGACTCGATCGGCGCAATGACGGTGGCCGGCGGTGTCGCCGCGGCGCTGCTGCAACGCGAGCGCACAGGCGTTGCGCCGATCGTCGACGTGTCGCTGCTCGGTACCGCGATGTGGGTGATGGCGCCGGACATCGTCGCCGCGAAGCTCCTCGAAACGGGCACGGGCGGCATCCCGTCCTTCACGCGCAGCACGGCGCCGAATCCGCTCGCCAATTCGTATCGAACACGAGACGGCCGTTGGTTGCTGTTGATGATGTTGCAGCCCGATCGCTACTGGGCCGACTTCTGCGGCGCCGTCGAACGACCCGATCTGCTCGCCGATGAGCGCTATCTCGACGGTGTGAAGCGCTTCCAGAATCGCGAGGCGCTGGTCGCGGATCTCGACGCGATGTTCGCCGCGCAATCGCTCGCCGCATGGCGCGTGCGGCTTGATCGCCAGGAAGGTCCGTGGGCGCCGATGCAGACCGCGCTCGAGCTCCACGACGATGCGCAGACGATCGCGAACGGCTACACGCGTCTAGTGGATGGCGGCGACAAGGGCCACTTCGCGCTGGTCGCGAGTCCCGTGCAATTCGATGGGAACTCGCCGCCGCTCTCGCCATCGCCCGAGATGGGCCAGCACACCGAGGAAGTCCTGCTCGAGATGGGCCTCGGCTGGGACGAACTCACGGCGCTGAAGGGCAGCGGCGCCATTCTGTAGACGCCGCGAGGACGCGCATGGAAGCCTGGAACTCCGAACTTCGCAGCAGCGATTCCCTGCTCGCGGACGAACTGATGGAGACCTGGCCGATCCTTTCCGAAGGCGAACGGCTCGAAGGCTTTCGGCTGCTCGCTCCCGAAGAAGCTGAAGATCTCTTCCTCGGACTCGAAGCGCCGGATCAAGTCGCGTTGCTGCGCTCGCTGCCTTCGCGCGAGCGGCAGATCTGGCTGCGCCAGCTCCCGCCTGATGACACGGCTGACTTCCTGCAAGAATTGCCCGAAGACGAACGCGAGAGTTTCTTCGCGCTGATCGACGCCGAGACACGCCGCGAAGTCACCGCCCTGATGGCCTACGCCGAGGACGAAGCCGGCGGCCTGATGAGTCCGCGCTACGCACGGCTGCGTCCGGAGATGCGCGTCGACGAGGCAATCTCGTATCTGCGCCGCCAGGCCCGCGAACGCCTCGAAACGATCTACTACCTCTACGTTCTCGACACCGAACAGCGACTGCTCGGCGTCGTCTCGTTCCGCGAACTCTTCGCCGCGCCGCCCGATAAAACCGTGCGCGAGGTGATGCAGACCGACATCGTCACCGTCCCCGACGACATGGATCAAGAAGCCGTGTCCGACGTGATCGCGCAGCACGATCTGATGGCGGTGCCGGTGCTCGATTCCGACGGGCGCATCAAGGGCATCGTCACGATCGACGACATCGTCGATGTGGTGCGCGAAGAGGCCACCGAAGACATCCAGAAGATCGGCGGTACCGCCGCCCTCGACGCACCCTATCTCCAGGTGTCAGTCCTCGAGATGGTGCGCAAGCGTGTCGGCTGGCTCGCGGTGCTCTTCGTCGGCTCGCTGCTCACCGCCACGGTGATCTCGTTCTTCGAAACGCAGATCGCGAAAGCGGTGGTGCTCGCGCTCTTCATTCCGCTGATCATCTCGAGTGGCGGCAACTCCGGCTCACAGGCGACCACGCTGGTGATTCGCGCGCTCGCGCTCGGCGAAGTGCGCCCGCGCGACTGGATGCGTGTGCTGTGGCGCGAAGTGCGCGCGGGCCTGCTGCTCGGCTTGATCCTCGGCGCGATCGGTTTCGTGCGCGTCTACTTCATCCCGCCCGACGATCCCAGCGCGCCCGCTGCGCTGATCGCCGGCGTCGTCGCGACGAGTCTCGTCGGCATCGTGCTCTGGGGCTCGCTGGTCGGCGCGATGCTGCCGTTTCTATTGAGCCGTCTCGGCTTCGACCCCGCGAGCGCGTCGGCGCCGTTCGTCGCGACGCTCGTCGATGTCACCGGTCTCGTCATCTACTTCAGCGTCGCGACGATGTTCCTGCGCGGCACGTTGTTGTAGCTGCGTGCCTAGGGATCCTCGCTGAACGCGATCGCGTGGGGATCGACTTCGATCCCCTGCTGGGTTCCTCGAGCGATCGCATCGATCAGCTTCCACTGCAACGCCGTTGCGGCATCGAGACGCGCACCGGTGAGTGCGAGCCACGCTGTGCGCTGTCGGCCGATGCGCCGCGGCAAGCTCACGGTTCCACCTGCGCCGGGTAGCAATCCCATGCCGACTTCGGGGAGCGCAAACCACGCGTCCTCGCGCGCGACGACGCGTCCCGCGAAGGCCGCGAGTTCGACGCCGGCGCCGATGCACGCACCGTGCACGTGGACGGCGACGCGCGTGTGCAGTTCTGCGAGCAGGCGCGCTGCCGAGCGCGTGGTGCGGATCGCGTGCGCGATCGCGGGGTCGGGCGTCGTACCGAATTCGTCGAGATCGCCGCCTGCGCAGAAGGCCGGGCCGGCCGCGTCGAGTATGACCTGGGAGATCGAGGAGTCGCTCGCGGCGAGTTGCAGCGCCTCGACGAGCGCATCGCGCAGCGCAACCGAGTACGCGTTGCGCTTCGCAGCGTGATCGAGCGTCAGTCGCAGCGACGCACCATCGCGTCGCACGCATAGCGGCGCGCGCGGCTCGGGATCGCGCGCGGATGGCGCGGGTCGCGCTGCGAGCCACGCGCGAAACTCGGAGCCCGCTTGCAGCGCCGCGTACGCGAGCGACTCGGCGACGAGGGCTGCCTCGATCGTGCGTTCATCGCCGTGGCGAAGCACTTGCGCGAGCACCGACGACGCAATCGGATTCGCGCGCACGCGAGCATCCATGGACTGGAGCTCGGCCTCGCTGGTGACGACGACATCGAAGTGCGCAGCGAAGCGTCGCGCTGCAGGCGCTGCGGGATCGCGCACCAGCGCCACCGTCGGCGCTGCCAGGTGCGTGAGCGCGATGGGAGCCGCCGCATCGACGACGTCACCATCGAGTGCGACTGCGAAGAGCGGTGCGCCCGCGACGGCGGAGAATGCTTCGAGCGCTGCGGGATCGCGCACTTGCGCGAACGCGTCGCGCAGCGCGAGGACGTGCGCTGTCACCGCCGTCACCCTGCGAGATCGCCGCGCAGCTCGGCCGCGAGCTGTCGGCGCAGCAGCTTGCCGGTTTCGGTGTAGGGAAGCGCAGTGCGAAACTCGATGCGCTCTGGCGTGCGCGACGAGCGCAAGCGGGCGCGCACGAAGTCACGCAGCTCCTCGGCGCTGGCCGCCGCGCCCGGCCGCACGACGATCACCGCGGCGACGGCCTCGCCCCATGCTTCGTCGGGAACGCCGAGCACGGCGCAGTCGGCGACGGCTGCGTGTTCGCGCAACACGTCTTCGATCTCGCCGGGCGAGAGGTTTTCGCCGCCGCGCACGATCACGTCGTCGAGGCGACCGTCGAGGAACAAGTAGCCGTCGGCGTCCACGAAGCCGGCGTCGCGCGTCGCGAAGAAGCCGTCGTGGGTGCGCCGTGCGCCGTGTCCCAGGTATTCGCCCGCCACCTGCTCGCCACGCACGTGGAACTCGCCGCGGGCGCCGGCAGCGACGGGCTTGCCGTCCGCATCGCGCACGTCCACCTCGACACCGGGAAGGACGCGGCCGACCGACGTGAGCCGCCGCCGCAGCGCCGGGTCGTCGCTCTCGAAGGCGGCGCGATGATCGTCGGGGTCGAGGAGCGCGATCGTCGAGGAGGTCTCCGTCAAGCCATACGCATTCGTGAACGCGACCTGCGGCAGCAAGTGCATCGCGCGCTCGATCACCGCGAGCGGCATCTTGCCGCCGCCGTACGAGAGCGCGCGCAGCGCGGGCAGCGCGACGGGATGCGCCGCGAGGGCATCCGCAATGCGCGTCAGCATCGTCGGCACGACGAACGCGTGGGTCACGCGCTCGGCCGCGGCAAGCGCGATCCAGGCGTTCGCGTCGAAGTGCGGAAGCTGCACGATGCGCCGCGCCGCGTAGACCGACGACAACACCGCCGCCATCGCGGCGACGTGATACGGCGGTACCGCGACGAGCGTCGCCTCCTCCGCGTCCGCGGCGCCGAACTCGACGGCGCCGAGGATGTACGAGACCAGGTGCCGGTGGCGCAGCACCGCCGCTTTTGGCGCGCCCGTCGTGCCGCTGGTGAAGAGCAGGATCGCGATCGCATCTCCGTCATCCGGCAGCGACGCAACCGCTTCGAATGCGCCGGGTGCGAGGAACACTTCGCAGCTGACGACGGCGATGCCCGCGTGATCGCGCAGCGGCACCGCGCGCGCCGCGTCGGTGATGAGCTGCGCCGGCGCGATGCGGTCGAGGAGCGCGCGGATCTCGCCATCGGCGAGTCGATACGAGAGCGGCACGAACGGGATTCCCGCAGTGGCCGCGGCGAAGAGCGCGATCGGCACGGCCGGGCTGCTCTCCGCGAGCAGCGCCGCATGCTGACACTCTGCTGCGACGAGCTGCGCCGCCGCTCTGCGCGCCGCGTGCTGCAGCGCGCGGTAGTCGAAGGCGGCGTCGCCACAGCGGATGGCTTCGCGGTCGCCGAAGCTGTCCGCCGTCATCTCGAGCAGCATCGCGACGTTCATCGCAGCGCGCGCTCAGTCGGAGGAGGGGAGGGGCTTCGCGCCCTTGATGGTGAGCGAGAGCTCTGCCACTGCGAGCGTTCCCGCGCCGGCCTTGGTGCAGAGCAATTCGAGATCGCCCGCCGCGCTGACGTAGCGCTTGCCGATCTGCGTGCCGCCAGCAGAGTCGGGCGCCGGGCTCGCACCGGCGGTCGGCTTCGCGACGAGATCGATCAGCGGCGCGCCGCCGCAACGCACGTCCACCTCGATCGTGGGCGCCTGGATCACCATCACCTCGGTCGTACAAACGGCGCTGCGCAGTCGCGTTCCGGGCTTCAGAAGCGGCATGCTCTTCCCTTCGTTGCGAACGGGTCGCCATTCTCACCCACTGCGACCCTCGCGGACAAGGAGCGCGATGGATCTGTTCGAAGGCGTGTCGATGCCCGACGCGAGTGCGCTCGATGCAGCGACCGAGTGGGCGCGCTCGGGCGCAATGGCGCTCACCGGTCGCGCGGATGGACCGCCGATCGTCGCGCCGGCGGCGGGAGCCGTCGCGGCGCGACGCGCGGCCGACGCGTTCTGCGCTCTCGCGACCCGAAACGGTGTGACGCTGGCACTCGATGGTCCCGCGCTGCTCGGCGAGCGGGCTGCCCTCGCCGGACTCGCTCGCAATGGACGCATCGCCGCGGGCGGCGGCGCGCGTTTGCTGCGCAGCGCGGACGGTTGGATCGCGGTGAGCCTCGTGCGTCCCGATGACTTCGCTGCGATTCCCGCGTGGCTCGAAGTCGTGGCGCCCGGTTCCAACGAGGCGTGGGAGCGCGTCGCGAACTGCGTCCGCGAATCGGCGACACAGATGCTGGTCGATCGCGCGCGCCTCATCGGTCTCGCGGTGGCGGACGCGGTTGCGCCGGCGGAGAGCGCGGCGCCGTGGCTGCGCACGGTGGTGCACGGTGACGCCATCGAGCGTCAGCACCGCGATCAGCCGCTCGTCGTCGATCTCTCATCGCTCTGGGCAGGCCCCCTCTGCGCGAACTTGTTGTTGCTCGCGGGTGCGCGCGTGCTGAAGGTCGAGAGCGCAACGCGCCCGGATGGCGCGCGCAACGGCGCGGCCGCGTTCTTCGATCTGCTGAACGCCGGGAAGCAGAGCATTGCGCTCGACTTCGGAACGCAGGTCGGGCGCGATGCCCTGCGGCGACTCCTCGATCGCGCCGACATCGTCATCGAGAGCGCGCGACCGCGTGCGCTGCGGCAACTCGGGATCGACGCCGAAGCGCTGGTCGCAACGCGACCGGGCCTCTCCTGGGTTTCGCTCACCGGTTACGGGCGGCAAGCGCCCTACGCGAGTTGGATCGCGTACGGCGACGATGCCGCGGCGGCTGCGGGACTCGCTGCTCTCGCGGGTCGCGACGACGACGGCCCGCTCTTCTGCGGCGACGCCATCGCGGATCCACTGACGGGGCTCTACGCGGCATGCGCTGCACTCGCTTCGTGGCAGAGCGGCGGCGGCGCGCTGCTCGACATCTCGCTCTGCGCTGTCGCCGAGCACGCGCTTCGCAGCGCGCCCGCACCGGAGATGGCGAGCTACGCGGCGGTGGCGCCGCCGCGTGCGCGCGCGCCGCGCGGCCGTGCGCGTCCGCTCGGCGCCGATGGCACCGCGGTGTTCGCCGACTTCGGCTGAGTGGATCGCGCTGACCGCATTCGCGGTTGCGGCAACGACCCCGTATTTGCATTGCATCCGCAATGACGGTTAGCGTGCCGCCGCCAGCCAGCGGGCGCAGAGTTCGCGGTGGCGAGGAGGCAGCATGGCCGAGAGCTTTGGTGAGTTGCGCAATCTGATCGACGGTCGCCTCGTGGCATCGAGCAACGGCACGACCTTCGAAAACGTGAACCCCGCCACCGAGGAGATCCTCGGCGTCACCGCCGACGCCACCGCGGAAGACATGGAAGCGGCGATCGCCGCAGCGCGGCGCGCCTTCGACGCTGGCAACTGGGCGAGCGACGCCGCGTTGCGCGCGCGCTGCATCCGCCAGCTCCACGCGGCGCTCGTCGAAGCGCGCGAAGAGCTGCGCAAGATCGTGGTCGCGGAAGCCGGTTCGCCGATCCTGCTCACCTACGGCGTGCAGTGCAATTCCTCGATCGACGACATGCTCTATTGGGCCGATCTCGCCGAACGCTACGCCTACGAAGCGCCGATGAGCGACATCACTTTCATGGGCCAGCCGCAGCGACGCATCGTGCGCCGCGAGCCGGTGGGCGTGGTCGGTGCGATCACGCCGTGGAACTTTCCGCTCTACCTGAATCTCGCGAAGCTCGGTCCTGCCCTCGCGGCGGGCTGCACGATCGTGCTCAAGCCGGCGCCGGATACACCGTGGAGCGCCACCGTCGTGGGCCGCCTCGTCGCGGAGAAGACCGAGATACCGGCGGGCGTCGTGAACATCGTGGCCTCGTCGGATCACCATCTCGGCGAAATGCTCGCGACCGATCCGCGCGTCGATCTCGTCACCTTCACGGGCTCGACGGCGACCGGACGGCGCGTGATGGAAGTGGCGTCGCGCACCGTGAAGAAGGTCTTCCTCGAACTCGGCGGCAAATCGGCGAACGTGATCCTCGACGACGCCGATGCGGGCGCGTTCGGCGGCGGCGTTCTCTCTTGCACGCACGGTGGCCAGGGCTGCGCGATCCCAACGCGAATGCTGGTGCCGCGCACGCGCTACTCCGAGGCGCTCGGCATTCTCGAAGCGGCATTCCGCGGCGCGAAATACGGCGATCCCACCAATCCTGGCGTGCTGCACGGCCCGCAAGTTTCGAGGCGCCAGCAGGAACGCGTGCTCGGCTACATCGAGAAGGGCAAGCAAGAGGGTGCCCGCTGTCTTGTCGGCGGCGGCAAGCCTGCGCATCTTCCGAAAGGCTTCTACGTGGAGCCGACACTCTTCGTCGATGTGGATCCGGATGCGACGATCGCGCAGGAAGAGATCTTCGGGCCGGTGCTCTGCGTGATTCCGTACGACAGCGACGATGATGCGGTGCGCATCGCGAACAACTCCATCTATGGACTCTCGGGCGCCGTCGTTTCGAAGAGCGAGGAGCGCGCGCTCGCGGTCGCGCGGCGGATTCGCACCGGCACGCTCGCGATCAACGGCGGCATGTGGTTCCACGTGGACACACCGTTCGGTGGCTACAAGCAATCCGGAATCGGGCGGGAGAATGGGGTGGCAGGATTTGAGGAGTATCTCGAGACGAAGGTGATGGCTCTGCCCAAGAACTGAGGCAGCTTCGTTCGGGAACGCTCTACCTGGCGATGGAGCGGACCGGCCCGTGGCCGGCCGCTCATCGCTCGGCGCATCTGTTGTTAGAAGTAGTGGTTCCAGTACAAGCCGGCATCGAGCCATGACTTGCCGAAGTCGCGTACTCCGTTGATGCGCAGCTCCAGCGCGTCGTCGTGCGTGATCGAGAGGCGTTGGTCGAGGCTGATCGTCAGTCTCGTGTGCGGGTCGCCGAGCGCGTAGCGAATCGCTGCGCCGTGCAGATGCGCGCGCCAGCGATCGCGCGCGTCGCCGAAGAGGATGCCAGCGTTGGCGCCGCCGCCGAGCGCCCATGCGGGTTGCAGGTGCGACGACACTTCGCTGCGCACCTCGAGCAGTCCATACGCGAGACCGAGCGCGCCTAGCGAGGTGGTGAGCCCCGCGCCGCCGCCGGTGCGCCAGAAGTACGCCTCGCGCAGATCGCCGTTGCGCGGCACGAGATCGCTCGTGAGCGCGGTGCCGAAGCGCCACGAGATCGGGCGGAAGAGCGCGTCGCGCGGTGCGAGTGAGACGATGTCCAGCACCTTGAGCTCGTGGATGCGCACCTGTTGCTGCGCGGGGTAGTAGCGGAGCGCGAGATCGAGGAACTCGATCTGCGCGCCGCGCGTGAAGCCGCCTTGCGGATCGAGGATGTCGTGGAAGGCCGGGCGAATGCGCGCCTCGACGAAAGCGTCCCCGTTGCGAACGCCGCTGCCGAGCCTCAGGCGCGCCGTCTCGTGGCCGCGATCGGGCCGCAGCGGCGATAGCGATGGCGGCGGGCTGGCTTCGCCTTGCAGCGGCACGGCGCTCCGCGCGAGCAAGAGGGCGCGCGAGCGCGGTCGCTCCGCATCGACACGTTCCGGCGTCGCGCGATGGCGCA
The DNA here is from genome assembly GCA_031396445.1 of Deltaproteobacteria bacterium. Taxonomy (GTDB): domain Bacteria; phylum Myxococcota_A; class UBA9160; order UBA9160; family PR03; genus PR03. Next base: position 26,661 of record JANNKU010000025.1, on the reverse strand, counting down.
GCAGGTCGTAGGCGAGCGCGAGGACGGCCGCGCGGCGCGGATCTGCGAGCGCGCTGACGGCGGGATCGTCCGGCGCCATCGCGCCGCTTGCGAGTGCGCGAACGAGGCGAAGTTCGTGTTCGGACGACGCGCGCGCATCGGATGCGATGCGGGTTGCGGCAGACGCGCGCCAGGTCGGCTCGGCGACGAGTCCGGCTTCCTCGAGCGCGGCGCGCACCGTATCGGCGGGCATCGCCCAGACGGGAAAGCGCTGCTGCAAGTCGAGCGTCGGTCGCGCGGCTTGCAACAGACCGAGCAGCGCCCACGAGCAGTTCTCGTCGAAGAAGTAGTAGTCGAAGCGCACCTCGCGCAGCTCCCAGACGTGCAAGAGCAGGCGCTCGACTTCGTCGTCGCGCAGCGCGAGCCGGTATTCCCAGATGTCGCGACTCTCCCAGTCGCCGTACTCCTTCACCTTCTGCGAGTACGGCCAGAACGAGAAGAAGCCGCCGTAGGCGCCGCTGATGCCTTTCACCGCGAAGATGGGTCCGGGATCCGTGCCGGTGTCGGCGGCGAAGTTGACGGCCCACGCGAGCAGATCGCGGCGCTCCTCGTCGTCTTCGGGTCTTGCGGCGTCAATACGCAGAAGCGTGTGGCCGAACATCGACGCGGGATTGTTCATGTAGGCTTCGGGAAAGATCAGCGACACGCCGCGCGCGATGCCGATCGTCGTGCGCCAGGTCGTGAGCTCGCGACACGGCTGGCGCGTGAGCTGCGCGGCATCGAAGTCGAGCTCGCTCGCGAGCCATGCGTAGCGCGCTGCGAACGCGCATTGCGGATGCTGGCCGACCCGCGCGATGGCATCGGCAGGTGCGAAGAACGCTGCCAGCGTCGCGTCGAGTTCGGCTGCCGGATTGGTCTTGCCGTCCGGCGCGAGGAAGAAATCGGGCTGGTCGGCGAGGCTGGTGACGCCGTCACCGATGCGGTTCGGGCGGTAGTGGAGCAGTGCGCGCCAGGTCGGCGAGCTCGCGAGTTCGAGGCTGTGCGCACGCGCGCGCAACGCGGCGATCGCAGCGGACGACGGAAGCGCCGCGGTGATCGCGTCTTCGCTCGGTGCGCTCGCACAGCCCAACGCGAGGGCGAGCATCGCAAGCGCGCAGCGCCGTCCGCGAAGCCGCAGCTCAGCGCGAGTACGGCTCGTCGGGCTCGTAGAACTCTCCCTCCAGGTCGTCGAGCTTGGTCTGGAGGAAGGCGCGCGCATCCTGGATCGCCTGGTTGTAGATCGGCGCGCCGAGTTCGCGTGCGAAGAAGTCGAGGATCCGTTCGGCCGCCAGCTCGCCGAACTCGTGGTCGAGTTCGTTTGCGAAGAAGATGCGCAGCGAGCGCAGCATCCGCTCGCGACGCTCCTCGGTGAGCTGGATCCGCATCGGGTTGGTGCTCGGCTTCGCCATGCGCGAACCCCTACAGCCCGAAGAGTCGCTTGGCGTTCGCGCCGAGAATTTTCGACTTGGCGTCGGCGCCGAGATCGCCGCGCTCGCGCAGCGTCTTCGCGGAATCGGGGAACTCGCTGTCCCAGTGCGGGTAGTCGCTGGCGTACAAGATGAAGTCGGCGCCGAGTGCATCGACCACCGCGGGCAGCAGGGTCTCACCCGCTTCGCAGGAGACCCACACGTTGCCGGCGGCGACGTATGCGCGCGGATCGCGCTGCCAGCCGTTCGCGATCCAGTCGCCGCGCTTCTCCCAGTGCTCGTGCAAGCGGTCGAGGAAGTACGGCACCCACGTGACGCCGGCCTCGAGGAACGCGACGCGCAGGCGCGGATGGCGATCGAAGACGCCGCCCGAGATCAGCGCCGTCATCGCCGTCATCTGGTCGAAGGGGAACGAGACGCAGTGCACCTGGATGTAGTTTGAGAAGCGATCGACACCGATCGGCGGCAGGTGCACGCCGGGCGCGCCGTGCACGCCGAGCGGGAGATCGAGATCGGCGGCCGCCGCGTAGAGCGGATCGAAGTCCGGGTGATCGAGATTCTTCCAGCGCATCGCAGGCGGAATCACCGCGCAGACGAGGCCGGCTTCCTTCGCCTCGCGCAGCACGGCGATCGAGGCTTCGACATCTTGCAGTGGCAGCACGGCGGCACCGAAGAGTCGTCCACTTCCCTTCGAGCAGAACTCCGCGATGAAGCGGTTGTAGAGACGCGCGAATCCGATGGCGAACGCGGTGTCCTGGTAGCCGGGTACGCCGAGCGCGAGGCTCGGGAAGAGCACCATCTTGTCGATGCCCTCGCGATCCGCGTCGGCGACGACACCGCCGGGCGAATGCGGATCGTCGGCGTTCTCGCAGAGTCCATGTTGCGGCGGGCAGCCCGCACCAGGGCCTTCAGACTCCGGATAGATGCGACCCTCGATCGTGAAGACCGGCGTGCCTTCGGGCGTGCGCGCGAGCCGCACTTTGTCGGGCCAGCGCGAGAGCGCTTCGGACGCGAGGGAGATGCCCTCGATCACATGGGCATCGGCGTCGATCGTCAGCGACATCGGATCCTCCGCGTGGCGCGTGCGCAGCATCGCGACGGTATCACGGACCGCTGCGGGCACGTCACGCGGAGGATCGATGTCATGCGCCGCCTATGCGACCTCGCTGCCCGGCGCGAGACAGATCGTCTTCGACTCGAGATACGCGCGCAGACCCTCGGGTCCCATTTCGCGACCGAGGCCCGACGCCTTGTAGCCGCCGAACGGGCTCGTGAACGCCATCATGAAAAAATTCACGTTGTAGGTACCGGTGCGGACTTTGCGTGCGATGTCGAGGCCGCGCGCCGGATCCGAGGTCCACACGGAACCCGAGAGGCCGTAGTCGGAATCATTCGCGATGCGCAGCGCATCGGCATCATCGTCGTACGGAATCGCGGCGAGCACCGGACCGAAGATCTCTTCCTGCGCGATCGTCATGCGATTGTCCACGTCGGCAAAAAGCGTGGGCTCGACGAACCAACCGCGCTTCTGATCCGCGGGTCGCCCTCCGCCGACGACGCAGCGCGCGCCTTCGGCCTTGCCCTTCGCGATGTAGCCGAGCACGCGTTCGCGCTGGCGATCGGCGACGAGCGGGCCGATCTCGGTGGTCATCTCGCTCGGGTCGCCGATGCGCAGCTTGCCGAGCGCCGCCGCGAGCGCTTCGACGCCCTCGGCGTAGCGCGAACGCGGCAGCAGCACGCGCGTCTGCGCGACGCAGGCCTGGCCGTTGTTCATCGTGCCTGCGCCGACGATCTGCGGGATCACCGCGTTGAGATCGGCGTCGTCACACACGATTGCGGCGGACTTGCCGCCGAGTTCGAGCGTCACGCGGCGCAGTCGCTCGCCGCAGGCGGCGGCGATGCGACGGCCGGCGGCAGTGCTGCCGGTGAAGCCGACCTTGTCTACGCCCGGATGCGTCACCAGGTACTCGCCGACTTCGCGGCCGGCGGGGAGGATCGAGACGACGCCCTTCGGCACGCCGGCTTCGTCGAGCGCATCGGCGAGGATGTACGCGTCGAGCGGTGTTTCGGGCGCCGGCTTCACGATGATCGTGCAACCTGCGGCAAGTGCCGGTGCGAGCTTCAGCATGATCGTGAAGAGCGGCACGTTCCACGGCACGATCGCCGCGACGACACCGACCGGTTCCATCCGCACCAGCGCGGAACCGATGAACGACGGCCGGCTCTCCTCGAACGCGAAGGTGCGCGCGAGCTTCGCGTAGAAGTCGAGCACCATGTTCGTCGCGAAGACCTGGCCCGCGTGCGAGAAGCTCATCGGGCAGCCCATCTCGCTGGTGATCGTCGAGGCGATGTCGGCCGAACGCTTCTGCAGCGACGCGAGCAGACGGTCGAGTACATCGGCGCGCTCGGATGGCGTCGAGTGCGGCCACGCTCCGTTGTCGAACGCGTTGCGCGCCGTCGCGACGGCGCGATCGACATCGGCCTTGCTCGCTTCCGGCACGCGGCCGATCACTTCTTCGGTGAACGGTGAAATCACATCGAAGACCGCGCTCGTCGCCGGCTTCTCGTGATTCCCACCGATGTACAACGTGTCTCGAACGATCATCGTGAACCTCCCCGTAACTCGTAGCCGTGTTTGGCTCGACCGCGTCCGCGGTCGAGCGAGATCATGAGTTGGTCTTATGCCGAGCAGCTGACGCCGGTGCCACCCATCCCGCAGTACCCGCCCGGATTCTTATCCAAGTACTGCTGGTGGTAATCCTCGGCGTAATAGAACTCGGGCGCTTCGCGGATCTCGGTCGTGATCGCGCCGAAGCCCGCACGCTCGAGTTCTTTCTGAAACGCTTCTGCGGATTCCGTCGCCGCTTGCAGTTGCGCGGGCGTCGTCGCGTAGATCGCGGATCGGTACTGCGTGCCAGCGTCATTGCCCTGGCGCATGCCTTGCGTCGGGTCGTGGTTTTCCCAGAAGATGCGCAGCAATTTTGCGTAGCTCGTTTTCGCGGGATCGAAGACGACGCGCACGACTTCGGTGTGGCCGGTCTTGCCGCTGCACACTTCTCGATAGTCGGGGTTCGGCGTCGCGCCGCCCGCGTAACCCACCGCCGTCGTGTACACGCCCGGCGCCTGCCAGAACTTGCGCTCGACGCCCCAGAAGCAGCCCATCGCGAAGACGGCTTCCTCGAAAGCGTCGGGCCACGGCGGCACGAGCGGCGTGCCGAGCACGGTGTGCGCGTGCGGCGCCTCGATGCGTTCGCTGCGGCCGGGCAGGGCATCCGCAGCTCCGGGCAGTCGGGACTTGGTTCCAAAGATCGACATGGGGTTCACCTCGCGCGGCCAGCTTAGCTGGCGCACCAATGGATTGGGCTAGGGTGACGACTCGTCAGTTCAGGAGAACGCGCATGTCGATGAACGACCTGATCCTGGTGAGCGTGGACGATCACGTCGTCGAGCCGCCGGACGTCTTCGAGCAGGCGCTTCCGGTTCAATACAAGGCGCGCGCGCCGCGTGTGATCCAGAACAAAAACGGCGACGACATCTGGACCTTCGAGGGCCGCATGTTGCCGAACATCGGGCTCAACGCGGTGGCTGGCCGCGTGCCCGAAGAATACGGCATGGAGCCGACGTCGTACCGCCAGATGCGCAAGGGCTGTTACGACGTGCACGCGCGCATCGACGACATGAACGTGAACGGCGTCCTCGGCTCGATGTGCTTCTCGTCGTTTCCCGGTCTCTGCGGTCGCCTCTGGGCGCAGGCGCAGGACAAGGATCTCGCCGCCGCCGTTTCGCAGGCGTACAACGACTGGCACATCGATGAATGGTGCGGCGCGTATCCGGGCCGCTTCCTGCCGCTCGGCATGATCCCGATGTGGGATCCGAAGCTCGCCGCTGATGAAGTGCGACGTCTCGCGCGGAAAGGCTGCCACGCGATCTCGCTCTCCGAGAATCCCGTCAGCATGAAGGTGCCGAGCTATCACGACGACGGGTACTGGGATCCCATCTGGAAGGCGTGCGTCGATGGTGGCGTCGCGGTCTGCATCCACATCGGCACCGGCAGCGGCATCCCGACACCGTCGATGGACACGCCGATCGATGCGTCGATCCTCGCGACGCCGATGACGATCGCAACTTGCGCGGCGGATCTGCTTTTCTCGCAGGTGTTGCGGCGCTGGCCGACGCTCACCTTCGTGCTCTCGGAAGGCGGCACTGGCTGGGTGCCGTATTTCCTCGACCGCGCCGACTATGTCTACGAACACCATCATCAGTGGACGGGCCAGGACTTCGGCGATCTGAAGCCGAGCGATGTGTTCCGCCGCCAGATCGTCTCCTGTTTCTTCGAAGATCCCGTCGGCGTCGAGCTGCGACACCGCGTCGGCGTCGACATGATCACCTGGGAATGTGACTACCCGCACTCCGACTCGACGTGGCCCGAGGCGCCCGAGCGATTGTGGCCGGTGCTGCGCGATCTACCGCGCGAAGACGTGGACAAGATGACGCACGCGAATGCGATGCGGATCTTCCACTACGACCCGTTCGCGACGATTCCGCGCGAGCAGTGCACGGTGGGTGCGCTGCGCGCGCAGGCGAAGCACGTGGATCTGACACCGATTCGTGGCGTCGGCGGGCGGCCGCCGGGGATGGGCGCGGGCGAAGTCGTCCGGATGGGGCAGATCGTGAAGCAGCTCGCGGGGGCGATGGACGGCTGATTCGGGTCGCTTCGATCGTTGTTGCGAGGCGCGCGGGCGGTGGACTCGGCCGAAACGTCCTCGGCGGGCGGCCGCAGTGGCTTCGCTTCGGCACTTGGATCACCGCCTGCGGAATGTTTCGGCCGAGTCCCCCGCCCGCGCTTGGCATGCGTCGGCTTTGGCAGGAGTTGATCGCTTGCGCGGCTCACGCTTCTGGGGATTCGTCTTCAAGTGACGCGTGTTCGAGTGTGAGTCCTCGGGTTTCCGGGACGACGGCCAGGAAGATTGCGAGTGCGGGGATCATCGAGGCGATCGAGAGAACGGCGATGGCGTTGCCGAGGCTGCCGAGTGGGGCGGAGAGGATGCTCAGGCCGAACATCGCGGTGACGCCGGCGGCTGCGTTCATCAGGCGTGCGGCGCCGAGATAGGTGGCGCGCAGCGCGGTGGGGAAGAGTTCGGCGTCGATGCAGCGATCGGCGAGCGAGAAGATCGCGGTCGAGATCTGGTTGGCGGCCATCAGCGCGATCAGCATCGGCAGCGGAGAGAGGGCGCCGCTGCCGGCCGGAACGTAGTAGAACATGACACCGCTGGCGGTCGCGAGCGTGACGCCGAGCAGCGAGGTGGGGCGGCGGCCCCAGCGATTCGTGAGCCGTGCGCCGAGTGGGTTGCCGAGCAGGCCGATGCCGCCGCCGATGAAGTACACGAGGCTCGCCGTCGCCGACGAGAGCTCGAGCGTCTTCACCATGTGATAGAAGGGCCAGGTCGACGTTGCCGTCAATGCAATGGGCTTCAGGAGCGCGACGGCGAGCAGGCCGATCGCGCGACGGCGGTAGGCGCCGCGGAAGAGATCGCGCGCGCGCGTCGCGGCGACGCGGCCGTGATCGCGCGCGGTGTTGAAGCGCTCGGTCTCGGCGAGTCGCGCGCGCACGAAGGGAATCGCGAACACCGGCAGCGCGGCGAAACCCCAGAATGCGCGCCAGCCGCCGGGCAGCAGCGGCACGGCGGCGGCGATGATCAGCGCGAGTGCGCCGCCGAGTGACGCGTAGAAACCGAACCAGGCCTGGCCCGATGCGCGGCCGGCGTCCGGACTGTGTTCTGCGACGACCACGGCGAGCGCCGTCACGAGCGTGCCGAGCAGCGCGTTGACGCCGATTTGTGGCAGCACGTAGAGCGGCACGCCGGTCGCGAGTGCCGACAGCAGCGCGAGCGGCGGAACACCGGCGAAGGCGGCGATCAACACGCGCCGCCGGCCGTAGCGATCGGCCAGCCGCGTCAGCGCCGCGGTGCCGAAGGCGCCGAGTGCGATCCAGCCCGCGATCGCGGTGATCGCGGCGTCGTCCAACTCGAACTCGGTGGCGAGGAAGGGCGCTGCGATGCCGCCCAGCGATTGGACGTAGAAGGCGTAGACGATCAGCGCGAAGAGCAGACGCACGCGCGGCTCAGCGCGCCGCGCGGTGGGGCGAATCGACTTCGAGGAAAAACGCGTCCGGGTTGGCTGCCGTCATTCGGGCCGCAGCTTATCCGGACGCGCCGTTCGTGGGTAGGCGCGTGAGCAGCCTGCTAGCCGCGCTTCGCCTTCACCGCTGCCTCGACGCGCGCACCGTATTCGGGATCCGCGTTCCGGAAGTGGGAGATGGCGCGCGCCACGATCTGCTCGTGCGTCACCTGCGCGAGGCTGCCGGCGATGTTGCCCACCAGTCGCTCGCGTTCGTCTTCGCGCATCAGTCGATAGAGCGCGCCTGCTTGCGAGAAGTCGTCGTCCTCGGCGTGTCGCTCCGGCGCGAACGAGCCGGAGACCGCGTGCGATTCGAGTCCCGCGTAGAGCGCCTCGCCGGTCTGCGCGGGTCCATCGAAGGAGTTGGGCTCGTAGTTCTTCGTGCGACCGCCGTTGGTGTCGAGGCGCATTGCGCCGTCGCGACCGTAGTTGGTGGCGCCACCCGGCACGCCATGCGGTGCGTTGATCGGAAGGCGCGTGTGATTCACGCCGAGCCGATAGCGGTGCGCGTCGCCGTACGCAAAGAGGCGTCCTTGCAGCATCTTGTCCGGCGACGGGCCGACGCCCGGTACGAAGTGCCCCGGATCGAAGGCAGATTGCTCGACGTCGGCGAAGTAGTTGTCCGGGTTGCGGTCGAGCACCATGCGACCGATCTCGATCAGCGGGTAGTCGGCATAGGGCCACACTTTGGTGACGTCGAAGGGATTCACGCGGTAGCCCGCTGCATCGGCGTCGGGCATCACCTGCACCTTCAGCGTCCACGACGGGAACTCGCCGCGTTCGATCGCTTTGCGCAGGTCCTGCTGGTGGTGCTGCGGATTCTGGCCGCAGATGCGCGCGCCTTCCTCGCTGGTCAGGCAGCGGATGCCCTGGTCGGTCTTGAAGTGGAACTTCACCCAGACGCGTTCGCCTTTCGCGTTCACCCACTGGAAGGTGTGTGAACCGAAGCCGTCCATGTGGCGCAGCGACGCCGGGATGCCGCGATCGCCGAAGAGCCAGGTGAACTGATGCGTGGTCTCCGGGCTGTGCGAGAAGAAGTCCCAGACGTTCTCCGTTTCCTGCTCGTTGGTGTGCGGATCGTATTTCTGGGAATGGATGAAGTCGGGGAATTTCAGCGGATCGCGGATGAAGAAGATCGGCGTGTTGTTGCCCGAGAGATCCCAGTTGCCGTCTTCGGTGTAGAACTTCAGGGCGAAGCCGCGCGGGTCGCGCACCGCATCGGGCGCGCCCTTCGAGCCCGCGACCGTCGAGAAGCGCGCGAAGACCGGCGTGCGCTTGCCCACGGCCGAGAACATCTTCATGCGCGTGAAGCGTACGACGTCCGGGTTGGTGACTTCGAAGTGTCCGTGCGCGCCGGAACCGACCGCGTGGACGACGCGCTCGGGAATTCGCTCGCGATTGAAGCGCGCGAGCTTCTCGAGCAGGTGCTGGTCCTGCAGCAGCACGGGGCCGCGGGCGCCGGCCGTCTGCGAGTTCTGGTTGTCGGCGACGGGCGCGCCGGATTCCGTGCGAAGCTTGTCGGTCATCGGTTCCTCCAATCGAGTCGCGGTGGTTCGAAATCTCGATAGCAGTTTCGACGCGAGTTGTGGATCAGTCCAATTGATTCTTGTTGGGTCTCTGATAACTAGAAGTTCTGATGCCTGCACTTCCGACGCTCCGCCAGCTCGAGTACGCGGTCGCCGTCGCCGACCACAAGAGCTTCCAGCGCGCCGCGCGTGCCTGTCACGTGTCGCAGCCCGGTCTGAGCGCACAGATCCGCCAACTCGAGTCGCTGCTCGACGCGCGCCTCTTCGAACGCGATCGCCGCAACGTGTGGATCACCGCGGCGGGTGAGGAAGTGGTGCGGCGCGGGCGCGAGATTCTCGATGCCGTGCACGGGATGGTCGAAGTCGCGCACGGGTTCCAATATCCGCTGCGGGGACAGCTCCGCGTTGGCGTGATCCCGACGATTGCGCCGTATCTCTTTCCGCAGGTGCTGCCGCGTGTACGGCGTCGCCATCCGGAGTTGCGGCTGCGGCTGCACGAAGGGCCCACCGCAGAACTGGTGGCGCTGCTGCGGCGCGGCGATCTCGATCTGCTGGTCGTCGCGCTCGAAGCCCCGCTCGAAGGGCTTGCAACGCGGCCGCTTTTCGAAGATCGCTTCGTCGTTGCGCTGCCGGCGTCGCATCGACTCGCGAAGCGTCGCACGCTGCGGGAAGGCGATCTCGCTGGCGAGCCCATCCTGCTGCTCACGGAGGGGCATTGCCTGCGCGAGCAAGCGCTCGCCGCGTGTCGGGCGCGCGGCGCCGACGAGATCGGCGATTTCCGCGCGACCTCGCTCGCAACGCTCGTCGAGATGGTGCGGGGCGGCGAGGGCGTGACCTTGCTTCCGGAGCTCACCGTCGCGGTCGAAGCGCACCGGCGCGATCTCGCACTCGTTCCCTTCGAAGCGCCCGCGCCGTTTCGCACGATCGGGCTCGCATGGCGCGCGGCGTCGGGGCGCGCCGCGGAGTACGCGCTGCTCGCGGAGTCGTTGGCGCCACGCACGCCGCGCGCGCGAGTGACGTCACGCCGCAAAGTCGCAACGAAGTCGCGCTAGCCGGAACACGCCGAGGACGTCAACCGCTTGCACGATCACCACATCCATCTCTTCGCGACGGCGGCTGCGCTGGCCTCCGCGCAATGCGATCCCGCTGCCGTGCGCGATGGGCAGGGTCTGGCACGCGCGCTGCGCGATCACGCGCCCGATGCGCGCGGCTGGGTTCGCGGCGTCGGCTACTACGAGTCCGTCGCGGGCGATCTCGATCGCGTTGCGCTCGATGCCCTGCGCGCCGACGTACCGATCCGCTTGCAGCACCGCAGCGGCCAGCTCTGGATGCTGAACTCACTCGCGATCGAGGCGCTCGGCCTCGATCGCGATGCGCCGACGCCGAGCGGCGTCGAGCGCGACGGGGCAGGGCGCGCGACGGGCCGCCTCTATCGCTGCGACGCGTGGCTGCGCGAGCACCTCGGCCCCGCTGCGCCTCCGAGTCTCGCCGAGGTTTCGCGCTGCCTGACAGCGCTCGGCGTCACGGGCGTCACCGATGCGACGCCGACCAATGGCGCGGCGGAAGTCGCCGCATTCGCCGCTGCGCGCGCCCGCGGCGAGTTGGCGCAGTCGGTGATCGTGATGGGGACGCTCGCGCTCTCCGACGTCGCGCCGCCGCCTGGCATCGCGATCGGCCCGCTGAAGATCCACCTCGCGGAGTCGGCGCTCCCGGACGTTGCGCAGGTGATCGAGGCGATTGGCGCGGCGCATGCGCGCGATCGGAACGTCGCGATTCACTGCGTGACGCGCGTCGAGTTGGTCTTCGCGCTGGCCGCGTGCGAAGCCGCCGGCGTCCGCGCCGGCGATCGCCTCGAGCACGTGCACATCGCGCCGCCAGAATGTGTCGCGGCGATCGCGCGCTTGGGGCTCACGATCTGCGCGAACGAGGGATTGGTGCGCGCACGCTGCGCGGATTGGCATCGCGAACTCGAAGCGAACGATGCGGCAGCGATCGGGCGCCGCGAGATCTTCGAACGCGCTGGCATCGCGCTGCTCGCCGGCAGCGACGCGCCGTATGGCCCGCTAATGGAAACGCCTTCGCGTTAGGCGCCTGTCGCGGTGTCGCGCCCTGCGCGCAGCGCCGTGCCGGGCCGCTCCTTGGTGAACTCCCCGCCCGCGACGACGTCGACACCGCCGACGATCACGTGAGAGATTCCCTCCGCCGCCGCGAAGAGTCTCGCCGCACCGCCGGGCAGATCGCGGCGCGTATGCACCGGGCCAGGCTGGATCGTTGCGGGATCGAAGATGACGACGTCGGCGTGCCAGCCCGGCGCGAGGCGGCCGCGCTCCTTCAATCCGTAGAGGCGCGCGGGGCGATCGGTGATCTGATGGATCGCTTCTTCGAGCGTCAGCATCTGCCGATCTCGCACGGCGGGCCCGAGCAGCGCCGTCGTTGCGGTGAAGGTGTCGATCATGTCGAGATGCGCGCCGGCGTCCGAGGCGCCGAGCAGCGCGCGCGGGTCGCGCCACACGCTGCGGCGTAGCTTCCAGCTCTCTTCGTCGTCGCCGAAGTGAGGCGTGCGGAACGAGGTGCGCAGATCGTCGGCGAGCGCGATGTCGCACATCGTGTCGAAGGGTTCGCGTCCGAGTTCTTTCGCAACCTCGCCGAGGTTGCGACCGCGGTAGCGCTCGTTCGCCGGTGCGACGACGTCTTCGATCGTCATGTTCGCCCACACCGCCAACGCGCGGAACGCGCCCGCCTCGGGTGATTTGGCGCCGTTCGCGAGTCGCGCGCGCACCGCGGGATCGGCGAGCGCGCGCTTGCGCTCGGGGAGCGAGAGCGCGACGACTTCGGACCAGCCCGGCAGCGCGTCGAGGATGAAGAGCGACACGAAGTTGAGACGCAGCGACATCAGCTGCGGCAGCGTCAGCGCGATCACTTCGCCACCGCGCGCCGCCGCGTAGTCCGATGCGGCGAGCTGCGCTTCGACGCCTTCGCGCGCGAACGCGATCACCGTGAGCAGGTTCCAATTGAGCGGGCGGCCTGCGGCGATCGACATCGCCGCCATCACGTCCACTTCTTCGTCCGTGAAGCGGCCGACGCCGGGGATGAATTCGAGACTGGTGCCGTCGTGATCGCGCAGCGCGCCAGCGAGCGCGAGCAACTCGGTGCGCGTCGCGGCGCGCGACGGCACCGGATCGCCATCGCCATCGTTGTGTGTCGGCGACCACGAAGATGAGAAGCCGAGGCCGCCTTCCTCGATCGAGCGATGCAGCAGCGCGACCATCGCGGCAATTTCGCCGGCGCTCGCGGCGCCGCCGACGGCGCGTTCGCCCATCACCGCGCAGCGCAACGCGGAGTGACCGACCAGGAAGCCGGCGTTGATCGCCAGCGTGCCGTCGAGGCGAGACAGATATTCGCCGAAGCTCTGCCAGTTCCACGGCACGCCGGTCTGCAGACTTTCGAGCGGCATGCCTTCGACGCGCGCCAGCATCCGCATCAGGTAGTCGCTGCTGCCGTTTGCGAGCGGCGCGATCGAGAAGCCGCAGTTGCCGCCGATCACCGTCGTCACACCGTGCAGTGGCGACGGCGAGAGCGTTGGATCCCAGAACGCCTGCGCGTCGTAGTGGGTGTGCAGATCGACGAAGCCGGGCGCGACGATGTGGCCTTCGGCGTCGATCGTGCGCTTCGCGGGTTCGTCGAGCTTGCCGATCGCGACGACACGGCCGCCCTGCACGCCGAGATCGGCGCGGCGCCCGGCGGCGCCGGTGCCGTCGATCAGCGTCCCGTTGCGGATTGCCAGATCGAGCATTGGATTCGCCTCCTCGCCTCGCCTCGGTTCAGATCGTTGCGTCGCGAGAGTCGCGGAGCGGGCAGGCTGGGGCAACCACGGTGGTGCAGCGGTGGCGCTGCAGGTGCAGCGCGCGCGCGGCAGCAATGCGTTGCGCCGCGTCGCGATCGCGCCGCTCGGAGCGATGACGGCGGGCACGTCGCTTGCTATCGCCTCTGCGTACAACGGAGGAACGCAGATGTCCGCGCCCCCGAGTCTCGACGCGTTTCTCGACTATTACGACGACGCCCACCGCAATCCCGCGAATCGCGCGATCCACCATTTCGCGCATGCCATCGCGGTGATCGGCGCGGCGCTGCTGCTCTTTCGACCGCTCGTCGGGGTGCTGCTGCTCGCGAGCGCGTTGCCGATCTCCTGGAGCGGCCACTATCTCTTCGAGCGCAACACACCGGCTTTCTTCGATGCGCCGACGAGCGCTGCGCCGCATGCAGGCCTCGCGAAGAAGGTCGAAGTCGCGCTCGGAGGCGTGCTCTGGTCCGTCGCGTGCCTGTGGCGCAGCGTGGTGCGAAGCGGCTGACGAGAGGATCGAGTCCCCGACTCCAGCGGGTGCAGCAACACGCCAGCAAGACCTCCGCTGTATGTTCCGGTCCGCTCGCGCCCAACCTGGAGTTCCGTTGTCCGACCAACGCGTACCGAACTCGAAACTGCTCGCCTACGGCGTACCGATCTTCGGCGTGTCGTACCTGCTCTTCTTCCTGCAGTTCTACTTCCTGAAGTTCGCGACCGACGTGTTGTTGCTGTCGCCCGCGATCGTGGGCGTGCTCTTCTCGCTCGCGAAATTCTGGGACGGCATCAACGGGCCGCTGGTCGGGAGCTTCAGCGATCGCTCGCGCTCGCGCTTCGGCCGCCGCCGGCCGTTCATGGTCGTGTCGCTGCCGTTCCTGGCGATCGGTTTCGTGATGCTGTGGATGATCCCGCACGCGCTCGAGGGCAACGCGTTGATCGCCTGGATCGGCGTCGGGCTCTTCGTGTTCTACACCGCCTTCGACGCCTACACACTGCCGCACGCCGCGCTCGGCGCCGAGTTGTCGCGCGATCCGCACGAGCGCACGCGGCTCTTCGCGGTGCGCCAGATGAGTTTCACGGTGGGCATCCTGCTCGCGTTCGGCGGCATCCAGGTCGCGATGAACGCGGAGGATCCGCGCGGCACTGCTGCAGCGATGGCGATCCCCGCAGCGCTCGTCGGCATGCTCGTGCTCGCGATCACGCCGCTGTTGTTGCGCGAGCCCACGGTGTCGGGCGCACGGGGCGGTCGCGGCCTGCTGCCGGCGCTGCGCGACGTCGTGTCCACGCGACCGGCGCGCCTGCTGCTCTTCGTCTATTTCGTCGAGAGCGCCGGCGTCGGAGCCGTGGGTACGCTCGCGCCGTACATCGCCGAGTATCTGCTGCGACGGCCCGACGTCGTGGGACTGCTGCCCGCCGCGTACGTGATCTCGGGTGTGATCTCGATTCCGATCTGGGTGCGCATCTCGAGAAGCTTCGGCAAGCGCGACACCTGGCTCGCCGCGATGGTGCTCGCCGCGGGCGCGTTCGGCGGCATGTGGTTCGTCGGCGAAGGCGATGTCGCGTTGTTGATGTCGCTGCTGGTCGTCGCCGGCAGCGCGATGGGCTGCGGCGGCGTGATGGCAAGCGCCCTGATGGCCGACGTCATCGACATCGACGAGCGCCGCACGGGAGAACGCAAGGAAGGCGTCTACTCCGCAGCGATGTTGCTGGTGCTCAAAGTCGGTACGGCCTTCGCGACCGCCGCGAGCGGCATCGTGATGACGACCACCGGCTTCGTCCCGAACGTGGTGCAAACCGAGACGAGCCTTTTCGGCATCCGGCTCTTGTTCGCGGGACTGCCGTTCGTCGGCTTCGTGGTCGGCGCGCTGCTCTTCCGACGTTTCTCACTCGACGACGACGATCGCGGCCTGCCGTCGCCGTCGGCGATCACAGTCCCATCAGCTCCGTGATGTGTGGGTCGCGGCCGGCGGTGTAGCCACCGTCCACCGCGATCGCCTGGCCCGACACGAACGATGCGTCGCTGCTGGCCAGGAAGCTGGCTACCGCGGCGATCTCCTCGGGCCGTCCGAAGCGGCGCAGCTTGTGTTCGTGGCGGATCTCTTCCCGAATGCGCGCCATCGCAGGCGCGCCGAGCACGCTCTCGAGCATCGGCGTCTCGATGAAGCCGGGACAGATCGCGTTGGCGCGAATACCGCTGCGCCCGTAGTCGATCGCGAGATTCTTCGTCAGCAGCACGACGCCGCCCTTCGACGCGTTGTAGGCGCTGCCGCCCGCAGTGCCCTCGAGTCCCTCGACACTCGCGAGGTTCACGATCGCGCCACGCTCTCCGTCTCTGGGTGATTGCAGCAGCATCTGCGCGAGCACGTGCTTGCAGACCAGGAAGGTGCCCTTCAGGTTGATGTCGAGTACGCGGTCCCACTCGCCTGCGTCGAGCAAATGCACGGGACCGCCGCCCGCGACGCCCGCCGCGTTCACGACGACGTCGATGCGGCCGTGCTCGCGCACGATGTCGCGAACGAATTGCGCGACCAAGGCTTCCTCGCGCACGTCGAGTTGCAGCAGGCCGGGCGTCGCACCCTGCTGCACGTCGGCGCCGACGACGTGCGCGCCGTCGGCCGCGAAGCGCGTCATGCACGCAGCGCCGATGCCCGACGCAGCGCCCGTCACCAACGCGACCTTGCCCGCCAGACCACTCACGCTCGCACCTCCACTCGGCGCGGTAGACTGCCGCGCCGCACGCAGGAAAGGAAGTCGATCGATGAAGTTCGCGCTCTTCTACGAGATTCCGGTTGCGCGCCCGTGGGACGCCGGCAGCGAGCATCGCGCCTACAAGGACACGCTCGAGCAAGCGGTGTTCGCCGAGCGCTGTGGGTGGGATGCGTTCTGGACCGTCGAGCATCACTTCCTCGAGGAATACTCGCACTGCTCGAACCCGGAAGTGTTGTACGGCGCGATCGCCGCGCGCACCTCGCGGATGCGACTCGGCTACGGCGTGCGGCTGATGCCGAAGCCGTACAACCATCCCGTACGCACGGCAGAGTCGGTCGCGGTGCTCGATCTGATCTCCGACGGTCGCGTCGACTTTGGTACGGGGCGCTCTTCGACGCGTCCCGAACTCGAAGGCTTCGGCGTCGATCCCACGGCGACGCGCGCCATGTGGCGGGAAGCGATCGAGCACGTCGTCGGTTGCTGGACGAACGACGAGTACGCGTTCGAAGGCAAACACTGGCAGCTGCCGAAACGGCGCGTGCTGCCGAAGCCGCTGCAGACTCCGCATCCGCCGATCTGGGGCGCGACGTCGTCCGAAGACGGGCATCAACAGATCGGTGAACTCGGACTCGGACTCTGCTCTTTCGCGGTGGGCGTGCCGCCCGAGGAAGTGAAGAAGAAGATCGACATCTATCGCGCGGCGATCGGGCAATGCAAGGCGCCGCTCGGCAAGTGGGTCCACGACCAGGCGGCGACCTTCACGATGACGCTCTGTGCGCCGACGCGTGAAGAGGCCTGGGAAGTCGGGCGCGAATCCTTCGAGTGGTATCCGAAGGCGGGCGCGCGCTTGATCGGATCGCTCGCCGAGTGGATGGCCGAGACGAAAACCGATCTCGGCAACTACGCGTACGCCGCCGATCTCGCGAAGGTGGACAAGAGCGGCGCGCTCGATCTGTTGACGCTCGAGTACCTCACCGGCGCGGGCGCCTGCGCGCTCGGTACACCGGAGGATTGTCTCGAAGCGTGTCGCCGCTACGAAGCAGCGGGCGTCGATCTGCTGCTCTGCCTGGTGAACCCGTACAAGATTCCCCACGACAAGGTGATGCAGACGATCGAGTTGATGGGATCGCACGTGATTCCGAAGTTCCGGTGAGTCGATGGATCAACTGAGAGGCAAGACGGCCGTGGTGACGGGTGCGGCGAGTGGGATCGGGTTTGCGCTTGCGCGGCGACTTGGCGCCGAGGGCATGCGCGTCGTTCTCGCGGATGTGGAGGCGGATGCGCTCGATCGCGCGGCGGCGGAGCTCCGCGCGCTGGGCGTCGAATTGATTGCGGTGCGCACCGATGTTTCGCGCGCGGAGGAGGTCGAGGCGCTGGCGGAGCATGCGGGCCGGGCGTTCGGCGCCGTGCACCTGGTCTGCAACAACGCGGGTGTCTTCGGGGCCGGCAACTCGTGGGAGGTGTCGCTCGCGGATTGGCAGTGGATCCTCGGCGTGAATCTTTGGGGCGTGATCCACGGGCTGCGCTCGTTCGTGCCCCGGCTGCTCGCGCACGGCGAGCCCGCGCACATCGTGAACACCGCGTCGATGGCGGGTTTCCTCTCGCTGCCCTTCACGGCACCGTACTGCGTCAGCAAGCACGCGGTGGTGGCTCTCTCCGAGTCGCTCTACCACGAGCTGACGCTGCGCGGGGCGTCTGTTGGTGTCTCGATCCTGTGTCCCGAGGCAGTCGCGACGCGCATCGGCGAAGCGGCGCGCAATCGCCCGGGCGTTGCGGAAGACGGCGCGGAGACGCCCGAGCAATCGATGGTGCGCGCGGCACTGCAGAAGTCGGTCGGCCGCGGGATCGCGCCCGACGTGATGGCTGATCGCGTCGTGAACGCCGTGCGCGAGCGCCGCTTCTACGTCCTCTCGGACGACGATTGGCGACGCGCCGCCGACCTGCGCAGCGAAGACGTACGCCTGGCGCGAAATCCAACATTCAAGCCGCCAAGCTCATGATTCCGCACCACGGCCGGACGGCCGCGCGCCCGCCCAACTCATGGTTCCGCACCACGCCCGAAGACGGGCGCGCGCCAACACGGGTCAGGGGGCTCGGAGCTGGGCGGTGGGTTATTGCGTGGCGGTGGGTGGGAGCGGCGGCTTGCTCGCTCGGTTGCGCAGGTTTTCGAGGGCGAGTTGGTAGAGCTTGCGGTTGGGCTCGATCGCGACGGCGCGCTCGAGTAGTTCGCGCGCGCGGTCGGGGTCGTTGGCTTTGGTGGCGAGCGCGGCGCCGCGGTAGGCGATCGGCGCGGAGTCGGGCGCCAACTCGATCGCGTTGTCGAAGGCTTCGCTTGCTTGCGAGATCATGCCCTTCTCGTCGAGCAAATCCGCCAGAGCCACCCAGGCATCGGCTGTGGGATAGAGCTTCACGCTCTGCTGGATCTCCCGGATTGCGTTGCCGGGCTCGCCTTGCGCCGCCAGCAGCCGGCCAAAGATGAGGTGGTTCTCGGCGCTGTCGCGACCGATCCAATCGAGTCGTTGGAGTGCCGTGCGCATGCGCGGCACGTCCACGCGCGCGTAGGCGCGGCGCAGGCCGAACTCCGTCTCGAACTCGGCGAACACGAGCGTCGCGAAGCACACGGCGCCGATCGAGAGCAACGCGGGCGACAGCCAGGTACGACGCGGCGCGCCGATCGGCTCGACGGCGGTGGCGACCGGCTCGCTGCGCACCAGGATGCGCGCGATGCGACCGTCGCGCAGTTTCCAGATCGCGCCATCGAGCACGAAATGGTGCAGGTTCACGACCGACGCGATCAGCGCGCCGAGTCCCGCGTCGTAGGGAAGGCGGCCGAGCAAGCCAGGCGCGAAGAGCAGCGCGGGCAGGCCCCAGATCGCGGTGCCGGCGAAGAGCGCCTTCGTCAAATAGGTCGGGAGCCCCGGGAAGCCGGTCGCGGCGCGCGCGAAGTAGCTCGTCACCCAGACGTATTGGATCGAGTGGCCGAGCGCGGCCCAGAAGAAATACCAGCCGGCATATTGCGGGGCGAAGGGCTCGAGCGAAGACAGCAGCCCGAAGCGTCGCATCGCAACCGGGATCGAGAACCACAGCGCCTGTGTGATCGCGAGCATCAGCGCGGGTCCGAGCGCTCCGAAGCTGGCGCGCCGCTTCAGTCGCGCGACGGCGAGCAGCAGCGTCACGCAGTAGGCGCCGAGCGCTCCGAAGAAGAGCGGGCCGCCGAAAATGTTCGGGATGCCGAGCGACAACACGCGATAGCTGTCGGCAATATAAAGCGGCGGGGTGTAGTCGGCGCCGGGCGCCTGCGTGTGGATCGCGAGAAAGGTCGCCGCGTACGAGAGCAGGAACGACGAGTAGAGCAGGCGCTTCGTGAGGACGTCGAGTGCGACGCCGCGCCGGCGCAGGAACATCACCGCGAGGCCGTAGTTCTGGCCGGTGTAGTGCCACGGGCTCCAGGTGATGTAGACGGTGAGCACCAGCGAGCCGAGCCAGATCGAGCGCGTCGACGCGACGAAGATCAGTGCGAGCAGCAACGTCGCCCAGACCGAGAAGATCGCGTACGCGCGGCGGTCTTCGCGTCGTGCGTAGACGCGGAGCAACGTCGCGCCGTAGTGAGGCGCGCCGATCAGCACCGTCAACAAGGGCAGCAGTCCCGGCGCGAGACCCTCACGGACCTGCGTGCCGAAAACGCAGAGGAAGGCCAGCAGCATCGCGTAGCCGACGCCGCAACCGAGCAGCAGATCGGGAACGGGACCGAAGAGCCAACGCGATGCAGGCGCGGCGGGCATGGAACTCATCGTCGAGAGATCGGCATTCGCGCTCATGGCTCGAGCAGTATCGCGGACTCGATGCTGCGGTCGATGGTTGGGGAGCTGCGAGGAGACGAGGAAGGGGCGCTCCGGCTCGTCGCCGAAACGCCCCTCCTAGAGAATCCGAGTCTGAACGGCGCTCAGTTGCGCTTGCGACCGAACGCACCCAGTCCGAGAACGCCCGCCGCGAGGAGCGCGAGGCTCGCCGGCTCGGGAACGTTGCCGAGGGTGCCCTTGGCGCCGCCCTTGAAGTCGCCTTCGAACGTGTCGTTGAAGCTCGACTTCTCGCTCTGCAGCGTGACGCCGATGATCGAACCGAAGTAGCCCTCGAGTACGCCGCCCGTCACCTGGAACGAGAAGTCGAACTGGTCTGTCGTCCCGTTGTTCTGGTAGCCGAACGCGACGATCTCACCGGTGAGCAAGTCACCTGACCGCGTTTCGCCATCGAGGAAGACCGAGCCGATGACGGAGAGATCGTTGCCATCACTGCCACCGATCAGGTTGCCGGCGTTGTCTACCGCGATCGCGATGTCGAAGGCCTCGATTCCCTGCGGAACCGGCGTGATGAAGTGCGGCGAGTCCGCAATGCTCGTCCGGATCGCGATCGGGAACGCACCCACGAGGAAATTGAAGGTCGAGGCGTCGTAGCTGGTCCTGCCGCCGTTGTCGTACGACAAGAGCGGGAAGGTCAGCGGCAGGTTCAGCAGCGTTGCCGAAGCCGATGTCGCCGAACCGAGTCCGAGCACCACGCCAGCCAACAACAGGATGTTTCGAAGTTGGAGTCGCATCACAGACCGCCTTTCTCACGGCGGCCGAAGCCAGCGAGGCCCGCCATGCCGGCGCCAAGGAGCAGCATCGTTCCTGGCTCCGGGATCGGGGCCGTATCGGAGCTGCCCGAACCGGTGCCCGCCTGGCCACCGTCCAGATTGCTGAAGTCCACCGCGAAGCTGCCGGTAAAGGTCGAGTTGCTGCCAGCGCCGAGAATCACGCCGACCTGCCCACCGAAGAAGTCCGGAACCAGCGAACCGCCCGTCACATCGAACACGTATTCGAAGACGCCGGGGCCGCTGTCGGTCGCGCCGAAGAGCGCGATCTTGCCGGTGAGCAGCGTGCCGGTGTAGTCGGCGCCGCCGCCATCGAGGTCGATGTCGCCGGTGATGACGAGGTCTGTGCCCGCGCCATCGCCCAGCGTCGTCGAGCCATCGGTGACGATGTCGATGTTGAAGCTGCCATTTTCGATGTCGGCCGTCAGGCCGGCGCCGTAGACGAACTGCAACGAGAACCCATTGGCCGACAACAGGCCGGTGGTCGCGTCGAAGGTGATGTCGATCTGGCCGGAGAAGATGTCCGGCGAATCAACAAGAGAGAGATTGAGCGGTGTCGCCATCGCCGCACGAGGCTGTCCAACCGCGAGAACCAGAGCCGCAGCGAGCAAGAGCTTGTTCAGAATGCGCATATGAAACCTCCCGAAGGGACAACCCGAATGCCGGGCCGCCTTCGCTGGGGGGGAAGTGGCGGTTACGCGGCGTGGGTGGCAGAACTTTGGCGCCCCGCGCGAAAAATCCGCGCTGGCCCGCGAGGCCCCGAGCTAGCGTGGCCCCGCGCCGCGCAGCCGTGTCGTTGCCGGCCCGGAGGAACGCGCGATGAAGCTGCTCTGGTTCCATTTGATGCCGTACACGGATCTGCCCGAAGATTTTGTCGAGCGCTACGGCTCCGTCTGGGTAGACATCGACCCGAGCCTCTTCGACCCGGTGCGCGGCCACGCGCTCTACAACGAGTTCATGGACGAACTCGAGTTTGCCGCCGAGGTCGGGTTTGGCGGCCTCTGTGCGAACGAGCATCACAGCGATGGCCGCCATGGGCTGATGCCGTCGCCTAAGCTGATCGCGGCGAGCCTCGCGCGCCGTACGCGCGATGCTCGACTGCATCTCGGGTGGACGCCTCGTCGCGGACTTCCCGGTCGGCACGCCGATGGATACCTGCTTCGCGTACGGCCAGAACCCGAGCCAACTTCGCGCGCGTTGTTTCGAAGCGCATGATCTGATCCTGAAGGCGTGGCAGGCGGACGCGCCGTTCACCTGGAACGGCCGCTTCCACAAGCAGCGCTATGTGAATCCGTGGCCGCGACCGCTGCAGAAGCCGCATCCGCCGATCGAGATTCCAGGCGGCGGTTCGGTCGAGACGTGGCAATGGTGCGCGCGACAGGATCACGTGTACGCGAATCTCTCGTACTTCAGCCGTCAGGCCGGGCGCGCGGTGATGCAGGGTGAGAAAGGGGACGGTCCTCGACGCTGACGAACGGGTGACGGGAGGGACGGGCTTCGCCTGAGTGTGTCCCTCGAGTCATCAGCCCGTCAGCAGCGAGGACCGTCCCCCTTTCTCACCGCTCGGAGCGGCGGGAGAAGTCGGCGATCAGGGCGAAGGTGACGGAGAGGAGTACGGGGCCGGCGAAGAGGCCGAGCATGCCGAACGAGAGCAGCCCGCCGAGCACGCCGAAGAGGACCAGCAGGAACGGGATGTTCGCGGGGCCGCCACTGATCAGGATCGGCCGCAGCACGTTGTCGATCGTGCTTACCAGGCCGGCGCCCCAGATCGCCATGCCGATCGAGGCGGCGAGATGATCATTCGCGAGCAGCCAGAGCACGGCGCCGCCCCAGACGAGTACGGGGCCCATCGGGATGAACGAGCCGACAGAGGTGAGTGCGCCGAGCGCCACCGGCGAGGGCACCCCGAAGATCCAGAAGCCGATGCCGGCGACGGTGCCTTGGACGATCGCGGTGCCGAGCAACCCGAACACGACCGCGCGCACCACACCGCCGACGTAGGGCAGCAGCTC
This sequence comes from Deltaproteobacteria bacterium, assembly GCA_031396445.1. Classification (GTDB taxonomy): domain Bacteria; phylum Myxococcota_A; class UBA9160; order UBA9160; family PR03; genus PR03. The sequence continues at coordinate 4,327 of JANNKU010000025.1, read as the reverse complement.
GTCGCGCGCTTGCGGGAACATCACGCGAATCAGCCGCCGCGCGTGCTCGGTCAGATTCTCGCCATCGAGATAGAAGAAGAAGAGCGTCGTCATCGTGATGGCAAACTTGAATGCGTTGCCCGCGAGGCTGCCGGCAACCGAGACGAGCTGGCCCGACACGTTTGCAGCGTAGGTGGTCGCGTATTTCGCGATCTCCGTCGGCTCCACGATCGATTCGGAACGCAGCCGATCGAGGCGCGTCAGCAGCCAGGGACGCTCGGTGATCCAGGTCGGGAAGGACGCGCCAGCGTTCACCCAATCGCGCGCGACACCGATCAGGTTCGAGGCTTCGGTCGCGAGTGCGACCAGGATCCACGCGACCGGCACGCCGATCACCAGCGCGACGACGAGCGTAAAGAGCCCCGCGGTGACGCGCGGCCGCCGCGTTTGGCGCCGCACTCTGCGATACAGCGGCCACGTGACATAGCCGAGGATTCCGGCCCAGACGACTGGCACCAGAAACGGCCGCAGCACATAGAGCGATCCGACCAGCAGCACGAGCGCTCCGCCCACACGCGCGACGACCGAGCCCGCGCGGCGGTCGGCGCTCTCGTTGCGCTCGGCGCTCACGCGTCGCGAACCGTGCGCGCGACGGCGGCGGTGTTGCGCGTCTCGTCGAAGACCGCGCAGGCGCCGAGCGTGCGGCGTTCGCCATCGAGCAGGGGTGACAGCGTGAGCATGCCCGCGACGGCATCGCCGCGCGGCGTCTCGAAGCGCAGCTCGATGCGCTGCACGGCGGGCTGGCGCAGCACCTGATCGAGCGCGCGCGGCAGCGTCTGATCCGCATCGAGCGCCAGCACGTCGTTCGCGTGACGCCCGATCGCGTCGGCGGCGCGACGACCGAACACGCGCTCGGCTTCGGTGTTCCAGGTTGCGACGCGACCGAGTGCATCGAACGAGATGATCGCGGCACCAGTGGCGTTGACGATCGCAGAGAGGTGCCGCACGCGCCCCGCGGATTCGCGCAGCAGCGCCTCGCTGCGCGAGCGGATCGCGTCGAGCCGGTGGATCGAGTTCGCGGTGTGCAGGATCACGGCGCTCAATGTGGCCGTCGAGGTGACGAAGAAGAGCGCCATCGCCAGCTCCGAACGCACCAGCCCGCGCTGCGTCGCGAGCTGGGCGATCACCGCGAGCACGAGCGGGACGCCGAATGCGACCGGCACCAGCCGTCGCGTCAGCACGCCGCCGACACTATCCGCTGCCGCGAGGCCCGCGAGACCGCGTTCCGGCATCGCGGCGAGCGTACCGATTGCGAGCAGCACCAGCGTCAGCGCGGTGGTCGGCGAGACCTGCGAGTACGACTGGAACGCATAGAGCGCGGCGGCGCCGAACACGTACCCGATCAGCGCGAGGCCGCCGATGCTGCCCGCTGCGATCGCCAGCGCTTGCGCTCCGGTGTAGGCGAGCCCGCGGCCTGCGAGCAGCAGCGCGGTCGCCAGCATCGCGAGGCCCAGCGTGGTTGCGGCAGCGGGACGTCCGGGCGCAGATCCCGGCAACGGCCATGGATCGCGCAGGAGCAGCTCGTCGATGCCGAGATCCCAGCCGAAGGCGCGTTCGGCGAGCGTCGCGACGGAGAGCAGCAACGCAAAGGCCAGCGCGACACGGGAAAGCCAGATCTGCCCTCCGCGGCGCGAAGGCGAAGCGAGTGCGTAGACCGCGTAGCAGAGTGCGAGCGCGCCGAGAGCCGTCGTGGGCTTCATCGTCGCGCTGTTTTCGCTGAGACTCGCGAGCGAATGCACCTCGAACGCAAATCCTGCCAGCGCTCCCAACGCCAGCACGCCGCTCGCGAGTGCGCAGCCCCGCGAGATCCTGCGCAGTGTGCGATTGCGAGGCGTGTCCCCGAAACGCAACGCCGTCGGCGCGGGTCGCGGTTCCGCGACGGGTGTGCGCAGCTGGGATTCCAAGCGAATCTCCCGCGCTTCGATCAGTCGCGGTGATAGAGCGCGCCGCCGCGGGCGCGGAACTCGTCGCTCATCTCGGCCATGCCCTGATCGCGCGCCGCTTCCGCATCGACTCCGTGGTCGCGCGCGTAGTCGCGGATCTGCTGCGTGATCTCCATCGAGCAGAACTTCGGGCCGCACATCGAACAGAAGTGCGCGACCTTGTGCGCCTCGGCGGGCAACGTTGCATCGTGTAGGCGGCGCGCGGTCTCGGGATCGAGCGACAGATTGAACTGATCGTCCCAGCGGAACTCGAAGCGCGCCTTCGAGAGCGCGTTGTCGCGCACTTGCGCGCCGGGGTGGCCCTTCGCGAGATCGGCTGCGTGCGCGGCGATCTTGTACGACACGACTCCCACCTTCACGTCCTCGCGATCGGGCAGGCCGAGGTGCTCGCGCGGCGTCACGTAACAGAGCATCGCGGTGCCGTACCAGCCGATCAGCGCGGCGCCGATCGCACTCGTGATGTGGTCGTAGCCGGGCGCGATGTCGGTGGTGAGTGGGCCGAGCGTGTAGAAGGGCGCCTCGCCGCACCACTCGAGCTGCTTTTCCATGTTTTCTTTGATCATGTGCATCGGAACGTGGCCCGGACCTTCGTTCATCACCTGCACGTCGAAATCCCACGCGCGCTTCGTCAGCTCGCCCTGCGTCTTCAGCTCGCCGAACTGCGCGGCGTCGTTGGCGTCTTCGATCGAGCCGGGGCGCAGTCCGTCGCCGATCGAGAACGCGACGTCGTAGGCGGCCATGATCTCGCAGATCTCGTCCCAATGCGTGTAGAGGAAGTTCTCCTGGTGATGCGCGAGACACCACTTCGCGAGGATCGATCCGCCGCGCGACACGATGCCGGTGCGGCGCTTCGCGGTGAGCGGCACGTAGCGCAGCAGCACGCCCGCGTGGATCGTGAAATAGTCGACGCCTTGCTCGGCCTGCTCCACGAGTGTGTCGCGAAACAGATCCCAGGTGAGGTCTTCGGGCCGACCACCGACCTTTTCGAGCGCCTGGTAGATCGGCACGGTGCCGATCGGCACGGGGCTGTTGCGCAGGATCCACTCGCGCGTCTCGTGGATGTTCTTGCCGGTCGAGAGATCCATCACATTGTCCGCGCCCCAGCGCGTCGCCCACACCAGCTTCTCGACTTCCTCTTCGATCGACGACGTGACGGCGCTGTTGCCGATGTTCGCGTTGATCTTCACCAGGAAGTTGCGCCCGATCGCCATCGGCTCGAGCTCGGGGTGATTGATGTTGGCGGGAATGATCGCGCGACCGCGCGCCACCTCATCGCGCACGAACTCGGGCGTGATTACCTTCGGGATCGCGGCGCCAAATGATTCGCCCGCGTGTTGCGCCAGAAGTTCGCGCAACACATCGGCGCGCTGGCTCTCGCGAATCGCGACGAACTCCATCTCCGGCGTGATCTCGCCGCGTCGCGCGTAGTGCATCTGCGTGACGCAACGACCGCTGGCCGCGCGCAGCACTGGTCGCGTGCGCTCGAAGCGCAGCGCGGCGAGACGCACGTCGCGTTCGCGTGCGCGCGCGAATGGCGACGACGGCCCATCGCTCGCTTCGACATCGCCGCGCGCGGTGATCCAATCGAGGCGCAGCGGCGCGAGGCCGCGGCGCAGATCGATCTCGACATCGGGATCGGTGAACGGCCCCGAGGTGTCGTAGATCGTGATCGGCGGATTCTCTTCGAGGATCGCGGCGCCGCCAGCGCCCGTGCTGCGCGTCGGCGACTGGCTCACTTCGCGCATCGGCACGCGCACACCGGGCAGCGATCCTTCGACGTAGACCTTGCGCGAACCCGGCAGCGGATCGCGCGTCACACGATTTTCGAGATGGAGCGGAGAGGCGGTAGCCATGGCGTCGCTTCCCTACGCCGGTTCCGTCGATCCCGGTTCGCCCGGGGACTTGGCCGGATCAGGTTCCGGGGCTTCGCGGCGTACGAGATCCACCCGGTCTCGAAGTCGCGTCTCAGGCCGTGCTTGCGGCCACACCCAGCAACGCGCCGAACCTAGCGCGGATCAACTCATGATCCTCGCCGCTCGGCTTCGCCTCGCTACGCGGGAAACGGGGGGTGGAGCTGCGGGTGATTGATTCGGATTCATTTTCGACCGCGAGCTTGGTGAACTCGCCGCTAGGCTGCGCCACCCAAACCCGGCCACGCACCGAGCAACCCCCCACCCATACCCCCTAGCGAGGCGAAACCCAACGGCGACCCGCCTCGACGTCGTTTTATTCTTCGCGTCATCTCGCGATATCAAATATATTTCTCATCTCGTTTCCGCCCTATTATTGGCGATTCGATTGCTAGGTGCGGCGGGTCGTGGCCCCGAGGGAGAGGAGCATTTTGT
>JANNKU010000006.1:0-38751 GCA_031396445.1 Deltaproteobacteria bacterium | reverse complement strand
ATCCCCATGTCGCTCGTATTGCTCGGTGCCAGCCCGTCCCCGTTCGTTCGCAAGGTGCGCGTCGTGCTGGCCGAGAAGGGCCTCGGCTACGAACACGAGCAGGTGAATCCCTTCGCCGGCCCGCCCGGTTGGCGCGACATCTCGCCACTCGGAAAGATTCCCGCCTTCAAGGACGGCGACCGCACGCTCGTCGACTCGTCGGTGATCTGTGCGTATCTCGAGAAGCGCTTCCCGACGCCCGCGCTCTATCCGACCGATCCCTACGACTACGCCCGCGCGCTCTGGTTCGAGGAGTACATGGACGGAGGCGTGGTTCCGCTCCTCGGGCCGAAGGTATTCCTTCCGCTCGTGCTGCAGCCGCTCTTCTCGGGCGGCACGCCGCCGAGCGCCGAGGTCGAGGCGCTCGCGAAGAAGACCTTCGAGGAAGACGCCGCGCCGTACTTCGCGTATCTCGAGAAGGAACTCGGCGACCGCGATTACTTCGTCGGCAACCAGGTGACGATCGCCGACATCGCAGTGGCGTCGCCGCTGGTGAACACGCGCCATGCCGGCTTCGCGCCGTCGCGCAAAAACTTCCCGAAGCTGCGCGGCTTCCTCGATCGCATGTGGTCGCGGCCGTCGCTGAAGAAGTTCATCGACGAAGAGACGCCGATCTTCGGCAAGCGCGCCGAACGGATCACGGACTGACGACACCGACGGCGGTGATTCGCGACTACGACGCTTTGCGCGATGCCGCCGCCGTGCGCACTTGCTTCGTGACGCTGCAGGAATTCGAGCACCAGATCGACCCTGCAGCGCCACGCGGCGAAGCGGTCGCCGACGCGTATCTGGATCGGATGTTCGCGCGCTGTGCCACCTGGTCGGGCCACGTGTTCGTCGCCGAAGTCGAAGGCGCAGTCGTCGGCTTCGTGTGCGTTTGGGGGCGCGTGCCGCCGCAGGAACCCGACGAACCGCAGGTCGACTACGCGTACGTCTCGGATCTGGTGGTGCTCGCCGCAGCGCGGCGCAACGGCATTGGTCGCGCCCTCCTCGAGCGCGCGGAGCACTACGCATGCTCGCTCGGCATGGAGACGATCGGCATCGGCGTGATGGCGGGCAATCGCAACGCCCGCGCACTCTACGAAGCGCGCGACTATCACGAGGTGCATGTCGAGCTGCGCAAGTCGCTCGCGTAGCGAGTGCCGCTGCGGCTAGCATGCGAGCCCTGGAGGGGAAACGATGATGCGATCGACGTGGCGCGCTGGCGTTGGAGCGCTCGCACTCTGCGCCGCCTTTGCCTTTGGCTGTGGCGAGCATCAGGACCCGGGCACGATCGAAGGTGCGCGCTTACCCGACGCCGTCGTCCAATCTCGCGCGAACGCCGAGGCGAAGACCGCGCGCACGTTGGCCGAGCGGAGCGCGTCGCCTGCTCCCTCCGACCAGATCTTGTTTGGCGATCTGCACGTGCACACCACCTTCTCTGCGGACGCATTCATGATGGGCATGCCGATCCTGCAAGGCGAAGGCGCGCATCCGATCGCCGACGCGTGCGACTACGCGCGCTACTGCTCGGGGCTCGACTTCTGGAGCATCAACGACCACGCCGAGAGCATCACGCCAGCGCGCTGGCAAGAGACGCAGGACGCGATCCGGCAGTGCAACGCGATCGCGGGCGATCCGCAGAATCCCGACATGGTGTCGTTCCTCGGCTGGGAATGGACGCAGATCGGGCAGACCCCTGCCGATCACTACGGCCACAAGAACGTCGTGCTGCGCGATACCGAGGCCGACAAAGTACCGCGTCGGCCGATCCACTCGGGTTCGTTCGCTTCGCAGGCAATGCGCCAGAAGCCCGCGTTCGGACAACGCGCGCTGTTGCCGCTCGCGGACTTTCGGAACCACCAGTACTACCAGAACATGTTTCACTTCCTCACCGAGCTGCAGGAGACGCCGCTCTGCGAAGAAGGCATCGATTCGCGCAAACTCCCCGACTCGTGCTCGGAAGGTGCGAGCACGCCGGAAAAGCTCTTTGCGAAGCTCGATCAATGGGGCTTCCCGGCGCAGGTGATTCCGCACGGCACCACCTGGGGCATCTATACACCGCCGGGCTCTGCGTGGGACAAGCAGCTCAACGCGAAGCAACACGATCCCGAGCGGCAGCGATTGATCGAAGTCTTCTCGGGTCATGGCAACTCGGAGGAGTACCGCGAGTTCCGCGAGGTGAGCTTCGACGCGTCCGGCAACGCCAGCTGTCCTGAGCCGCAAGGCGCTTACGTGCCGTGCTGCTGGCAGGCGGGCGAGATCATCCGCGATCGTTGCCAGGACACGAACGCGGCGATTTGCGATCAGCGCGTGGAGACGGCACGCGCGAACTTCGTCGCTGCGGGCGTGCGCGGTCGCTTGACGGTTCCCGGCGCGATGGTCGAAGACTGGAACAGCTGCGGATCTTGCCCCGACTGCTTCCTGCCGACTTTCAACTACCGCCCGAAGGGCAGCGTGCAGTACATCATGGCGCTGTCGAACTCGGATCAGCAGTCGGTCGATCCCATGAGATTCCGTTTTGGCTTCATCGCATCGAGCGACAATCACAGCGCACGGCCCGGCACCGGATACAAGGAATACGACCGTATCCCCAACACCGAAGCGCGTGGCGCCCGCGACGCAACCTGGTACGACCGCATGAATGAGGGCATCCAGCGCGAGAAGACACCCGAGTCGGTCGCCTTCGATCCCGCGCAAACCAAGCTGCAGAACTTCCAGGTACTCGACTTCGAGCGCCAGGCCTCGTTCTTCCTGACAGGCGGACTCGTCGCAGTGCATGCCGAGGGCCGCTCGCGCGATGCGATCTGGGATTCGTTGCAGCGCCGGGCGGTGTACGGAACCACCGGCGATCGGATCCTGCTGTGGTTCGATCTGCTGAACGCACCGCAGGGAACCGTGTCGATGGGCGACGCCACCAAGCTCACCACAGCGCCGCATTTCCGTGTCCGCGCGGCCGGCGCACTGAAGCAGGCCGAAGGTTGCCCCACCGTTTCGCTCGAAGGTCTCTCGGCGGATCGCCTCGAACGACTCTGCCGCGGCGAGTGTTACAACCCGACCGACGAGCGCCGTCGCATCACGCGCATCGAAGTGGTGCGTATCCGGCCGCGCTCCTACCCCGACGAACCGATCGCTTCGCTGATCCAGGATCCGTGGCGAACGATTCCGTGCGCGGGCGACGGGGAAGGCTGCAGCGTCGAGTTCGAGGATCCCGACTTCGTCGCCGACAATCGCGAGGTTCTCTACTACGTGCGCGCGATCCAGGAACCGACGATGACCGTCAACGCCGAACTCGAACGCTGCACGCGCGACGAAGCGGGACGCTGCATCGAAGTGAACCCCTGCTACGGCGACTACCGCACGCCTGCGTCCGACGACTGCCTCGCGACGAGTGAAGAACGCGCGTGGTCGTCACCGATCTTCGTGTCGCAGTGAGACACGCCGCAGCACCGCCGCCGCGCCGTGTCTTCGCGCCCGACCTGATGGCCGGGCAAGTGGCGCTCGTCACCGGCGGCGGCACCGGCATCGGTCGCGCGATCGCGCAGGGACTGGCGGAAGCGGGCGCGGATCTGTTGCTTGCAGCGCGCCGCATCGAGCCGCTCGAGCAAGCCGCCGCCGAGATTCGAGAAGCTACGGGCCGTCGCGTCGAAGTCGCTGCCTGCAACATCCGCGAGCGCGAACAAGTCGAAGCACTCGCGCAGCGCGCGGGCGAGCTCTTCGGTGGCCAGGTCGATGTGCTGGTGAACAACGCGGGCGGCCAGTTCCCGTCGGCCGCGCGCGCGATCAAGCCGAAGGGCTGGCACGCGGTGATCGACCTCAACCTGACCGGCACCTGGAACATGACCCAGCTCTTCGGCAACCAGATGCTCGACGGTCGCGGCGGCAGCATCGTCAACGTGATCGCGGTGATCGGGCGCGGCTTCCCAGGGCTGGCGCACACGTCGGCGGCACGCGCCGGTGTCGCCGAGCTGACGCGCACGCTCGCCTACGAATGGGGCACGCAAGTGCGCATCAATTGTGTGGCGCCCGGGCCGGTGGTGACGCGCGGCTTCGATGCCGCGGGCTACGACATCGACACTGCCTCATTGCCGACGACGCAACCGATGCCGCGCTTCGGACGACCCGACGAGGTGGCCAACGCGGTCGTGTTCCTCGCGTCGGATGCGGCGAGCTACGTCACCGGCGAAGTGTTGTACGTCGCCGGCGGGCAGCAGCACTACGGCTTGAACCAGGCGCTGAACGATGGCTCGTTCGAGCGGCCGCCGAAGAAGAGCTAACGCGATCGCCCCGCGCTCACTCCGGCCGCGTCGGCTCGAGCGGCGCTCCGGCTTCGCGCTTCGCGCGGATCTCCACGACCACCTGCTCGAGCGACAGCGCGCGCTCCGGCGTGCTCGGATGCATCGACAGATACTTCGACTCGACGCTCGCGGGATGCTCGATTCCCATCCGACGCCAGAAGTCGGGCGCGACGTTGATGTCGTAGCCAGCCCGAGATGCGAGATAGAGGCCGAGGTAATCCGCCTCGCCCTCGAAGTCCTTCGAGAAGGCGCCGCTCATCAGGCCCGCGCCCGCCTTCGAGAACACACCGCCGGTGCCCACGCCGACGATGCCGATGCCGACATCGAGAATGCCGCCGAGCACCGCGCCGATCACCGAGTTCGTCGTCTTGCGCGCGCGATGGCCGAGCGCGTTGTGCGCGAACTCGTGACCGATCACCAGCGCGAGTTCGTCGTCGTTCTCGGCGAAGCGGATCATGCCGGTGTTGATGCCGATGTTCTCGCCATCGGCGAATGCGTTGACGTCGTCGTCGGCCACCGCGACGACGCCGTAGTCGCAGGCCACGAGCGGCGTGACGATGACGAACTCCTCGTGGCCGCCACGCTCGACACCGAGCCGGATCGCGCCGTCGCGATGGGCATCGAGGCGCGCGATCACTTCTTTCGTCGTGCGCACCGGCTCGCCGTCCACCGAGACGATCGCTTCGCGCAGCTGCAGCCCCACCTGATCGGCCGGCTGCCCCGGCGAAATGCGCAGGATACGCGGCTTTGCGTCGGCGCCGAGCACGCGCATCGCGACCGGACGCAGCTCCTCGTCGAAGTCCGCGGCCGAGCCGACGCTCATCCCGAGGTACGGCCCGACGTCGTCGCCGCACAACTCTGCGCCCGCGACGCGAATGCGCGCCGCCACCGCTTCGACGCGCGCCTGCCGCCGCATCCACTCCGTCACCGCGAACTCGCGCTGCCGCTCGCGCTCCGCCGCGATCGCGCCGGCCTCCGCCTGCGGCGACTTCAACTGCGCGCCACAACCGAGCGCCGCCGCGAGCAACACGGCGACGATCAGCAAGCGACGAGACAGAACACGCATCCAGACTCCCGATGGCGCCCCGATGGTGCCGGGCGTCAGGTTATTCGGAGCGTCAGGTTATTCGGCCGTCAGGGGATCGAGCAGGACAGCGGAGTGGATCTGCGGGCGTCAGCTTTGAGACTGGATGCGCGAGCGGTTGCTCTAGAGGTGCGTCCTACGAGGCGCGCCGGGAGTGGTACCGGCGCGCCTCGCAGACTGCATCAGCGCGGCGTGATCGTGTACGAGGCCTTCGTGGTTTCCCAAATCGATTTGTCGAGCGTCGGCCAGCGCACCGCGTTGGGATCGCTCGCCAGGGCCGCGTCGGCGGGACCCCCAGGCTCGATGCCGAGAGCTCGGCCGGGACCGGTCGCGCTGCTCTGCGTGATCGTCCAGTAGGGTTGGCCGGGAACGATCGCCGTGAGGTGCTCACCCTGCCCGTCCACGGCCACGGTGGGCCCGGGCGGGTCATAGGCCTTGAGATCGTTGGGCTCATGCCAGTTGTAGTTGACCGGGTGCGGCCCGTCGGCAAACACCATGGTCGGAGCCGCAAGGACCAGGCCCGCGGCAAGAGCGAACAAAGCGGTCTTCGAACTCATATTGCGAATCTCCTTGAGTGAACCCTGGGTGAGACGCGAACCGTTCGCGGTAGACGATCCCCATCGCAGCGCGATTTCAACACTCGGCGTGCTCGGGAGCAATAGCCCGCCGCCTCCATTGGTGCCGGGCGTCAACTTATTCGGCCGTCAGGTCATCGAGCAAAACACCCATGGCGCGTTTGCTCGATTGCCTGCGCCAATAACCTGACAGGCGAATAACCTGACGCCCGGCCCCATTTAGCGGCATGCGAGGGTCCAGGCCAGGCGGTGGGTGCCCGGCTTCACGCGGTGGCGGGGGAGGACGTCGGGGCCGCAGGAGCCGGTGCCGAGGCCGCGGTGGGCGGCGTCGAGGTGCAGCACCGTTTCGTCGCGCGCGATGAGATCCGGCGTGTGGAGCGCGGCGGTCAGATCTTCGGCGCGGTATTGCGATGCGGAGAAGCCGAACGGTTTTGCGACAGCGATGAGCACGCCGACTCCATCCGTGGTGGCGAGCGAGAGCCAGCGCGTCTCGCTGTGATGACCGTGTTCCTGCGGCACGACGAACGGGACGTATTGCTCGCGCACGGTCGATGCGAAGCGACCGAAGCGCCCGCTCGCTCTGCGGTCCGGATAGGTCTCGTGCGGGCCGAGTCCGAGCCACTCGAGTTGCGTGAAGCGACCCGGCAGCCGCATCACGACACCGATGCGCGGCACGTCGCTCCACGCAGCGGGAATCTCGATCGTGTCGACGATGTGCAGCACGCCTCCCGCTTCGATCTGGATCTCCTGGCGGTGGCGCGCGCGCTGACTCGGATCCGCGCCGATCAGCTCCGCGTCGAGCCGCAGCCGCGCCGAGCCGTTGCGCGCGGCGGCAAAGCGGACATCCGTCGCGCGCCGTTCGAGGCGATCGAGCCCGAGCGCGCGCCAGACGCGGAGGACGCCCTGCACGTCGCGCATCCAGCCTTGCTTGAGGCCATCGTTGTCGAGCGGTGCGCGCCAGAGTGTCGCGACGGGGCCACTTTCGAGAATCGCGTGATCGCGCCACGCGAAGCTCGCGATCGCGGCGGCGTCGCGATCGATGAGCAGCGCGAACGCATCGCCGACGAACTCGATCGTGTGTGTCGTCGCGGCGATCGCAACGGGCGCCGCGGCGGGCTCGCGAGCCGGCAACTTTTTCTTCGCCGTCGCGCGCGCCGCGAACGGCAGCGCGACTTGTGCCCACGCGACTTCGAAGCCAGCCGGCGCCCACGCCGTCGCGCGCCGCAGGGTGAAGCGGAGATCGAGCACGCAGCGTTGGCCGGGCAGCAGCGCGGGACGCTTCACCGGAACGCGCAGCACGCCGCGTTCGCGCGGCGCGAGAGCGGGCAACTTCAGCGCGCCGCGCTGCACGACCACGCCATCCACTTCGACGGTGAAGCGCGCCGAGAGATCGCCGACTCCGCTGAACCAGCGGCGGTTCTCGATCTCGAAGCGACCGCGCTTCGCATCGAGCGCACGCACGCGCAGCGGCTGTGCGAGCGTCTTCAATTCTTCCAGGGCGGGATGCGGCGCGCGATCGGGACCGACGAGTCCGTCGCAACAGAAATTTGCGTCGTGCACACTCTCGCCGAAGTCGCCGCCGTAAGACCAGTGGACGCGACCGTCTGCGGATTCGCGGCGGATGCCGTGATCGCACCACTCCCAGATGAAGCCGCCCTGAAGCCCGCGCTCGCGCTCGAATGCGGCGAAGTAGTCGGCGAGGCTGCCGTTCGAGTTGCCCATCGCGTGCGAGTACTCGCACAAGATGAGCGGCCGGCGACGATCCTTGCGCGCGCGCGACCACGCGACGATCTCGTGGATCTCGGCGTACATGGGACACACGAGATCGGTGACGGGCGCGTCCGCGTGCAGGTTCTTGCCGATCGCACCCTCGTAGTGCAGCGGGCGCGACGGATCGACACGGCGCATCCACGCCGCCATCGCATCGTGCGCGGCGCCATAGCCCGACTCGTTGCCGAGCGACCAGATCACGACACAAGGATGATTGCGATCGCGCAGCAGCATGCGGGCGCCGCGCTCGATCATCGCGGTCTGGTAGCGCACATCGTGGCAGAGGCTCGACCAGCGCGCGTGCGTCTCGAGATTCGCCTCGTCGATCACGTAGAAACCGAGTTCGTCGCAAAGATCGTAGAAGCGCTCGTCGTTCGGGTAGTGCGCGCAGCGGATCGCGTTGATGTGGTGCTGCTTCATCAACACGAGATCGCGACGCATGCCAGCGAGCGTGACGGCGCGGCCGCGCACGTCGTCCCACTCGTGACGGTTCACGCCGACGATCTGGACCGGCTGGCCGTTCACCAGCAGCGCGTTGTCGCGCACCTCGATCGAACGAAAGCCGATGCGCTGCGAGACGACCTCGGCCGCGGCGCCCGTCGCATCACGCAACGTCGCGACGACGCGGTAAAGCGTCGGCGTCTCGTGCGACCACGGCGCGATGCCACGCAACGCGAGCTGCGCGCGCGCGACATGACCCTGGAATACGTAGCCATCGACCAACTCGATCACTGGCGCGCCGCGCCGGAAGATCGGAACGGCGATGCCCGCCGACTTCGCGAGCGATTTGCCGCGCAGATCGCAGAGCTCGAAATCGACGCTCCAGTCCGCTTCGGGCGTCTTCGAAAAGCCGACACGAACCTCGGCGTCGAGCGTCGCCGCGCCCGCTTCGCCGAGCGACGGTCGCAGCGCGAGATCTGCGATCCACGTCGGCGCCGCGCAGGTGAGCGAAACGGAGCGGTGCAGCCCCGGCAACCACCACTGATCCTGATCCTCGAGCCAGCTCGCGTCGGACCACTGCACCACCGCGAGCGCGATCGTGTTCTCGCCCTCCACCAGGTTCGCGGTGATCTCGAACTCGCTCGGCAGCCGGCTGTCCTTGCCCATGCCGACCGCGACGCCATTCACCCACGCATAGACCACGCTCTCGGCGGAGCCGATCGTCAGCGTCACGCGCCGGCCGCACCACGCGACGGGAACCTCGAAGGAGCGGCGGAACAATCCGGTCGGATTCTTCTCTGGCACCGCCGGCGGCTCCGTCGCGAACGGCATCAACACGTTGGTGTACGCCGGCGCGCCATGCCCTTGCAGCGTCCACGAGACGGGGACGTCGATGCCGTCCCAGTCTGCGTCGTCGAAATCCGGCGCGACGAAGTCGGGCGTAGCGTCGTGCGGAGAGTCGAGCAGGTGGAAGCGCCAGCGGCCGTCGAGCGACAGGCGCCACGGCGAGGCTTCGCTCTCGCCACGCAATGCTGCGTCGCGGTCTGCGTACGGAACGAGCGGCGCGTGCATCGGCTCGCGACCGATCGCGGTGAGTTCGGGCTGCGCCCAGCTCGGACGCGGCGAGGTCAGCCCGAGCGCTGCGAGCTCGGTTCCGAGCGATGTCACGCGCCAGCCGCTTCGATGGATTGCGCGAAGAGCCACCCGCGCGGCGCGTGCAGCACGAGCAGCACGGCAGCCCCGATCAGGAACGGCGCGGCGGCGATGGGCGTGCCCGCGCCCCACGCGAGCACGTTGCCGAGCAACGCAATCACGAGACACAACGACCAGAGCGCGACGAGCGCCCGCCGAACGCGCGCGAAGCCGCTCGCCGTATTCGGATCGAGGGCACCGCTGCGCAGATCGCGCAGCACCAACGTCTCGCGAATCGCGAAGGTCGCGACGCCCGCCACCAGCGCGAGGATCCCGAGCACGAGCTGGACGACGGAGGCTTCCGCTTCGTACCAGACATCAGCGCGTGTCGGAAGCACGCGCTCGAGCGCGATCGCATCGAGCGCGAGCAGCGCGAAGAGCGCCGCCCAGAGAATCCACAACGTGCTGCGCGATCCGGCCATCGAGTGCATGGTATGCGTCAGCTTCCGATTCGGCGCATCCGCACCATCGGTCCTTCCGGCGCGCGCTCGCCTTCGAGATCGACGTCGCCTTCGATGTGCCAGAAGCCATCGCCGCTCGGGTCGAGCAGCTTCTGGTGCACTTCGAAGCGTCGCGTCGCGAGCGTCTTGATCAGCGTTTGATCGGCGAGCCGCGCGCGGCCGTCAAACACGATGCGGCCGTACTCGCGCAAGTACGGCGCGAGCGCGGCTTCGAAGCGCGCGGCGTCCCAGACGTCGTCGTCGTGCTGGCGCACGTAACCGGCGGCATCTTCGTAGTGTCCGCCCGCCAGCGCGCGCACCAGCAGATGCATCTCGCCGCGAATGCGCGCGGCGAGCGCTTTCGGATGGCGCGCGAGATCCATCGGGCGCGGCTGCGCGGGCGCGGCGCTGCGTTCGCGCGCTTCGCCGGGTTTCGAAAGACTCTCCCACTCGTCGACGAGGCTCGAGTCGATGCGCGCGATCAGTGCGCGCAGAAAGCCGATCACGTCGAAGACGTCTTCCGTGCAGGCAGCCTCGGGCAAGCTGTGCACCAGCGTGTTGTGTACCTGCGAGAGATAGCGGAGCAGCAAACCTTCGCTGCGCTCGATGGCGTAGCGGCGCACGAAGTCGGCGAAGTCGTCGTAGTGCTCCCACATCTCGCGCGCGACGGACTTGGGCCGGATGTTCTGCTCGCTGAACCACGGATGCTTGCCGATGAATTCGCGGAAGGTGGCATACACGAAGTCCGCAAGCGGCTTCGGATGCGTCACTTCGTCGAGCTTCGCGAGGCGCTCCTCGTACGGAACGCCCTCCGCCTTCAGCCGCGCGATCAATTCGCCCTTCGCGCGATTCACCTGCTGCGCGAGGATCTGGCGCGGATTCTCGAGGATCGCCTCCGCCAGCGAGAGCACTTCCATCGCGTACTCCGGCGCTTCCGGATCGAGGAGCGCAACGGCATCCACCAGGTAGAGCGACAGCGATTGGTGCAACGAGAAGTCGCTCTGCAACTCGGGTGTCACGCGGATGATCGGGAAGCCGGCGTCGATGTCGTGCACGCGCTGGATCAAACCGGCGTAGCGCAACGAACGGAACATCGCGGCGGCCTGCCGGCGCAAGCCGCGCTTCACCGCGAACGATTCGTGACAGCACTGGATCAGCGCGAAGAGCAGCCGGTAGCCGCTGCCGCGCATCTGCTCGTCCTGGCCGCGCTGCAGCAGCGCGACGAGCATTCCATGCGTGACGCGGAACTGCGACACCAGCGTCTCGGGCGGACTCCACGCCAGCCGCTCGAAGGTCTTCTTGTCCCACGCGACGAAGCCCGGCGGCGGTCGCGCTTTCCCCACCTTCTTCTTCGCGCCCGGCTTGGTCGTCTTTGCGGCGATGCGCTGGTTCTCGATCACGTGTGCGGGCGCCTGGCAGAGCACCCAGCCGCGATCGTCGAAGCCCTTGCGGCCTGCGCGGCCCGCGATCTGCTTGAACTCGCGCACCGAGAGCAGCCGCACCTTCTGGCCGTCGTACTTCGAGAGCGCCGAGAAGAGCACCGTGCGGATCGGCACGTTGACGCCGACGCCGAGCGTGTCGGTGCCGCAGACCACGCGCAGCAATCCCTTCTGCGCGAGCTGCTCGACGAGCAGTCGGTACTTCGGCAACAGGCCCGCGTGATGCAGGCCGACACCGTGGCGCAGCAAGCGCTGCACATCCTTGCCGTAGGGCGAATCGAAGCGGAAGCCCGCCAGCGCTTCGCCGATCGCCTGGCGCTGCTCGCGCGTCGCGACATGCGCCGATGTCAGCGCCTGCGCCTGCTCCGCGGCCTCTCGCTGCGTGAAGTGCACGACGTAGACAGGCGCCCTGCCCTGATCCATCAGCGTCTCGATCGTGTCGTGCAGCGGCGTCTCGCGAAACTCGAAGTCGAGCGGCACCGGCCGCTCGTCCGAGTGGACGTGCACGACGGCGCGTCCGCTGATGCGCTCGAGCCGCTCTTCGATCGGTCGCGTGTTGCCGAGCGTCGCCGACATCAGCAGGAAGCGCGTCTGCGGCAGCGTCAGCAGTGGCACCTGCCACGCGACGCCGCGCTCGGCATCCGCGTAGTAGTGGAACTCGTCCATCACCACATACGGCGCGTCGGCGGCTTCGCCATTTCTCAATGCCATGTTCATCAACACTTCGGCGGTGCAGCAGATCACCGGCGCATTCCAGTTGATGCTGGCGTCACCGGTGAGCATGCCGACGTTCTCGGCGCCGAGTTCGTCGCAGAGCGCGAAGAACTTCTCGCTGGCGAGCGCCTTGATCGGCGCCGTGTAGAACGAGCGGCGACCCTCGCAGAGCGCCTTGTAGTGGAGCCCGAGCGCAACCAGCGATTTGCCCGAACCGGTCGGTGTCGAGAGCACCACGTGCTTGCCCGACCACAGCTCGAGTAGCGCTTCTTCCTGCGCGGCGTACGGAGTGATGCCGGTCTCGGCGATCCACGCGATGAAGCGATCGAGCACTTCGTCCGCGGTCGCGGTCGGATCGATGCGATCGCGCAGGCGCGGGCGGTCGGAGAGGGGCGCGCTCATTGACTTCGCATCGTAGCCGCGGCGTCGCGCGACACTCGTGGGCCGGCGCGACGAAACGCCTCTATCGTGGCGCCGGGCCGGCACCAGTAGGAGACACACGATGCGCAGCCTCGGATTCTGGACACCCATCGCAGCGGCTGGAGCGCTCGCGCTCGGAGAACTCGCGGCTCGCCCCGCCGATGCCGTCGAAATCACCGCGATCGAGACCGTCGCGCTGCGCTTCGCGCCTGCGCCCGGAACGAGCGAGACCTACCAGCTCTTCAACTCTGCGCTGCTGAACGACGCCGGCGAGCTGCTGTTCTGGGCGGACATTTCCAACGGAGCGCGGGGCCTCTGGTGGTGGACCGGCAGCGGCGAAGAGAGCCTCGTGGCGGTGACCGGTGCGCCCGCGCCGGGCTTCGCGACCGTCCCGCTCGATACGATCTCGGGGAATTTCTGGCTCACCGCGAACGGGCCCGTCTTCTTCGGCCTTCTCGACCGCGTCGAGGGAGTCACAGCCCTCACCGACGACCTCCTCTACGGCTCGAACGCGAGCGGCGAGCCCGTGTTGATCGCGCGGTCGGGCAACCTCGCGCCGGGCCTCGGCGGGGCGACGTTCGGCTCGCCGCTGGGCGGTCAGGGGTCGAGCGACTTCGGCACTTTGTTCTACAACCGATCGGAGCCGGCCAGCGGCGCCTTCGGCGACAACTGTCTCTGGCGCTACGACGGGTCCGTGACGACGCTGCTCGCGATCGAAGACGGTTTTGCGCCCGGCGCTCCGGGCTTCCAGTTCTCCAGTTTCCTCGGCACGGTGATGAACGATGTCGGCGTCACGCTGACCCACGTGCGCCTCGCTCCCATCAAGCGCTCGCTCTATTCCTTCGGCAACGGCGCGCCGCAGCTCATCGCGCTCGAGGGCGCAGCGGCGCCCGGGACCGGCGCCAACTTCCGGTTTCCGACGGAGGGCACGGATCAGCTCGGCATCAACAACGCCGGCGAGATCGCCTTCGTGGCCTACCTCGACGACTCGACGTCGGCGTTCTTCGCTCCCGACGGCGCCGGCGGGCAGCGCGTGCTCGCGCGCAGCGACGATCCGGCGCCGGGCACGGCGGGCGCCGTGTTCGCGAGCCCCGACGAACTCGCGCTCGGCGGGGACGGCTCGATGGTGATCGACGGAGACCTGGAAGTCGGCGTCGGCGACACGACGACCGTCACGGACTCCGGTCTCTGGGGCACCGCGGGCTACGGGCCGCTACGGCTGATCGCGCGCGAAGGCGGTCAGCCGGCCGGACTGCCCGCGGGCTCGAGCTTCGGACCGAACCTCAACTTCGAGCTGAACGGCTCCGGCGGAGTGATCCTCGTCGGAACGTACGCGGCGCCTGGCCTGGGCACCGGAGACGGACTCTGGCATCACGACCTGTACACCGGAGAGACGTCACTCCTGCTGCGCAAGGGCGACGTCGTCGAGGTCGCGCCCGGAGACCTCCGGACCATTACGTTCCTATCGGCCCTGGGCCGCGTCACCGGCGGCCAGGACGGCAGGTCCACGGCCTGGAACGACGCCGGTCAGATCGCCGCGACGCTGATCTTCAGCGACAACTCCCGCGGCGCCTTCCGGCTGACGGTGCCGGAGCCGACGACGGGCGCCGCGTGGATCGGTGTCGCCGCGCTCGCATGGCTCGCGCGGCGTCGCGCCTGAGGCCGAATCGTTTGGAGGCGCGGCGCCCTCGAGCGCCTCGCTAAGGCGTCGGAATCTCCGGAATGAAGACGGCGAGATTGTCCGAGCCGAAGCACGAGATCACCAGATGCTGCTCGACGTCGTCGAGCCACAGCGCGTGGCCCGGCTGCAGGCAGCCGGCCGGCACGGGCAGCGTCGTGCTCACGAGCGCGGCGCCCGACGGCGATGCCACGGTGATCGAGTAGGTCGCGTCGTTGAAGCCAGTCGATGCGATCGCGAGGTTGCCGCCTGCGAGCGGCACGAGGTCGATCCCGATCGGTCCGTCGCTGACGGGCTGCGTGTCGGTGATGGCGAGATTCGTCGCGCCGTCCCAGGTTGCGAGCGTCAGCGAGTCCGAGCCGAAGTTGCTCACCGCGCACACCGTATCGAGACAGCGGATGCGGCGCGGATCGTTGCCGACGTCACCGACGACCGTGACGGCAAGGAACGACTGCGCCGGATTGCCGAGCGCGAGCTTGCCGGGCGTGCCCGACGTGACCAGGGCGATGCGCGTCAGCGACGGGAACGCGAACGCGCTGATCGGCGTTCCCGCGCCCGTGAAGTTGTTCAATGCGATCGCGGTGCTCGGGTAGAGCTGTCCGCCGCCGAAGTCCGTCCACGTGAAGCGCTGCACGAGGGTCGTCGTAGTCAGGATTGCTCCAGTCTGGCCAGGATCGTCGCCGAGGTGCACCGCGTCGCGATACGTTCCGCTGAGCAGCAGTGTCGCGCCGAAGTCCATGTTCTCCGGCACGTAGCCCTGGATCGATGCGCCGCTGGTGTTCGCGTAGCTGAAGAGGACGTCGGCGCCGTTGCCAGCCGGATTCTCGATCACCAACGCGCCGAGCCGGTTCTGGCGGTTGAAGCCGCCGAGGAACGAGAGATTCGTGTTGCCGACGCTCGGGATCGTGCCGGTGAGCGGGTCGAGGATCACGAGACCGTTGGAGCCGGCGACCGCGATGCGGTTGCCGGGCGGCAGGCCGAAGGTACGCGTGCGCGAGAGCGCGTCGGGGTCGGCGACGCCGCCGGCCGGGATCACGGCGCCGGTCGAGGTACTCGCGTTGGACACCAGGCAACTCACGGTTCCGCCCGGCGCGGGTGTCACCTCGAGCACGCTGTCGACGATCTCGTTGGATCCGTCGCAAGTCATGCTTTCGAGTTCGAAGCCGGGTGTCGAAAACTCGTGGGCAAAGAGAAATCCAATCGGCGCGATCACCTGCACGGCCACGTTTCCCACGCCGGCGCTGGTCGTGATGGTCTCAAAGAAGCCACCGTTGCCACCCAGGTTGATGTCCCCGACCTCGAAGTCGAACGAGCCGTCGCCGCCGATCGATTGCTTGCGCAGCACCAGCCGGCCCTTCGGACCCGTCCGTGGATCGATCAGCACCTTGCAGCCGGCGCAGCTCAGCCCGCCGAAACCGCCGACGCTGCCGTCGCAGGACCCACTGCAAGACACGCCTCCAACGGGGTTCGACACTTCGCTGCAGCCATTCCCGCACAGCAGATCCGTGCCGTCGGCCTTCTTGACTCTGCAGCCGTCGCTGCAGCCGCTCCGGGATTCGAAGGTCGTGCACGCAGCGCCGTTCCCGAAGCAATCGAAGACGAGCGAGCCGTCGTGAATCGCACAATCGGTGCAAGTGCCGCCGGTCGGGACCGGGTTGCAGTTCGCGGCGTTGGCGCAGAAGATCGTGACGTCGCCGCCGACGTCGATGGTTGCGTCGCAGCCATTCGGATCGTCGCCCGGTGTCGGGCATTCGTCTTCCGCGTCGACGACGCGGTCGCAATCTTCGTCGCCGAGGCAGCCGTCGCAGATGCCGTTCGTGCACGAATCGCTTTGGCAGTCGCCGTCCCCATCGCACGACGTGTCGGGAGCGGCCAGTGCTTCGCAGGTGCCCTCGGAGCAGTGCTCGCCGCCGGCGCAGTCGGTCGGATCCGCGCAACCACCGCCATCCGTGCAAACGTTTACGACGCATTGCTCGGGTTCTGGGCAGTCCACATCGTTTCCACAAAAGCCCGGCGCAGGCGTTTCGCACGCGACGCCGACGAGCAGTGCGAGCAGCGCGATCTGCACGAGTCCGCGAACGGGCGCTGCAAGGCGGCGCGCGCGCCGACGCCGCGCCAACAGCGCCAGCGCGCCGAGCGCCGCGAGCGTCGCCGCCGCTGCGTCCGGCTCTGGAACGAAGTTGCGCGCGACCACTACGCCGTCGAGGTCGAGCCGCACGCGCACGGGCAAGCTGCTCACCGGTTCGATGAGCGATTTCTCGATCGCCACGTCGAGCGGCATGCGCAGCTCGAGGTCGTCCGCGCCCGACTCGATCACGCGGACGCGATTCGATGCCGAGAGCACGAGGCGCGCGAGCGAGCCTTCGCTGACGAACTCGCGCGTCAGCGCGGTGATCGAGAGCCCGAAGTCGATGGCGCCGTCAGCGACGCGCACCTCGACGCGATCGGGTGTCGCGCCATCGAAGGGACCGTCGGGCCACTGCCACGCGTTCGCACCGGACGCGACGAGCGGGTGCGACGCATCGATCGTCAGCGCGAGATCGCGCAGCGCGGCCTGGCCGGTTGCGAACGCGCTCACCGATCCGATCGTGACGGCCGCCTGCGCGGCCGCGGGCGTCGCCGGACTCGCCGGAACGCCGGGCCGCCACGTGCCCGACGCCAGCGGTGCGAAGAGCGTCGAGAAGCCGCGGATCGCGAGCGTCGGCGTCGCGTCGTCGGGTCGGAAGTCGACGCGGATGCGACCCGCGAGATCGGCGCGCAGCCCGTTCGTGGGTCCGCCGACGCCAGCGCCACTTTGCGCCACGAACGGGATGAAGACGGTGCCACCGTTCTGCGGCGGACGATCGAAGTAGATGCCGCTGGTCGCCTCGATCGTGACACGACTGGCGCCGGGGACGACGTCGAGGTCGATCACACGCGCGAGCGCCGGGACAGGCAGCGCCAGCAGCAACGCGGCGATTGCGACGCCTCGCAAGCCGCGTGATCCCGCTCGAATGCAACGTATTGATCGCCGCATGGCGCCATCCTACACCGACGAATTGCAGCGAGTCGAGCATTTAGTGCTCGTCACAAACTTCAGAGGCGCGGACATGGGCGCACAGGGTGGTGCAACTCACGCTGGAGCCGCGAGCGGTGGCCTTCGCGGATCGCCTGCCCGGCCGTTTTGGCCGAGCATTTCCGCCATCGCCTGCTGCACTTGCTCGAGCGTCACGTGGGCGTGTGGGTCGCCACCGACCAGTGATGGCCGAAGGGACCCTCGAGCTTCGCGTAGCGATCGCCCCAGACCATGTCCGCGGTCGGCATCGTGATCTTCGCGCCGGCCGCCAGGGTTCGAGTACGACTCGAAAGACGCTCGTCACGGAACTTCTCTCGTGCAATGGTTTGACGAGAGAAGATTCGCGCGATCGCGTGGCATTCGCGGCGCGAAAATCCATTGCCGGCTACACCGTGCTGAAACGAGGCGGAGTCCGAGGCAGGAGCTGCCCGAACGATTCGCGACCGCGGCGATCCACTTCGAGCACATCCGGTCATTTTCTCGTGAAGAAAACCTCGAAACTCTGCTTCGCGACCGCCTGGTAGTAGATACCCGCGAGTCGATCGCGTGCGGGATCGTAGGTGAGTTCGTAGGTCGAACCGTCGTAGCCGCCCGCGCGCAACTCGAAAGAAGCGCGCACCTTCGCGCCTTCCAGCGATCCCTGCGCCTTCGCAAACGGAAGTGGATTCGGATTGAAGTACATCGCCTCGAGCTGGCCGTTCGGGCCGACGCTCTTGATCGCGATCACGTAGCCGCCGTCGGGCCGAACCCACTCGCCCTTCAGCACATCGAGACCGACACGCTTCGCAACGACGGGCGCCCCCGCTCCTTGCGCAGCGGGTTCTGTGCCCTGCGCCGTCGCCGCACCGATCGCAAAGAGCGCCAATGCGAACGCGAAGAACCACGAGAGGCCGAAGTTACGCATCTCACTGCCCTTCCTTCTCGAACGCGAAGATCTGCTTCCAGTCCTTCTTCATGCTGATCACCGTCCAGCCGCTCTTGGTGGCTTCGTCGAAGAGCGCCTGCGTGAAGGTTCCCACTTTGGAGTCGGGAAGGCCCTGGGCGGGGCCATACGCATACTCGCGTTTGGCGTCGTCGTGCTGGACGAGCATCATCAAGCGCGCGCCATCACCCGCGCCGGTGTACTCCAGCATCTGTCGATCGCCGTCAGAGTTGCCGAATGCGGCGTGGGGTCGTCGCCCGATCATCAGATGGATGCCTTCGGGCTTGCCCTCTTTGTCGTCGTTCAGCAGCAGCTTCGGTTCCTTGGTCAGGAACGGAACGCCCTTCGCGTCATAGCCGTACTTCGTCTCGCCAGCAGAGCCGACCACCTGCTCGGGCGGGATGCCGTACACCTTCTCGGCGTAGGTGCGCACGAAATCCTGACCGCCTCCGGTGACGATGTAGGTCTTGTACCCGTTCGCGCGCAGGTACTCGAGGACTTCGCGCATCGGCTGGTAAGTCAGTTCGGTGTACGGCCGCTTCCAGCGCGCGTGCGTCGCAGTTGCAGCCCACTTCGAGACCTCTGCTTCGAACTCGTCCACCGACATACCGGTGAGCGTCGCGGCGAGGAGCTTGATCAGATCCGGCTTCGACAGCTTCGCGATCGCCGCGCGGTCGCCAGACAGCACCGTCTTGAACGGCTCGACGCCCGCCAGCTCCGGCTTCGCCTTCACCAGCGCCGGAACGCGTTCCAGGCAATACATCAGTTGCGAATACAGCGGCTGTTCGACCCAGAGCGTGCCGTCCTGATCGAAGGTGGCGATGCGCTCCGCGGGCGGCACGAAGTCGGCGCTGCCCTGCGTCGTCGTCTTCTGCACGAATGCAACGATCGCCTCCTTGGCCGCCCCGTCGTTCCATGACGCCAGCGGGTCGGTCTCTGCATGTGCGCGCAGCGCGACGGTGGACAGGACACAGAACGCAAGAATCGTTTCACGACGGAACCGAGCCATTGAATTCTCCTGTTGCAGAGTCGCAGGCCTCGCAGCACGACTCGATCGCGTGAACCGCATTCTATCCATCGACTTCCACAACATCTCGCGAGGCGGATCGAAGAAGAGTAAATAGTCGCTGAACCAGAGACGGAGAAATCAGATGAGAATCGAGACGGGGTTGAGAATCACGACCGAGATCGCGCTGATCGGCGCGCTCGTGTTCGGCGTGGCCAGCGGATGCGCGCAGCAGCAGGAACAGAATCTGGCCGCGATCGAGGCGACACCGATCCACTGCGCCACCGCTTACGGCGACATCCGGATGTTGCAGAGCGAGAAGACGGGCCTCGCGCAGCAAGTCGCCGAAGGCGCCACCGCGATCTATCCCGCCGGTCTCGTCGTCGGCGTGCTCACCGGCACCGAGGGCACGAAGCTGAAGGTCGCCACCGGCGACTACGACGCGCAGATCGATGGGCGCATCGCCGAGATCAAGGAGAAATGCGGCATCCCGTAGCTCCGCGACCGCGCAGGGCTGCTCCGGCTCTCCGAGCCACCTGACTCGTGTTGGCACCGCGGCCGGCCGCAGTGCGGAATCATGAGTGCGGAATCATGAGTTGGAACCGTGAATCTCCAAACTCTCTTCGAGTCGGTCCGCGAATCGGCGTCGCGGCGCGAGTGGTCGCGCGGCGTCGAGCTGGCGCGTGCGAATGCGGTGAGGGCCGAGCGCATCGACGCGCGCGAGGCACAGTTGCGTGTCGCCGAAGCCGGCCGGCCGGTCGCGCGGCTCGTCACGCTGCTGCTCGACGCCGACGCCTGGTCGTGCGACTGCCCCGGCCCCGAGGATCCGTGCGAACACGTCGCCGCCGCAGTGATCGCGCTGCGCCGCGCCCGTGAGGCAGGTCACGAGCTGCCGTCGGCGCAGCAGAGCGGCGCGGGCCGCAGCGTCACCGGCGGCCAGGACGGCAGGTCCACGGCCTGGAACGACGCCGGTCAGATTGCCGCGACGATGATCTTCAGCGACAACACCCGCGGCGTCTTCCGCCTGACGGTGCCGGAGCCTGCGAGCGGTGCTGCCGCGTGCGTCGGGATCGCAGCGCTCGTTGCGTTCGCGCGCCGTCACGCGCGGAGCTGACGCAGAACGGTGCCAGGTCCGGGCCGAGGACGCAGCGAGACGGTCGGGCCGGGCCTATCCGCCCATGCTGGCCATCGCCTGCATCATCTCTTCCGGACTTCGGTCATGCAGGTGCGTCGCCACCGACCAGTGATGGCCGAACGGATCCTGCAGCTGCCCGTAGCGGTCGCCCCAGAACATGTCCGCGACCGGCATCGTGAGTGTGGCGCCGGCGGCGACGGCCCGCGCGACGGTCGCATCGACGTCCTCGACGAAGAGATGGATCGTGACGGGCGAGCCCCCGAGTGACTTCGGTCCGCGCATGCCCCGCTCGGGAAACACATCGACCAGCATCAGCGCCGAGTCGCCGATGCGGATCTGCGCGTGGATCAGCTTTCCGTCGGGACGCGGCAGCCGCATCTCTTCGACCGCGCCAAAGGCTCGCACGTAGAACGCGATCGCTTCGGATGCGCCGTCGCACATCAGGTGCGGCGTCAGCGAGTGCATGCCTTCGGGAATCGGTGTCACGCGAGTCTTCGTCATCGTCTCGGCTCCTCGTTTTCCATGGCGCAGGGGGATGGGAGATCCCTCGGCCGGCCACGGATTCTACGAGGATGACGTACGAACGCGCGGAGAATCGACAGATGACGCGTGTGACGTTCGCGCGGGGTGTCGACGACGGGCGGCCCGCGAGCCGCCCGTCGCGACGTTCATCCCTCTACTTGCCCATTGCCGCCCGCGCTGCCTGGATCTTCGCCTTCACGGCATCGAGGTTGAAACTCGCGCCCTTCTGCATCGGCGGGAAATCGATGGCGGTCATCGCCAGCTTCTCGACCTGCTGCTGAACGAACACGAAGCGCCAGAACTGGAACTTGAACCAGTCGAAGTACTGCTGCGCGCCTTCCTTGGTTCCATTGTTCGGCCAGCCCGTGCGCTCGAACGGATCGAGGCGAAGGTTCGTCAGGTAGGGAACGTCGGGCTTGGTCTTCTCACCCAGCCATCCCTGGGGCTGATCGATGAAGCGATACTTGTAGTCGCCGATGCGCACGGCGCCCAGCTCACTTTCCCCGAAGTACCAGACCTCTTCGCGATGCGACGGCCCCTTGCCGGTGATCATGTCCGTCTGGTCGTAGCCGTCGAGATGCACCTTGTAGGTGGTGCCACCGAAATCCTTCCCCTTCTTCAGTTCCTCGACGATGTTCGGATTGCCGGCGGCGGCCAGGAACGTGGGGAACCAGTCGAGCCCGGAGATGACACCGTTCTCGACCTTGCCGGCGGGCACCTTGCCGGGCCAGCGGATCATCGCCGGTGCGCGGAAGCCGCCTTCCATCACGGTGCCCTTGCTCTGCGCGAAGGGCGTCTGTCCGCCGTCGGGCCACGTGAAGACCTCAGTGCCGTTGTCGGTGGTGAAGACGACGATCGTGTTGTCGCCCACGCCGAGGTCCTCGAGTTTCTTCATCGTGGCGCCGACGACGTCGTCGAGCTGCGCCATGCCCGCTTCGTGCTCGCTCCAGCCATTCGTCGAGTTGCGCAGCTTCTCGTACTGGTCCGAGAGGTGCGTGACGATGTGCATGCGCGTCGGGTTCAGCCACAGGAAGTTCGGCTTGCCGTCGGCCTTGGCCTTGTCGACGATCTTGAACGCGAGGTCGCGGATCTCGTCGTCGACCGTCTCCATCCGCTTCGGATAGAGCGTTCCC
This sequence comes from Deltaproteobacteria bacterium, assembly GCA_031396445.1. Taxonomy (GTDB): domain Bacteria; phylum Myxococcota_A; class UBA9160; order UBA9160; family PR03; genus PR03. The sequence continues at coordinate 16,910 of JANNKU010000006.1, read as the reverse complement.
GCGTCTTCGATCTTCTGCTTCCCGACCTTGCCCCAGCGCGGCATCACCGTCGGATCATCCACATCGGTGGCCCACGAGTGGACCATGTTGCGCGGGCCGACCGTGCTCAGCAGGTCCTGCGGATAGTTGGGATGCGAGGGATCCTCCATCGCGTCGAGGTGATAGAGATACCCGAAGAACTCGTCGAAGCCGTGCACGGTGGGCAGGAACTCGTTCAGATCGCCGAGGTGGTTCTTGCCGAACTGGCCGGTCGCGTAGCCCATCGACTTCAGCGCCGTCGCGATCGTCACCGCCTGCGCGGGGAGGCCGATCGGCGAGCCAGCCTGACCGACCGTCGTCATGCCCGTGCGGATCGGCAGCTCGCCGGTGATGAAGTTGGCGCGGCCGGCCGTGCAGCTCGCCTCCGCGTAGTAGTCGGTGAACAGCATTCCTTCGGCGGCGATCTTGTCGAGATTCGGCGTCCGCCCGGCCATCATGCCGCGGTGATACGCGCCGATGTTCCAGATCCCGATGTCGTCGCCCATGATGACGACGATGTTCGGCGCCTTCTCCGCGGCGCTCGCGGCGCCGGCCGCGAGCGCGAGCGCTCCGACCATCAGCGCGCGAGCGAGACCTTCGACGGCTCCTCGAATCCTATCGGTCATGGGAAACCTCTCGTGTTGGATGGGGTCACGCCGGCGACACGCGCCGGCGGCCGCACGCTAGCGCCGAATCCGCGAATCCCCGTTCGAGCGCCGATGGCTTCGCCACGCGGCCGCGCGCATCGCGGCCCGGCGCCTTGCGCTGCACCGCGCGCGTTACCTACTCGTGTGTCCACCCGGTTCGAGCAATCGCAAACAGAAACCACAAAAGGGGGAACCCGATGAGGACCACGAGGACTTTCGCAGTGATCGGCGCACTCGCGCTCGGCTCGGCGATTGGGTGCGCGCAGCAGCAGGAACAGAATCTGGCCGCGCTCCAGGACACTCCGATCAACTGCTCCACCGCGTACGGTGACATCCGGATGCTGGAGAGCGAAAAGGTGAGCGTTGCGCAGCAAGTCGCCGAGGGCGCTACCGCGATCTACCCCGCCGGCCTCGTCGTCGGTGTGCTCACCGGCACCGAGGGCACGAAGCTGAAAGTCGCCACCGGCGACTACGACGCGCAGATCGATCAGCGCATCGGCGAGATCAAGGCGAAGTGCGGCCTTCCGTAGACCAGAAGCCAAACATCAGAAGCGCTCCTACTCCGGCTCTCCGAGCCCCCTGACTCGTGTTGGCGCGCGGCCGTCCGGCCGCAGTGCGGAATCATGAGTGGGCGCGCGGCCGTCCAACACATGACCCCGCTCGTCGCCCGACGGCGACGAGCGGAACACGGGTCAGGTGGCGTTGGTGGCACGCGGGCGATCGCGCGCGAGTAGTGCCGTTAGAATCATCGCCGCGCATGCAATCTTTGTTCGAAGCAGTTCGCGAATCGGCGTCGCGGCGCGAGTGGTCGCGCGGTGTCGAGTTGGCGCGCGCGAACGCGGTGACGGCCGAGCGCATCGATGCGCGCGAAGCACAGCTACGCGTTGCGGTGACGGGCGCGCCGGTTGCGAAGCTCGTGACGCTGCTGCTCGATGCCGACGCGTGGTCGTGCGATTGCCCCGGCCCTGAAGATCCTTGCGAGCATGTCGCCGCCGCGGTGATCGCGCTGCGGCGCGCGCGCGAGGAGGGTCGCGAGCTGCCGTCGGCGCAGCAGAGTGGCGCGGGCCGCATCCACTACGAGCTGCGCCGCGTCACCGGCGGTCTCGCGCTCGATCGCTTCGTCGTCATCGGCGCGGAGCGCGCACCACTCGCGGCGAGCGTGCGCGCGCTCGCGGCGGGTCGCGTCGCCGGGCCGCGCCTCGACACCAGCCACGCGGATCTCGCCGTCGATGACGCGATCCAGGGCATCAGCGGGCGCACGCTTTCGCGCGGCGCGCTCTTGCGTGTGCTGCAAGCGCTCGCAGCCTGTGACGTCGTGCTCCTCGACGGCGCGCCGGTGCAGATCGCGTCCGAGCCGGTGGCGCCCGAAGGACGCCTCGTCGATCACGACGGCGGCTTTCTGCTCACTGTGACGCTGCGACCCGGCGTCACCGCATCGCTCGGCGACGACGCAGTACTGTGCGGCGACACGATCCGCCCGCTGCGCGAGACGCGCCTCGATGGGCGCGAACTCGCCGAGCTGCCGCGCGGCAAGGTTTTTCGCGCCGACGAAGCCACCGCGCTCGCGAGCCAGATCCTGCCCGACCTCGCGCGCCGCATCGCGGTGGATGTGCAGACGACGCGCTTGCCGCGCACCACGCGCAGCGAACCGCCGCGCGCGCGCGTCGCGACATCGCGCGACGGCGATGCGCTCGTGGCGCGTGCCGACGTGGTGTACGGCGATCCGCCGACGGCGCGCGTCGTGCTCGGTCGTCTGGTCGCCGTACAGGGCGTCGTGCCGATGCGCGACGAAGCGGGCGAACGCGCCGCGGCGCGCCGCATCCAGAGCGAACTCGAGCTGCCGATCGGCACCGATGTGTCGGTGCGCGGCGAAGAAGCGATCGCGCTGGCGGAGCGGATCGCGCGCTTCTCCGGCTCGGTGCACGGCGACGCACAACGCGCGTTCTTCCGCGCGCCGCCGCTCGCAGCGCACGTTGCGACAACCGCGGATGGCTTCGACCTGTGGTTCGAGAGCGCAGTCGGCGAATCGACGAGCCGCCCGCGGCGCGTCGACGGCGCGGCTGCATTGCGCGCGTGGGCGTCGGGCGAATCGCTGATGCTGGTTCCCGGCGGCGGCCTCGCGCCGTTGCCCGCGGACTGGCTCGCGCGCTTCGGCCGCGAAGTCGCAGACCTGCTCGAAGCGCGCGACGCCGCCGGCACGCTGCCGCGCGCCGCGCTGCCCGCGCTGGCACAACTCTGTGACGCGCTCGGCACGGCGCGTCCCGCGCAGCTCGGCGCGCTGGCCGCGCTGGTCGATGACTTCGCCGGCATCCCGCGCGCCGCGCTTCCTCCGGATCTCCGCGCGACACTGCGCGGCTATCAGCGCAGCGGCGTCGACTGGCTCGTCTTCCTGCGCGACGCCGGCCTCGGCGCACTGCTCGCCGACGACATGGGCCTCGGCAAGACGCTGGAAGTGCTTTGCGCCCTGGATGACGGCAAGCGCGCACTCGTCGTCGCACCGACGAGCGTGCTCTTCAACTGGGAGAACGAGATCCGCCGCTTCCGGCCCGCGCTGTCGGTCGCGCTCTATCACGGCCCCGGTCGCGCGCTCGATCCAGCCGCCAGCGTGACGCTCACCTCCTACGCACTACTGCGACTCGACGCGGAAGCGCTTGGAGCCGTCGCGTGGGATGTCGTGGTGCTCGATGAGGCGCAGGCGATCAAGAACCCGGAGAGCCAGGTGGCGCGCGCTGCGCATGGTCTGCGCGCTGCGTGGCGCGTCGCGATGACTGGCACGCCCGTCGAGAATCGCCTCGACGAACTCTGGAGTCAGCTCCACTTCGCGAACCCCGGACTGCTCGGCACGCGCGCGCGCTTCGACGAGCGCTACGCGAAGCCGATCGCCGCTGGCAGCACCGACGCCGTCGTGCGTCTGCGCGCACGCATCCGGCCCTTCTTGCTGCGACGCCGCAAGATCGAAGTCGCGCCGGAACTGCCGCCGCGAACCGAAGTGGTGTTGCGCGTCGAACTCGACGAGCGCGAGCGCGCCGTCTACGACGCCGTGCACGCCGCGACGAAGGCGCAGGTGGTGGAGCGCTTCGCGGCGGGCGGCAACGTGCTCGCGGTGCTCGAAGCGCTGTTGCGATTGCGCCAGGCCGCGTGTCACTCCGGGCTGGTGCCGGGGCAGCAAGCGGAGTCATCGTCGAAGGTCGATCTGCTCGTCGAGGAGCTGACGACCGCAGTGGCGGAGGGACACAAAGCGCTCGTGTTTTCGCAGTGGACGAGCCTGCTCGACCGCGTCGAGCCCGCGCTGCGCGCGCCGCAAATCGAGTGGACGCGACTCGACGGCTCGACGCGCGATCGCGCCGGCGTCGTCGCGCGCTTCCAGGACGACGCCGGTCCGCCGGTCTTGCTGATCTCGCTGCAAGCCGGCGGCACCGGCCTCAACCTCACCGCCGCCGACCACGTCTTCCTGCTCGACCCCTGGTGGAATCCCGCCGTCGAAGACCAGGCCGCCGACCGCGCCCACCGCATCGGGCAAACCCGTCCGGTGTTAGTCCACCGCCTCGTCGCCGCCGACACCGTCGAGGAACGCGTCCTCGCCCTCCAAGCCACGAAACGCCAACTCGCCGAAGCCGCCCTCGGCGACGCCGCCGCCGCCACCACCCTCTCCCGCGCCGACCTGCTCGCGCTGCTCGAGTAGGAATCGGGAGTAGGAATCGGGGCCGGGCGTCAGGTTATTTTTTGTCAGGTTATTGGGGCGAGCATCAAGGCTGCGTCGCGACCGTCGTCCATGCGTTCCCATAGAGACTGCCTCGAGACGCCAACTTGGCGTGCGACTTCGGCGATCGACACGCCCAGCTCGTGAAATGCGAGGTAGGCAATGGTCGCGCGCGCGAGGCTCACTTCGCGGCATCGGCTGCCGCGTCGCAATTCCGTTTCGGGGACGTGCTGCGCGCGACACACGCGATCGATGAGCGCCGCCAATGCGAGCGCGGGATCCACCTCGCGCGATGGCCCAGAAGGCGCCGTGGGCGCCGCGACGGGCGCATCGTCGACCGCGGTCGTCGACGGCGCCTCGGGATCGTCCTCCGCGCACAGCATCAGCTCACGGACCGATGCGCGCGCCATCGTTTCGCTCTCGCCGAAGAGTAGGAGTGACTCGCGCACGTCGTGAAACGGCTCCGCACGCGCGTACCCGACGAGCGCGGGGTGCCCCGTCCAGCGATGGTGATCGAGCTCGTCGAGCGACGCGACGATCCCTGCGCGCAATGGATTGCGATGGACGTAGCGCACGAGGGTCGCGAGATAAGCGTCGTCCGCGATCGCGATTGCCTTGTAGCGACCCTGGAAGAGATACCCGACGCGCCCGTGGCGCTCGTTGAAGTAGCGGCCGTAGCGCGTACCGACGCGGTGCATCACGCGCGCGAGTGGTCGCGCGCCGGTGCGAATCGCGAGATGCACGTGGTTCGGCATCAGCGCCCATGCGAAACAGGTCGCACCGTCTTCGGGCAACACCACGGACAGGCGGTCACAGTACGCGGCGCGGTCTGCGTCATCGCGGAAGATCTCGCGGCGATCGACACCGCGAACGATCACGTGATGGAACGCGCCCGGGTGATCGAAGCGAGGTCGTCGCGGCAGGCTGTTCGTCTCGGGGACGTGCGAGGGGCAGGTCGCAACGTGGCGCGAGGATCCGCGCGTCGCAACGGTGAACGTGCGGCCACCAATAACCTGACAGGAAATAACCTGACGCCCGGCCCCGCTCGCGCTGCTAGGGTGATGCTGGCTGGAGGTTCTCGATGTCCGATGATTCGTCGTGGCGGCGTTGTTCTTCGTGCAAGGCGCCGATTGCGTTCGGTGTGCAGCACTGGGTGTGCAACGTGTCCACCTGCAATCGGCCGCGCACGGGGCTGGTGTTCTGCAATGTGTCGTGTTGGGATGCGCACCTTTCGGTGGTGCGGCATCGCGAGTCGTGGGCGGTCGAGAAGATGGCGCCGACGCGCGCCGAGTGGGAGCGCGAGCAATCGGCGCAGGCGGCTTCGCGGCCGAATGCGTCGATGGTGGCGGCTTCGCCGACCGAGCGATCGCCGCGACGCATCATGCCGGCGCCGTCACAGCGCGCACCCGATCCGCTCGAAGCCGACGCGCTGATCGTGATGTCGAAGCTGAAGAACTACGTGCGCGGGCGATCGGGGTTCAACACGTCGGACCGCGTCGCCGAGCCGCTCTCGAACTCGGTGCGCGGACTCTGCGACCGCGCGATCGAGAAGGCGCGCGCGGAGGGGCGCCGCACCGTGCTCGATCGCGACTTCGAGTAGCGCCACCAGACCCGCGCGCCGAGCAGCACCGCCAGCACCGCGGCATACACCAGTGGCGGTCTCAAATCCTTTTTCACCAGCCAGAAGAAATGCACGACGCCGAGCGTTGCGGCGACGTAGACGAGTTGGTGCAGCGTGATCCAGCGCTTGCCGAGCCGCTTGATCGATGCACGCGTCGATGTCAGCGCGAGCGGGATCAGCAGCACGAAGGCGGCGAAGCCCACCGTCACGAACGGTCGCTCGGCGATGTCCTCGATGATCGACGCGAGATCGAGTCCGTTGTCGAGCACCGACCAGGTGAGGAAATGCGCCGTCGCATACGCGAATGCGAAGAGGCCGAGCGTGCGGCGTTGCATCGCGATCGATTGCCAGCCAGCGATTTTGCGCAGCGGCGTCGCCGCGAGCGTTGCGAGCATCAGGCGCAGCGCCCACTCGCCGGTGATGTGCGTGATGGTCTCGATCGGGTTCGCACCGAGATCGCCGAAGAGCGCTTGCCCCGCGAGCCACGCCGCCGGCGCGAGACAGAGCGCGACGATCGCGATGCCGAGTGCGCGGCGACGCGTGCTCAAAAATTTCTCCGCAGATCCATACCGGTGTAGAGCGACGCGACCTCGTCGCCATAGCCGTTGAACGGCAGCGTCGCGCGCTTCGCGAGGTCGCCGATGCGGCGCTCCTTGCGCTGACTCCAGCGCTGGTGATCGACGGAAGGGTTCACGTTGGCGTAGAAGCCATACTCGTCGGGCGCCGACGCCGCCCACGTGGTGTACGGCAGCTGCTCGACGAGCCGCACCTTCACGATCGACTTGATGCTCTTGAAGCCGTACTTCCACGGCACGACGAGTCGCAGTGGCGCGCCGTTCTGGTTGGCGAGATCGCCGCCGTACATGCCGGTCGCGAAGATTGCGAGCGGATGCATCGCTTCGTCGATACGCAGACCCTCGCGATACGGCCACTCGAGGATGTCGCGCTTCTGACCCGGCATCTGCGCGGGATCGACGAGCGTCTCGAAGGCGACGTACTTCGCGCGCGACGTCGGCTCGAAGCGCTTCAGGAAATCGCCGAGCGGGAAGCCGAGCCAAGGAATCACCATCGACCACGCCTCGACGCAGCGCAGTCGGTACACACGCTCCTGTCGTGGGAACGCGGTGAGCACGTCTTCGATCGCGATCGTGCCGGGCTTTGCGACTTCGCCTTCGACGGTGATCGTCCACGGACGCGTGCGCAGCGAGCCGGCGTATTCGGCGGGATCCGTCTTGTCGGTGCCGAACTCGTAGAAGTTGTTGTACGCGGTGGCCTTGTCCTTCGGAGTGATCGTGTCGGGCTCGGCCGGTTCCGAGGAGCCGGCGACGGCCAAGCCTTCCTCGCGCGAGCAGCCGGGGATCAGCGCCGCGCCGGCGATCGCGACCGCGCCGGTCAGGAAATCGCGCCTGCGCAAATAGAGACTCAAATCGGAAATTTCATTCGTACGCGCTTCGCTGGCCCGGAGGATGCGGAGGAGATGTGCCATGGTGCCGCCTTGGATGCACGAAGTGCCCGCGAGGGTTCGAGTCGGCGCGCGATCGGCCGAAGGGTAGCCTCGGCGATGCGGCAGACCGCCGGGGCGCAACTCGACGCTGCGAATGCAGGAGAAAGATTGCATGGCAAAGATCGGAATCATCGGCGGCTCGGGCCTCGACGACCCGGAGATCTTGAAGGACGCGCGCGACGAGATCGTCGCGACACATTGGGGTGAGCCGAGTTCGCCGCTGCGCCACGGCACGATCGAAGACGTCGCGTGTGTGCTGCTCGCGCGTCACGGGCGCGAGCACACGCTGCCGCCGACGCAGGTGCCGAACCGCGCGAACATCCAGGCGCTCGTCGACGCCGGCTGCACACACATTCTCGCGACGACGGCGGTCGGCAGCCTGCGCAAAAAGATCGGGCGCGGCGATCTCGTGATCGTCGACCAGTTCATCGACTTCACGCGCTTCCGCAAGACCAGCTTCCACGATCTCTTCGAGCCGGGTACGCCGGCGCACGCGCCGATGGCCGATCCCTTCGACGCGGAGCTGCGCAAGTTGATGATCGCGGCGGCGCGCGCGCTGAAGATCAAGCACCACGCGAAGGGCACCGTCGTGACGATCGAAGGGCCGCGATTCTCGACGCGCGCCGAATCCCACATGTTTCGCGCGTGGGGTGCGGACATCATCAACATGTCGACGGCGCCCGAGTGTGCGCTCGCGAACGAAGCGGGCATTCCGTACGCCGCCGTCGCGATGTCCACCGACTACGACTGCTGGAAGGACGACGAGGAGCCCGTCACCTGGGAGATGATCCTCGAGATCTTCGGGCAGAACGTGGAGAAAGTCGTGAAGCTGCTGGTCGCGACGATCGCGAAGCTGCGGGAGCTTTGAGCATGGGCGTCGTCGAGGGACACTGCGATGCGCGCTTCGCACCGATTCGCGAGATCTTCGAGAACTCCTTCGCGAACGGCGAGGAACTCGGCGCGGCGATCGCGTTCACGCTCGACGGCGAGACCGTCGTCGATCTCTGGGGCGGCCATCGCGACCAGGCGCAAACCCAGCCGTGGACGCGCGACACGCTCGTCAACGTCTACTCCACCACCAAGGGCATGACGGCGCTCTGCGCACACCAATTGGTGGAGCGTGGCTTGCTAGATCTCGATGCGCCCGTCGCGAAGTATTGGCCGGAGTTCGCACAGAAGGACAAAGGCGAGATCCCGGTGCGCTGGTTGCTCTCGCATCAGGCTGGCCTGCCGGCAATTCGCAAGTTGATGACGCAGGACGCGCTCTATGACTGGAACACGATGGCCACTGCTCTCGCCGAGCAGGAGCCGTGGTGGGTGCCGGGTACCAAGCACGGCTATCACGCGCTGACTTTCGGGCATCTCGTCGGTGAAGTGATTCGCCGCGTGTCCGGAAAGAGTGTCGGCACCTTCTTTCGCGACAACGTCGCGGGTCCGCTCGGCGCAGATTTCCACATCGGCCTCGCCGCCGAACACGACGCGCGCACTTCCGATCTGTTCGGCAGCCTCGCGCCGCCGTCGCCCGACAAGGGCGGCCCGGTAATCCCGGGTCCCCTCGGCCAATTCATGCGCGACATGACGGATCCCACGACGATGGCGGGCGCCGCCTTCAACAACCCGCCGGGCCGCAACGATCGCGTCAACACACGCGAGTGGCGCGCCGCCGAGATTCCGGCGGCGAACGGACACGGCACGGCTGGCTCGCTCGCGACGATCTACGGCGCACTCGCGCGCGGCGGCGAGCTCGATGGTGTGCGCTTGCTGCAGCCCGCGTCGATCGAGCTCGCACGCACGGAGCAGGTCTTCGGCCCCGACGCGGTGCTCGGCGGACTGCCGATGCGCTTCGGTCTCGGCTTCATGCTGCGCCAGGATTTCATGCCGATCTCGCCGAACGCGAATGCCTTCGGTCACCCCGGCGCGGGCGGATCGATCGGCATGGCCGACCCGGACGCGAAGGTCGGCTTCGGCTACGTGACGAACAAGATGAAGATGGGATTGGTCGGCGGCCCCGGCGCGTTCGCCGTGCTGGGCAAGTTCTTCGAAGTTCTCTAGACGACGTGGGAGCCGCACGACATGACCGAAGCATTCGCTCCCGACGAACCTGCCTTCTTCCTCGGCGATCCGCACGCGGCGTTCCGACGGCTGCGCCGCGACGATCCGCTGCCGTGGCATCCCGGCACCGGCGGCGCATGGTGCGTGCTGAAGCACGCGGACATCATGGAAGTGTCGCGCGACCCGCGCCGCTTCACGTCCACGCGCGGCATCCAGATCGGCTTCTCTGACGTCGGTTCGCGTCCGGCCGGCGTGCCGCCGACGATCCTCGAGATGGATCCGCCGGAGCACAACCAGCACCGCAAGCTGGTGATTCGCGCCTTCACGCCCGGCTCGACGGCGCACCTCGAGACGATGGTCCGCGCGATCGCACGCGAATGCCTCGATGCGATCGAGCCTGACTCCGTCACCGATCTGGTCGAAGCCCTCGCGGTGCCGCTGCCGATGTTCGTGATCGCCGAGATGCTCGGCGTCCCGCGCAGCGACAGGCCGCGCTTCAGGAAGTGGTCGGATTCGATGATCGAAGCGGGCGGTGGCAATCGCACGCCGGCAACCGACGCGATGCTGGGCGAGATGCTCGGCTATTTCGCGGCCGTGCTCGCCGAGCGACGGCGCGCGCCGAAGGACGATCTGGTCTCGACGCTCGCGCGCGCCGAGATCGAAGGCGAAGAGCTCACCGACCCGCAGATCCTGATTTTCTGCGTCACGCTGCTCGCCGCCGGCAACGAGACCACGCGCAACCTGATCTCGGGCGGCTCGCTGCTGCTGACGCGCAACCCCGAGCAGCAGCAGCGGCTGCTCGAAGACCGAAGCCTGCTGCCCAACGCGATCGAGGAGATGCTGCGCTGGTGGACGCCGGTGCAGAGCTTCATCCGCACCGCCACCTGCGACACCGAATTGCGCGGCAAGCAGATCGCGACAGGCGACGTGATGCTGCTGCTCTACGCCTCCGCCAATCGCGACGAAGAAGTCTGGGGGGACGACGCCGATCGCTTCGACATCAGCCGCGATCACGATCGCAAGCGCCATCTCGCCTTCGGCTTCGGCGAGCACCTCTGCCTCGGCGCTCCGCTCGCGCGGATGGAAGCGCGCGTGCTCTTCGAGGAGCTGCTCACGCGCTTTCCGCGCTTCGAAATCGCGGGCGAGCCGCAGTTCCTGCACTCGCGACTGATGCACGGCGTCGAGCATCTGCCCGTGCGCTTCCCGCGCTGACGGCTGCGTGATCGCAGCCCGATGAGCGACGCGCCGGACGAGTGGCCCATCGTCGTGGTGGGCGCTGGCGCCGCGGGGTTGTTGGCGGCGCTCTTCGCTGCGCGCGCCGGTGCCCGCGTGATGCTGCTGGAGACGCGGCCCAGACCGGGCGCGAAGATCCGCGTCAGCGGGGGCGGACGCTGCAACGTGTTGCCCTCCGCGATGACTCTCGACGACTACTACAGCAGCGGCTCGCGCAACACGCTGCGCAACATCCTCTTCTCCTGGCCGCTCGCCGACGTCCGCCACTTCTTCGAAGCCGAACTCGGCATTCCGATGAAGACGGAAGCCACCGGCAAGGTGTTTCCCGTCAGCGAGAACCCGCTCGATGTCGTGGATGCGCTGCTCGACGCCTGTGCACGCGCCGGTGTCACGCTCACCGGCTCGTTTCGCGTCACGCGCATCGCGCGCACGGGAGGCGAACGCGGCGCGAGCTTCGAAGTGGAAGAGGCTGGCGGCCGGCGCGTGCTTGCGCAGCGTCTGGTGCTCGCAACGGGGGGACTCTCGCTGCCAAAGACCGGCAGCGACGGCGCCGGTCTGCGTTTCGCGGAGGCCCTGGGCGTTGCCACGCTGCCCACCTATCCCGCGCTGGTTCCGCTGCGCACGGACGATGCGCGCTGGACGGCGCTCTCCGGTGTCAGCGTGCGGGCTCGACTTCGCGCGCTGCACGGCGACCGCAGCGTCGGCGAGAGCGAGCGCGAGTTGCTCTTCACGCACCGCGGCTTCAGCGGTCCCGTCGTGCTCGACATGAGCCGCCACGTGACGGCGCCCGATGCAGCCGGGCGGCGCTTGTTGGTGCACTGGGGCGGTGTCGCCAGCAACTGGGAAGACGCGCTGCGCGCTTCGAGCAAGCGCCTCGTCAGCACCGTGCTCGCCGAACGCTTGCCCGAACGCCTCGCCGACGCGCTGCTCGCTGCGGCCGACGTGCCGCACGAACGGCGCGAACACGAGTTGCAGCGCGCCGAACGCCAGCGCCTGCTCGCGACGCTCGGCGCGTTCGAGCTGCCGGTCGATGGCAACGAGGGCTACGCCAAAGCGGAAGTCACGGCCGGCGGCATCGCGCTCTCCGCAATTCGATCACGCACCTTGGAGTGCAGCGCCGCGCCCGGACTCTTCGTGTGTGGAGAAATTCTCGACGTGGTCGGCCGCATCGGCGGCTTCAATTTTTTGTGGGCGTGGAGCAGCGGTCGGCGCGCGGGCGAGGCCGCCGCCGCATCACTGCGTGCGCAATGATCGCGCGCCCCGCGACGCGGGTGCTATTCGAAGGGCCCGCTCGAGGAGGATCTTGGAGATGGAGCTGGTCGAGATCGACCCGGAACTGGCCAGTCGCTATGTCGCCGATCAGATCGCCGACCCGCGCGGTTTTCATTCCGAGATCAGCGTCGAAGACGAGATGTTCCTGCATGCGCTCACCGGCTATCGCGGGAACGCGAATCGCGCCTTCGTGGTCTATCTGCTGCAGGGCAAGCAGATGCTCGATCAACTGCAGCAGCTGGCGGAGTGGGCGTTCGGCGGCTGGGACGGCGTGCGCACCTTCCTCGATTTCGCAAGCGGCTATGGACGCTTCACGCGCCATCTGATCCAGACGATTCCGGCCGAACGCGTCGTCGTCTGCGACATCTATGAAGACGCCGTGCGCTTTCAACAGAAGCACTTCGGTGTCGACGGCGTCGCTTCCGTTCCGAACCCCGAAGATCTCGACCTGGATCGTGGCGGATTCGATTTCATCTTCGTGTCGTCACTCTTCTCGCATCTGCCGCAGCGCAACTTCCTCGATTGGTTGCAGAAGCTGAGTTCGCTGCTCTCCGAGCGCGGGCTGCTGGTGTTCTCGACGCGGAAGACGGAATCCGCCGAATCCGACTTCGAGTTCTCTCCCCTCAGCGAAAGCCGGAGTCTCGCAGCGACCGAGTACGGAACGACTTTCGTGTCGGAGGGCTTCGTACGGAAGTGTCTCTCGGAAGTGATGAACGGCGAACTGCGCTGGCGTCGCTTCGAGCACGGGCACCTGAACTTTCAGGATCTCTATGTCGTGTCGCGAGATCGCGACGCGGATTTCGCCACGCTCGACTACCAGCGCGGCCACTCCGGCCATGTCGGCGCGTGTTGGAAGAATCCGAGCGGAAGCATTCACATGCGCGGCTGGGCCGCCGACTTCGACTCGGTGGAGCGACCGATCCAGATCGAGGTCTACGCCAACGGCAATCTCGTCGGCGCGTGTTCCCCCGACCACGATCGTCCGGATGTGGCGAAGCTCTTCGCGTCGCCGATCGCGCTGTGGTCGGGTTGGAACTGTGCGTTCGAGGACGGCCTCCTCGATCTCGACGATTGGATCACGATCCAGGTCGTCAACAACCGCGATCAGCGCCACGTCATCTCGGTGGAGAAGTTGTCGGCGATGTTGCGCTGGTGAGCGCGCCCGGCGCGAGTTGCAGACGCCACGCGCCGGCGCGCAGCCACCCCGACAGATAGGCGCCGCCGCCCGGCGCCGCGCGCCACGCGAAGGACTCGATGCCGTCGCCCGACACACGCGGCGGTCGCCCGATCGGTCCCGGCAGGAACGCGATGAAACTGCCGCGCGCGCTGGCTTCGCCGGTCGCTTCGAGCGCGCGCGCGGCCGGATCGACGACGAGGCTGGTGATGCGGCCCGCAGCCGCGCGCAGTGCGGGTCGCGTCAACTGGCCGGCGAGCGGCGTGCGCACACCGGTGATTTCGTTCAGCGCGCAATCCACTTCGAAGAGGCCCCACACATAGGGAATCCGGCTGGCACGCCAATCGCCCGCCTTGTGCGGATCGCCGCAGGCTTCGCGCCAGGTCCAAAGCGTCGCGCTGATCGCGTACTCGTCCTGCAATTGCTGGTGCAGCAGGAAGTAGTCGTCGGCGGGATTCTCCGCGCGCTCCGGGCCGCCGCCCCACTCGCCCGACAGCACGGGCGCGCCGTCGAAGAACTCGTTCGCCTCCGAGCGCGCGCGATCGAAGGGCGTGGCGTCAAGCGGTGTCGCGTCGAGACCGCCTTGATAGAGATGGGGCGCGTAGACGATCTGCCCATCGTGCGGGAACGGCGGCACGACGCCCGGCAACACGCCCCATGCGATCGATGGCTCGAAGAAGAAGAGCCGATGTGGGGCGCCCGCAGCGTCCTCGGCGGCGCGAATCTCGGCAAAGCTCGTCGCGTAGAGATCCGAGAGCGCGTCGAGGTGACCGGGGAAGAGCGCGTATGCGTTCGGCTCGTTCATCACTTCGTAGCCAGCCACCGCATCGTGTCGCGCAAAGCGCGCGGCGACGTGCCCGAGCATCGCCGCGTAGCGCGTGCGGATGCCGACGCCGCCGGGGCCCGGCACGTCGTCCCAGAATGCCTGGAACGCGGCGATCACCGCGGGCGAGAACTCGCGCTGGCCGAAGCTCGAGTTCGGCATGCAGCGGCGGCGACCGCCATCGAAGGTGGCCCACGCGGGCGCTCCGTCCCAGCCGAACGCGGGCGTCTCGCCGGGTCGACACACTTCCCCGTCACGCGCGGCGAGCGACGCCCCCCACGCATCCTGGTGCAGATCGACGATCGAGTAGATGCCGCGGCTCTGCAGCAGCAGCACCGCCTGCTCGATCGAATCGAGATAGGCCTCGTCGTAAACGCCCGGCGCGGGTTCGACGCGCGACCACGAGAGCAGCAGCCGCACGGCGTTCCAGCCGATCGCGGCGAGCGCATCCGCATCGGCTTCCGTGAGCGGATACGTGGTGAAGCGCGCCGCGTCGTAGGCCCAGTACTCGACGAACGCATTCACGTTGACACCGCGCAGCAGCACTTCGCGTCCGTGTGCATCGACGATGCGCCCGCCCACAATCGGGTCTGGCTCTGCATGCAGCGCTGGAAGTCGGAACGACGCCGCGCTGGCGCCCGGCGCGGGCGGCACCCCCGGCACGCGGAGATCACAGCCGCTACTCGATATCACCACCGCCACCAGAATCCACACGCAGCGCCGCATGAAGCCGCTCCTTCGATCGATGCGTGGCATTCTAGCCGCGCTGCTTTGCTCCAGTCCCTGCAGTGCACGGCCGCTGTTATGGTCGGCGCGTTCGCCAACGTGAGTGACGGGTTCGAGAGGGGGTGTTGGGGATGTCGATCGGATTCTGTGTGCGCGCGTTGCGAGCCTTCACGATCGCGGGGTCTGCCGTCACTGTTGCCGGCTGCGCGTTGCTGCAACCGTCGCCGCCGCCGGCGCCCGCAGCGCTGACGACCGCGGAGTCGGGAACCGCGCGCACCTATCTCTCACTCGCCGATCTGCGCGAAGACAAGTCGGACTGGGCGGGCGCGCAGAGCGTCGTGGACAAGGGGCTCGCACAGCAGCCCACGAACGCTGCGCTGCTGCTGCGACGTGCGCAGATCCTGCTGCACCGCGCCGACGGCGAGGACGAGCCGGCGCTGCGCGAGGAAGCCCGCGCGATTCTCGTCCGCTTCGTCGAAGCGGGTGACGCCGAAACGAGTGACTCCGAGACGACGAATGCCGAAGCGCGGGCATCGCTCGCGTGGTTGCAGTTCGCGGATGGCCATCCTGAGGACGCGCTCGCAGCCGTGCGCGCTGCCGCCGACGCCGATTCGACGTCAGCGCGCTCGCAGCGAATCCTTGCCTACCTGCTCTTGCGCAACGGCGACTACCAGGGCGCGAATGCGGCAGCCGAGCGCGCCGTGGAGCTCGCACCCGGCTCGGGTTCGTCGCTGCGCCTGCGCGCCCGCGCGCGATTGTCGATGGCGGACGTGAGTGGCGCGGCGACCGACGCGCGCGCCGTGCTGCGCGCGCATTCCGACGATCCCGAGGCGAGCGCAATTCTCGCCGACGCACTCCTGCGACAAGGCGATGGCGAGGGAGCGCAGCGCGTGCTGGCCAGCGTTCCGCACGCGCGCCGCAATGTGCGCGT
Organism: Deltaproteobacteria bacterium; assembly: GCA_031396445.1. Lineage (GTDB taxonomy): Bacteria > Myxococcota_A > UBA9160 > UBA9160 > PR03 > PR03. The sequence continues at coordinate 1,209 of JANNKU010000006.1, read as the reverse complement.
CGTCGTGCCGCTGGCGCGTCTCGAGTTCGGAGCCGGACACGCCGCGGCCGGACGCGCACTGCTCGAAGAAGCTGCGCAGGATCATCCGAATGATCCGCAAGTGCATGAAGCGCTCGTCGCACTCGACATTCGCGACGGCCGCTCCGATGAGTCGAGCAAGCGACTCGAAGCGGCCGTGGCAGCGCGCCCCGACTCGGCCGCGTTGCAACGATTGCGCGCGCAGGCGCTCGGCGCCGGACGCCGCGATGACGAAGCCACCGCCGGCTTCGCACGCGCGCTCGAACTCGACCCGAACGATCTCGCCACCTATCGCGCACTCGCCGAGTGGCTGCGCACGCGCACCAGGAGCGACGAGACCGAGCGCCGCGCAGCCGAGTTGGGACTCGGCGCAGGCCCGACACTCTTCACGGTCGGCTTGCTGCGCGACGGCCGCGGCGATCGCAGCGGCGCGCGCGCGCACTTCCAGCGGGCGCTCGAAGCCGATCCGAACCTCGTCGTCGCACGCAGCGCACTCGCGGCATCGCTCGCCGCGTGCGGCGAGCAACTCGACCTCGCGCTCACACTCGCGCGCGAAGCGCGGGCCGCGCGGCCGCGCGATCCCGAGGTCGCCGACACGCTCGGCCTCGTGCACCTGCGGCGCGGACAAGCGGAAGCTGCGCTCGCCGTGCTCGGCGAAGCGGCCGGCACGTTCCCGATCCACGACCCGCGCTATGCAGAGGTGCTCTTCCACACCGCGATGGCCTTCGAAGCAGCGAACGATCGCAAGAGCGCGCATCGCACCGTCGAAGTCGCGCTCGCAGTACTCGGCGATCGCAAGCCCGAGCCCGGCTGGGCCGCGCACGCCCGCAGCGTGCTCGAGCGATGGCGACCCACCCCGGTCGCGAAGCCGGCGCCGGTCGCCACTGCGCCCGCACCCACCACCGCGACCGAAGCCGCGCCCGCAACTGCAACCGAAGCAACGACCGAAGCTGCGGCCGAAGCGAAGCCGCCCGATTCCGCAGCAGCATCCACCGCCACCGAAGCTCCGTCCCCCGAAGCCGCGAGTCCCCCCAAGCCCTGACTCTCGCTGCGTCGTTGCCTCGGGGTTGCCTCGGGGCCGCGTCGCGCTGGTCTTTGGCAACGAGACCTCGGGACTCTCGAACGAGGAGCTGCTGCGCTGCCAACGCCTGGTGACAATTCCTTCCAATCCCGACTATGGCTCGCTCAACC
>JANNKU010000158.1:0-56816 GCA_031396445.1 Deltaproteobacteria bacterium | reverse complement strand
TTCCAGGCTTCCATGCGCGTCCTCGCGGCTTCTACAGAATGGCGCCGCTGCCCTTCAGCGCCGTGAGTTCGTCCCAGCCGAGACCCATTTCGAGCAGGACTTCCTCGGTGTGCTGGCCCATCTCGGGCGACGGCGAGAGCGGCGGCGAGTTCCCGTCGAATTGCACGGGACTCGCGACCAGCGCGAAGTGGCCCTTGTCGCCGCCATCCACTGGACGCGTGTAGCCGTTCGCGATCGTCTGCGCATCGTCGTGGAGCTCGAGTGCGGTCTGCATCGGCGCCCACGGACCTTGCTGGCGATCGAGACGCACGCGCCATGCGGCGAGCGTTTGCGCGGCGAAGATCGCGTCGAGGTCGGCGACCAGCGCCTCGCGGTTGTGAAAGCGTTTCGCGCCGTCGAGATAGCGCTCGTCGGCGAGCAGATCGGGTCGTTCGACGGCGCCGCAGAAGTCGGTCCAGTAGCGATCGGGCTGCAACATCATCAACAAGAGCCAGCGACCGTCTTGCGTGCGATACGAATTGGCGAGCGGATTCGGCGCCGCGCCGCGCGTGAAGGACGGGATCCCGCCCTTGCCCGTTTCGAGGAGCTTCGCGGCGACGATGTCCGGCGCCATCACCCACATCGCCGTGCCGAGCAGCGACACATCGACGATCGGCGCAACGCCCGTGCGCTCGCGTTGCAGCAGCGCCGCGGCGACACCGCCGGCCACCGTCATTGCGCCAATCGAGTCACCGAGCGCTGGGCGCTGCATCGTCGGCACTTCCGCGTGTAGTGGCGTCAGCGCATTGCATACGCCGCCGCGCGACCAGAACGCCGTCGCGTCATAACCGCCGCGATCGCGATCGGGACCCTGCGCGCCCTGCCCGGAGCCGCGCACGTAGATGACACGCGGGTTCACCGCGCGAATGTCCTCGACGTCAATCTTCAGTTTGGCGCGCGCGCTCGGCAGGAAGTTGGTGAGGAACACGTCGCAGTCGCGCGCCATCTGCATGAGCACATCGCGGCCTGCGGGCACGGCGATGTCGAGCCCGACGCTGCGCTTGCCGCGATTGCTTTGCTGCATCATGAAATCGACGCCGCCGATGCTCATCGAGAAGCCCGCCGCGGCGAGCCCGCGCTGCGCATCGCCCCGCAGCGGGTGCTCGATCTTCACGACGGCGGCGCCCCAATCCGCGAGCACGGCGCCTGCTGCCGGCACGAACCACCACTGGGCGACCTCGAGCACCTTGATCCCTGCGAGCGGTCCCGGCATCGCGTCCCCTCCCCTGCGTCGGCGCACAGCATGCCCTCTGCACGCACCGCACGGCAACGAGAAAGCGAATCGCGAGACTCGGCCTCAAGCACTTGCCGCTGCGGCCGATTTCCTCACGACGAAGTTGCGCACGGCCGCTTCAATGCGGGTGTGTCCTCGATTGACGCCCCGAAGGGTCCGTACTATTAGCCGACCTTGTGACTTGGAGGGCCCGGCGCTTCGCGCCCTGCTGGTAGTCCGAGACGGGAGAGTGACGGTGAGCGCTGCGAGCAAAGTCCCCGAACAAGCGCCCGCGCCCGGCAGCATCAGCGCGTTCTTCCCCGCCTATCACGACTGGGGCACGATCGCGAGTCAGGTGTTGCTGGTCTCGCGCACGCTGCGCGAGCTGACCGACGATTGGGAAGTGATCGTCGTCGATGACGGCAGTCGAGACCGCACGCCGGAAGTGCTCGATGAACTCGCGAAGATCTGTCCGCGACTGCGCGTCGTCACGCATCCGAAGAACCGAGGTTACGGCGGCGCGCTGCGCTCGGGCTTCGCGGCCGCGCGCAAGGAATGGGTGTTCTACACCGACGGCGATGCGCAGTACGACGTCTGCGAACTCGCGCTGCTCTGGGCTGCGCGCGACGGCGCCGATCTGGTGAACGGCTACAAGATCGCGCGCAACGATCCGGCACATCGGATCATCATCGGTCGGCTCTATCACTGGATGATCAAGCTCGCGTTCGGGCTGAAGACACCCGACGTGGATTGCGATTTCCGACTGGTGCGCAACGCAGTCTTCGAACGCATCGAGCTGACGCGCGACACCGGCCTGATCTGCGTCGAGCTGGTCACGAAGATCGAGAAGTCCGGCTTTCGGACGACCTACGTCCCGGTCCATCACTATCACCGGATGCACGGACGCTCGCAGTTCTTCAACCTGCGCCGCGTCGGTCAGGTGGCGGTGGGACTCGGCGAATTGTGGATCGAGCTGATCCGCGACAAGAAGATCGCGCGGTGAGTCCGGCTTCACGCGCCGCGTTCAGCGGTCGGCGCGTGCTGGTGACGGGCGGCCTCGGCTTCATCGGCTCTCATGTGGTGCGACGCATGGTCGATTATGGCGCCGACGTGACGGTGATCGACGCACTGGTGCCCGGCTACGGCGGCAACCTCTTCAACGTGGACGACGTGCGCGATCGCATCCAGCTCGTCGTCGACGATGTGCGCGACGTGCCGGCGATCGAAGCCTGCGTCGAAGGCCGCGACTACATCTTCAATCTCGTCGGTCAGGTGTCGCACACGGATTCGATGAGCCAGCCCGACGTCGATCTCGAGAACAACTGCCATGCACCGCTCGCGGTGCTCGAAGCGTGTCGGCGCAACAACCGCGCGGCGCGCGTCGTGTATTCGAGCACGCGGCAGATCTACGGGCGTCCTGAAAAAATACCCGTCGATGAGACGCATCCGTGCCGCCCGGTCGATGTGAACGGCATCCACAAATGGGCCGCCGAGCAATATCACCGGCTCTACGACGAGGTCTACGGCATCTGGTCGTCGGTTCTGCGCCTCACCAACACCTATGGGCCGGGCGTGCTGGTGAAGCATCCGCGCCAGGGCTTCATCGGCTGGTTCATCCGCAAGGTGGTCGAGGGCGGCGAGATCGAGATCATGGGCGACGGCACGCAGGTGCGCGACATGAACTACATCGACGACGTCGTCGATGCGCTGCTGCTCGCCGCCGTGACGCCCGCCGCGCGCGGCCAGATCTACAACCTCGGTTCGCCGGCGCCGGTTTCGCTGCGCGAGATCGCGACGCGGCTGATCGACATCGCCGGCCAGGGCTCGCTGCGCTTCGTGCCGTTTCCGCCCGAGCGCAAGCGCATCGACGTCGGCAGCGTCACCGTCGACTACGCGCGGATTCGCGCCGACCTCGGTTGGGATCCGCAGATCGGTCTCGACGAGGGACTCACGCAGGCGATCCGCTACTACCAACTGCACCTCGATCGCTACCTCGACTGAAACACGCAAATGGGTCGGCGCCCGCGGCCGACGGGATGGGAATCGATGGCCTGGCTCGATGGGATCCGCCGCTTTGCCGATCGGCTCGCCGAAGAGCCGCTCACCTTCCATTGGCTGCGCAAGCTCCCCGAAGCGAACTACCGCGCGACCAAGGCGCGCATCAGCGCCGTGCGCGACACGCTCGGCCGGCCGCGCGCGCTCGATCTCGGCTGCGGCACCGGCGAGTACTCGCGCCTCTTCGAGCCCGACCGCTATCTCGGCGTCGATGTGCACGCGGGCTACATCGCCTTCGCGCAGCGGAACAATCCGCAGCACCAGTACCTGTGCGGCGATGCGCGGGTCTGGCCCGGCACCGGCACACCCTTCGATCTCGTGCTGGTGAACGGCGTCCTCCACCATCTCGACGACGAGTCCGCGCGTGCGTTTCTGCAGGCGGCGCACGGCCATCTCGCGCCGGGTGGAACGCTGCTGGTGATCGAAGACGTGCATCTGCCCGCCGCGACGCTCGGCACGCGGATGGTGCACATGCTCGATCACGGCGATCACATCCGCGACGCCGGACGGTGGCAGGAGCTGGTCTCCGCGGTGACGCCCATCACGCGCTCCGAGACCTATACGAGCGGCATCTGTCCCTACCACCTGATGTTGTGCGGCAAGCCAGCCTGATGTTGCCGTTCCATGATCTCGCGGCCCAATACCGCGAGCACCAGAGCGAGATCGATGCGGCGATCGCGCGCGTCCTCGCGAGCGGCGAGTACGTGCTCGGCGGCGAGGGACGCGCCTTCGAGGCGGAGTTCGCTGCGTTTGCGGCGGCGCCGCACGCGATCGGCGTCGCGTCGGGCATGGCCGCGCTGGAACTCGCGCTGCTCGCGCTCGGCATCGGTCCGGGCGACGAAGTGGTGATCCCCGCGTTGACGGCGGCGCCCACGGCGATGGCGGTGCTGAGCGTCGGCGCGACGCCGTGCCTCGCCGACATCTCGCTCGACACCGTATTGATGGATCCCGCATCACTCGAATCCGAGATCACGCCGCGCACACGCGCGATCGTGCCGGTGCATCTCTACGGACAGTGCGCCGATCTCGGCGCGATCGGCGCGATCGCGGCACGTCACGGCATCCCGATGATCGAGGACTGCGCGCAGGCACACGGCGCTGCGGATCAGGGGCGCGCGGCGGGAAGCGTCGGCATCGCGGGCTGCTTCTCGTTCTATCCGACCAAGAATCTCGGCGCGATCGGCGACGCGGGTGCGCTCGTCACCACCGACGCGGCCCTCGCCGAGCGCTTCGCGCGCTTGCGCAACTACGGCAATCGCGGCGGCTTCGACTTCATCGAAGCAGGCCGCAACGAACGCCTCGACGAGCTGCAAGCCGCGATCCTGCGCGTGAAGCTTCGCTACCTGGCGGCGGGCAACGATCGCCGTCGCGCGAACGCCGCGCGCTACCGCGAGGCGTTGTCGAACGCGAAGCTGAAGCTTCCCGTGCTTCGCGCGGGCGCCACACACGTCTACCACCAGTTCGTCGTGCAGTCGGATCGGCGCGATGCGCTGCGCGCGCATCTGGCACAAGCCGGTGTCGCGACGCTCGTGCACTACCCGCTGGCGCTGCAAGACATCGAAGCGCTGCGCACGCGCGTCGTCTTCCGCGATGCGCCGCAGCGCGCAGCCGAAGCCGCGCGCACGATCCTGTCGCTCCCGATCTACCCGGAGCTGCCGGCCGCGCACCAGGAACAGGTGATCCGCGGCATCCTCGATTTCGCGTAGCGCCGTCGGCGCTGCGGATCAGGACACAGGAGGAGCGAGCGGTTCTTCCTCTTCGCGCAGCTTCGGCTCGGCAAAGAGTTCAGGGTGTCGGCCGCTCTTGTCGGCGTAGAAGTCGCGAATCGTGTCCATGTCTTCGCGATAGCGGCCGGTCGCGGTGACGGCCGGTCCAAAGCCACCGCGCTTGCGCCCCCAGTCGAGATACGAGAGCACGATCGGCACGCCCGCCTCGCGCGCGATGTGATAGAAGCCGGACTTCCAATGCTCTACGCGAGCGCGTGTCCCCTCGGCCGGAACCACCAGCACCAGGTCTTCGCCGGCGCGGAACATCTCGACCATCTGCTTCACCAGGTTCGCGCGCAGATGGCGGCGGATCGGAATGCCACCAAGGCTTCGAAAAAACGGCCCGAGCGGCCCGCGGAACACCGTGTGCTTCATCATGAACGAGATGCGCAGGTCGAAGACCGCGGCGAACGCGAGCAGGTAGAGAAGATCCCAGTTCGACGTGTGCGGAGCCGCGATCAACACGAAACGGTGCGGCTTCGGCGGCGCGCCCTCGGCGATCCATCCCGTCGCACGAAGAAAAGCGCGTGCGAGGAATCGGCGCACGAGTTCACCCCCAAGATTGGTGCGCGGACGGTAGACGCCTCGGAGCGCTCGCGCTCGCGAAGATCGCCGCGCGATCTCAGTCGGTGAGATCGAAGCGAACGGGCACTTCCAGGCGCAGCGCGCCGGCCGGCGGCGGCGGGAGCGGACTCGCTGCTGCGACTGCCGCGCGAGCGCCCTCTTCCAGCAGCGAGGATGCCGCGCCGCTCGTGTTCATCACCGCGACGTCGCCATCGGCCGCAATCGCGAGGCTCAACACCAGACGCCCCTCGATTCCGCGGCGCCGCGCGAGCGCCGGATAGCGCTTGTGCTTTCGAATCAGCTCACGCACCTCGGCGATGTACGCATCGAGCGCATCGCCCGAGCCGATCGCCGAACGACCGGTTGCGAGCCCCGACGCCGATCCGATCGCAGCACTCCCGGCGACCGCAGCGCCACTCGAAGTCGGCGGCGACGCCGCGACATCGACGGGCGATTCGACCGACACCGGCTCGCTGCGCGGAATCGCAGGGACCGGCTTCGCCGCAACGGGGCTCGGCGCGGGCTTCATCGCGCGCGGAACGATCGTCTTCGGCTTTGCGACGACCGGCGGCGGAGGCTTGGCGGCAGGCGGGGCGACAGGCGCCGCAACGGCGATCACGGCGGCCGCAGCCGCAGCGGGCTCGGCGATCCGCAGCAGTTGTACACGAATCGGTGCCGGCTCGGGCGGCAGCGGCGGCGCAAGCAGCAGCGCGCTCGCCACGAGCGACGCCGCGAGCGCCGCGTGCACCGCGACGGACACGATGACGGATCGCCCCCAGCGCGGCTGCAGCTCAGAGATCTCGGCGTACACGTTTCACTTGGTCAGGATCAATCGGTTGTTGCGTGTGACGCGCAACGTATAGGTCTCGCCCTCGTGCTCGATGCGCACGATGCCGCGCGTACCGAGCAGATCACGCGCCGTCACCGTACGCACTTCGGATGATCCGCCGCTCGCATCCAGATTCGGTCGCTGCACGTTCGTCTCCTCGTTTTCATCCGGGTTCTCGATCGGCATCACGGCGACCTCCGCTTCCACAGCGCGAAAATCGCGAAGAGCGCAGCGCAACCCGCGGCGTCCGCCGGCTCCGGCGCCGCTTCGACGACGACGCCACCAACGCCCGTCTCGATCACGAGACTCGGACGCAGGTTGCGCTCAACATCGACCGCATCGAATGAGTAGAAGCCGATCAGGCGATCGGTCGGGTTGGTGAGCGCAAAGCCGTAGTTGGGTTGCGCACCGCCAGCCCAGAGCGCGACCAGTGAGGTCACGTCGCACCAGATCAAGCCGAGCGAAGTGATGTCGGGCTGGCTGTCGACGATTTCGCCGTAACTGGGCTTGTTCACCCAGGTGAGCGTCGCGGCGGACCAGGGCTGCAGCACCGGCCGGCACTCGGTTTCGCCGACGGCGTCGGCCGCGGTGCCGAAGCCGCTGAAGTCGAAGCTGTAGTAGATCCACAGAACCGCTTCGACGATTCCCTCGCCTGGCGCCAGCAGATCCGGCGGAAGCTCGAAGCGCACGAAGGTTTCGAAGTTGTGGCTGCCGGTCTCGTCGGTCAGCGAGAAGAGGTAGTTGGTGTCGCGATTGCCGCGCGGAAGACTCGGGATGAACGAGTACGGCGAAGAGTCCTCGCCCTCGACACCCGGCTGCAGCAGCACGGTGTCGCTGCGCACAGGCGCGCCGAGCGACAGCGCAATGATTCCGGCGGCGGCGACCTGCAGCGCGCGTGCTCGCCTCATTGGAAGGTCGCCCGCACGCCGAGAAAGAAGGTGCGACCGCGCACGATATAAGAATCGACGAAGCGCTGATCGCTGATGTTGAAGACGTCGGCGTAGACCGCCGCGTTCGCGCCGATCGGTTGCTCGAGACGCAGATCCACCGTCCACGACGGCTGCGACTTCTCCGGCGAGCCGAAGCCGAGGCCGCCGGTGCCGCTCGTCTCGGTGAGCGCCGCGGATCGAAAGCGCGCTTGCGTGGTGAGCAAGGTTCCGAAGCGCGGCGCCTCGAGTTCGAGGCGCAGATCGACGACGTGATGCGGCTCGTTGGGCAGCTCGTCGATGTCGACGTTCGAGTCGCGCACTTCGCTGTTCTGCAGCGTGTAGCCGATATCGAGTTCGCAAAGCGGGTGCGGCCGGATGTGCACCCGCGACTCGATGCCGCTCGTGCGCACGCGATCGAGGTTGTTCTTGCGAAAGAGCGGCGCATTCACCGGCACCGTGATCGATCCGCCGTTGCACTCCGGGAAGAAGTTGTTCGTCGCGGAGCAGATCAGGCCGAGCCCCGGACGCGAATTCGTTCCCGGCGGCGCATCGATCGTCTCGGTGCCGATCGGCAGCGAGCCGACGAAGCTCGAGCGGATGTGGTCGTCGATGTCGTGGTAGAAGCCGATCATCGAGAGCGACATCCACGGCAGCGGCACCGCCTCGAAACCCGCGCGATACGACACCAGCGACTCGGGGATGAGATCCGGATTGCCAGCGAGGAAGTACGCGCCACCGAGCTGCGGAGCCGGCGGCTGAAAGAGATCGCGCAACGACGGCGTCCGGTAGCTCTGGCCGTACGAGATGCGGAAACGCAGCACGCGACCGTCATCGCGTTGCCAGGGCGTCGCGACCAGCGCGATCTGCGGCACCACCTTCGGCGAGAAGTCGCTGTGGAACTGCGCACGCACGCCGGTCTCGAGCGCAAGCCACTCGGCGAACTGAGACTCGGCGATCGCAAAGATGCCGGACGTGAAGAAGGACTCGTCGACCGACTCGCTCGGTGTCAACACCTCCTGCAGGTTCGCCGGCAAGGCGCCTTCCTGGAGCGCCAGCGCGGGGCGCTGGAACTCCGAGCCGAAGGTCAGCGCATGCGACACCGGGCCGGTGTCGAGCAGGTGCTCGACCGACATCTCCAGCTCGGGCTCGTCTTCGAGAATCGTGAACTCGCGACCCACCGAAGAGTTCTGGTCGATGCGGTAGTAGGACAGCGCGCCGCTCAACTTCGATGCGGGTCCGAACTCCCACTCGCCCTCTTGCGCGCCGATCCAGCGCGATTCCTCGTCCTTGCCATTCACGTCGGTGCCGCCTATCCCGACCAGATTCTCGTCTTCGCGCCGGAAGCCGAGCCGCGAGTGCAACGTGACGCCGTTGCCCGGCTCGAGACGCCCAATTGCGTAGGCGTCGCGCGCAACCCCGCGCGAGTCGCTGCTGCTCGGGATGAAGACCGAGCCGCGCGTATTCCCGGGCGGATCGTAACCATCGATCTGATCCTGGATGAAACGCAGCGAGGCGCCGTAGTTCTCGTTGCCATAGCCGACAGACGTCGCGCCGAGGAACTTGCCCTCATTGCCTGCACCCACCTGCGCGTCGATGCGACGGCCGTCGCGCGGCGGATCCATCGTGACGGCGCGAATCACGGCGCCCGCGGCTTCGGTGCCGTAGCGAAGACCCTGCGCGCCGCGGATCACCTCGAGACGCTCGATGCCGACCACCGACACATCGGAGAGATCATCGACGGCGCCGATCTCACCGCTGTAGCGCCGCCCATCGACGAGCACACGCGAGAACTCCGCCGGCAATCCCTCCACCGAGACGGCCGCCTCCTCGCCTTGCACGCGCTGCTGCGTCCGAATGCCGGGCAGATTTCCGACGATGTCGGCGGCGTTGTTGCCAGGCCGCCGCTCGATCTCCTTGCGATCGATCACTTCGGTCTCGACCGGGCGATCGCCGAAGGTTTCGATCGCGGCCGACTCGGCCTGATCCTCGACCACGATCTCCTGGGCACGATGAATCTCGTCGTCACCAGCCTGCGCCGGTGCCACGCACGATCCAATCGCGACACATGCCAACAAGACTCGCGCGAAATGCACTTCAGGAGGCTCTCCGCCCCGACTGCGGCGATGGATCGGCGGCGGTCCATTCGTCGGAGTTCGGTGGCGCCTCCGTCCGGATCGACAGGCTGGCCGAGGTCGCTGGCGCGAGCACGGACGGGCGACTACGACGACCACCCTATCAGAATTGAAATTGACTTTCAATTTCGACTTTTCTAGATTGCCGCTCCTTCGCTAGCCAAGCGCCCCGCGCCAGCCAGCCGGAAACCGTTTCGAGGACTTCGCGTCGCCCCTTGGGGGCAGGCGGTCCTCTCGGGAGCTCCGGACATGCCTGGCTCGATCGCACCCACTCCGCCCGCGCTCCCGAACGCCCTCCGTTTCCTGCTGCTGCTGTGGCTGGCGATGGCTCTGAGTGGGAGCGCGCAGGCCGATCCACCGCGAGCGCGCGTCGCCGTGTTGATGCCGAGCGTCGAGGCCGCGCTGCTCACCACGCCTGGCGACTTCGAAGTCGTCGCGGGCGTCCGCCGCAGCCTGCACGAGCCGGCGCGCGCGGGCCTCGTCGATCTCGGCAATCCCCACTCCCCGAGTTTCGAACGCCTCGCCGAAGCGCGACCCACGCTGATCGTCGGCGACGCTGCGGTTCACGCCGCGCAAGCGGAGAGGCTGAAGGTTGCCGGCGCCGAAGTGCTGCTGCTCGACACCCGCTCGATCGATTCGACGCTGGCAAGCCTCGAAGAAGTGGGCAAACGCGTTGGCGTCGGCGACGCGATGGCGAAGCAGACGCAACGAGTGCGCACGCGTCTCGCCGCACTCACGCTAACGGCGCCGCTTCCCACGCTCGCCATCTTCGGCGCGCCCGGTTCGTTCCTCGTCGTCACCGAGCGCACGTGGCTCGGCGACCTGCTCGCGCGGCTCACGTTCACCAACGTCGCGGGCTCGCAGGGCGGCGACGAGCGCTACCCCGGACTGATCGCCCTCTCCGACGAACGCTTTGCGGGGCTGCGTCCCGAGCTGGTGTTGCTGGTGGCACACGGCGATCCCACTGCGATCCAGGCTGCCTTCGAGCAACGCACCGCGCAGGGCGGCCCGTGGAGCGGCCTACGCACGCAGGCGTCACGCGGCGTGCACGTGCTCAATCCGGCGTTGTTTGCGGCGAATCCGGGGCTCGATGTCGTCGGCGCTGCCGAAGCGCTGATCGCACTCGCACAGCCCGCCGCGGCGGCGAGCCCTGCTGGCGAGGCGACGCGTTGAGCTCTCTCGCGATGCAGTGGCGCGCGCTACGGCTCGCAGCGCCGACGGGGTCGGCGCTGTGGACCACGACGTTCGCGCTGGCGCTGCTGTTGGCGCTCGCGATCGCGGTTCGTCTCGGCTCGGTCGAAGCGCCGCTCGCGGAATGGATGCGAGCGCTCGTGCAGCCGGATCACGCATTGCGATCGACACTGATCGACGTACGGCTGCCGCGCATCGTCTGTGCGGCGGCGGTGGGCGCTGCGCTCGCGGTGTCCGGCGCGTTGTTGCAGACGGCGTTGCGCAACCCGCTCGCCGATCCGGGCATCGTCGGCGTCACGGCGGGTGCGGGACTCGCGGCGCTGATCGGCATCCTCTTCTTTCCCGAGCGACCCGCGTGGGTGCCGGGTCTCGCGTTCGGCGGCGGACTCGCGGCCGTCACGGTGGTGCTCGCGCTCGGCCGCGCGCGCGGTCGCAGCGCCGGACCGCTGCGGCTCGTGCTCTCGGGCGTCGGTCTGCAGGCGATCTGCTTCGCAGGCACGGCACTCTTGTCGTTCCTCTTTGCCGATCGCGCGCCGGCGTTCATGGCGTTCCTGGTCGGATCGCTGAATGGCCTCGGCTGGCACGAAGCTGCACTCGTCGGCGTACCGACCGTGATCGGACTCGGCCTCGCCACCGTCGTGCGTCGGCCGCTCGATGTGTTGCTGCTCGACGACGCCACCGCCGGTGGCCTCGGCGTCTCGGTGCGACGCGCGCGCTTCGGCACCGCGGCGCTTGGTGCATGGCTCGCGGCTGGCGCCGTTTCGGTCGCGGGACTCGTCGGCTTCGTCGGCCTGGTGGTGCCGAATGCGATGCGCATGCTCGTCGGCCCCGAACACCGAGATCTGTTGCCGGTCGCGGCGCTGGCGGGCGCAACGCTCACCGTCGCCGCCGACACCGCGGCGCGAACGCTCGCGGCGCCGATCGAGCTGCCGGTCGGCGCGCTGCTCGCGATGATCGGCGGGCCGTACTTCTTGTTCGTGTTGTGGCGGAAGCTGCCGTGACGGCGCTGCTGGAAGCAGAACGACTGCACCTGCGTCACAGCGGCGCCGACCGCGACGCGGTGCGCGACGTTTCGCTGCGGATCGAACGCGGCGAGATCGTCGCGCTGGTCGGACCCAACGGATCGGGCAAATCGACGCTGCTCGCGGGCCTCGCGCGCGAACTTCCGCCACGTGCCGGCAAGGTCCGCTTCGATGGCGTCGAGCTCCACTTGCTGCCGCGCCGCCGCCTGGCGCAGCGGATGGCGCGTCTGCCGCAGGACCCCGCCGTGCCGGAGGGCTTGACCGTCGAAGCACTGGTGCGCAACGGGCGACATCCCTATGTCGGCTCGTTCGGCGCCTACGACGCGCGCGACGACCGCGCGCAACGCGACGCGCTCGCGGCGATGGATCTGCTCGACCTGCGCACGCGCACGATCGAGACACTTTCGGGTGGCGAGCGGCGCCGCGCCTGGCTCGCGATGGTGCTCGCGCAGGAACCCGAGCTGCTGCTGCTCGACGAGCCCACCGCCGCGCTCGACCTGCGCCATCAGTGGGAAGTGTTGGCGCTGCTCGCGCAGACCAACCGCGAGCGCGGGCTCACGATCGTCGTGTCGCTGCACGATCTCGAGCAGGCCGCGGCGCTGGCGCATCGCGTGGCGGTGATGCATCGCGGCCGCCTCTACGCGACCGGCGACCCGGCGCGGCTGCTCGCGGAAGAAACCCTGCGCGATGTCTTCGCGGTGGATGCCCGTGTGAGCCAGCAAGACGGCGTGCTCGCGATTCGCGTCTGCGGACCCAGCGATCCGCTGCGCAGTCTCTAGGAGGGATCGATGGCATTGCGCAACACGACCCGGCCGCTGCCCCGCGAGTTTCTCGACTGGCAGGTCAAGCTGCGGCGCTGGACGATGGAAGCGAGTCATGGCGCGCCACACGCTGGTGTCGCTCCGCTCGTTACCGTACGGCGTCCCGGGCCGGGACCGGGCTTTCTTTCGCACTCGGTGATCTGCGGCTTGCTGCCGCACCCGACGCGCCTCGCCGAGAAGACCGAGGAGTTCCGCAAGCTCTACGAGAGCGGCATCGCCGAGGGCGCGCGCGCCGTCTACGACCGCGGCATCCAGTATCTGCTCGGGTACTACGAGAGCCCGGAGCACTTCGATCCCGAAAGCATCACGACGCTGCTGCCGGCGAAGTCTCCGCTCGTCGATGCACTGCGCGCCGAGCCGCGTTGCGCGCTCGTCTTCTACGTCTTCGACCTCGCCGACAAGACGGAGGTCGGCCGCTTCCGCTGCTTGCATCTCGACGCGCGCGCCGAGGTGCTCACCAGCGGCCCCGTCTACGACAATGTCTGGTGGCACAACGCGCTATTCCACGGACCCGTGGACGAGCACGTCGTGATCCACTTTCGCCACGAGGACACCTTCGACACGCGCTTCGGCGCGCAGAACCGGGTGACCTGAACAAATCTCCGGATGGTGCGCCTTCAATTTCCACGAGTGCAGGCATCACCATCCGGAAGCTCGCCAGCCAGATCGAACGGCCAGCCAGTGAGTTGCATGGGAAGCAGGAAACAAGCGCTCGTGATCAAGGAGAATCTGACATGCGTTCAAAACTGGCACTCGCCGCCGCGGTAGCGGCGACTTTCTCGATGATCGGCTCGGCACAGGCGCTGACGATTGGATACACCGAAGAGTTTCCGACGAACGTCGCGGGCTGGGAAAACTCGGCTAGTGCGCCGTTGACGTGGGAATCGAGTGGCGGCCCCGACGGCAGCTCCAACGCCTCGACCACCTTCAACTGGTTCGGCTTCTCGAATCCATTCGGCGGTGGCCCGGTGATCTTCCGCGGCGCGTCCGCGGACAACGCGAGCGGCGGCGCCTTCGTGGGCAACTGGCTCACGGGCGGCGTGACGACGATCTCGGCGTGGTTCTACCAGGAGACAGGCGAGACGCTGACGCCGTTCATCCGCTTCGCGACCTCGTTCAACTTCCCGGCCGCGGTGATCAACAGCACGACGCCGATCCCGACTGACACCTGGACCGAGGTGCTCTTCGACATCGATCCGCTGAACCCGCTCTGCTTCGGCGAAGGCGTGACCTGCGCCGTCGCGCTCAGCAACGTCGGCAACGTGCAGTTCGGCACCAACGCGCCGGCGGCGTTGATCGCAACCAACCAGGCCTACTACCTGGCGATCGACAAGATCGGCATCAACACCGTCCCGGAGCCGGCCACCGGCATGATGCTCGCGGTCTCGCTGCTGGGTCTCGGCAGCTTCCGCCGACGCATCCGCGCGTAGCCGGCAGAGCTCCTGCGGCGGGGTGGGCGCGCGCCTGCCCCGCCGCCTTTTCTGCCTGCCGCATTCACGCCCAAGCTGCTATTCCCCTGCCGATCGACTTCGGAGGGATGGCTGGCGTGAGACGACTCGCTTCAATCCTCTTGATCGTGATCGCGATGAGCGCGACCGGCGCGAGCTCCCAGCCCGTCGAGCAACTCGATTGGTGCGCGCCGGTCATCGTGCGGCCCGAGTCCCGCTTCTACACGTTCACGCCGCCCTGCGAGCCGTGGTGGCCCGACGACGAGATCGCGCGCCGGGCTGATTTCATCTTCGGCGGTTTCCTGCGCCCGACGACTTCGACGTTGCCGCCGGATCAGTCGACCTGTTTTGGTCCGAGCACGATGGAGAACAGCAAGGCGTACAGCGATCGCTTGCGCGCGCGCGCCGCGACCTACGGACGTACGCTCCACTTCATCTACTACGCGCGCTTCGACCTCGTCGATCGGCAGACGGCGACGACACCGGGATTCGATCCGGATTATCTGGTCGACGCACGCAAGCGTTGGCGCGAGGCGACGGACTTCTTCAATCGCGATACCAGCCCAGCCTGCGTGTGCGGCTGCGAGTGGACCGCGGACGTCGTACCCGGCTCCAGCGCCGTGCGACTGCGCGACATCGTCGACGCCGCCGGCGGACCGGGCACCTACGAAACCAAGATCAGCTACGCGTCGCCCCTCGGCTCCGGTGGAACGCTCGCGGGCGCGCCCCGCCAATTCGCTGGCCTCGCAGCGATCGCGGACCAGACGAATCCCGCCTATCGCGCCTGGCGGATCGAGCACATCCGCGACGCGATGACGGAGGGCGGCTTCGATGTCGTCGAGCTGAATCACAAGTTCCATCACTTCGTGCCGAGCGATCCGCCGCCGTGGTGGGGAGGCTCCGGAGCGCCCAATGTCTCGGCCTACCTGGCCGCCGACACCACACCGTGGAGCGCGCAACCGATCGCCTACGGCTACCGCGAATACCTCGCCGGCTGGGCCGCGTTGGCCGACGACCTCGATGCCGCCGGCATTCCCTACGCGGTCAACACGACGCCATTCCCGTGGCGACCGGGCTCGATCTACGACGATCCTGCGACGACCGACGTCGATGAGTCCGCGATTCTCCGCGGCGTCGTCGAGCGCGCGAGATTCGTCTTCATGCAGCGCTTCGCGCAGGTGCCGCAAGCCGAATTCGATGCCACAGTCGCGCAGATCCAAGCCGCTGGGATCGCAACCGTCGTGCCCTTCGATGCAGGCTGCGGCAACGGATCGCCACCAGGGCGTCCGCCCACGCAGCTCTCCGCGGGACTCACCGTAGTGCCCGACGCCGCCGTGACGGCGACCTTCACAGGCACCTCGATTCGCGTATCGGTATCGGGCGTCGCGTCGGGCGCGTGGGACGCCGACTTCTGGTGTCAGTGTGCAGCGACGCCGTGCGGCGCGCCCGACGCGTCGATCACCGGCCAGCTCGGAACCTCGTGGCAGTTGCCCGCCTCGCTCTGCGACACCGCATATCAGAATGGTGTCGGTCGCCGCACGCCGCGTGCCGAAGTCCGGCGTGCCGGCTACACCAGCTCCTCCACCCGCGCGATCACCGTCTGCGCACCCGCCTGCAGCAACGGTCGCGACGACGACCGCGACGGCGCGCTCGACTTCCCGCTTGATCCCGGCTGCGCGAGCGCCACCGACCCGACCGAAACCGCGCCCGAACTCACATGCGACGACAACATCGACAACGAAGGCGACACCCACATCGACTTTCCTGCGGACTTGCAGTGCGTGAACGCAGCCGGCAGCGAAGGCCCGCGTGCCGGCGGCTGCGGCCTCGGCGCCGAACTCGCCCTCGTGCTGCCGTGGCTATCGCGACGGAGGCGAGCCCGACGCGTCGCGGTGTGATGCTTCGCACCCTCGAGCGAACCGCGGGCTCGCTCAGTTGGCGCCAGCTCGCGACACGCATCAGCACGCGCACCTCAACATCGGCACGAGTGCCACGACCATGCTGGCGCCCATCAGGTAGTTACTCGAGCGCGAAAGGCTGTCCGCAGATGCGCTCAGCTGGCGAGCGTTCGCGGTCGCTACCCGGAGCGCGTGGTACATCGTGGCGCCCGGGAGCGGATCGCGTCCCGGCAAGACGACCTGCTCTAGAGCCTGCCGTACGCGCTTGTCGCGCTCTCGGCCGCAGAGCAGGCGGGGCTCATTGAGAGGAGATCGACTTCTTCGTAGAAGAGGAAGCGTTCGACCGCATCCCGAGCACGCCCAGACCAAGCGCCAGTAGCGCCGCCACTCCGGGCTCCGGAATCGTCGCGATGAACGCGCGGAAGTTTCCATCGGGATCGAAGGCGGTGCCGACGATCGTCTCGCCATCGTCGCTGATGCCCGTGGCATCCCAGAGGTAATAGCCATCGAGTTTGGCGGCGACATCTGGATCTGCGGACAGAATCTCGGCGAGACTCTGCATTCCGCTCTCGCGAGTCCAAAGGAACGCAGCGACGCCACGCGGATGCGGCGCGCTCGACTGCCCGACCACGCGGGATCCATCCGCCGAGACCGCGCGAGCGAAGCTGGCCAGATTTCCGTCCAAAGAAGCGCCGATCGTCCCGAGACCCGCGATTCCGTCGGCCTCGGTCCAGCGAAACGCCTCCCAGCCGGCGTCCGTCTCGGAAAAACCGGTCACCGTCGAGCCGTCGTCGGAAATCGCAAGCGCGGAGCTGGAGAACGACCCGCCGGGAAGATCTCCGACGCCCGTCATCACGCCGTTGCTCCAAAGGTATGCCTGGTAGCCGAGCGAACTGCCCGCGGAGCCGGCGACCATCGTGCCGTCGGCGGAGATGCCCCTCGCATCCTCGAGCGCCCTCCCGCTCGCAAGGTCTCGGATCGGCGTGACGACGCCGTTGGTCCAACGGAATGCCCCGCTATCCCCGTAACCCACGATCACCGAACCGTCCGCTGAAACAGCGTTGGCGAAGCTGCGAAAGCCGTTGCCGCGCAAATATGGGATCGGTTGCATCCCTTCCGCGAGCGTCCATCGAAAGGCTTGGAGCTGACCTGACTCACCCGAACTCGAGTATCCGACGATCGTGGATCCGTCGCCGGAGGCCGCGAGGGCGCGGCTGTCCGGAGTCGGCGCCGGCAACGAGCCGAGGTCGGCGACCGCGGGATCCCAGGTCGCAGCCCTGAAGTAGTAACGCTGTCCTACCTGCACCTGCGAGACACCAGCAACGACACGCCCGTCTCCCGAGACGCCTCCCTCCGCCATTCCGAAGGGCCCAGGCGGATTGAACCCTGAAAGCGGCGTGAACGAGAACGGCAAGGCGAGCGCCTGCCCAGGCGCTAACCAGGCGAGAAAGACGATCGTTCTTATGTGTCGCGATCGAGAGATCGCGTTGCCCCCCGCCGCAGGATCCCGATTTGTGCCCATGTGCTGAGGGAGTGGCCGATCAATCGGTAAAGTGTCGACCCATCAATCTGTGCGCGCGTCGCGCAATATCGGGAAGGTGACCCGATACGCGCCTTCGGGCATTCACGGCTGTAGCGCGGCTGTAGTAGAGCCTACGCGTCGCGGCGAAGTGTGGAGCGGGAAACGGGATTCGAACCCGCGACCCTCAGCTTGGGAAGCTGATGCTCTACCAACTGAGCTATTCCCGCGTCCGGGCGCAACATAGGCGTTGGCGGACCTGCACGACAAGGGGCGCGCGCGTTCAGCTCTCGGGTTCTGCCTCGTCTACGAGATCGACGAAGAGTCCGTCGAGTTCGTCGGCGTCGGGGAGCATCGATAGCTCCGGGCGCGCGCTGATCGAGACGCGTCGCGAGGCGGTGACGTCGTCCTCGTCGTCCACGGGTGCAGCGGTGTGCCACGCGCCAGGCGCCGTTTGTTCGGGGCCGATCAAGTCCACGTCGATCACGCCTTCGCGCACGGTGCGATCGGCTGCGCCGCGACCGGGACGAACGTTGTGGGTCGAGCCGCCATCGACGAGCGCGTGCTCGAGTTCATCGGCGACGTTCGCTCCGAAGTCGGCCTCGAGATCGGGAAGATCGAGATCGCGGAAGCTCGCCGAGGTGCCGGCATCGCGTAGCGATTCGAGCGACGGTTCGGATGCGAACGAGTCGTCGAAGCCGTCGTCGTCTTTCACGAGTGCGACGGCGAGCGCTGCGGGTGTAGCGACACTCTGCAACGGCTGCGCCCACGGAAGATCGCGTGCGGCTCGTTCGACGTCAGCCCGTGCCGGTCGCGCGCGACCCTCGAGATGCGCTTCGAAGAGCGTGTTGTCGGCCAACGCATTGAGGCGTCGCGGCAGGCCGGCGGCGTATTCGACGAGGGCGTCGAGTACGTCGTCCGCGAAGAGTGTCGTGTCGCCGCCCGCGATGTCGATGCGGTGCGCGACGTAGGAGCGCGCTTCGGCGGGCGACAACGGCGTGAGGCGCAAGCGCAGCTCGACGCGCGCGAACAACTCGGGATCCTGCGCGAGCGTCTCTTCGAGTTGCGGGGAGCCCACGAGCACGAACGACAACAGGCGTTCGTCGTCGTGTTCGAGGCTCGAGAGAGCGTGCAGCTCCGCGAGCGCGTCGCTGCTGAGCGATTGCGCATCATCGATTGCGATCGCCGCACGGCGCCCTGCACCGCGCAGCGTGACCAGATGCGCGTGGAGTTCGCGCATCGCATCGCTGCGTCGGCGCGACGGCGATTCGACGCCCAGTTGGCGCGCGATTGCCGAGCGCAGCGAATCGGGATCGGCGCCGCGCGGCGGAACGAGCAAGCCCGCTTCGAAGCGATCGGGATCGAGCTGCTCGATCAATGCGCGTGCGACGGTGGTGGTTCCGCTGCCGACCTCGCCGACCAGCACACACAGTTCCTTGCCCTGCTCGACACAACGGCGCAGCCGACGACCGACATCGACGTGACCACGGCTCGCGAACCAGAACTCGAGCTGCACCTCGTTGCGGAACGGATCCTGCGCGAGGCCGAAGTGTTCGAGATGCTCCAAAACGCAGGTCCTCAGAAGAAGGAAACCTTGCGACGGCGGGGCGCTCCCGCTGTCGGTTCCGGCTCACTGTCCGCCGGCTCCGGAACTTCGGTCGCTTCGATCACTTCGATGGCGGCAGCGACGGTCTCGTCCGCCTCGACTTCGCAACTCGCATCGGTGTCGCCCTCGGCGCCCACATCGGACCCATCGGCAGCGTCGGCTGCGTCGTCCTCGCCATCCTCCGACAGGAACTCGTCGAAGTTCTCGTAGGACTCGGCCACGATCGGCTCGGGCTCGACCACCGCAGGCGCCTCATCGGCGGCTTCGGCGATCAGATCGTCGAACGATTCGTAGACCTCGCCGTCATCGCTCTCATCTGCGACTTCAGCGTCCGACGCGGCGGGTCCGCAGAGCAACGCTTCGATGTGCGCGCCAACGTCCTGGAAATCCGCATCGAGTTCTGCGACGCGACGGAAGGCATCGAGTGCGCGATTGCGGTCGCCCTCGGCTTCGTGCGCGCGACCGAGATCGAAACGCAGCGCGGTCTCGCGCTCGGCGGGAACTTCGGGCGATGCGAGCGCTTGCTCGAGATGACCGATCGCATCGGCCGCGCGTCCGACGTCGAGCGCGCAGAGCCCCATCATGTGCAGCGCGTCGAGTCTGCGCCCGCTGCTGCCGAGTGCGTAGTGGAACTCGCCGATGGCGTCGTCGAGCAAGCCCATTTCGCGATACGCGATACCGAGATCGAAGTGCGTCTCGACGTCGCCCTCGCCGAGTGTGCGCGATACGCCGCGCTTGAACTCCGAGAACAGCGACGAGAAGCCGTCGGCATCCGTGGACGCGCCCGCGCGAGCCGCCGGCGCACCATCGGCAAGCGACTCCGAGAGTTCCGCTGCGAGATCGAAGGCCGGCGCACCCGCGTCTTCGGCGAGCGATACCTCGGGCACCGTCAGCTCGGGCTCGGGCAGCGATTCGGCCTGCACTTCGGTGACGCTGATCGGCGTCGGCTCCGGTGGAGCCGGTGTCGTCTCGATGGATTCGACCACGGGTTCGTGCGCCGCGACCAACTCGGGCGTCGCGATCGTGGCCTCGATCGACCCGGTTTCGATCTCGAAGCCGCCGTCCGTCTCGTCGTCGGCAATCGCGACGTCCGGTGCGGGCAAGGCAACGTCGTCGTCGCGCGAATCGTCCGCCCACATCTTCGATGGACCGAACTCGCGCGCCGTCAGGTCGAGGTCGTCGGGCGGCTCGACTTCCTGCGCGGTCTCGAACGCCGCATCGCTGGCAACGGGCACTTCGTCCGCCGACTGCGAGACGTCCGCCACTGCGCGGGCGGCATCCTGGCCGCGCGCAACTGCGATCTCACCGAGTCGCAGCAACGCAGAAGGATGGTTCGGCGCACGCTGCACGACGCGGAGATAGATGGCCTCCGCTTCGTCGAAGAGCCCCTGCTCGAAATAGAAGGAAGCCTCCTCGAGATCCTCGGTGATCTCGGCCGAGGTCGTCGTTGAGAACTCGCCCGACGCGGAGGCTGCCATCGAGGCAGGCGCGGGCCGCTCTTCGGGCTGCGGCTCCGGCGTGATTGCGGGACGGACTTCGAACTCGGGCGCGAGCGGCTCTTCCGGAGCGGGCTCCGGTTGCGACGCGGATTCCGGTTGCAGTGCCGGCTCCGGCGGCGAGTCAACCGCAGGCTCCAACTCGAGCTCCAGCGACAGCTCGATCTCGAACTCCGGCAAAGCTTCGGGTTCGGGCTCTGACTCTGACTCCGAGGCTGAATCGGACGGCGGCTGCAGCACGATCGGTGTCGGCTCCGAGAGTGGCGCGGCGACCGCTTCGGTGACGGTCTCTGCGACTTCGAAGCTGTCGGGAACTTCGGGCTCGGCGAAAGGCGATGTCTCGTCGGGACGCTCCACCGCCTCGAAGTGAGTGGACTCGAAGTCGCTCGACGCGGCCGACATGGAGTCGCCGTCGCCTTCACTCTCGTCCTCGCCCGGCAGATCGACGAACGTGTCGGCGTCGAAGCCGATCTCGACATCGCTCGACTCCGCGCTCGGCGCGTCGGTCTCGGGTGCAGCCAGTGCCGCGACGTCGGCATCGACGATCGCGACTTCGCTGCTGGCGAACTCCTCAGAAGCCTCGCCGAACTCCTCCGCGTCGATGTCGATCTCGATGTCGTCGAGCGACTCGGACGAGTCGGCTTCGATGTCGGCATCGGGAGACGCTTCGTCGGGCGCCGGGACTTCGAAGAGCATCGTCGCCGCGGCGGCGGATCGCGGCGCTTCGACCGCGGCGGGCAGTGCAGCCGCGGCAGCTGAATCGATCGCCTCGATGCGGCTACGCAATGCGGCGACACGAGTTGCATCGCCCAGCGCGGCGGCGGATTGCGCAGCACGCGTCCAAGCGTCCACCGCCAGCGCCGTGTCTTCGGCGCCGGCATGCGCATCACCCAAGAGCTCGAGAGCCGCCGCGTGATGCGGTTCGCTGCCGAGCAACGTCTCGAGACTCGCGATCGCGCGCTCGCGCTTGCCGTAGCGAAGATAGACACCGGCTTCCGCCAGCAACTGATCGAGATCCGCGGGCACGTCCGACACTTCCGTCGGTACGGCAGAAGCGGGGGCGACCGGCGGCGGAGGCGCCACCGCAACGGGTGTAGTGAGTTCGCGTACGAGAGTGGCCGCGTCGGCCTTCGCGATCGGCTTTGCTTCCGGAGCCGGTTGCGACGGCTGAACCAAAGGCTTCGGCGTCGGCAGTGGCTTCGGCTCGGGCTGCCCCGCAGCGGGTGTCGTCGCCTTTGCCACCGGAGGCTCGGGTACCGGAGCGATCGGCGCGGAGTCGTCCACGAACGCGAACTCGTCGTCGAGTCTGGGCGGTTCGGCGCCAATCCCTTCCTCGCCGAACGGAGACTCGGCCTCGCGCGACGCGCTTCCAGCCGTACCGAGCTCGAGCGGATCCGTGGTGCCACCGAAGTCGAATGGCTCACTCGGGATGTGGCGCTGCAGGATCGCGCGCGCACGATCCTCCATGCCGCGCGCGATCCACGCATCGGCGGCGCTGCGGAAGGCCTCGATCGCACCGTTCTCGTCGCCGAGTTCAGAGAGCACACGCGCGAGCAACTCGTGCGACTCGGCGCGCTCGGCGTCGATGGCGATGAGCTTGCGCACGAAGCCCTCGGCGCGCTTGGGTTGACGCCGCTCCAGCCACAGCGTGATCAGCGCCTCGTAGGACTCGGGGCGTTCGGGCGTCAACTCGATCACGCGTTGCAACACGCCCGCGCGCGCTTCCCAGTCTCCCTGGCGTTCGAGCTCGGCGACGACTTCGTTGAATTCGAGGAGCGCTTCGGAGGAGAGTCCCTCCTGCAGAAGCAGCTCGGCGACTTTCAGTCGACTCGTCGTGTTGGCCGCGTCGAGGCTCGCCATACGCCGCAACAGGTCGAGCGCTTCGCGCTTGCGGCCATCGCGCTGGTAGGCCTCGGCGGCGGTCTGCAGCGCGACCATCGCCTCGGAGGTGAGGCCCAGGCGCTGATAGAGATCGGCGAGCGGGATGTAGACATCGAAGCGCTTGGTATCGAGCTTCGACACCTGTTTGTAGATCGCGACGGCCTTGGCGTCGAAACCGTCGCGTGTGAACTGATCCGCGACCTTCAGGTACGCGGCGATCGCTTCGTCACTCTTGCCGAGGCGCAGCTTCAGATCGCCGACCTTCAGTCGCACGTTCGCATCGCGCGGATCCGCGTCGAGCAGCGCCTGATAGTCCTTGAGCGCCTTGTCGACGGCGCCCTTCTGCAGATTCTTCTGCGCGGACTCGAGCAGTTTTCGCTTGTTGATTGCCGCCAAGCCGCCCCTCAGCGCCCGAGCAGAAGTGGTGCGCACGCGAAGCCTGCCGAAGCAGCGCTCCCCAAGCGGACGTATCGGGCTTCAGCGCGAGTCTCTTGAGGCGGAGAGTGATTCGACGGCGCGCCTTCGAAGCGGATCGCGGCGCAGCCACATGGCTCGCTCTTCAGCGGCGCGACGCTCGCCCGACTGGAGTGAATCAGGCGTGAGCCCGACATCGAGCAGGCGACCGAGGGCGCTCGGCAGTGCGTGAAGAAGGACATCTCGGCTGGTATCGGCCGAAACGCCGAGTTCCCGCAGAGTGGTCGCGCCGCGCCCGAGACCCACGGCCGCAGCCGCTGCGGCGGGATCCGGCTCGATGCGGATCGAACCATGCTGCAGCACGGCGCCCGCGGCGCGACGCTGTGCACTGCCGGCGAGCTTGCGGCCCCCGACACAGATCTCATCCGTCGCGGCCACAGCGAAGCAATCGAAGTCGGCCGATGGCGCAACCGAGGCCGCCGTCGCGGCGCGCTGGCCTTCGATCCCGAGTTCGCGCAGCGCGAGCAGAATCGCTTCCGAGAGCACGCGGTACGAAGCGTCGAGCCCTGCCGGCAGCGCCGCCTCCGGCGCCGTGACGCTGTAGGTGAGGTCGCCGCCATGCAGCACCGCGCGTCCGCCCGTCATGCGCCGCAACACCTCCACGCCGGCTTCGCGACACACGGAAGCGTTCTCGGCGATGAAGGGCTGGCCGTAGCCCAGCGAGAGCCAGGGTCCTTGCCAGGAATAGAGACGCAGCACGGGCGTCGATCCGGTCGCTGCGCCGGCGAGCAGAATCTCGTCGACCGCCATGTTCCACCATCCGGTGGCAGGGGTCGGCTCGATCAGCAGCCGCCAGTGTTGCGCCATGTGATCGAGTCTAGAGCCGAGATCTACAGCTGCTCGCGCAGCTCCAGCAGATGGCGGCGCATCAGGAAGCGCGCCTTGCCGAGGTTGCCGCCCTCGCCGAGCGCGACCACCAGGAACAACTCGTCATCGACGGCGCGGAACAACAACGTGAAGCGCGCGAGTCCGACGATGACCTCTTCGAGGCGACCCCCGTTGAGCGCGTCCGACGCTTTGCGCATCTCGTCGAGGATGCGACCGAACTCGATTCCGGCTGCACTGACTTCTCCGTCGAGCACACCGAGATCGGGGTTCTGCGCCTGGAACTCGGCGACGGCGACGCCGTCGGTTCCCATCAGTGCGACGCCGATCGCGCCGCTGCAGCCGTCGATCATCTTCTCGAGCGTGGGCTCGAAGCTCATGCGTCACCCCTTCGCAGCCGCCCGAGCCAACGCTCGAGGGTGTGTACTACGTCATCTCTACGCCGGCCCCTGCGCGGCGCCTCCTGACGCGGAGCAAGCGACGCGCGAATCGCGCGCGCCGCATTGCGATCGCCCTGACTCTCCAGCAGCGACGCCATCGTGCGCGTCCGGAACGGCGAACCGAGCGCGGCCGGATCGGCCTCGGGTCCGAGCAGCTCCGCTTCGCGCATCGCTTCGAAAGCGACCTCGTTGGCGTCGTGCATCGCTTCGGGTTCGGGACTCGCATCGCTGAAGGCGCTGTCGAGCTCGCCTTCCTCGATGCCTCCGAGTTCGAACGGCGACGCCTCGCTCTGCGGGGCGCCCTCGATCAACACCGCGAGGTGGCGACGCGCTTCGGAGTCGCGACCGAGATCGAGCAGTGCGAGCGCGAGCGCCGCACGTGCAGCGGGCAACTCTGGTTCGAGCGCCGAGGCTTGTTTCGCAAAACGCAATGCTGCGTCGGGATCGCCAGCGCGACGCTGCGCTTCCGCGTGCGCCACGAGCCCCGCTGCGCCATCGCTCTGCGGCGATTCGAAGTCCAGCTCCACGATCGACCCTCCCCCCTCGGCCCGCGTCATCGCCTTCCGTTTCCCAGCGCGCCACGCGGCAGGATCTCGGCGGGCGACAGCTTCACGATCTCCGCTTTGCCGAGCTCGCGCACGGCGATGAAGCGAAGGTGCCCGTCCTTGCGCTTCTTATCGACACGCAGCGCATCGAGATAAGCCCGTCGCGGCAGATCGGGCGGCTCGGTCGGCAGACCTGCGCGCTGGAGCAGCGCTTCGATGCGATCCGCGACCCCAGCGGGGGCCAGACCCATCGCCTCCGAGCGGCGCGCCGCGAAGACCATCCCGATCCCCACCGCTTCGCCGTGCAGCAGCTTCTTGTAGTGGAGCAGCGTCTCGATCGCGTGGGCGAGCGTATGACCGAAGTTCAGGATCATCCGCAGGCCGGCCTCGCGCTCGTCTTGCGTGACGACATCCGCCTTGATCTGGCACGAGCGTTCGAGCACGTCGAGCGTGGGACCCGGCTCGAGATCGAGGATCCGCTCGATGTCGCGCTCGAAGCGCTCGAAGAGGGCGAGGTCGCGGATCACGCCGTGCTTGATGACTTCGACGAGACCGTTTGCGCGCTGTCGGCGCGGCAGCGTTTGCAGCGTGGCGATGTCCATCCAGACGAGTCGGGGTTGGTGGAAGGCGCCCACCAGGTTCTTCCCGCGCGCGAGATCGACGGCCACTTTGCCGCCGACGCTCGCGTCGGCCATCGCGAGCATCGTGGTCGGCACCTGCACGAAGGGAACCCCGCGCATCCAGCTCGCCGCGAGGAATCCCGCCAGATCGCCGACCACGCCGCCGCCGAGTGCGATCACCGCGGTGCTGCGATCGGCGTCGAAGTCGAGCAGCTCTTCGTAGAGCTTGCCGAGCACGCGCAGGCTCTTGCTCCGCTCGCCGTCGGCGACGACGAGGCGGCGGCTCTTGATTCCCGCCGCGCGCAGCGATCGCTCGAGGCGCGCGCCATAGCGGCGTCCCACTTCGGGGACGGTCACCACCACCGCACGCCGCGCTTCCGTGCACGCGGCGATCGCGGCGCCCGCCTGATCGAGGATGTCCACGCCGAGGCGAATCGCATAGCTGCGTTCGCCGAGCGCAACCTGCACCGTTCGCATCGCCCGCCCCTCTTCTCCGAGATTCTCACCGAGCGCTTCGAGTACGCGATCCGTCACCGCGTCGATGTCGCCCTCGTCCACGTCCACCACGCATGCGGCGCGCACATACGCAGCCTTGCGTGTTTGCAACAATGCGCGCAAGCGGGCGAGCCGCTCGGCGCCATCGAGACCGGCGAGCAGGGGACGCCGTTCGGCGTCGCCAATGCGCGCGAGCAGCGTCTCGGGACGCGCGCGCAGGTAGACGACTTTGCCGCTCGCGGTGAGCTCTTCGGCTACACCGGGCTGCGCAATCGCCCCGCCGCCGAGTGCGACGATCACAGCCCGTCCTGCGACGCGCCCGATCGCGGCGCGTTCGAGCGTGCGGAACGAGGCTTCGCCTTCCTCGGCGAAGATCGCGGCGATCGACTTGCCCGCGACGCTCTCGACGAGAGCGTCTGTATCGACGAAGGCGCGACCGAGGCGCGCGGCGAGTCGACTTCCGACGGCGGACTTTCCCGCCCCCATCATGCCGACGAGCCAGAGCGTTCGCGCCATGGCGCGCAGCATAATGAAAAGGCGGGGGAAGCCTAAGCTTCTCCCGCCTTCTCGATGAGCCAAACTCATGATCCCGCTCGTCGACGCGGACGCCGACGAGCCGAACACGGGTCAGGTTGCGCTGCTAGCTCGCAGCCTCCGGACTCACGACCACCGAGGGCTGCACGAAGATCAGCAGCTCCTTGCGGCGATCGCGCGTTCCGTGGTTCTTGAACGCGTTGCCCAGGATCGGCAGCTTCCACAGGTACGGCACGCGCGATTCGTTCTCCGCGGTGTCGATCACGTAGATGCCGCCGAGCACGAGCGTCTGACCGTCCTTTACGAGCGTCTCGGTCTTTGCCTGATTCTTGGCGATCGCCGGCGAGCCGGTCGGCGTCTCGACGCTGGAGTCCGGCGCGTTGCGCGTGACTTCGATCGCCATGATGATGCTTCGGTCGGCCGTGATGTGCGGCGTGACCTTCAGCGACAACACCGCGTCGATGAACTCGAGCTGGGCATCTCCGTTCTCGAAGGTCTGGAACGGAATCGACACGCCCTGTTCGATCATCGCCTCGCGATTGTCGAGCGTCACGACGCGCGGACTCGAGATCACCTTGCCCTCGCCGTTGAGCTCCGCCGCCGCCAGCCGGACGTCCACGTTGAAGCGGTCGTCGAGCAGGAAGGCGCCGAGGTTCACGAGGCCAGTCGGTGTCATCGTGATCGGGTTGCTCACCACGACGTTGTTGGCGCTATTGAATGGGAAGTTCGCGCCGCCAACCGTGATCGGCCTCATGCCGCCGACCGTGAGGTCGTCCTCATCCTCGTCAGGCTGAGAACCGGCGCCCCACTCGAGACCGATCTCCTGCGAGAAGTCGAGGTTGGCTTCGACGATGCGCGCCTCGATCATCACCTGCGGCGTCTGCGTGTCGATCGCCTTGATCAGCGCGGTGGACTCGTCGATCACCGAGGAGATGTCCTTGATGATGACGGTGTTGGTGCGCAGATCGATGTCGACCGTGCCGCGCGGCGTGAGCAGACGCTTGACCAGCTTCTGCACTTCCTTCACGGCGGCGTAGTTCACCGGCTGCAGCTTCACGACCAGGTCTTCGAGCTTTTCCTTGGCGCGTCGTTCCTGGAGTCGCGCTTCGTCTTCCGACTTCAACGTGTCGCCCGGTGCGATGCGCAGCACGTTGCCGACGCGGACGAAGCCGAGTCCCTTGGTCAGCAGGATCACGTCGAGCGCCTGGTCCCAGGGCACATCGACGAGACGGATCGTGACGTTCCCAGCGACTTCGTCGCCCGCGATGATGTTGAGATCCGACACATCTGCGATGAGACGCAGCACGTCGCGGATATCCACGTCCTTGAAGTCGAGCGAGATGCGGCGACCGGCGTATTCCTTGCCGTCGAGCAGACCGCCTTCTTCGAGTACCGCGATCGTGTCGGCGCTCGGATCAGTCGCTGCGGGCGGCGCCGTGGCGGCTCTCGCCGGGCGTGCCGGCGCAGACGCCTGTTTGGCTGCCGCAACGGCTTTGGTAGCGGCCGCAGCGGGCTCGATCACAGGCGCAACCGCAACGGGCTCGGCCTTGACCGGCTCACTCGCCGGTGCGGGCGCTGCCGGCACTTCCCGCTTCACTGCGACCGGAGCCGCCGCGACCTTCGGGCTCGCCACCGGTTCCGTCGCGACCGGAGCGCTCGCGACCGGCGCGGGCGTCGAGCCCTGCGCCGCTGCAACCGCCTGGTCGACCAATGCGCCACCGCCGAGCGCTACGACGATGCCGTCCACGACGGGCATCACGCGGCGCTGATCGAAGGCCTTCGCGTTGGGCGAATCGAATACGACGCGAACCTTGTCGCCATGCGCACCGACACGAACGCGTTCTACTTGCGGCGAATCGACGTTCGTCACCGCGGCTGCGGTGATCGACGACACGCCGCCGAGATCGATCACGAGCCGTGCCGGGCTGCCCGTCATCACCGAAGACTCCACGCTCGCTACGGTTCCGTTGGTGCGGAGCCGCACCACCGTTCCGTCGGGCGAACCCTGCGGTTCCACCGCGAGGAGCTTCGTCGCTACCGCGCCCGGGGCAACGGCTGGCGCGGCTTCGATCGGACCGGCAGACACCGATGCGAGTTGATCTCGCGCATCGCTGTCGTCGCCGGCGATCGGGCTCGGCAGTCGTACACCAGACGGTCGCACGCTGAGCAGCAGGCGATCGCCATCCGGCGTGATTTCGAAGTCGGCATCTGCCGCGAGGGTTACCTCGAGACGCGTCGCCGTCTTCCCGGGAGCCGCCTGGAATTCCGCAAGCGAAACTTCTTCGACGAGACCGTCGAAGACCGTCTTCTGCGATTCCGCAGCGCTGACCGACACACCCACGAGATCGACGACGATGCGGCGAGGCCGCTCGGCGCGCGATGCTTCATAGGTGGCCTTCGCCATCCCGTCCAATGCGATCACCCGCGTGTCGCCGTTGCGTTCCACAGCGAGTCGCGAGAGCGACTTCGCAAACGCCACCGGTGAAGTTGCGGAGAGCGCCCACAGTCCGAGGAAAGTCCCCGTGACCGCGACGATGCTACCGAGTCGTGCGCGATTGGTGCCGAACATCGAGCCTCACCCTCCCTGGGCCTTGGAGCGAACCCGCATCTCGATCTCCTTGCTGGTCGCCTCGCCGAGATAATCGACGTAGGTCTCTCGAACCAACATGGTTGTATCGCCGATGCGAATCACTTGACCGTCATTCTTTCCGATCGTGGTGCCTTCCTGGACCACGTAGCCGCGACCCGAGGGGTCGGTGACGAGCGCCCGTGGACGCTGCGTTCCCCACACCACGGCCACTACCGAGAGCTGCGACAAATCGAATTGCTCGAGCGGTCCGCGCTCGTGCTTCGTGAGTCGCTGCGCCTCGTCGAGAACGAACGAGCGGAACGGATCGCGCTTGTTCGCCGCGTCGTAACCGTAACCAGTGCCGCTCGAGACCAGGCCGGAGCCATCTTGGGACTGCTCCTTCCCTGCGACCGCGCCGGTCTTGTTCTGCGCGACCAGCTTCGGCGCGCCTTCTTTTTCCTGTCGCTTGATCAGCTCCGCGCGCTTCTGCTCGTAGTCCTGCACCGAGGGCGCATTCTTGCCGCCCTTCTCGCAGCCAACGACGAGCGCCAGCACGGCCAACGTCGATCCCAGGATCTTTCGTTTCACGACTTCCCTCCGGCCGGCGCCGCGGCGGTTGCCGGCTTCTTGGGTTTGGCGGGCACATCCGCTGCGACATCGTTCTCGAGGAATCGGAAGGTCGTCGCCTCTCCGTGTACCTTGAGCCGCGTCGTGCCCTGCTCCTGGCCCGCGATCTCCATCTCGAGCTGGCTCACGTTCACGATGCGCGGCAGCTTCGAGACCTTGTCGAAGAAGCGCGCGATGTCGTGGTAGTCGCCGCTGAATTCCACTTCGATCGGAACCTCGGCGTAGAAGTCCTTGGCGATCTCGTCGCGCGGACGGAACGCCTTGAACTCGAGGCCTGCGTCCTTGCCGAGACTCGACACATCGGTGAGCAGACCCGGCAGCTCCTTCGAGTCGGGCAGCTGGCGCAGCGCCTGCTTCAGGCGCTTTTCCATCTCGGCGATCTCCTGCTCGAAGGCGGAGAGGTTCGAGATGATCGCGCGCACCTCGGAGACCTTGCGCTCGAGATCGCGCTCCTGGGCCTCTGCGGTCGCGCGGGCGGCCGCGGCGGGTCGGTAGAAGAACCAGCCATACGATCCGAGCACCAGCAGCACGATCAGCGGGATCGCCGCCATTCGATACGGCTTCGGAACCTTGGCGAACTTGTCGAGTTGCCCCTGGAGCTGATCGAGTCCGAGGTTGAGCGCCATGGCTAGCTCTCCTTCCCGGCGCCCGGCTTGGCGCCGTTCGCGGCGGACGGCTTCCCGCTCTTCTTGCTCTTCAGCGCAGGCGGAGTCTGGCGGGCCGGCGCCGGTGCGTCTGGCGACTCGAGAAGCGCCACGATCCGGAACGTGTTGAGCTTGAGCGCGTCGATCGTCTTCAACTCCGTCTCTTTCAGCTCGACATGCGCGAAGTAGGCCGAGTCGTTGAGCGAAGTGAGGAAGAGCGCCACCAGTTCGTTGTCGAGGCTCATGCCCTCGAGCTCGATCTTGCCACCGGTCGCCGACAACGACGTCAGCCAGACACGCTCGGGTGTGCGGCTCGCGAGTTCATCGAGGATGTGGACGGGACCCGAACGCGAGCGTTCGAGGCGCTGAATCACCTCGAGCTTCTGCTCGATCTCGCTCTTCTTGGTCTTGAAGCCCTCGACCTGTTCCTGCTGCGGCTTGAACTGCGCCAACTGCGTGTTCAGCGCTGCGACGCGCCGATTGGCGCTGCCCACACCGCTGCGCACGATCTGATGGAATCCCGCCGCGAGCACCAGCGAGCCCACGGCGGCGGCGCCGATGAGCACGAGCTGTTGGCGCAAGTCGGCCTTGCGACGCGCTTCACGGACCGGGAGTAGGTTGATCCGAATCACGGCTCGTCCACCCTCCGCATCGCCAGGCCGATGCCGACGCCCAACGAGGGCCCGACCTGTTCGAGGAACTCAGCGTCGAAGCGGTTCGACGGCAACATCTTGGCAAGTGGGTTCATCAGCTCGACTTCGAGCCCGGTGCGTTCCTTGAACGCAGCTTCGAGGCCGGATACGCGCGATGAACCACCCGCGAGATACACACGCTGGATGCGCATGTCCGCCGCGGTCGCCGCGAAAAAGTCGAGAGAGCGTGCGATCTCGCCCACCAGATTATTGGTGACCGCGCGCATCGCCTGCTCGACTTCCTGGGGCACGACGTCCTGGGACTCCGAACCGCGTTCGCCGATCTTGATGCGCTCGGCTTCATCGAAGCCCACCGACAGCGCGCGCTGGATCTCGGCGGTGTACTGATTGCCGCCGGTCGCCACATCGCGCGTGAAGGCAGGCACGCCGCCGGCCAGGACGTTGATCGTCGAGGTCTGCGCGCCGATGTTGACGATCGCGACGACTTCGTCACTCGTGCCGTAGTTCGCTTCGAAGGCGTTCTCGACCGCAAAGCCCGCCACGTCGATCACCGAAGGTGTGAGGCCGGCTTCGCCGATCAGGTTCACGTAGTCGTCGATCAGATCCTTCTTCGCGGCGACCAGCAGCACCTCCATCGGGCGCTCCGCATCACCGGCCTGCAGGATCTCGAAATCGAGATTCACCTCGTTCACATCGAACGGGATGTACTGCTCGGCTTCCCAGCGGATCGACTCTTCCAGCTCCGCTGCGGTCATCGCCGGCACCGTGATCTTCTTCACGATCACCGAGTGCCCCGACACCGAAGCGGCCGCGTGCTTTGCCCGCGAGCCGGATTTCTCGATCGCCTCGCGGATCGCGTCGGCGATCGCGCTGGCGTTCAGGAACGCGCCCTCGACGATCGCGTCGTGCGGCAGCGATGCGATACCTAGATGGAGCAGCTCGAAGGAGTCGCCACGTCGAACGATCTCGACCGCCTTCACCGAGGATGACCCGATGTCGAGGCCAATGACGGACTTCGAGCGAAGTCGGAGAAACGGAAGTTGCACGGACTCTCTCTCCCAGCGCGACGCGCTATACGCGCGCGGCGACGTCTTCGGCGATCGAGATCTCGTTCGGGGAATCCAGCCGACCGGCGGCAAACACTTCGTCCTTGTCGGCGACGCGCTTGCCGAGTGCGAGCAGGATCTTGCGCTTGGTATCGAGCCGACACGGACGGCCCGCTTCGACTCGATCGACAGTGAGTGTCGACAACCCGGCTTTCCGAGCCAGCTCTGCCTTGCTCATCATCAGCGCCTCACGGCAGCGCTGGACGGTATTGCGCCCCACGCAGTCCTCCCCCGCCGTACCCGACCGAAATCCCCACCCCGGTCGAGCACAGCGCGCCCGAGGTCTTCTTTCGGTCCGCGACAGAACCGACTTGAGGGTGCAAGAGGCCGATCCCCCGCGGTGTGGGCCGGCGTCCGTTCTTCTCATTCCGATGCGGGGCCCAACCGATACGCACGGCGTGGAGGGCTCGTGTCGCAGCGCATTCTGATTGTGGATGACGACGAAGCGCTGCGAGAGAGCCTGGCGCTCGTACTCGGCGCCGAGGGCTACGAGACGAGCCTCGCGTGCGATGGCGCCGATGCGCTCGCGCGAATCGACGACACGATGCCCGACATCGTGCTCTGCGATCTGCGGATGCCCGGCATCGATGGATTGGCGCTGTTGCCAGAGCTGTCGCGGCGCCGACCCGATGCCACGTTGATCCTGATGTCCGCGTACGGAACGGAAGAACTGGCGCTCGAAGCGATGCGGCGCGGCGCCTACGACTATCTCGCGAAGCCCTTCCAACCCTCTGAGGTGTTGCTCGCGATCCGCAAGGCGCAGGAACGCGAGCGAATGCGACGCAAGACGGATCTGCTCGCGCGCGACGTCGATCGCGTGTTCGGGGAGCGCCCGATCGTCGCGGCGTCGCCGGGGATGATCGAGGTGCTGGAACTGATCGAGCGCGCCGCGGAGTACAAGGCCACCGTGCTGCTCACCGGCGAGAGTGGCACCGGCAAGGAAGTGCTCGCGCGCGCGATCCACGCCCAGTCACCGCGCCGCGCGGAGTCGTTCGTCGCGGTGAATTGCGGCGCGATTCCCGAAACGCTGCTCGAGAGCGAACTCTTCGGCCACGCGAAGGGCGCCTTCACCGGCGCCGATCGCGCGCGCCGCGGCCTCTTTCTCGAAGCCGACGGCGGCACGCTCTTCCTCGACGAGGTGGGCGAGCTGCCCTTCCCGCTCCAGGTGAAACTCTTGCGCGTGCTCCAGGAAGAGGAAGTGCGTCCGCTCGGGGAATCGAAGTCGCGCCAGGTGAACGTACGCGTGATCGCGGCGACCGCCCGACAGCTAGAAGGCGAGGTCGCCGGCGGGCGCTTCCGCGAGGATCTCTTCTACCGCTTGAACGTGCTGCGCGTCGAGGTTCCGCCGCTGCGCGATCGACGCGAGGACATCCCGCTGCTCGTCGATCACTTCCTCGCGTCGTTTCGCGACACGCTCGCCAAGCCGGTGCGCGGAATCAGCGATGAAGCGCTGCAGAAGCTCTGCGCCTATCGCTGGCCGGGCAACGTGCGCGAACTCGAGAACGTGATCGAGAGAGCGATGATCCTCGTGCGCGGCGATCAGATCTCGCTGCGCGAGCTGCCCACCAACATCGTGCATCTCGAGCCGAGCGACGCGGACGTTGCGGCGGGGAATCTGTCGCTGCGCAAAGCGCGACGAGCGGCGGAGAGTGAAATGATTCGCCGCGCGCTGCGCGAAACGGGTGGCAATCGCACGCATGCGGCGAAGCTGCTCGGCATCAGTCACCGCGCTCTTCTCTACAAGATCAAGGAGTACGAGCTTCGCGAGTGAGTTGGGCGGGCGGTGACGCCGGCTTGGTTTCTCCGGCTGGAACGGACCGGCCCTTTTCGGGCC
The DNA here is from genome assembly GCA_031396445.1 of Deltaproteobacteria bacterium. GTDB lineage: Bacteria > Myxococcota_A > UBA9160 > UBA9160 > PR03 > PR03. The sequence goes on along the minus strand of JANNKU010000158.1, from coordinate 23,041 downwards.
GGCCGTTCAGCCGATTGGCGGGGCGCTACTCGCCCGCAGGAGCGGCAGGCGGCGCGGCGGCCGCTTCTACTACTTCGCGGACGGACACTTCGAAGAGTTGTTTTGCTTCGCCGCCGCGGCCGTCGCTCACGACGACTTCGATCGGGTGTGTGCCGGCTTGCGCGAGGCTTGGTTTCCAGGTGATCTCACCTACGACGGGATCGACCTTTGCGCCTTCGGGCGCCTTCGTGAGCTTGAAGCGCAGGTTGCGATCGCCGTCGGGATCGCTGGCTTCCACCGCGTAGTGGTAGACGCCGTCGCCGCCCATCCCGGGTGCGGGCTCCGACACGATCGTCGGGGCGCTGTTGCCGAGCACCAGGTACTGGCTTTCGAGCGGCTGGCTCTCGTCGTCGCCATCACTCGCGGTGACACGCACGGTGAGGCGGTCGCCACGCTTCAGTGCGGTGGTGTCGAAGCGCTCGCTATCGCTGCGCTGCACGGTGTCGCCGACGCGCCATTCGTAGTGGAAGTCGATCGGATCGTCATCGGCATCTTCGCCCTCCGCAACGGCGACCACGGTCTCGCCCGCCTTGATGCCGTCGGTCGGTTCGAAGCGCACGCTGGTGACGGCCGGCGCGCGATTGCCGACGTGCACGTTCGCGGTCGCCGCTTCGCTGTCGTTGCGGCCATCGCTCGCGACTGCCTCGACGATCAGCAAGGAGCCCTTGCGCAGTTCCGGCACCGTCAGCGATCCGTCGCCGCCACCCGCAACGCGACCGCCATCGGCCCGCCAGGTGTAGCGAATGCGAACGGTGTCACCATCCGGATCGGACGCCTCGGCGCGCGCCACGACGACGGTTCCCGGCTGTGGCTGGCTCGGTTGCAGCGACACGCTGCTGATCTCTGGCGCGACATTGGTCTTTGCCGGCCGCGCCACCGCGCTGCCGGGCGCCGCCGCCATCGTCGCGCCGGTCGGCGCGGGCGTGCTTTCGCTGCACGCTGCGAGGCAGACGCCGCCGGCCACTGCCAGCAACAGAGCCATCTTTTTCTGGATCAACATCTTTCCCCCTCCCTCGAGCGACTAGTCGGGCTGCGCGCCCGTGAGCTTCAGTCGATGCAGTACGGGCGGTTTCGCCTCCGAATCCGTGGCTTCGAACCAGACCGCCGCATCGTCGGGAGTCGCACCTTCCGCGAGCGTCGGCAGCGCGGCGAAGGCGATGACGTTGCCGTCGATGTCTTCGAGCGCGGTGCCGTCACTGATGCGATACGTCGCACCGCCGACGCTGATCAGACCGGCATCGACCTGCTTCGAGTCGATCTCCCCATTGCCCTGTTCAGCCTGCGCCGTTGCAACCAGACCGAGCGCGAGCGTGCCGGCAAGCATCCAAGTGAAGCGCTTCATCCGAGTCTCCTCGATGCGATCGAGGCGAGGGCTCGTCGCCCCCGCCCGATCCTTGTTTAGGTGCGTCGTGCGACGCGCGACTAGTCCGTCACTTCCCGCCAGTAGAGCTGGCCGAGTTTTTCCGGATCGATCGGCGGCCCGAGGCCGTTCTCGATCTCGCCATCCTGCTGCGTGACGATCACGCGCGTGCCGGTCGGACTCACGGTGATGCGCGGGTCGGTCGGCATGCCGGCTCCGAGATCGAGGCGTCGCGCAGCGGCGTCGGTGCCGCCGAAGAAGCCCTCGCCGCAGTAGACGCGGAACACATAGAGCGTGGCGGTGCCCGCCGACGAGCACGGATTCCCGCTGGTATCCGTCGGTGTGTAGGACGCGGCGATCACCTGGTAGGCGAAGATGTCCACGTTGGTGACGAACTTCTCGCCGTCACGCGCTCGGAAGTAGTATCCGGTGAAGCCCGAGAGCGATGCACACGCTCCGTTGTCGGTGGAGTCGTAGAGCGTGGACTCGTCCATCGCCGCGTGCGGACCGGTGCGATCGAGCGCGTCTGCATCGATCACCGAGTAGAACCGGTTGTTCTCGCTCGTCGAGCTGGCATCGCCCGGCTTCTTCAGGTTGGCGCGTTCGCCCGTTGCGAAGGTGAGCCAGAGCTCTCCGTTGCGATACGTCGCGGCCGGCGGGAAGAAGATGCTCTTGTAGTAGTTGACCGTTCCGATCGTGACGCCGAGCGACGATCCTGCGGTCGGCTTGGCCGTGAAGAAGAGCGAGAAGTCCCAGTTCGGTTGGTCGACGCTGCCCGTCGAGTTGATCGGGTCGGTGCCGTAGTTGTCGTGGACCGGGTCGTATGTGACCACCCACTTCCAGACGTTGCCGCCGAGATCGCCGACGTAGATCACATCGGCGAATTCATCGCCGTCGAGATCGAGCACCGACGGCGTAGACGGAATCGCGTAGCGCATCAGGCTCTGCGGATCCGTCGTCGGTGTAGGAGCGAACTTCTTCTCCGCGAGGATTCCGCCGGTCTTCATGTCGATGATGAAGATCGAGCGACCCGCCGTTGCGTTGGCGTTGTAGTTCACCGGGTCGTTGGGGTCGCCGGTCGGGTCGTAGCCGCCGGTGACGATTGCCACCCAGCGCTCGTACGCAACGCCGCTGATCACGACCTTCACCTTCGTGAGGATCGGCGTGCCCCAGGTCTGGCCCACGTAATTGGTGGTCGAAGCCGCCGCGCCTTCCTGCGGGAACTCCCACAGATATTGCGGATAGCCGGCGGACGAGGGATCGCTCACGTCGATGGCGTAGTACGACTTGCCGCCCTGGCGCAGACCGCCCGCCACTACGGTGTGCCACTCGCTGCCGTCGGCAACCTTCGTCGTTTGCGTCGCGTTTCCGTGGATCCAGACGTCCGCGGCGGCCGGCGAGCCATCGACGTAGTAGTAATCGCGCGTTCCGCTGTCGCGGGGCAGGTTCCTGATGTTGCGGCGCACGGGCCACGGCATGAAACCGAAGAGTTCCGTACCGGTACCGCGGTCGTAGGTCGGATTCGTGTTCGGGGGCGGCGACAGATCCATCTCGCCGCCGTGGAACGCGTGCAGGAAGCCATCGTTTGCGCCGGCGTAGATCACCTTGTCACGCGTCGCGAGCGATGTCGCGAAGGCGCGGTACGACGGTTCCGGGATGAAGGAGCGCGGTTCGCCGATCACCAGCGGGTTCGAGTGGAAGATGTCGCCGAGCAACCAGGGCCGCGGGATGCAGGTATTGGTCGCACCCGTCCCGAGCTGGCAGCCGCGAATGTTCTGCACGATCGCATTCTTCAGCCCCAGCGCCGTGGTCACGCCGGTGATCGGATAACTGAGAATGTCCGCGATCGACAGATCGTCGAGAGTGCTGAACGGGTTGCCGAGCGCGGAGAGCGCAAGCGACATATCGAATGGTACGCGTACCTGTGTCGAGCCCGACGGAACCGTGGTGTAGAGACTCCGGGACGCAGGCGCCGGGATTTCCTCGCCGGCGTCCCAGTACGGAGGCGCCGTCTGCGAGATCGCGCCGCCCTTGCACTCGCCCACCGGGGTCGGGTTCACCAATGCGCAGGCGCCGCTGGAATCGAGGATGTCGCCATCCGATGTGATGTTGAAGAGCTTCAGGTGCCCCTCCCAGAACGGATTGTCGTTCTGGGGGAGGAAGAGGCTCGTGTAGATGTTGCCGCCGTCGGCGGTACGCGTGGCCGGAACGGTGGCCGCCGTGAACGACTGCGACTTCTGCACGATGTCGCTGATCGCACCGACGATCGCCGCGGCGAGCTCCTCGGCGTTGCTGCTGTGATAGAAGAGCCCGTTGCCCTGCGCGGCGGTGCGCGACAACAGGTCGTTCGCCTGCGGCGACGTGGTGAAGCCGACCGTGTAGACGTCCACCACCTGCGTGCCGGGCTTGTCGGGGCGGAGATCGGTGTTCTGCATGAACTTCGCGATGTCGTCGAGGTAGAGCGCGCACTCGTCGGCCACCGGATTCACGCAGTTGGCGCCCTGGATCTCGACTTCGGTGTCGGCGTTGAAGTTGCCGATCAGGCCCGTGAAGCTGTCGAATCCCTGCGCGGTGTTGTCGCCAGAATTTGTGGTGTCGAAGTCGTCCTTGGTGGGCTCACCGTCGGTGATCAGCACCACGAAGTTCTTCTGACAGTCGAAGAGAACCGGATCTTCCGGAATCTGCGCGCCCGAACCCGGAGGCCCGTAGTTGCCCGTCGGGATCGTGCGGTAGACGTAGCCCGGGAAGGTTTGACCGTTGACGCCCGTGGGACGGTTCGTCGCGGTGCGGCTCATGAAGTACGTGTAGATCTGAAAGAGCGTCTCGCCGAGCGGCGTCCAGCTCTCGCCCTCGAGAGCTGAGATCGCCGTATCGAGCTGCTGCTGATGCGTACCGCTGAAGTTCGTCGTGCCCGTGATCGGGAGTGTGTAGGTCGGTGCGTTGTAGTCCTTGATCGGGACGCGCACGTAGCCGCCGTTCGGATCGTTCGAACCACCCGGGAGCCGGAACTCCGCGAGTCCGAAGCGCACGGGGCTCACCGCGTTGACGTTGCAGATCACCTCGCGGAGCACGTCCTTGGCGGCCGTCACGCGGGCGCGACGATATCTGGAGAAGGTCGTGTAGCCCTGCGCCAAGAGGCACGGCGTGTAGGTGCCGTTGCCCAGCGCGCTGATCTCGGCGAGCCGCGCGTCGCCATTGGGCAGCGAGAAGATCCAGTTCGCGTAGCCAACGCTGACGCGCGTGGTGTTGCCAGCGGCCGTCACCTGCGGGTCCGAGTAGAAGATTCGGGTCCTACCGCACCGTGTAAAGGTCACGCTCGCGGTGCTGAACGACGGGAACGGGGAGGCGGACGTGAATCCGCCATTCGTCGTGTTGCAGCTATAGGTGACGGCGGGATTGTAGTCGGCGTGCCACACGATCTCGTTCATCGAGCCGGAGTTGTCGATGATCAGCATCACGTTCGGCGGCACGTTCACGGAGAACAGTGCGGTGTCATCTTCGGTGTGCGCAACGCCGCTCGGCAACAACAGGGCTGCTGCCAGTACGGCGGTCGCTACGGTGCGTCGACTTCGAATCGTCGTCATCTGCATCTCCTGGACCCCTCCGGAGTACGGCCTGCGGGCGAGCACGGCCTAGTAACCACCCGGAACCTGATTGAGCGTTACCACCTCGATGCGCGCGACCGCACCATCGGGCGTCTCGCCTGCGACACGAATCTTCCAGAGCGCGAAGTTGTTCCAGCGCGGACCCATGCCCTGGCGCATGTCGGATCCGGCGGCGCCCGACACTTTCAGTGACTCGTCGAGCGACTGGACCGGGGCCTCTCCCGAGCCCGGCGCCGGCGAGCCGTAGTACTGGGGCTGACCATCGGGGTAGAGCGAGGTGTCACCGATCGGGACCGGGCTGGCCGAATCCGCGAAACTCAGGATCTCGTTGCCCGAGAGCACATTGCGGCGCACCAGATCCTTGGCCTGCGCAACGCCGGCTTCGGCGGCGTAGAACGCGGTGGCCGCGCGGTTCTGGAAGCCTGCGACCTGCTGATCACGCATCACCGTGTCGAGTGCGGAGATGCCGATTGCGCCGAGCAACAGCATCACGAGCACCGTGATGATCAAGGCCGAGCCAGATTGGCGACGCTGCATGCTGGGGCTCCTCATCCGCTGGCCTGCACGCCGCGGTAACCGACGTTGCGCGGGCGCACCGTCGATGTGAAGACGCGACGGCGGAAGCCGTCATTGACGCCGGCGGCGGCGCGATTCTCGGTGGCCTGCTCGAAGCCTTCGATGTATGCGGGATCGGTGTTGCGCGAGCGCACGACGATGTTGAAGCGGACTTCGCGCAAGTTGGCGTGGTTGGTGCCATCCGAATCGTAGTCCGGCGACGTGCCGTCACCCCTGTACTCGTTGGCATCATCCTGGCCGTCGACATCGGAATCGATGAGGTATGCGACCTGGAGGTCTTCGACGTCAGTCGCGAGCGCCATTCCATTGCGCATCAGGATCGAAGTACCCGTGACGCCGTCGACCTCGATGGTGTATTCGACTGCCGGCACCAACACGAGTGTGTCGCCAGGCGTGACGTTGATCCCGTTGATGAACTCGACCCGCACGCGATTTCCGGCGGTGTCCACGTCGGTGATCGATCCGCAGGCGGTCCCACGCGATAGATTCGAAGTGTCGACCAGGATCGCGCCGCGCCCGACCTGGAAGTCGGAGTCATTCGGGCCATCGATATCGAAGAAGCCGGCGTTCACACCGGCATCGCGGTCGATGACGATGTCGTCCACCACCAACCACTTCTCGTCGGCCGCGTTGCTGCCGTAGCCGCCTGACACCGTCGCACCGAGTGTGGCGGTCGTCGCATTGTCCGGGTTGATCGGCTCGGTGTCGGTCACGAAGAGCGTGTCCGGCGCGTTGGGGCTGTCGATGCCGCAGACCGCGGCGCCCTCTTCCACCATGAAGCCGGTCGAGCGCAGATCGCGTTCGATCAGATACGCGATTGCGCGCAGGTTCTGTTGCGCCTCGGTGGTCTCGTCCACCACCGTGTACGCCTTGTTCTGCACCACGAAGGTTTCGAGTGCGCCGGCGACGACGATCCCGAGGATCCCCACCGCGACGAGCATCTCGATCATCGTGAAGCCGCTTGCACGACGCGGTGTCATCAGTTGGCGCTCCGCGCGTCGTTGTGACGCATCGTAGTCATCGAGTAGACGCGCCCGGGGCGATTCGGCTCGTCCCACGTCACCTGCACGTCGATCGTCTTCATGAAGAGCCGTCCGCTGACGAGCGCTCCGTTGGCAATGCGGTATCGCAGCGCGTACGCCTGCTCGGTGACGGGAGCTCCCGCCGTCTGCACCTGCGAGCTCGGCTGCACGACACCGTTCGAAGTCCAACCGCCGGTTGCGTCGAGCGCCGCGTCCGCGAAATCCATCCGCTCGAATACTTCCACCTGGCTCTGCGCGTATTCGGCAGCGTCAGTGGTATGCCGCCCCGAGCGACCGCCGCGCATCGCGTAGAGCTGCGCGGCCGAGACCGCGAGCAATCCGGTCGCCAGGATGCCCATCGCGACGACCACCTCGATCAGCGTGAAGCCGTCCCGGCCGCCTCCGCGAATGCGAAGCGCCCGGCGCATCGAAAATCGCTGGATCAGTTTGTCCATGCATTCGCTCCCGCGTTCCAGGTATGGACGCGCACGCTGCCGAGCGGCGACAGCACGATTGCGTAGTCCCGCCGTCCATTGGTGAGGTAGATCGCGCCGCCGCCACTGCCGACGCCGCCCACGGTGCACGCCGCATCGAAACCGACCGGCACACCGTCGGGGCCGAACGCCACCCACGTCACCGCGGCGCCCGCGGGCGTACGGAAGCTCGAGCCCGAGCTGTGATCGGCGAGCCCGGTGTCGCTCGGTACGGATGTGGTTCCCGACAGTGTCGAACCCCAGGCGACATCGCGCTGCGCCGGTGTCCCTTCCCACGTCTCGACGCCGTCGATCAGGCAGTTGCGTGCGGACCCACCGAGATCGCGCAACGTCAGGATGGGAAACGGGCCGCCACCTGCGCCGAGGTCGGCGCCGAGCGCGGTGCCCGCAGGATCCGTCGCCGGCGGACCGCCGCTCGCGGCGGCGGAGAAAAACAAGATGTGTGCATCGCCGGTGCGAATCGCTTCTGCACGAGCGATGCGCATCGCATCGGCGGTGTCGCGCGCCGCAGCGCGCGTGCGCAGATCGACGAAGAAGCGGTCCATCGCCGGCGTGCCGAGCGCTGCGACCGCTCCGATGATCGCGATGACGATCATGATCTCGACGAGCGTGAAGCCCGCCCTGCCACCAATTCGTGTCTGGATTCGATCTCGCATCGCGACTGGCTCGTAGAGCAAGCCGCGTGCCGCCTCTGCGCCAGATTCCAACTCGCTGTCACACATCGGTTTTTCCCTGGGTTGCCGGTTCGTCGGCGGCCCGTTCGCCCCGCATCTCTCTGCGTACTGCGAAGCTTTTTGCGGAGTTGCCAGCCACCGTCAGTCGAAGACAGAACGCCGTGCGGAAGCCATGCGGCGGCTCGACCAGCTCGAGCGCACCCGAGAGCTCTTCGGCCAGACGCAGCGAGTTCGCGAGTCCGAGGCCTGTCCCTTCGCCCGCCGGTTTGGTCGTGAAGAAGGGATCGAAAAGCCGATCGACGTCCTCCGCTGCGATCCCGGAGCCCTGGTCCGCCACCACGCACTCGACGGCATCGGGCGCGCCTCGCAACGCGGCTGCGGAGTGCGACTCGCCTCGGCGTGCTGCGCAGTGCGCGTCGCGCACGAGAACCTGCACGGTCCCTGCACCTGGCTCGCAGCTCGTGACCGCGTCGGCCGCGTTCAGCAACAGATTGAGCAGGATCTGCGCAACGGCGCCCGGATCGGCGCTCGCCAGCGGCGTCGCTGTGGCGCGCACCACCGAAAACTCCACCGACTCGTAGCGACGCTGGGCACTCACCAACGAGATGGCTTCTTCGGCGAGCGCCGCGACGTCGATCGGCATGCATTCCATCCGCGGTGGACGCGAGAACTCGAGCAACTGGCGCAGGATCCGGCGCACGCGTTCGCCCTGCTGCGAAGCGCGCGCGAGATGACTCCGCGTAGCGTCTCCCATCTGCGTATCGCGCTCGGCTACACCCAGGAATGCCAGCATCGCGGCGAGCGGGTTGCCGACCTCGTGCGCAACCCCTGCCGCAAGCCGACCCACCGCCGCGAGGCGTTGCGCGCGGTCGAGTCCACTGCGCGCGATGCGAAGCTCGGTGTTGACGTCGCGCAGATCGGCCACGGCTTTCTCCAACGCCGAAGTGCGACGCTCCAGCGCCTCGCTCATCGCGTTGAAGGCGGCGGCCACCTCGGCCGTCTCGCGGGGCCCCTCGATGGGAAGCCGCAACTCGAAGCCGCCCTCGCCGAGCGCTCGCGTTGCGACCGCCAGGCGTTCGAGCGGCGCCAGCACGCGACGGCGCAGCAGCGAGGCGCCAAACGCGGTGAACACGACTACGTCGAGCGCGAGCAGCGCCGCGACCAACGCGAGCGGAGCCGCGCGCAGCCGCAGCGATGCGGCACTCGGAAGCCTCGCCACGAGCATCTCGCCGCCAGGTGCGGGGGTCGCGAAACGGATCGCTTCCCAGGGTGCGCCTGGCCGCACCAGCGAAGCGCCGCTCGCGCGCGCTTCGGAGGCGAGTCGTTCCGTCAGTGGATCGATGCGTTCTCGCGTGCTGCCGATCGACTCTGCGCCGCCGCGGGCATCGACCCGCCACCATGCCGTGCCGGGGATCAACGCGCGGTCCTGCTCGGGCAATGACCGCGCTTCCGCGAGCAGTGCGCGTCCGAGCAGATCGCGGAGACGGTCCTCGTTGTGCTGAAGCAGCAGGTACGCGAGTACTACGGTCGCCGCGAGCATCACGAGCCCGAGACTCGTCACCACTTCGGCGAGCAGTCCACTGCGCACGCTGGACGCAGACACGGTGGCGTGTTCCGGCGACTCGCCCGCTACTCGGGCTGACCGGGGTCTTCGTCGAGACCGAGCTTCTCGAGCCGGTAGCGGAACGACCGGAACGAGATGCCGAGCGAATGCGCAGCGCGCTTCTTCACACCACCCTGGCGCTTCAATGCACCGAGCAGCAGCTCGCGTTCGTAGTCCGCGACCAGGTTGTCGAGGTCGAGATTGCCCTGCGGAAGCTTGACGCCCGGTCGCGCTTCGGCCTGCTGTCGCACATTCGGCGGCAGCTCTTCGGCTTCGATCCATTCGGAGCGCGACAAGGCGACCGCACGCTCGATGCCATTCTCCAGCTCGCGAACGTTGCCGGGCCAGGCATGCGCGCGCAGGCAGGCCATCGCCTCTTCCGAGAGCCCGCGCACGTCCTTGCCGAGTTCGCGCCCGAACTTCTCGACAAAGTGATGGACGAGCAGCGGCAGATCCTCGAGCCGTTCGCGCAGCGGCGGCAGCTCGAGTTGGATCACGTTCAGCCGGTAGTAGAGATCTTCGCGGAAGCGTCCCTCCGCAACCTCGACTTCAAGACGCCGATTGGTGGCGGCGAGAATGCGTACGTCCACGCGGCGATCGGAGGTGCCACCCACGCGGCGGATCGACTTGTCCTGCAGTACGCGCAACAGTTTCACTTGCAGCGGCAATGTCAGTTCGCCGACCTCGTCGAGGAAGAGCGTTCCGGTGTCCGCCATCTCGAAAAGCCCGGTCTTGTTGCTGATCGCGCCCGTGAAAGCGCCCTTCACATGACCGAAGAGCTCGGACTCGAGCAGGTTCTCAGGAATGGCAGCGCAATTGAGTGCGACGAACGGCGCCGAAGCGCGGTCGCTCTCGGCGTGGATCGCGCGCGCCACCAGTTCCTTCCCTGTACCGCTCTCGCCTGCGATCAGCACGTTGGTCTTGGTGGGCGCGATGCGCGTCACCATCTCGTAGACCTGTTGCATGCGCGCGCTGTTTCCAACCAGCTGGCGCTGCTGTCGCTCGCTGCGGAGTTCGAGCCGGAGGCGCGCGTTCTCGCTGGTGAGGAGCTTCTTCTCGAGCGCCTTCTGCACCACCAGCTTGATCTCGTCGACCTTGAAGGGCTTGGTCAGATAGTCGTAAGCGCCCTCTTTCATCGCGGCGATCGCCGTCTCGGTCGTGGCGAACGCGGTGATCATCACGACCAGCGCGTCGGCCTGCGCCTCGCGGATGCCGCGCAACAGATCGAGACCGGATTTGCCGGGCATTTGGATGTCGGTGATGACGAGGTCGTAGTCATCCGAATCGAGGGCCACGAAGGCGCCATCGACGTCGCCCGCGGTGGTGACGTCGTAGCCTTCCTTGCGCAGCAGGATCTCCAGGAACTCGCGCATGCTGCGTTCGTCATCGACGACGAGAATGCGGGCGTTTCCGCTCATCGTGTGCGCTCGGCGGCGGGCAACAGCACGCTGAAACGGGTGCCGCGACCCACAGCGCTCTCGACCTTCACGTGGCCCCCATTTCCTTCCACGATGCGGTGTACGGTCGCCAGGCCGAGTCCGGAGCCCTCCTTCTTCGTGGTGAAGAAGGGATCGAAGATGCGTTCGAGCACGTCCTCGGCGATTCCGGTGCCAGAATCGGCGACGCGGATCTCGACCCAGTCCGCGTTCCCGCTTCGGCGTTCCAAAGATGCGCCTTGAGCGGCGGCGTGCTGTGCGCGGATCTCGAGCGATCCGCCATCCGGCATCGCCTGCACTGCATTGAGAAAGAGGTTCCAGAGCAACTGTCGAAGCTGGCTGTCGTCGGCAACGACACGCAATTCGGGCGGCGCATCGATGACGAGTTGCACCGACGGCGGCCGGATGGACTCGAAGATCTGCGCCATGTCGCGCAACACCGATTCGATCACGACGGGCTCAGGCCGCGCAGGCGCCGGTCGCGCGAAGAGCAGGAAGTCGGTGATCAGCGCGTTCAGCCGATCCGTCTCGCGCACCACGATGTTCATCAGCCGACGCGATTCATCGGACTCCTCTCCCTCGGCCCCGCCCTCGAGAATCTGGATCGAACCCGAGATCGCCGCGAGCGGATTGCGGATTTCGTGGGCGAGATCGGCTGCCAACTGTCCGATTCCGGAAAGTCGCTCGTGTCGGCGCAGCTCCGCTTCCATTTCGACCACCTGCGTGACGTCCTGGAAGATCACCACGTAGCCGCCGGGATCGCCGTCGCCGACGAGCAATCGCGAGCCCGCGAGACCGAGATGCAGATTTTCGTTGCGGCGATTGCGATGTGAGAGGCGCGCGCGAAATTTTTCGCCGCTTCCCGCCGCTTCGAGCACGCGCGCGCGCGCGCCGGGGATCACGTCGTCGAGTGCGCGCCCCATCACCTCGGCGGCGCTTGCCCCGGTTATGCGGTCGGCTTCCGGGTTCCACGAAGTGATCAAGCCCGCGGGATCGGTGGTGATGAGCCCGCTGGTCAAGCTCTCGACGGTGCGTTGATGCAGGCGCTGCAGACTCGCGAGATCGCGGGACGTCTCGGCGAGTGCGCGACCGGCACGATCACGCTCGCGCGAGAGTGCGCTCGCGAGCAGCGCCACCAGCATCAGTGCGCCGGCATTGAGGCCCCACACGGCGAGCCGCACGGGATCCGCCGCGTACGCGCCGCGCGACATCATCTCCCAATGCGAGATCAGCAACACGGTGCCGTAGCCCACGGCCCCGAGCGCACTCGCCGCGTACGCGCCGCGCCGTCCGAAGAGCAGCGCTGCATACACCGTGATCGGTACGTAGAGGAACCCGAAGAACGAGTCGGCGCCACCCGAGAAGTGCACCAGCGCGGAGACGATCGCCACGTCGGAGGCGAGCTGCAGGCCGACGAACACGCGGCGCCGCCGGACGCGGCTGTTCACGACCGCGGCGAAGATGGTCGTGACGAAGGCGAGAACGACGGTCGTGTAGAGACCACGTTCCGGCTCTTCGGTTCCCGCGCGCGCGCGCTCGGCCGTCAGCGCCAGCGCGCCGATCAGGATTCCGAACGCGACCACCAGGCGTCCCGCCAGCAGCGGGAGCATGCGATGCCGCAGCGGATGCTCGACCTCGGCGCCTTGCATCACACCCGCGGCCACGAGGGTCGGGGCTACTTCACCGTCTCCGCGATCTTGAAGATCGGCAGGTACATCGCGATCAAGATGGTTCCGATGCTGCCACCGAGGAACACCATCATCAGCGGTTCGAGCATCGAGGTGAGGCCGTCCACCGCCGAATCGACTTCGTCGTCGTAGAAGTCGGCGAGCTTCGCGAGCATCGAGTCCATCGCACCGGTCTGCTCACCGACTGCGATCATCTGCACCACCATTCCCGGGAACACGCCAACCGCTTTCAGCGGCTCGGCGATGGTCTTGCCCTCCGAGATCGCGGCGCGAACTTTCTGCAGACCGGCTTCGATCACCTTGTTGCCGGAGGTCTTCGCGCAGATGTCGAGTGCGTCGAGAATCGGCACGCCCGACGAGAGCATCGTCGAGAAGGTGCGGCTGAAGCGCGCCACGGCGACCTTTCGGAGCAGCATCCCGAAGAGCGGCAGCTTCAAGAAGATGGCGTCGGTCTGGTAGCGGAAACGCGGCGATCGTCGTCGCGCCTGCACCCATGCGATGGCCAACGCGACGACCGCGGCGAGGATCAACAGGATCCATTGCTGCATCCAGTTGCTGAGGCTGATCACAAACTGTGTCGGCCCAGGCAGCTCGCCGCCGAAGTCCTTGAACATCTTCTCGAAGACGGGAATCACCTTGACCAGCAACAGCGCCAGTACGCCCATCGCGACGATCATCACGGTGCTCGGGTAGACCATCGCGCTCTTCACCTTGCGCTTCAGGCTGTCTGCCTTCTCGAGATAGGCCGAGAGGCGATTCAAAATGGTGTCGAGAACACCACCGATCTCGCCGGCCGTGACTAGATTCACGTAGAGCTCATCAAAGACGCGCGGATGTTTCGCGAGCGCCTCGGCGAAGGTGGAACCCTGCTCGACGTCGCTCTTCACGCGCCCGAGCGTCTCCCCGAATCCCTTGTTCTCCTGCTGCTCGGACTGGATGTCGAGGCACTGCACCAGTGGCAGACCGGCGTCGATCATCGTCGCGAACTGGCGCGTGAACACGACCAGCTCGCGGGTCGTCACGCCCTTCTTGAAAAGATTGTTGAAGCCTCCGCTGCTGCGCGCCGCCTTCGGCTTGACCGACACGGGAATGATGGCCTGCGCGCGGAGCTGCATCATCGCGGCCGCTTCCGTGGCCGCCTCCACTACGCCCTTCTTCAACTGCCCCTGACGGGTGCGCCCTTCCCAGGCGAAAACCGGCATCGTGTATCCCCCTCGTCTCTCTGAGCTGCGTGCTGCGAGCGCGGCGTCAGGCCGTGCCCACCATGCGCCGATTGATCGATCCGGCGTTGCCACCGCCGATCAACGTCTTCAATTCTTCCTGGTCGTGACTTCGCGCCATCGCGTCGTCGAGAGAGATCAACCGCCGCTGGAAGAGTGACGCCAGCGACTGATTCATCGTCTGCATTCCGAACTTCTCCTGCCCGATCTGCATCTGCGAGTAGATCTGGTGGATCTTGTCCTCGCGAATCAGATTGCGGATCGCCGGGTTCGGAACCATCAATTCAAGCGCGAGTGCGCGTCCGGGCCCGTTCGCGCGCGGCAGCAGCGACTGGCACATCACGCCCTCGAGCACGAACGAGAGCTGGGCGCGCACCTGCGATTGCTGATACGGCGGAAACACATCGACGATGCGGTTGATGGTCTGCACACACGAGTTGGTGTGCAGCGTCGCGAACGCGAGGTGTCCGGTCTCCGCGACCGTCAGCGCGGCTTCTATCGTCTCGAGATCGCGCATCTCGCCGATCAGCACGACGTCCGGATCCTGGCGAAGGATGTATTTCAGCGCGTTGGTGAAGCTCTTGGTGTCCGATCCGACCTCGCGCTGATTCACCACGCAGTTCTTGTGCGGGTGCAGATACTCGATCGGGTCCTCGATCGTCACGATGTGGTCGTGCCGTTCGGTGTTCACGCGGTCGATGATCGATGCGAGCGTAGTCGACTTGCCCGAACCCGTTGGCCCGGTGACCAGCACCAGTCCGCGCGGTTTGCGCACGATGTCGAGCACGGCCTTCGGCAGGCCCAGCTCTTCCATCGTCATCACCTTGTAGGGAATCGAACGGAACGCCCCAGCGACGGCACCGCGCTGCATGAAGATGTTGCCGCGGAAGCGCGAGAGCCCGCGCACACCGAACGACAGATCGAGCTCGTTGTTCTCCTCGAACTTGTGCTTCTGCGAGTCGGTGAGGATCGAGTAGCAGACCTGTTTGGTTTCGGCGGGCGAGAGCGGAGGCATCTGCATCGGCTGCAGTTTGCCGTCGACGCGGAGCTGCGGCGGCGAGTTCGTGGTGATGTGGAGATCGCTCGCCCCCTTCTCGATCATCGCCTTCAGCAGTTGGTGCAGATTCGCCATGGCTCGCGCCTCCTATTTGTCCGCCGAAGACACGCGCAACACTTCGGAGAGCGTCGTAGTGCCCTCGATGAGCTTGTTGAGCGCGCTGCGCCGCAACGTCATCATTCCGCCCCGGATGGCTTCTCGTTTGAGCTCCATCGAAGACGCGCCGTTCAGGACGAACTCTTTGAGTTCTTCGGTCAGTTCCATCACTTCGTAGACGGCGATCCGGCCCTTGTAGCCAGTCTCCGAGCAGTTCCGACATCCGCGACCACGGAAGAGTGTTGCCTTCGCGATCTCGTCTTCGCTGAGCCCGGCATCGAGCAGCGCCTGCTTGGTGACCTCGGTCTCGCGATCCTTGCACTCCTCGCAGACCTTGCGCGCGAGGCGCTGGGCGAGAATGCAGTTCACCGACGATGCCACCAGGAAAGGCTCGATACCCATGTTGAGCAGCCGGTTGACGGTGCTCGGCGCGTCGTTGGTATGCAGCGTGGAAAGCACGAGATGGCCGGTGAGCGCCGCCTTGATGGCGATCTCCGCCGTCTCGAAGTCGCGGATCTCACCGACCATGATGATGTCGGGGTCCTGCCGCAGGAACGAGCGCAGCGCCGCAGCGAAGTTGAGCCCGATGTCCTCGTGCATCTGTACCTGGTTGATCCCCGACAAGTTGAACTCGACGGGATCCTCCGCGGTAGAGATGTTCTCGCTGACCTTGTTCAGCTCCGCGAGCGCGGAATAGAGCGATGTCGTCTTGCCCGAACCCGTGGGGCCCGTGACGAGCACCATCCCGAAAGGGCGATGGATGCAGTCCTTGAATACGTCGAGCTGCGCCTGCTCGAAGCCGAGTTTCGTCATGTCGAGCTGCAGATTCGACTTGTCGAGGAGGCGCAGCACGACTTTCTCACCAAAGAGCGTCGGCAGTGTCGAGACGCGGAAGTCCATCTCCTTGCCGCGTCCCATCTTCAGCTTGATGCGGCCGTCCTGCGGCAGGCGCCGTTCGGCAATGTCGAGTTCCGCCATGATCTTGAGACGCGAGGTGATCGCGTTGCGCAACTTCATCGGCGGCTTCATCACTTCGTAGAGCATGCCGTCGATGCGGTAGCGGGCGCGGAATTCCTTCTCGTACGGCTCGATGTGGATATCCGACGCGTTGCGCTTGACGGCGTCGGTGAGGATCAGGTTCACGAGCTTCACGACCGGCGCGTCTTCGGACTCGCGCGCGAGCTCGCCGACGTCGACGTCGTCCTCTTCCTGGATCAGTTCGAGATCTTCGACATCGAGGTCCGACATCACGTCGGCGAAGGAAGCCGACTTGTCGTAGTACTTGTCGATCGCCTCCTTGATCGCCGCTTCGGAGGAGACGACGACTTCGACGTTGTACCCGGTGAGGAACTTGATGTCGTCGATCGCGAAGATGTTCGAGGGATCGGCGGTGGCGAGGATCAGCGTGGAGCCGGCGCGGTTCACCGGAATCACCGTGTGCTTGATCGCCACTTCTTCCGGGATCAGCTTGATCACGTCGCGATCGATCTCGAACTCCGCGAGCTCGATCGATGGCAATCCGTACTGCTTTGCGACGAAGTCAGTGAGCTCGGTTTCTTGCAGGTAGCCGAGCTTGGTGATCTGGTGACCCAGGCGAGCGCCGTTGGTACGCGCTTCGTCGCGCGCACGCTTCAACTGCTCGGCCGTCAGCATGTTCTGACGGACGAGCAGCTCGCCGATCCGCTCGTTCACCGGGTCCCCTCTCCTGCTTGGCCACGCGCGCGGAGCCGACCGCCTTGGCGCCAAAACCGCCGTCTTCTGGCGACCTTGACGCGGACCGTTGCGGATCCACGAAAGCCCTGCATTCCCGGACGGTTATCGGCGGCCTTAGGAGGGAACTTGATCGGCGTCGGTGGAAGCAGCGTCGGCGAGTTCATCGAGACGCGTGCCGCGGTAGCGGAGCACGGCGAGCCCGATGCCGGTGGTGGTGAGCCAGAAGACCGCGTGCGAGAGCGTCCCGAGCGCGAGCGCCAGCTCTTCGGTCACACCGAAGCGACGCAGCGCTTCGCGCGCCGCCAGGTGATAGGGACCGACGAAACCGGGCGCCGACGGCAGCGCAACGGCGATCCCCACTGCGGTGAGCGTGACGAAGGCCGCCGACAGATTGCGCTCGAAGGACCCGAGGTCGATGCCGAGCGCGAGCATCGCGGCCAGGAACGGTGCGACGCCGAGCACCGTCCAGATCACGATCGAATGCCAGGCCACCCACCAGAGATGCGGGCCGCGGTGCAGCGACCCGAGCCCTTCGGCCAGGTGCCGAATCATTCGCTCGATGGACGTCGTGCCGCGTCCGCCCACCGATGCGAGTACGGCCCGGGTCACGCGCACCACCTGCTCTGGCGCCAGACGCAGCCAGACGACGGCGGCGAGCGGCACCGCGGCACCAACCAGGAGCGGGATGCCGACGGCGAGCGCGCCGGCGTCCGTCCCGCCGCGCGCGCCGAAGATCACCAGCGCCATCGCGACCACTGCGATGCCATCGATGCCGCGTTCGAGCACCACCGTGCCGAAGAGCGCCGTGGTTCCGGCGCGCGTTTCGCGCGCGAGATAGTACGCGCGCACCACTTCGCCGATTCGCAGGGGGAAGATGTTGTTGGCGAGCGTGCCGATCGCCGTCGCGCGAAAGAGCGTGCCGCGCGACGCGTCGCACACCGGGTTGGTCAGATGCCGCCAGCGCAGCGCGCGCACCCAGAGCGTCAGCAGATAGATGGGGACCGAGAGCCCCAGGAGCAGCGGCAGATTGGCGCGCGAAAGATCCTGGAGCAGCGTGCGGAAATCGACGCCACGAGCGGCGAGCGAGAGCGTCGCAGCGGTGATCGCGATGCCGATCCACAGACGCGGATCGCGCAATCGCCTTCGTACACGCTTCTGGGTCGGCGGCGTCTGGCTCACGCGGACTCGAGGATCTGGCGCGCGACCTCGACATCGCGCGCGATCTGCACGCGCAACGCATCAGCGCCGGAAAATCTCTGTTCGCCGCGCAGACGTGCCTCGAACGACAATTCGATGCGTCGGCCGTAGAGATCGCCGCTGAAATCGAGCAGGTGCGCTTCCGCGAGCGGGGGGTCGGCGTCCTTGAAGGTCGGCCGGCGACCGACATTGGTGACGGCGGCGAAACGCGTACCCGCTTCGGGCGTGCCGGCGTCGAGCAGCCGCACGTGCCCCACATAGACGCCATGCGCGGGGATGACCTCGTTCTCGGGCGCCAGGTTCGCAGTCGGGAAGCCGAGTGTGCGCCCGCGGCGATCGCCCTCGACGACGCTGCCGCGCACCGCGAACGAACGCCCGAGCATGCGCTTCGACTCCTCGACATCGCCGGCTGCCAGCAACTCGCGGATGCGACTCGAAGAAACGTCGTGCCCGCCGATCGTCACCTCGGGAATGATCGTGACGGCGAAGCCGAGGCGCGGTCCGAGCTCGGTGAGAAGCCGCATCGAACCGGCGCGATCGCGCCCGTAATGAAAGTCGTAGCCGACATAGACTTCGAGCGGCGCCACGTGCGCGTGCACGTGCTCGCGAACGAAACTCTCCGGCGTCGTCTTCGCGAACTCCGCGGTGAACGGTTCGAGAACGACGAGGTCGATCTGCGCGGCGGCGAGCAGCTCGAGTTTCTGTTCCGTGGTGGTGAGCAGCGACGGCGCGCGATCCGCTTGCAGCACTTTGCGCGGATGCGGATCGAAGGTGTAGACGACGGCTTCGCCATCCCGCGCGCGGGCGCGATCGATCACCGTGCGCAGGATCTCGCGATGCCCGATGTGCAGACCGTCGAAGTTGCCGATCGTGAGAACCGCGCGACGCGGACTGCGACCCAGCGCTGCACTGCCCCGTACGACCCGCAACCGCTAGCCTCCGCGCCCGTGGGCGTCTTGTCGCGCTATCTGCTCGTCCGCTTCGTCACCACGTTCGTCGGCGTGCTGATCGCGCTGGTCGTCTTGATCAGCGTAGTCGAACTGCTCGCGGATTTTGGCGATGTCGTCGGCTCTTCGGGCGGCTTTCTCGACGCATGGATCTCGCTGATCCTGCGCATTCCCCACAAGCATCTGCCGATCCTGATTCCCGCGTCGGCATTTGCGGCAGCCTATCTCTCGGTAGGCAACGCCGCGCGCGGATATGAGATTCTCGCAATGAAGGCCGGCGGGATCTCACCGCTGCGCGTGCTCTTCCCGATCCTCGTCGCGGCCGGCGTCATCTCGGGGATCGCTCTCCTCGTCAACGAAACGGTCGCGGTCCAGGCCCGCGAGGCGTCGCGCCGTCTCGGCAACGACGGCGGCGAGGTGACCTTCCGCCGTGGTTCGTTCTGGTATCACAAGGGCCACACCATCTACAACGTCCGCGATTCGGACCCGACCGCGAAGGCGCTGCTGGACATCGCGATCTATGAGATGGACGACCGCGGTCGACTGCTGCGCACGATCCAGGCCGCGCGCGCGACGGTGGGCGAAGAAGGCCGGTGGCATCTCGCGAATGCGGTGATGCGCGGCTTCGATCCCGACGATGCCTCGGCGCCCTCGAAGTACGAGAAGCTGGCGGACGCCGAGATCGATCTGCCCGACGAGAAGGCGCTGCTCGACGTCGGCGTCTCGGCGCTCTCGATCACCGAATTGCTCGAGTACCGCGATCAGCAGGAAGCCGGTGACACCGAGTCGGTGCGCGCCGAAGCGCTGCTGCAGGAACGCGCAGCAGAACCGCTCGCGTCGCTCGTGTTCGTGGTGCTCGCGATTCCATTGGCGATGCGCGTGGAGCGCACCCGAAGCCTCGCCGTTCCGGCACTGCAAGGTGTCGCGGCGATCTTCCTCTTCTACATGGTGCGCCAATACGGCGGCACGCTCGCGACCCAGGGCGTCACATCTGCGTTCTGGACGCCGTGGGGAATCGTCGCCGTCTTCCTCGCCATCGGCGCGATCCAGATCTGGCGCATGCCGCGCTAGCGCGTGTTCTCGCGGTAGTTCTGAAGCAGGTCGAAGAAGTCGTTGCTCGGGGGGACCACCAGGGTGGTCTTGTCGCCGATCGTCTTTCGATACGCATCGAGGCGTCGGACGAAGCCGTAGAACTCGGGTTCGATCGCGTGTGCTTCTGCGTAGATGCGCGCGGATTCGGCTTCGCCTTCGCCGCGCAGCACGTCGGCGTCGCGCTGCGCGTCGGCGACCGTCACCAGCGAATCGCGATCCGCTTCGGCGCGGATGCGGCGGCCTTCCTGGTCGCCCTCGGCGCGGTACTTGCGCGCGAGCTGTTCGCGCTGGCTACGCATGCGCGCGTAGACGTTCTCCTCGGTGCCGGGCGGCAACTCGGTGCGATTGATGCGCACGTCGCGCACTTCGATGCCGAAGTCGGCGAGCGACGCGGCGCTCTTCTCGGTGATCTCCTTCATCACGCGCTCGCGCTCGGTGGTGACGACCTCGGCGAGCGTCTTGGTGCCGACCACTTCGCGCAGATCCGAGCGCGTGACGCGATCGATCTGCGCCTCGGCCTGCGACATGCCGCTCGGGAACGAGGCGAAGAACTTGAGCGGATCGGCGATGCGCCAGACCACATAGTGATCGACGAGCGGACGCTCGGCGTCGCGCGTCTGCATCTGCTGCGACTCGGAGTTGAAGTAGAGAAAGCGTCGGTCGAAGGTCAGCACGGTGGAGAGCAGCGGCACGCGCAGCGACAAGCCGGGCTCGGTCTGCACCGACACCGGAGAGCCGAAGAGCAGCACGACCTTTTGCTCGCCCTCGCGTGTGATCACCACGGGACCGACGCCCACTTCGCCAGCCCACACCAACGCCGCGAACACCGCAGACACGACGAGGACACCAAAGAGGAGTCGCCTCATCTCGCCACCTCGGGAGCAACGGCGCTCGGCGCCGCGCGCTCTGCTTGATGAAGCGGCGGCGCTTCGCGCGTCGTGTTCGGGGCGCGCTCGTCGAGCGGCAGATACGGCATCACGGCGGTGCCCGGCTCGATGATCACGGTGCGCACCGCCGGCAACACGTCTTCCATCGTTTCGAGGAAGAGCCGCGTGCGCACGACCTCGGGCGCCTTCTGGTACTCGACCGCAATGGCGCGGAAGCGCGAAGCCTGACCCGTCGCCTCGGCAACCTTCGCGCCCTTGTAGCCGCGCGCGCTCTCGACCAGCTCGATCGCCTTCGCGCGCGACTTCGGCAACACCTCGTTCGCGTAGCCCTGCGCTTCGTTGACGGCGCGATCGCGATCCTGCTTTGCACCGAGCACGTCGTCGAAGGAAGCGCGCACCGACTCGGGCGGCTGCACGTCCTGCAACTCGACGCCCAGCACCGCGAGACCCGACTCATAGAGATCGAGCGTCTCCTGCAGCGCTTCTTGCGTCTCGGTCTCGACGATGCCGCGCTTCTCGGAGAGCACGTCGTCGATCGTGTTTCGACCGACTACGCCGCGAACCGCCGCTTGCGCTGCGTCCCGCAATACCGGTCGCGGATCGGCGATGCGATAGCGCGCCTGGAACGCGTCCTTGATCCGGTACTGCACGACGAAGGAGAGATGCACGATGTTGGCGTCGCTCGTCTGCATCGCGGCTTCGAGCTTGTCCTCTGCACTCGGCTCTTCGCCGGGGCGGATGCCGAACTCCTCGCGATCGAGCGACTGCACGTTGATGATCTCGTGATCCTCGATCGGCGGCGGCAGATGCCAGCGCAGACCCGGCTGCGACTCGGTGCGGGAGTACTTCCCGAGGCGCAGGATCACGGCCGATTGACCGGGCTCGAGCTGGTAGGTGCCGAAGTACGCCCACGCGCCGAGCACGCCTAGCGACACCAGCAACACCGTGATGTTGGCGACGGTCCGCGCGACGCTCCTGCGCACACGCTCGTCGGGTGATTCCTGCGGCTCGCGCGCCATCAGCCTTCTTTCTCCATCTTGCGCGCCGCCGCTTCACTCGCGAGGTAGAGCGGTCGCAGCAGATCCATCGGGAGCGGAAAGAGGATCGTCGAGTTTCGCTCGGTCGCGATCTCGGTGAGCGTCTGCAGGTAGCGAAGCTGCAGCGCAGCAGGCTCCTCGGAGAGCACGTGAGCGGCGTCCTTCAGCCGCTGCGACGCAGAGAACTCGCCTTCGGCGTGAATCAGCTTCGCGCGCTTCTCGCGCTCCGCTTCCGCCTGCTTCGCCATCGCTCGCTTCATCTCTTCCGGCAGATCGATCTGCTTCACCTCGACCGACCGCACCTTCACGCCCCACGCCTCGGTGTGTTGGTCGATGATCTCCTGCAGCTTGCGGTTGATCTGATCGCGTTCGGCGAGCAGCTCGTCCAGTTCGGCCTGCCCGCACACGCTGCGCAGTGTGGTCTGCGCCAGTTGCGAGGTTCCGTAGAGATAGTTCTCGACCGAGATCACCGCTTTCTCGGGGTGCAGCACGCGGAAGTAGAGCACCGCGTTCACCTTCACCGAAACGTTGTCTCGCGTGATCACTTCCTGCGACGGCACGTCCATCACGATCTCGCGCAGGCTGATCTTCACCAGGCGATCGACACCGGGAATGATCCACGTGAGGCCCGCCTGCTTCACGCCGGCGTAGCGTCCGAGGCGGAAGACGACGCCACGCTCGTATTCCTGCAACACGCGCACGCCTGCGATTCCCAGCGCGATGAAGACGCCAATCGCAATGATCGGGATCGAGAGCATGGTTCCCTCCAACAGTTTTTCGAGCCTAACAGGTTGCTGACAAACGTCGGACCGAGCCGGGCACGGAGATTCGGGACGAGCTCGAGGCGCGGAAGCGCAGCCGTAACAGAGTTACGGCGAGCTTTCGCAACGAAGAGACAGAACGACCGGCCGGCTCCGGTGAGCACGACGCAGCGGACGGTGTCGTCGGCAGCGACGTCGTCGATGTGTGATCGCAACGCCATGAACGTCGGTGGGTTCAGGGCGTTGAGCTTCTCGGGCCGGTTGATCGTGAGCGTGGCCACACCATCGGCGTCAGTGCGCAGGACGAGCGTCATCCCCGAGGGTTATCACGTTTCGGTCCGGATATCGGTTGCGGAGGCGACCAGAATCCGGACCGAAACGCAATCCGAACGGAACGTAGGAGCGAGATGTGGACACGCTGACCGGCAAGGGGGCCGTCGTGACGGGTGGGGCGAGCGGGATCGGGCTGGCGACAGCTCACGTGCTCGGGGCCCGAGGGGCCCGGCTCGTGCTGGCCGACGTGGAGCCGGCGGCGCT
>JANNKU010000068.1:0-215471 GCA_031396445.1 Deltaproteobacteria bacterium | reverse complement strand
CAGCGGTCTCGCGGTCGGCATGCAGGCCACCGTGGCCCCCGTGCTGGTGATCGTCGCCGCGATGCTCTCCTGCTTCTGGCTCGCGGGGCTCTTCGGTGTCGCGACGGCGGCGATGGCGATGCTGTCGCTCGCGGGCATCGTGGTCGCGATCGATGCCTACGGTCCGATCACCGACAACGCCGGCGGCATTGCCGAGATGGCGAAGATGGGCGACGCGGTCCGCCAGGTCACCGATCCGCTCGACGCGTTCGGCAACACCACGAAGGCGGTCACCAAGGGCTACGCGATCGCATCGGCCGGGCTCGCGGCGGTGGTGCTCTTCGCGACCTACCTCGAAGATCTGCGCGCACTCGCCGGCGTGGACACCAACTTCGATCTCGCCAACACATCCGTGCTCGCTGGCCTCTTCATCGGCGCGATGGTGCCGTTCCTCTTCGCGTCGCTCGCGATGGAAGCGGTCGGCGTCGCGGGCGGGAAGGTCGTCGAAGAAGTGCGGCGCCAGTTCCGCGAAATCCCGGGCCTGATGGAAGGCACCGGCAAGCCCGACTATCGAACTTGCGTGGACATCGTCACCGCCACCGCGCTGCGCGAGATGATCGCGCCGGCGCTGATCCCCGTCGCAGTGCCGCTGCTCGTCGGTTTCCTGCTCGGCCCGCAAGCGCTCGGCGGCCTGCTGATCGGCTCGATCGTGTCCGGTCTCTGTGTCGGTCTCTCGATGACGACCGGCGGCGCGGCCTGGGACAATGCCAAGAAGTACATCGAATCCGGCGCGCACGGCGGCAAGGGTTCGGATGCGCACAAGGCGTCCGTCACCGGCGACACCGTCGGCGATCCCTACAAGGACACGGCCGGCCCGGCGATCAACCCGATGCTGAAGCTGATCAACATCGTCGCGCTGATCATCATTCCGTTCCTCGCCTAGTCGCGTGAAGCACCCCGAGCTCGAGCGCAGCGAGAGCGGCGAACGGGCTCGGGGCGAGCAGAACGAGCCCACTCGCCATCCGCGCGACGGGTTGCTGCGAGAGCTCTCGCTGCTCGATGCGACGTTCCTGGTCGTCGCGTCGGTGATCGGGTCGGGAATCTTCCTGACACCGGGACGCATCGCCGATCTGCTGCCGAATGCTGGCTTCTTCCTCGCGGTATGGGTCGCGGGCGGATTGCTGTCGCTCGCCGGCGCGCTCGCGAACGCGGAACTCGGCGCGATGTTTCCGCGCGCCGGCGGTGACTACGTCTATCTGCGCGAAGCCTTCCATCCACTCGCGGGCTTCCTGGTCGGCTGGCTCTCGTTCTTCGTGATTCAAGCCGGAACGGTCGCGACGCTAGCGACCGGCTTCTCGGCGGGGCTCGCCGCGCTGGTGCCGATGTCGGAGTCCGAGCAGGTGGCGCTCGCCGTCGTGCTGGTGCTCGGCACGTCGCTGCTCAACTACTACGGCGTCCGCCACGGCGCGCGCGCGAACAACGTGACGAGCTTCCTGAAGATCGGCGCGCTCGCGCTCTTCGTGGTGGCGGGCATCGCCACGGGGCGCGGAGACGTCGCGCGCCTCGCCGTATCGGACGTCGGCGCCGGCGCGATCGGCATCTCCGCGTTCGGCCTCGCGCTCTCGCCGGTGCTCTTCTCCTACCTCGGCTGGAACGCATCGGTGTTCGTCGCGAGCGAGATCCGCGATCCGGCGCGCAACGTGCCGCGCTCGCTCTTCATCGGACTCGCCTTCGTGATCGTGATCTATCTCGCGGTGAACGCGCTCTATCTCTACGCGCTTCCGATCGCCGAATTGCGTCAGGCGGCGAACGCCGGCGAGGTGACGGCCGCTGCGCTCTTCGGTCCCGTCAGCGGAACGCTGGTCGCCATGCTGGTGCTGATCTCGATCCTCGGCACGCTGAACGCGACGATCCTCACGACGCCGCGCATCGCCTACGCGATGGCGATCGACGGACTCTTCTTCGCTGGCGTCGATCGCGTCCACCAGACCTACAAGACGCCGGCGATGGCGATCGCCGTGCTCGCCGTGGCGTCACTCCTACTGGTGGTGCTGCTGCGCAACTTCCCGAGCGTGCTCGACTACACGACCTTCGCGATCCTGCTCGCGACGATCGGCGACACCGCGGCGCTCTACGCGCTGCGCTGGAAGGCGCCGGACCGCCCGCGCCCGTATCGCGCCTGGGGCTACCCGGTGGTGCCGGCGCTCTACATCCTCGCGAACGCGGCGATCGCGGTGAACATGCTGATCTACCGGCCCCGCGAGTGCGGCATCGGCCTCGCGACGCTCGCGCTCGGGTTGCCGTTCTACTGGTGGTTCACGCGCGGCTCGCGGACGGGAGCGAGCCCGGCGTAGAGTCCGCAACGAGGGGGAATCTCATGCGACATCGAAGCCTCGCGATCGCGCTCGTTCTTTCCACGTACGCGGCGCCTGCTGCGGCGTTC
The DNA here is from genome assembly GCA_031396445.1 of Deltaproteobacteria bacterium. Classification (GTDB taxonomy): domain Bacteria; phylum Myxococcota_A; class UBA9160; order UBA9160; family PR03; genus PR03. Next base: position 213,049 of record JANNKU010000068.1, on the reverse strand, counting down.
TTCAACCTCTGGGACGTCAGCGAAGTCTTTACGAACGAAGATCGCAGCGTTCAGTTCATCGAGTTCTTCACCACATCGGACAGCCAGCAATTTCTCGACGATCATCTAGTCGAGACCTACAGCGACACCGTAATGCAGGCGCAGTTCGTGATCCCTTCCGACCTGGTCGTGCCGCCGGCTACCGGCGGGCGTTTCTTCCTGATCGCGACGCCGGCCTTCGCGGCGGCGGCCGGCATCGAGCCGGACTTCGTGCTGCCGGCCGCCGCTTTCATCGCAGCGAACGTCGATTCGGTCGGGCTGGTCGAAGCCGATCTGATGTCGATCGGGCAACCGGCGCTGCCGACCGACGGGGTCAACTCGCTGAACGAGGACTTCAGCGTGGTCGGCGAGAACCTGCTCGTCGCCGCGGCGACGCCCACGAATTTCGCCGGCGAGGTCGGCCAGATCGTGCCGGAGCCGGAAGGCGCGCTAGCAGGCGTCGTCGCGTGCGTGTGTCTCGCGGGAATCAGCCGGCGCCGCGCCCAGATAGTTTCGAACACTTCCGGTTCATGACGATTGCCGCTGCGGCTCTAGCGCCACCTTCACCGGGTCGGTGAGCACCATTCGTGCTGAGCGCTCAGTCTTTGATTGTGCTCCAAAGCACATGAGGAGAGTCCTTGCGGAACCATGGCGGACCACCACCAGCGGGGATGAAGTAGTTGCCAAGATACGGTTGAGCGCTTTCCCCATCGCCCCAAAGTTGGGCGACTACGTCGGGTTGGAGTTTCCCAATCGAGTGTGAGAAATCCCACTTCATATGCCCCGGTTCGTACTGCTCTGCCCCAATCGCAGGATCCAAATGCGCCTGTTGATGTGCGATCTCACGATCCGTCTTTCCGAGCAGATCTATGCAAGGACGATTCAACCAGTACGGCAGCGTACCCGCGAGAGCTACCGCGAAACTCGCCCCCTCATCCGTCGATCTCCGCAAGCCGATGGCGGCGCGCGTCAGGTCTTCGGCCATGTTCGAGTAGAGCGGTCTCTTGAGAAGCCCCCACGTCTCGATACCGCCAACGCCCTCGCGCATCGCATTCGCTTGTATGAGCGTGGCGACGACTAGTAGTCCAAATGAGACCGAGGTGAACTCAGGCCGAAGTGACAGTGCCCGGGTGGCTCGTTCGAGCCCAAGTGCGAGGAGGCAGAAGAACAGAGGGACTGCGACGGATACGAACCGATTGGCGCCGCCCAGATGCTCGTAGATGTCGCCTCCGACGTAGACGCTATACGCAAGCTGGCCGACAAAAAGCAATGCGAGGAGACCCGGCGGCTTGCGCAATGAATGAACCTGGAGGAGTGCAAGCGCGACGAACGGAAGGCCCGCATACAAGAGATAGTCTCCGGTAACCATGGCTCCCCGGATGACTCGAACCGCGAGCGGAATTCCTTCGAGCTTGAGGTAGTAGGTATTTGGCATGTATTCGCCGTAATACCAGAGACGCGCAACGACGAGAATGGCGAGAGTACCGGCGACCACAAGCCCGCCTATGAGGCTTTCACGGCGACGTGCTGGAGACGCGACCCCAAGCCAAGCCAATAGGACAATCGCAGGAACCACAAAGTCCATTCTCACGACCGCACCCGTCGCGAGCCACGCCCAAAGATGCCAACTCTGCTCTCCAGGATCATTCGCAAGCCGGATCGCCGAACTCGCCCCGAGAGCCGTCAGGGCCGTCAGGGCGGGAACTTCCATTCCGCTGACCGCCCAAAGACAAAGTGGGTAGTAGAACGCGGTAAGGATCGCAGCGCCGGTTGCCGCGCGCCGGCTGCCGCCAATTTGCTGGGTGATTCGGTAGGAAAACACGACGGTGACAAGATGGAGCGCCGATCCGCTGAGAATGACGAGCAGGCTCACCAACCGCACTGGCATCGGGATCAGGTGAAGGGCGGCCATCCATCCCGTCCACAGCGGGTTGCTGAAACCCTCGACGTATTCTCCAGCGTTCCAAACGAGGCCGAGGCCACTCGCAAGATTTCGCGCATACCGCATCGAGATCATCGCGTCGTCAAGAAGCGGGTAGTAGCGGAAGCCACCTACCGTGTACGACGCTCGTGCGATCCAGACGATCGCGTAGATGAGCGCGGCACAGAGAACCAATGCGAGTTCGGCGTCGAGTCTCGATGCTCCCGTCGCGCGCACTCTCGGGGGCCGCGCTCTGGGGATGCCGTCACGCATTTCGCTGTATTCCTCTCAGATTTCGGCGAGCAGAAGATGCATCCGGAGCGCCTCAGGTCCGCATTCTCTGTATGAATCGTGCTGTGTCAAGCGAGCAGATCTGGCCGCTCCCAAGCGTCCCAAGGCTTGCAACGTCGGCGATCTGCCCGTTGGCCGCGGGAACCGAGATCACGGTCTCCGGAGCTTCGCCGCCCACGAGTCGCGACGCGCGGGAGGGCATGTGCTCCAACAGCGTCTTTGAAAGTGGGATCCGAGCTTGAAGCGCTGCCGGTGTTACCCGCCGATATGGCGAGGCAGACCCTCTCGCGACAATTGGCGCCCCGTTCTTGCCCAGACTTGGCCGAAGGTCACCAGCAGGAGCGCGAAAGCGGCAATGCCGATCGTAACGATAAAGTGTTGCGGCACGTAGCGAAGCGTCACGCGCTCGGTGCCGGCCGGCGCAGCGACTGCGAGAAAGCGCAGTTGCGCCGGCACGACGGACAGCGGCGCACCGGTCTGTGACACCGCCGACCAGCCCGCATCGTGACTCACGCGCAGCACCAGCCAGCCGTCGCGCGCGCGCGCTGCGGCGGGAATCTCGAGATCGATGCGATTCGGGTTCGGCCATTGCGCCCCGACGGCAATGCCCGATTCGCGCGGCGCTGCTACAAGCTGAGACGCACCCGGGACCTCGATCACGATCTCCTCGGCCGGCGCGACGAGCGACGCGCGCAGCGCTACGACGGCTGCATCGACATCGCCCACCTGCGTCACCGCGTCGTTCGCGTACCACGCCGCACACGGCGACGCCTCGGTGAGTCGGTAGATGAAGAGTCGATTGTTGCGCTCCCAGACTTTTGCGACCCGCGCCGCGAGCGGTGTGCCTTCGTATCGCTGCGTAGTCCAGAGCCACTGCGCGCAGGTGCGCTCGAGGCCGGCGAGCGTCGCAGGGCGCATGAGGTCTTCGCGCAGCAGATTGCTCGGGACGGGGATCTCCATCACTTCGAGGGCAAAGCGGTCATAGCGCGACGGCACCGGAAACGAGTAGGCGCGCACGTCTTCGACACCGAAGACGGCCGGCAAGTTCGGCGGCGTCATGCGCTCGAAGGCGATCCGCGCGTTCGGATCGTCGCGGATCGCGTCGGGAAGCATCGCCACCGCGCGCGCCGGATCGGCCCACGCGATCGGCACCTGCGGATGGAGACCGCGGTAGACCGGCGCGACGTCGGCGAGCCAGAGCAGCGGCACGAGTACGATCGCGACGCGACGCTCTACGGTGGAGGCCGCGCAGTAGCCCGCCGCAACCAGCGCCGCTGCCGAAGCGAGCGCGATCCAGGATCGCAGCTCCCAGCGATTCGTGAGCGCGAGCGTGACGAGCAGCGCGCCGCCGATCGTCGCGACTGCTATGAGCGGTGCGAAGCCACGCGCGCGAGGGATCGACACGCTTCGCGCCGCCAGCCAGCTGCGCGCAGCGAGTGCGGCGAGAATCGGGATCGCGATCTGCACGAGAAAGAGCAGCCGCGGATTCGAGTTGACCGAGAATGGCGGCAGCATCGTCAGCAGCGGATGCAGCGGCCACCAGCCGAAGCCGAGCGACGCCGCGACCACAGCGATCGCGATGAGCGCAAGCGCGCGCAGTCGATCGTCGCCCCGCACCCGCCACAACAACGGTGCGCAGCCGAGCAGGAACACCCACGGCACGAGCCCGATGTATTGCTGCGCTTCCTCGAAGTTCTCGGGACCGTTCCAGCCGTGCGCAGCGCCGCGGATCGGCGAGCCGAAGAGGTACGGATTCCAGAAGAGGCGCAGCGTCGAGGCCGCGAGGGTCCACTGCCCGCCCTCACCGCGATCCGCGAGCGTCGCCGAATCGCGCAGCGCTTCGGCGAACGGAAGCAGCACCGGCGCAGCGAGTAGCCCGCCGAGTGCGAGCGCGGCGAAGCCGATCGCGCGCGCGCTGAGCGCCGCGCCGTGCGGTTGCCACGGCAGGCGCAGCGCGAGGTAGAGCGACGCGCCGAAGCTCACCGTCAGCGCGGCGGGCGGATAGCCAGCGAGCAACGCGAAGGCGTGGAACGCGGCGAGCGGCAGCGCCGCGCGAACCATCGCGCGCGCGCCGTGTGGCATCGCAGCGGCGAGCCGCTCGACGCCGAGCAGCAACCAAGGCAGCGCGAGGTGTGCGGTGGCGCGCGGGAGCTGCTGGAAGTGCACCGCGAAGAGCGGCGCGGCACAGAAGCCGAGCGCGATCGCGACCGACCACGCGCGCTCGAGTTTCATCGCGCGGCCATAGAGGTAGGCGCCGAGCCAGAGCAGGCCGAAGCGCAGCACGGCCGCCCACGCAAAACCGTGTGGCCAGGGCAGCGCGAGGATCGGCCACGTGGTCGGCGCGAAGGGTCCCGATTGCCCCGTGCCGAGCATCGACTCGCCGCCGCGCGCGAAGCGGTTCCAGAGCGGGAACGCGCCGTCGCGAAGCGCTTCGCGCAACACCCAGAGTTGCGGCGGGTAGAGCAGCGCCGGATCGCCGAGCAGCGAGTTCGACGGGAAATCGCGCACGACGCCCGGCGGCGCCGTCAGCGCGAACGGCACTGTCGCCATCCAGTAGTCCGCCGGCAGGAAGGCGGTGCGACCGAGGAGCGCGGGTGCGAGCGCGACACCGATCAGCAGGAAGCCGCCGAGCGCGCACGCGACACCGATCGCCGACACACGCCGCGAATGCTCGGCAGCGATCACACGCTCCGGCGTCGCTCGCGTCAGAGAATCTCGAGCGCTGCCTGCGGGTCGTGTGCCCACGGCGACGGGTCGTGGCCGAAGTAGAGCCGCGCGCCGGCCGCTTCGAGCGCGCGCAGCCGGCGCAACGACGCGAGCATTTCCTCGCGATCGTGAAGAATCGGCGGGAGCTGCATCGCGTCGAGTGCGCGGCGCAGATAGCAGGCGTCGGCGGTGAGCACGACGTCGCCGCTCGGCAGCCGCACGCGCAGAGATTGATGGCCGGGCGTGTGGCCGTGCGTCGGCACGCAAGTGACGGCGCCGTCGCCGAAGACGTCGTGCTCGCCGTCGATGAGCTGACGCGCGTGGCCGAGATCGAAATCACGCGGGTCGTAGGCGTTCTTCGCGCGCAGATCAGGCTCGGCGGCGGCTTCCCATTCGCGACGCTGCACGATCAGCTTCGCGTTCGGAAGCTGCGCATTGCCGCCGACGTGATCGAAGTGCAGGTGCGAGTTCACCAACCAGCCGACACGCGCAGGATCGACACCCTGCGCGCGCAGCCGCGCAGCGAGTTCCTGGCCGCAATCGAAGTGGATCTGGTAGAGCCGCGCGAGGAAGCCGACGCGCGCCTCTGGGTCCGTCTGCAAGTCGATGTGCAAGCCGGTGTCGAAGACCAGCGCGCCGGCCGGATGCAGCACCAGCCAACTGGGCACGGGCACGCGAATCTTGCCGGCTTCTCCTTCGAGAAAGAGACCGAGATCCGCCTCGAGCCAGCCACACGGAAGCGCGAAGAGCCGAATCGTCATCGGCGGCGACGGTAGCGCCCGCGCGCGGCAGATCCGCCAACTCATGGAGTCGCCGCTCGGCTGCGCCTCGCTACGCGGGCCTTGCTCGGAGCTTCGCGCGACCGTTCCCGCGTAGCGAGCCTACGGCGAGCGGCGATGATCGTGAGTTCGCTTGCCCGACCCGCCGTGTTCCCATAGGTTGGGGCGAAGCCTCCCCCCGGAACCATTGCCATGACCGTCCGCCACGATTTCCACAAGCTCAACCGGCTTCCGCCCTATCTGTTTGCGGAGGTCATCGCGCTGATGGCCGCCGCCCGTCGGCGCGGCGAGGACGTGATCGACCTCGGCATGGGCAATCCGGATCTGCCGACGCCGACGCACGTGGTGGACAAGATCTGCGAGGCCGCGCGCAATCCGCGCAACCACCGCTACTCGGCAAGCCGCGGGCTGCCGAACCTGCGCTCCGCGATCAGCGAGTGGTACTTGCGCCGACACGCCGTCGCGATCGATCCCGACCGCGAGGCGATAGCAGTAATTGGCTCGAAGGAAGGTCTCGCGCACTTCATCCTGATGACGATCGGGCCGGGCGACGTCGTATTGTGTCCCGATCCCGCGTATCCCATCCATCAGTACTCGGTGATCATCTCGGGCGGCGATCTGCGCACCGTTCCGCTGACGCCCGACACCGACTTCATCGAGAATCTCGAGACCGCGATGAAGCGCACCTGGCCGAAGCCGAAGCTGTTGATCCTGTCGTTCCCGGCCAACCCGACCGGCATGTGCGTGGACCGCGCCTTCTTCGAGCGCGTGATCGAGTTCGCGCGCGACAACGATCTGATGGTGGTGCACGACTTCGCGTACGCCGAAGTCTGCTTTGACGGCTACAAGGCGCCGAGCATCCTCGAGGTGCCGGGCGCGCGCGACATCGCGATCGAGTTCGGCTCGCTCTCGAAGTCGCATTCGATGGCGGGTTGGCGCGTCGGCTTCGCGGCCGGCAATTCCGACATGATCCACGCACTCGGTCGCATCAAGAGTTATCTCGATTACGGCATGCCGACGCCGATCCAGGTCGGCGCGATCGTCGCGCTGCGCGGTCCACAGGATTGCGTCACCGAAGCGGCGCTCACCTATCGCGATCGCCGCGATGCGCTGATCGAAGGACTCGGCGCTCCCGGCGAAGGCCAGTGGAAGATCGAGAAGCCGCTCGCGACGATGTTCGTCTGGGCGCCGATTCCGGAACCGCTTCGCCAACTCGGCTCGCTCGAGTTCGCGAAGCGGTTGATGCTCGAAGCGAAGGTCGCCGTGTCTCCGGGGATCGGCTTTGGCGAAATGGGCGAGGGCTTCGTGCGTTTCGCGCTGGTCGAGAATCGCCACCGCATCCGCCAGGCCGTGCGCGGCATCCGCCGCTTCCTGCGGGAGGCGGGGGTTTGAGCGCACGCGAGCGAAGGGTATGAAGCGCACCAGTCTCGGTGTCGGGATGGTCGGCTTCGGGACGATCGGTGTCGGCGTCGTGAAGGTGCTGCAGCGCAATGCCGACGTGATCCGTGGCCGTCTCGGCGTGCCGCTGCGGCTCGTGCGCATCGCCGATCTCGATGTCACGCGCGATCGCGGCGTCGATCTGAGCGGCGTGCACTTCGATGCTGATGCGAACGCGCTGATCGACGATCCGGCGGTGGATCTCGTCGTCGAACTGATCGGCGGCTACGACGTCGCGCGCCGGCTGATCCTGCGCGCGCTCGAACGCGGCAAGCCGGTCGTCACCGCCAACAAGGCGCTGCTCGCGCTGCATGGCAAGGAAGTGTTCGAGGCGGCGCGGCGCGGCGGCGCCGACATCGCCTTCGAGGCGAGCGTCGGCGGCGGCATCCCGGTGTTGCGCTCGCTGCGCGAAGGGCTCGCCGCCAATCACATCGAGTCCGTGCACGGCATCATCAACGGCACCACCAACTTCGTACTGACGCAGATGGAGCAGGCCGGCGAGGCATTCGACGTGGTGTTGAAGCGCGCACAAGAGCTGGGCTACGCCGAAGTCGATCCGAGCTTCGACATCGACGGCATCGACGCAGCGCACAAGATCACGTTGCTGGCGTCGATGGCCTTCGGCGCCGAGCTCACCTTCAAGGAAGTGTCCACTGAGGGCATCCGCGGGATCACGCCGCTCGACATCGAGAGCGCCGCCGAGTTTGGCTACCGCATCAAGCTGCTCGGCATCACCAAGCGTCGGGTCGAAGGCGGTGTCGAGCGCATCGAAGTGCGCGTACATCCGACGATGATTCCGGCGGACTCCTTGCTGGCAAAGGTGGACGGCGCGATGAACGCGATCGCAGTGCACGGCGACGTCGTCGGGCCGACGCTTTTCTATGGCGCCGGCGCGGGCGAGCTGCCGACCGCCAGCGCCGTGGTGGCGGACCTGATCGAGCTGGCGCGCGAAGTACTTCGCGGCAGCGCAGGTCGCGTGGCGCCGCTCTCGACGCTGCCCGAGTCGCTGGTGCCGAAGCCGATCGTCCCGCTTGGGGAACTCTTCGGGCGCCTTTATCTCCGCTTCACTGCGAAGGACGAGCCCGGTGTCCTGTCGAGCATCACTGGCATTCTCGGCGAGCACGGCATCTCGATCGAGTCGATGGTCCAGAAGGGTCATAGCCATGCGGGCTCGTCGGTTCCGATCGTCGTCTTCACGCACCCGGCGTCGGAGGCCGCCGTGCGGCTGGCGCTCGACGCGATCGACAATCTGCCCGAGGTGACCGCGCCCACTCGGCTGATCCGGATCGAGGAGGAGTTGTGACCGCGAAGCCCTCCGAATCATCAGGCCGGCCCGCGTACAGCGCGTGGTTCGAGTCGCTGCACGATTCGTCCGAACGCTACGGACTCGACGAGGTGGTCTACACCGCGCGCGACGGCTCGTTGTTGCAAGTCGTCCACGACATGGACGCGTTGCGCAAGACCAGCGGCGAGGAATGGAAGCGTCGCTTCGAAGAGCGCTCGCACAAAAATGAGTGGCCCTACGGTTCGGGCGTCTGGGGCATGAAGGAGTGGGTCTGCCCGGAGATCGACAACGAGAACGTGGTGTCGATGTACGAAGGCCACTCGAATCTCTTCTGGGCCGAACGCTACGGCCGCGAGATCGGCGTCGAGGATCTGTGGATCAAGCAGTGCGGCAACTCGCACACGGGATCGTTCAAGGATCTCGGGATGACCGTGTTGGTGTCGATGGTGAAGGAGATGATCGCGCGCGGCGTGCCGATTCCGGCGGTCGCCTGCGCCTCGACCGGTGACACTTCGGCGGCACTCTCGGCGTATGCGGCAGCGGCCGGCATTCCGGCGGTCGTGTTCCTGCCGCGCGGCAAGATCTCGGTGGCGCAGTTGATACAGCCGGTCGCGAACGGCGCCATCGTCTTCGCGCTCGACACCGACTTCGACGGCTGCATGGCGATCGTCCGCCAGGTCGCCGAGAACGACGGCATCTACCTCGCGAACTCGATGAACAGTCTGCGCATCGAAGGCCAGAAGACGGTCGGCATCGAGATCGTGCAGCAATTCGATTGGGAAGTGCCCGACTGGATCGTGATCCCGGGCGGCAATCTCGGCAATGTGTCGGCGCTGGCGAAGGGCCTCGACATGCTCCTCGAACTCGGACTCGTCACGCGCAAGCCGCGCATCGTCTGTGCGCAGGCCGAATCGGCGAACCCGCTCTATCTCTCCTACCAGCGCGACTTCAAGGTCTTCGAGCCGATCGCCGCGCGTCCCACGCTCGCGTCGGCGATCCAGATCGGGAACCCGGTCTCGATCGAGAAGGCGATCGACGCGATTCGGCGTTACGACGGGATCGTCGAGCAGGCGAGTGAAGTCGAACTCGCCGAAGCCTGCGCGCACGCCGATCGCACGGGGCTCTTCAACTGTCCGCACACGGGTGTAGCGCTCGCCGCCACGGCGAAGCTGGTGAAGAGCGGCGTGATCAAGAAGAGTGATCGCGTGGTGGTGATCTCCACCGCGCATGGCCTCAAGTTCGTCGACTTCAAGGTGAAGTACCACTCGATGACGCTCGAAGACATCATGCCCGAGATCCCGAATCCGCCGATCGAAGTGCCCGCCCGCTACGAAACCGTACGCGACGAGATGCTGCTGCAGATCGAGCGGCGTTTCGGAAAGTAGAGAGTGTTCACCGGCATCATCGAAACGGTCGGGCGCGTCGCTTCGATCGAGGCACAGGGCGAGAAGTCGCGGCTTGCGATCGACGCGCCTGCCATCACCGATGCGTTGCCGATCGGCGCGAGCGTTGCGGTGAATGGAGCCTGCCTGACGGTGGTCGCCGTGTCGGGCGGTCAGGTCGTGTTCGAAGCGGTGCGCGAGACGCTCGATTGCTCGTCGCTCGGCGATCTGCGCGGCGGCTCGTCGGTGAATCTCGAGCGCGCGATGCGCGCCGATGGCCGCCTCGACGGGCACATCGTGCAGGGTCACGTCGATGGCACGGGGCGCGTGCGCGCGATCGAGCGGCACGGCGACGACGTGCGCTTCGCCATCGACTGTGAGTCGGAGTTCGCCGCGCTGCTGGTGCCGAAAGGCTCGATCGCGATCGACGGTGTCTCGCTGACACTGGTGCAGGTGGAGGATGCGGGCTTCGACGTCGCGCTGATTCCGCACACGCTCGTCGCAACGAATCTCGCCGACCGCAAGCCGGGCGATCGCGTGAACCTCGAAGCCGACGTGCTCGGCAAGTACGTGCAGAAATATCTCGCGCGCATTCACGGCGCGATGGGGGAGATGCGGAAGTGACGACGCGGATCGTGTTTGCTGCGCTGCTGGTGTGGGCGACCGCATGCGGTGTTCCGGTCAACGTCGAGACGGACGCGATCGCGCGCAATCCCGCGCAGAAAACCTGGACGTGGTTGAAGCGCCCGCCGGTGGCGCGCGGTGAAGCGGAGTTCGGCGCGGTCGATGAGCGCTTGCGACCGGCGATGGAGCGCGAACTCGCGTCGCGTCGCTTGCGCAAGGTGGACAACAAGCGCCCGGATTTTCTGGTCACCTACTACGCCGCGCTCGAGAAGCCGATCGACGCGCAGGCCATCTCCTACGCGGCGGGCATGCCGACCGCGGAGAAGGCGGTCACGCAATACGATCGCGGCGTGCTGGTGATCGACGTGCTCGACGCGAAGACCGGCAAGCTGGTCTGGCGCGGCGCGGGCCGTCGCGTCTTCGATCCGAAGCAGACGCCCGAAGATCGCAACTTGAAGATCGACGCAGCGGTCGCGTCGATCGTCGATGCATTCGCTCCGCTCTGAACGAAGCCGCGCTCGCCGCATCACCCAGGGAGACAATCGTGAATCGCACGCTCGACGTCGCTACGTCGCTATTCGCCACGCTCGCGCGCCTCGGAGGCGGATTGCGTGTCGAGAAACTCGGCGCGCGCCCGAGCAAGCCGCTCGAAATCTATGAGTTCGAAGGCTGCCCCTACTGCCGCAAAGTGCGCGAAGTGTTGACCGCGCTCGATCTCGAAGCGGTGATCTACCCGTGTCCGAAGGGCGGCACGCGCTTCCGAAGCGTCGTGCGCGAACGCGGCGGCAAGGAACAGTTCCCGTATCTCGTCGATCCGAATACGGGCAAGGCGATCTACGAGTCGAGCGACATCATCCGCTACCTCTGCAGCGAGTACGGCACCGGCGCGGTGCCGTGGCTCTACGCGGGCGGCGTCCTCTTCGACGCAACTTCGAGTATCGCGAGTGCGTGGCGGCTCGGCGCCGGTGTGCAGGTGGCGCCGTCGAAAGCGCCCGCGCAGCCGCTCGAGCTGTGGAGCTTCGAAGCGTCGCCGTATTGCCGCATCGCACGCGAGACGCTGTGTACGCTCGAAATTCCGTATCGACTCCACAACGTCGGCAAGAACAGCCCCGGCCGCGACGCGTTCGTCGAGCGCTCGGGCAAGATGCAGGTGCCGTTCCTCGCGGATCCGAACACGCAGGTGGAACTCTTCGAGTCGTCCGACATCGTGCGCTACCTGCAGGCGACGTACGGCGCGTAGCAACGGTGACGTTGCAGGATGACGAAGAGCGAAGGCTGATCGACAAGCTTCGCAAGATCGAAGCCTTGTTCGCGCGCGCCACCAGTGACGGCGAGCGCGTCGCCGCAGGGAACGCCAGCGATCGCATCCGCCAGCGCCTCGAGCAGCTCGAGCGATCCGAGCGCGCGATCGAGTTCCGCTTCTCGCTTCCCGACGCGTGGTCGAAGTCGCTCTTCATCGCGCTGCTGCGACGCTACGGCATCGAGCCGTATCGCTACGCAGGCCAGCGACGCACGACGGTGATGGCACGCGTCACGCGCACCTTCGCGGACGAGGTGCTGTGGCCCGAGTACCAGCAACTGAACGCGATGCTGCACGGACATCTCGACTCGATCACGAAGCGCGTCATCGCGCAGGCGATCCACGGCAATCAGGCCGACGCCGAAGAGCGTCCCGGTCAGCAGCCGGTCACGTCAATCGATCGAGGAAGAGCGTCGCGATCCCCAGGAACGTGAAGAAGCCCACCGCGTCGGTGAAGGTGGTGACCAGCACGCCGGAACCGAGCGCGGGATCCTGCTTCAACGCCTTCAGCATCAGCGGCACCGCGGCGCCCGCGAGTCCGGCGACGGCCATGCTGACGAGCATCGCGGTGAAGACGACGAGACCGAAGATCGGCGTGCCGTTCCAGTAGTACCCGACGATGGCGCCGAGGAATCCGGTGACCGAGCCGACGACGATTCCCACCAGGAACTGCTTGCCGACCGCGCGCATGCCGCTCGAGAATTCGGTCTCGCCGAGTGCGATGCCGCGTGTGACGACGGTCAACGCCTGCACGCCGGCGTTGCCCGCCATCCCGGCGACGACCGGCATGAACACCGCGAGCAACACGACCTGCTCGATGGTGTGACGGAAGAGCCCGACGACGGACGCTGCGAGGAACGCGGTCGCCAGATTCACGACCATCCACGGCAGGCGCTTGCGCACCGAGAGGCCGACGGTCGAGAAGACGCGCTCTTCCTCGTCGAGGCCGGCGAGGTTGTAGATGTCCTCGGTGGCTTCTTCCTGGATCACGTCGATGACGTCGTCCACGGTGATCAGGCCGACCATGCGGCCGCTCGCGTCGACGACCGGAACCGCGAGCAGGTTGTAGCGAGCGACGATGCGCGCGACTTCTTCTTGATCGGTGTCGGCGCGCACGCTCGCCGGTTCGCGGATCATCAGCTCGCCGCAAGGGCGATCGGGATGCGCCGTGACGAGGCGGCGGATCGGCACGACGCCGAGCAGGCGATCCTCGTCATCGACGACGTAGAGATAGAGGATCGCGTCGTTGTCGCCGCGGCTGCCGCGCGCGCGAATGTGATCGATCGCCTCTTGCGCCGTCATCTTCGCGTCGAGCGCGACGAAGTCGGTGGTCATCACACGACCGGCGCTGTGCTCCGGATAGAGCGCGGCCTTGCGCAGATCCGCGCGGCGATCGTCGGGAAGCAGCGCCACCACGGCGCTGCGGCGCTCTTCGGGCAACTCGTCGACGAGGTGCACGATGTCGTCGACTTCGAGGCGGCCGAGCACGTCGGCGAGTCGCTCGTCGCCGACAGCCTCGACGACCTGACGAAAAATGTCCGGCGGCAGTTCGGAGATCGTGCTCGCAGCGCGACGCTGCTGGAAGAGCAGATCGACCACCGAGCGCGTCTCGTCCTGGCTGAGATTCGCGAGCAGCGGGCCGAGGTCGGCGGCGTGCACGCGCGCGATCAGTCGCTCGGCGCGCGTCGTGAGACCGCTCGCCAGCAGGCGACGCAGGATGCGGGTCGTCAGTTCGGGAGTGGCCATCACGCGCCTCGGCTCGCCCGGATCGGATCCCGTGATCGGATCCGTCGGCGCGTCCGAGCGCTGGCTCAGACTGACCGCATCACCGATCCACTCGTTTGCTGCGACGCGGGTCGCTCGGTCGTCGAGTTCGTCGTTCCCATCTTCAACAAGGCAGTTTTAACCTAGGCAGCGGGTCCCTGCTAGCGATGCAGCGCCCCCCTGATCGGTCGGCATCGAGACGGTCCTGAGCCTGCGATCGCCGAATCTCGCGCGCCGCACTGAGGTCCGTGGTTAGAATCGCGCGATGGATCCGCAAACGCTTCGCATCGTCGTCGTTCCGCACACGCATTGGGATCGCGAGTGGTATCGCACGCACGAACAGTTCCGTGTGCGCCTCGTCGCGCTGGTCGATGAAGTGCTCGATCTGCTCGAGCGCGATCCCGCGTTCCGCCATTTCATGCTCGATGGGCAGACCATCGCCGTCGACGACTACCTCGAAGTGCGCCCGCATGCGCGCGCGCGAATCGAGAAACTGGTGCGCGCCGGACGGCTCGCGGTCGGACCCTGGCATGTGTTGCCAGACGAATGGTTGGTGTCGGGCGAGGCGCTGATCCGCAATCTGCGGCTCGGACTCGCGAAGGCGGAGGCGCTCGGCGGCGCGATGCGCATCGGCTACGTGCCCGACCAGTTCGGCCACGTCGGACAACTGCCGCAGCTCTTCACGAGCTTCGGCTTTCCCGCCGCCGTGCTGTGGCGCGGTGTCGGCGCCGATGTCGATCGCACGCTCTTCTCGTGGGAAGGCCCGGACGGCACGAAGCTCCCGGTCGTGTTCCTGATGCATGGCTACGGGAATGCGGTGAGTCTTCCCGCCGAGCCCGCGGCGCTCGCGGCGCGGATCCGAGGCGAGGCGGCGTCGCTCGCGAAGGGTTCCGACATCTCGACGCTGCTCTTCATGAACGGCAGCGATCACGAGCGACCGACGCCCGCGTTGCCGCAAGCGCTCGAAATCGTGCGCGCGCAACACCTCGAGGGCATCGACATCGAAATCGGGTCGCTGGCGGATTTCGTTGCGCGCGCACTTGCCGAGGCGCCGGCGTCGCTGCCGCAGCATCGCGGCGAGCTGCGCTCCGGCTTGTACTCCCCGCTGTTGCCGGGCTGCGCCTCCGCCCGCGCGAGCCAGAAGCTGCGCGAGTTCGCGAACGACTGCTTGCTGACGCGCCATCTCGAACCGCTCGCGGCGTGGCTCGGCGCGCTCGGCGGCGACGCCGATCCCGAGACGATCGCGTTCGCTTGGCGCGTCGCGCTCGAGAATCATCCACACGATTCCGTGTGTGGGTGCTCGATCGATGCGGTGCATGCGCAGATGGAGACGCGCTACGACCGCGTCGCGGAGATCGCGGGCGGACAGCTCGATCGCGTGACGGGGGCGCTCGCGCGACACGTCGCGGTGCCGCGTGCGGGCTACGGCAAAGGCGCGGGCGCTCCGCTTCTCGTCTGGAATCCGAACGCCGCGGGCGCTGCGGGCGTCTCGGCGGAAATCGACGCGCTGGGGCCGCTATCGAAGCGCGGCGCGCCGCGACCGTTCCATTTGCGGCGTGCGGATGGAACACAGATTCCTGTCGCGACGGAATTGCTGCGACCGACCGGCCGGCGCGCAGCATGCGGGCGTCTTCGAACGCCACGGCGTGCTCTCGGTGCTGCACGGTCTGCGCCGCGAGTTCGACGGTCTCTACGCCAACGGCATCGACCTCGAACGCCGCGGCGATCGAGTGCATGCGCGCATCCGGCTCGGCGATACGCCCGATCCGCACTTCGAAATGGAGAGCGAGCGGCGCGCGCTGCAAGCGCTGCTCGCGGACGAGTCGATCCGCGATGTGGCGGTCGAGACGTGGCAACCGCCGCGCGTGCGGCTGCGCTTCGTCGATGCGCTCCCCGGTCACGGCTTGCGCGCGTACCGGATCGCGCCGGGCGCCGCCAAATCGGCGGGCACGCTCCTCGCTACGCCGCTCGCGGAGGGCGGCGCTTCGATAGAGAACGCGGTGTGGCGCATTGAAGTCGATGGGCGCGGCCGTGTCGCGCTCGAATCGAAGCTGCACCGCATCCGGATCGAAGACGCGCTCGTCGTGGTTTCGGAAGGCGATCGCGGCGACGAATACAACTTCGATCCGATTCCGGGTGGCGATGTGATCGATCGCCCCGAGCGCGCGCGGGTGCAGATCACGCGTCGCGGCGACGCAGAGGTGGCGTTGCGCATCGATGCGACGTATCGCGTTCCGCGTGCTCTCGCGCCTTCGCGGGATGCGCGCAGCGATCGGCGGGTCGCGATGCCGGTCACCCTCGAGTTGCGACTCCGCGCCGGACTCGATCGAATTGAAATCATGCTCGCCGTCGACAACACCGCGCAGGATCACCGGTTGCGGCTGCACTGTCGGGCGCCGTTCGCGCCGCAGCGCTTCGAAGTGGAGTCGGCCTTCGAGATCGCGGAGCGCCCGATTGCGCCGACGCCCGATTCGTTCGGCTCGCCGCGTCCCTCGGAGTTTCCGATCGGCGCGGTGCCACAGCGAAGTTTTGCGACCGTGGTGGGCCCGGGTGCGTTGGCGCTGACCGTCGCGAATCGCGGCGTCGCGGAAGTCGAGGCGATTCCGGAGTCGAGCGGGCAGGGCGCGCTTGCCTTGACGGTGCTGCGTGCCGTGGGTTGGCTGTCACGCGCAGACCTTCGGATGCGACCGGGGCCCGCAGGTCCGGGTCTCGCGACGCCGGGCGCGCAGGTTCCTGGGCCGCATCGAATCGAGGTGTCTCTGCGACTTCATGAACGTGACGATGCGCGCCGGATCGCGGAGGCACACGGCTTCGCGTTTCCGCCGCTCGCGTTCGCGGGCGTCGAGAACAGCAACGGCGCGCTCGGCGATGGTGCGCGGCTGGTCGCAGTCGATGATCCGCTCGTACTCGTGTCGGCTATCGAGCCGTGTCCCGCCGGCGACGCCGAGCTGCGTCTGGTTAACGCGAGCGACGCTGCACGATCGTTGCGAGTCGGCTGGGGCACACCCGGGCGATCACTGCGCATCGTCGATCTTGCCGGTCGAGAGGGCACTGCGACCGCCATCGAGACGGATGCGCCGAGCGCGGGGTCGATCGCCCTCGGGCCTTGGCAGATCGTCACGCTGCGTGTCGGCGTCGAAGCCAGTTGAACGCTGGGTATCTTGCGCGGAATCTGCACAACCAACTGACACGCAGCGCGAATCGCTGTCGTTTTTCATTGCGTGTCAGCGACGGCGGTAGCATTCTCGCGCAGGCCCGGGGGGGAAGGTTGTGTGAAGGCGCTATGGCCCACCATTTGACCAGTTCCTCGGGCGACGGGAAGGGGCAGTTGTGAAGCAGCTCATCACGGCGATCGTGCAGGCACTCGTGGACAAGCCCGAGCAGGTCCAGATCAAAGAAGTGATCGGCGACCACGCTCATGTGCTCGAACTCTCCGTTGCCAAAGAAGACCTCGGCAAGGTGATCGGGAAGGGCGGCGCGCACGCATCGGCAATTCGCACGCTGATGGCCGCCGCCAGCGGCAAAGAGAAGAAGCGCTACATCCTCGAGATCATCGAGTACTGAACGCGCCCTTGGCGCGTGGCCTTTCGAGCGATCGAGCGCGCAGCGCCCTGTGATAGGATGCGATCCCCGAAATAACGGAGGATTGCAACGTGGCGGATGCGACACCCACGGCTCCCGTGATCACGGCTCTCCCGACGATCGGCGCGCAGATCGAAGCGCGCGCGCTGCATCCGGACGTCGCCGATCGCGTCTTCCTGGTTCAACACGAACGCGCGTGGACCTTCCGACAGTATCGAGACGAGTGCGTGCGCGTCGCGCATTTCCTGCTGCGACGCCTCGGCCCGATCGACGATCGCCGGCCTGGGCATGTGGCGATGCTGCTCGAGAATCATCTCGAGCTGCTCGCGCTCTACGGCGGTTGCGCGTACGCGGGCCTCTCGCTCTTCGGTGTCAACACGGGCCTGCGCGGCGAGACGCTCGCCGGCGTCGTGAATCAGTCCGAGGCGCGCATCCTGATCGTCGATGAGCGGCTGCTTCCCGAGGTGGAGCGCGTGCGCGAGCGCCTCACGAAGATCGCTCCCGAGAATGTGTTGGTGTTGCGCACGACCGGGGAGCTGCAGCTCGGTACGAGTGATTTCCTCGGCTGTCTCGCGAGCGAAATCGCGCAGCCCGGCAAGTCGCTCGACGCGCCCGATCTGAAGGTCGATCCGAATCGCAACTTGATGACGATCTACACCTCCGGCACGACGGGTCTGCCGAAGGGCATCATCAACACACACCTCAAATTCTTCCTGATCGGCAAGGCCGTTTCGGGAAACCTCGGCCTCGGCCCGAACGACCGCGGTTATGCGTGCATGCCGCTATTCCACTCGAACGCGATGTTCCTCGGCTTCCATCCCGCCCTCGAAGTCTGCGCGAGCATCGCGATGCGCGAGCGTTTCAGCGCCAGCTCCTTCGTGCCCGACGTACTCCAGCACGGCGTCACGTACTGGAACTACGTCGGCGAACCGGTGCACTACGTGCTCGGTGCGATCGAGAAGCAATACGGTGGCGATGAGGAGCGAATTCTCGCAGAGGTGGCGCGAGATCCGCGCAATCACCTGCGATACGCCGTGGGAAACGGAGCGGCGCCGCCCGACATCGATCGCTTCACGCGTTGGCTCGGGCTCGACGACATGTTCGAACTCTACGGATCCACCGAAGCGGCGATCAGCACGTTCCGCAAGCAGGGCGATCCGCGCGGCAGCGTCGGCGAAGTGATCGACGCGAACGTGAAGATCCTCGACGCGGGTGGACTCGAGTGTCCTGTGGCCGAGATCGCTCCCGACGGCAAGATCCTCAACTACGAAGCAGCCGTCGGCGAGATCTGTCGCGTCGCCGCCGACAGTGGACTCTTCCAGGGTTACTACGGAAACCCGGACGCGAGCGCGTCGAAGTTCCGCGATGGCGTCTACCACTCGGGCGATCTCGGACACATGGTCGTGCGCGAGGGACGCCGATTCCTCTACTTCGATGGGCGCACCGATGACTGGATCCGCAAAGACGGCGAGAACTTCTCGGCTGCGCAGGTAGGTCGCATGCTGCAAGAGGGGCCTCACGTTGCGCTGGCGGCGGCGTACGGCGTTCCGTGCGTGGTCTCCGATGAGTTGGTCATGATCGCGCTCAAGATGCGCCCAGGCGCGAGCTTCGACCCGCAGATGTTTTTCGATCATTGCGAGCGCCAGGTGAGTCACGGCGGAATGGATCGAAAGTGGTTCCCGGATTTTGTGCGCGTGGTCGACGAGTTCGAGTTCACGCAGACGCAGAAGATCCTCGTGCGCAATTTGAAGGCGGACCATTTCAACCGGCGGCGCCTCGCCGATGCGGCGCTCTACTGGCGCGAGCGCGGTGACAAGACCTTCAAGCCGTTCACCGCTCCGCACTACGAGTCGATGCGCGAACGCTTCGTCGCCGCGGAGCGACTTCAGATCCTCGAGCGCGGATAGACCCCCCGCGCGATTACGGTTTCGAGCGCGCCAGTTACACGCTCGTCATTGCGCGCGCTGCGGCGTCGAAGCAGTCCCACTACGCCGAACGTGAAGCCGCAGCGGCTTGCGCCCACTGGTTGCTGATCATCTGACGCCGGCACATCCCTTGCTCTCCTTTGACGCTCGCTGGTCGTGACAGCGAAATTCGTCGCAATACCTCGGGGGGCTGGAATGAGTGGGATCTTGAGTCCGAATGAATCGCTGCGGCGCGGGCAGGAACTCTTGCGGGCAGGCTTGGAGATGGCGGCGCTCGAACACTTCGCCAACGCGCATCGTTCGAAGGCGGAGGACGCGCGGCTGCGATCGCACTACGGATGGGCGGTCGCGACGATCGAGCATCGCTTCGAGCGGGGCCTGGGTTTGTGCCGCGAGGCACTACGCGCCGACGGAAGCAGCGCGGACATCTATCTCAATCTGTCGCGAGTGCTGATGGCGGGGGGGCGGAAGGCGGAAGGCCTCCGCTATCTGAAGCGCGGCCTGATGGTCGACCCGCGCGACGCCACGTTGTTGCTCGAATGGCGTCGTCTCGGGGTGCGGCGCCGGCCGGTGCTTCTGTTCCTGCCGCGGCGCCATCTGGTCAATCGCTTCCTCGGTCGGGTGCGCCGGATGGTCGTTCGCGACTTCGTCCCGCGAGGCTCCGAACTGGTCGCTGAAGCGGGTTGATCGACGCGTCTGCGTTGACTTGAGAGAAGCGAACCGGTACCCATGCCGCCCGTCTCAACTGGGAGTAACCCGTGGGCAGCGTGGTCAAGTGGCGCCGGAAGAAGATGCGCAAGCATAAGAAGCGCAAGCTTCTGAAGCGCGAGCGTCACAAGCGCAAGTAAGCGGGTTTCCGCTTCCGCCTACCTTCTTCCTTTCCGATTTCCTCAGCATGATTTCGGCCGCACCGGAGCGGCTGGATCCATTCGAAGCGCGAGCGCGATCGCAGCCAACGGGCTGAGATCGCGCTCGCTGCGCATGGTCTCGCTGCGTTCTCTTTTGCGTCGCGCGCATCGTCGTGTTTCGGGCGAAAGTGCTCTGATCTCCCGCAGCTTCAGCACTCATCGGCTTGATTGTTTTGCTGTTCTTACTTGACTGGTGTTTTCAGACGGTGTAAAGCCTGACCCGCAAGAGTGGCTCTAGCTCCGCGGAATGAGGCCACAACGGGGGACAGCTTCCGACAAGTTGCCTTCAAGTCGCCGCTTCCTGCACCCGATAGGGCCTCTCGAGGTCCCAAAGGGAGACCGGAAGGGCGACGAGGCACAAGCAGATCGCAGAACGCGATCTGCTCGTTCGAACCGGAGAAGTGGCGAACGCCGCTTCATGGGAAAGTTCGAACCGCCGCGGCGCAGATCCATAACAGGGGGGTTACCCGATCATGGCAGCTAAGAAGAAGGCGTCGAAGAAGGCCGGCAAGAAGAAGGCTGGCAAGAAGAAGGCCGCGACCAAGAAGGCCGGCCGCAAGAAGGCGAGCCGACGGAAGTCGGCCTAGCCGAATTCGTAGACTCCGAGGCCTTCCCCTTGGAAGGTCTGGGACCCCGGCCGGTACACCCGGCCGGGGTTTCTTCGTTTATAGCCATCCACTAGGATGCGCGGCCGCTTCGCTCTCAACGAAGCCTGCATCCTCGAGCGACGCAGCTACGCAAGAGCCATCGCAATCCGAGCAGGGGGCCGAAATCTCATGGCACGCATCACCGTCGAGGACTGCATCGAGCGGGTCCCCAATCGATTCCACCTGGTACAGATGGCCGCGATCCGCGCGAAGCAGATCAAGCGCGGTTCGCGATCGATGATTCCGGCTGGCGAGAACAAGGAAGTCGTGACGGCGCTGCGCGAGATCGCAGCCGGCTTCATCCAGCCCGACTATCCGGAAGAGCCGGCGAAGAGCTAGCCCAACACCTGCACGGGCACGCGGAACGTGAATGACGTTCCGCCGCCGACTTCACTTGACAGCGTGACGCTGCCGTCGAGCAACCGCAGCAGATCGCGCACCAGCGCGAGGCCGAGTCCCGAGCCGCGGTACTTCGTCGAAGCGAGCTCATCGACCTGGTAGAACTCGTCGAAGATGAATTGCTGGTCGTCGGGGCAGATCCCGATTCCCGAGTCCTTCACTTCACACACGAGCGCTCCACTGGCGATGCGCGCCGAGATCTCGATGCGGCCTTCGCGCGTGAACTTCGCCGAGTTGTCGAGCAGCAGGAAGAGAATCTGGTTGACCTTGGCGAGGTCGGTCCGGATTTTCGGCAACGGCTCTTCGAAGTGTTTCTCGATCGTGACCGGATTGTTCCCGATCGTGTCCTGCACGCTGAAGATCGCCTCTTCGACGACTTCGCGGAAGTTCACGTCCTGCACCTCGACCGGCATCTCGCCCTGCTTGATGCGCCAGAGGTCGAGGATGTTCTGCAGCGTGCGAAGGAACGCGGTGCCGTCGTCGAGTGCGTGTCGCAGGCAGAGCTGCGCCGTTTCCGAGAGCACGTCGTTTTCACCCGCGAGGACGGCGATGATCGATTCGATGATGCCGTTGAGCGGCGTGCGCAACTCGCGCGACATCTTCTCGATGAAGTCGTTCTTCAGCTTCTCGACCTGACCGAGCCGCTCCTGGCTGCGCAGCAATTCGATGTCTTGCGCGAAGAGCGCCTCCGAGAGCTGCAGCACCTCGTCGTTCTTCTCGTCCGCGGCGCTGTCGATCGCGGCGAGCCTGCCGCGCAGGATCTCATTCTCGGCGGCGTGCAGCGACTGCTCGATACGTGCTGCAATCGATTCGGCCGCGAGTTCGAGAACTTCGAGCGCCGGGCCCTCGAGCGGTACCGGCGTTGCCACAGCGAAGGCGCCGTATACGCGTTCTGCGCCGGCGATCGCAACGACCGTGATGCCGCCCGCGCCGCGCGTGCCGAAAGCGGCGAGCGGCGGAACGCGTTGCGTCTCACGCGATACTGCAACGTCGTCGAGCGCTTCGGCGAGATGGCTGGCAGCCGCGCGCGCGACTTCGGGTGAGGCGATGCCCGCCGCCGTGCGCAGCCGCAGCGGTCCGTCGTCGCCATCGCGTGCGAACGCGAGCACGGCGCCGTCCGCGACAGTCGCGAGCCGGGTCGCGGTCGCGCGGAGCAGAGCCGGAAGGTCCAGCTTCGCAGGCGCCCCGAGCGCGGATCCGTCCATCGTCGCGATTGCCACCAGCTCTCCCTAGAAACGCTCGTCCGGCTCGATCTCGAGTCGTCCGATGGGTTGTTCTTCCAGGGGAGATCCGCCGACATCGACGGCGCCCTCAAGCGAGAGCCGGGTCTGGAAGTCCGTGGGATTCGAAGCGGCGGCGAGCGCCGTTTCGACCGAGATCTTGTTGGCGCGCACGAGATCGAAGAGGTGCTGGTCGAAAGTCTGCATGCGATCGCTGCGCCCGCGCCCCATGAAGTCGATGAGCTCCCCGGTGCGCGCGGGATCCTTGATGCATTCCTGGATGCTGCGCGTGGTGCGCATCACTTCGATCGCCGGCACGCGACCGCTTTCCTTCTTGTTGACGAGCAGGCGCAGCGAAACCACCGCCTTCAAGTTCTCCGCGAGGCGCGCGCGCACCTGCAGTTGTTCTTCCGTCGGGAAGAACGACACCAGTCGGTTCACCGTGGAGATGACGTCGTTGGTGTGAATCGTCGAGAAGACGAGGTGTCCCGTCTCGGCCGCCTTGAGCGATGTGTCTACCGTCTCGAGGTCGCGCATCTCGCCGACCATGATCACGTCGGGATCCTGTCGAAGCGCCGCGCGCAGCGCCTCGGGAAACGACTTGGTGTCGGTTCCGACTTCGCGCTGCGTGATGATGCTCTTGTCGTGCGTGAAGACGAACTCGATCGGATCCTCGACCGTGACGATCTTCGCCTTCCGCGTACAGTTCACTTCCTGGATCATCGTCGCGAGCGTGGTGGACTTGCCTTGGCCCGTTGCGCCGGTCACGAGCACGAAGCCGCGCGTGAGCTGCGCGATGTCGCGCAACACGCCCGGCAGATTCAAATCCTCGAAGGAGCGGACCTGCGGCGGGATCACGCGCAGCACGACGTTGTAGAAGCGCCGTTGTCGCGAGATGTTGACGCGGAAGCGACCCTCGCCGGGCAACTCGTAGGCGAGGTCGAACTCGTTCCACTCGAGCGCTTCCTGGCGCGGGTCGGTCTCGAGCAGCATCCGGGCAATCGCCTCGGTGTCGCTCGGCGTGAGCACCTTGTAGCGAAGCTCGACCAGGTCACCGTTGAAGCGATAGAGCGGGAGGTACCCGACCTGGAAATGGATGTCGGATGCGCCCTTTTCGATTCCGAGGCGCAACAAGCGGTGCAGCTTGTCCCGATCCATGGGCGCTGTCCTCCGCGGGTGAACCCAAGCTGCACAGTCCGGGTCCGTCGTTGCCTATCGGCGATTCGCTCGGGGTCTTGACCGCAATCCGGTCCCATCGCGCTGTGACGCTCCGTTATACTGCCCCCGCTCTGCGGCCCGCGAACGCCATCGACACGAGAAGAGGGCACCTTTGCGACCCCGCTCATCGCCCTCCGTCTTTGTCTGGCCCGCAGCGCTGCGGAGAATCGTTTCGCTGCTGGCGCTCTTGGCCCTCGTATCGATCGGAACGCCCGCGCGCGCAGCCGATCCGACTTCGAATGATCCGGGTGGCCCCGACCTCGATCAGCTGCTGAAGCTGCCGAGTTCCGTCGAGTTCGCGGCGGAGAAGAAGGGCGGCGCGACACGCAATGAATGGCGCCAGCGTTTTCACGAGGCGCGCACCGCAGTGAAAGAAGCCGACGTCGCGCTGAAAAAGGCGCAGGATGAACTCGCAGAGGTCGCGGGCGCCAAGGACGACTGGCAGTTCACGCCGCCGGGTTTGCCCGCCGAGGCGAGCACCGACGCAGGCGGGAGCGTCCAGTTGCGTCAGGAAGTGAAGCGACAGCGGGGTGAGGTAGATCGTTCGAAGTCGCGGCTGCGCGAACTCGACGTCGAGGCCAATCTCGCTGGTGTACCCGATGCCTGGCGCGATCCGAGTACGGAGGCGCGCTCGGGTCACGATTCCGTGACTGAGCCTGTCGCGTCTCCGTAGTCACCTCGCCTGCGCGGAATCCGCGCCAACCCGCGCTCGCTTCAACGCTTGATCGCGCGAGCTGCGCGTCCGCTGCGATCGCCACGAGAACTGGCATTGCGCTTGCTCTGTTAGGCGTCGGGGGATCGCCGGAGGGCTGACGAAGCGCGCGCCGTCGAGATCGGGTCCGTCCGCCGACCTAGGGGTGGGAACGCGGAAGATCGGACCCCGCGAGGGGACCGCGTCGGGAGACCGACGAGCGCGAGCGCAGCGGAGGGGAGCGTGCTTCGACCGATCCGCCCGGGCTCGCTTCTTTGCAGGAGCGGGTCCGGGCGGATCGGATTCTTCCGCGCCGTCGACGGTCACGAGGGCGCCCGCTACCGTGCCGCCGCCCAAACGGGCAAGCGATATGCACGGAGGGCGCACCGATGGCGGATCAACTGGAATCGAGCGAACCGAACGAGTGGAAGCGCGGCAAGGTGGATACGGCCGCGGTGCTCTACATCGCGGGCGGAATCCCTGCGATCGTCGGCTTTCTCGCGCTGCTCTTCCTGATCGGCGTACGCGCTTGCGGGTTGCCCGCCTGATCGCTCGAGCGTGGCTGCGCGCTGGCCACGCATTCGTTGCCGCTTCGCGCGCCGGCAATCGCGCGCGATAGCTCGTCGCGACTTCCCAGATCGCGTGATTTCGATTCTCACGGCACGCGTTTAGCGCTAAACGCCCACGCCATTCGCGCCGATTCGCGATGGCATGACGAGGTGGGCGCCCCACGCCAAGCGATTTCTGCTGCTGAGCCTCTTCGGCGTCGGTGCGCTTGGTTGCATGACGCTGGCGCCCGTCCGGACCTCGTATCAATTCTTCGAGACGCCCGCGACTGGCGATCCCTGGTCGCGCAAGATTGCGCGCTGGCAGGTGCGTGAGCGCGCGCTCGGCGATGCGGATCAACTCGCGCCCGGTCTCTCGACCGTAGCGAGCGGGCCGAGCGCGCCGACAGCGAAGAGTGGCGACGATCTGCGCGTGTCGTACTTCGCGTTTCGCGCCGATCACAAACGAACGACCGCGCGTGAGATCGCGTCGTGGGTGCAGGACCAGGCCAAGCGCCACTATTTCCCCGACGGCGCCTACGACCACTGGGCGACGCTCGAAGAAACGCTCGCGCGCAACGGTGACGACTGCGACGGACTCGAACTGCTCACCTACCACTTCCTGCGCGATGCCGGCTTCGCCGCGAACGAAGTGTTCCGCGCGATCGTGCTGCGACCCTCGGATGGTCAACACCATATGGTCACGCTCTGGTTCGAGAAGCCGGGCGATCCCTGGGTGATCGATCCGACGGGCGCGATGATCAGCGGCATGCCGCACATCTCGCAGGTGCCCGACTGGGTGCCGATCAAGTTGTTCTCGGAGACGGAAGAGTTCACGGTGCGCGGACCTGGCCTCGAGCGCGCGACTGCCGCATCCGAACGGATTCGCTTGAGCGCGCGCTGATCGCTCGTCGTCGCTGCCAGGCGACCGACTCGAGAGCGAAGCCCTTGCGGTAGTCTGCGACCGGGAGGTGCCCAGATGAGCACCAGGATCCGGCTCGAGCCGCGCGACGAATATCTGCACGAGAACACCGGCGAGCCGAACTTCAACGAGTCGATGTATTTCAATTTCTTCGACGCGGCGCAGAAGCGCGGCGGCTTCGTGCGCATCGGCAATCGCCCGAACGAGCGCTACGCCGAGACGACGATCTGCCTCTACGAGCCCGACGGCTCCGTACTCTTCAACTTCAAGCGCGCCGAGATCGCAGACAACGCCCGCTTCGACGCCGGCGGCATGCGCTTCGCGGTCGAGACGCCCTTCGAGCGGCTCTCGGCCAGCTACCACGGCAAAGCGTGTCGGCTCGCTGATCCGCGCGCGATGAACGAACCGGGTCGCGCCTTCAAGGAGAACCCGTTCGTGCCGGTCGAGCTCGATCTGGCAATCAGCGGTGTCGGGCCAATGTTTGGCGGCGAGCCGACGGAACATCGCCCGAACGACATGGAGTTCGCGCGCGGTCACTACGAGCAACACCATCGCGCGCGCGGCGAAGTCGTGATCGACGGCACGCGCTTCGCGATCGACGGCCTCGGCCTGCGCGATCACTCGTGGGGCCCGCGCTCGTGGCAGGCGCCCGCGTACTACCGCTGGCTCACCGCGAACTTCGGCGACGATTTCGGTTTCATGGGCAGCCACGTCGTGCGCCCCGATGGCGGCGAGACGCGCGGCGGCTTCCTCCATCGCGGTCGCGAGTTGATCCTGGTGCGCGACATCCAGATCGAAACCGAATGGACGGGCGACGAGAAATTCCACGACCGCATCCGCGCGACACTCACCTGCGTGAACGGTGACAAAGTCGAAGTCACGGGCCGCGTACTCTCGTTGATTCCGCTGCGCAACCGCAAGGGCGGCAAGGCGACGCGCATCAGCGAAGGCATGACCGAGTGGAGCTGCGAGGGCCGCATCGGCTACGGGCTCTCGGAATACCTCGACCAGGTTCCCGCCACCTAAGGCTTCGCGCCGTCACCGTCCGGTGCCTGCCGCTCGACTTCGAGCTCGAGGTTCTTGCGTTGCTGCGCGGCGCGCTCGCCCGCCTTCGCGCGCTCGGCTTCGATCTCGCGGGCGAGTCGCGCGCGCACCTGCTCGATGCGCTGCTGCTCGCCGGCGATGCGCTCGCGACGAAGCTGCGTCAATCGCAGTTCGAGCAGCTTCGTCTGGATCGGAACGAGACCCGGAGGTACGACGGCGACGGCGGCGTCGGGCGCAAAATGAACCGTGACGCGCTCGGTCGTGCTGCGACCGTTCGACGCGCGTGCGGTGACTTCGATCTCGTTGCGTCCGGTGCGCAGCGGCACGAAGGCACCGAAGCTGCCATCGGCGCCGACTTCGGTTGCGAGCGCGGCGCTTCCGAGTGTCGCGTTGCGGATGCTGAGCTCGTCGATCTCGGCGAACTCGACGTCGCCGAAGATCTCCGACAGCAGCGCTGGATCGCGCACCGGTGTGAAGGCGCCGCCGGTGATGCGCGCGAGTTCGAGGAGCGCGAGCGGTCCCTTGAGCGCCTCCTCACCGACGCCGAAGCTGAAGATCCGCGCGTTCGCCGCGCGCGCGCGCGCTCGGCGGCGCGCATCACGGTGATGGTGTTGCGCGGGTCGTCGCCTTCGAAGGGCAGCGTCGGGATTCCATCGGTGAGGAACACGATCACGCGTTGGCTCTTCGCGTCCGCGCTCGAGAACGCACCGCGCTTTCCGAGCATCTCATTGGTCGCTTGATCGACGCCGGCCGCCATGAACGTGCCGCCGCTCGCACCGCGCGCGAAGACGCGATCGAGCGCGCGTTGCAGATCCTCGTAGTTTGCGGTGAGCGCCATCTCGGTGACGGCCGGATTCTCCGCGAGCACGCCGTAGTCGAGCATCTGACCCGAGAAGGTCGCCAGCGCGACCCGCGTGTAGCGCCGGTCGAGTCGCGACAGCAGCCGTCGCACCGCCGCGATCTCGGCCGCGAGGATCGAGTCGCCCGGATCGGCGGAGCCCAGCGCGAAAAGGCCATCGGCTGCGCTGTTCGGGGGCGCGCCGATCACACCATTGCCGTTGACGTCGGCGCCGCTCGGCGCGGTCGTCGAGCCCGAGACGTCCATCACGAACACGACGTCGGTCGTGAGCCCTTCGCTGCGCGGCACCAGCGCGCGACCGGCGACGAATGCGATCGGCTCCACACCGCCGAAGGTCGCTCCGTTCTGCGGGACCTCGATCGAAACCGCGGCGGGACGCTGCGGAACGGTCTGACGCACCGGCGGCGGCGCTGACGTCTTTGCCTGCGGCTGCGCTGTGGCTTCTGCGGGCGCAGGTATCGGCTTCACCTCGCTCGCTGCGTTCGGTCCTTTTTTCTGGAGCGTCGCAAAGCCTCGACCGCGACCGCCTTCGAGCGGGAAGCGCAACGCATCGAGCACCGCGACGATCGGCGTCGCGATCACGCGCATCGTCCTCCCGGTCGGTTGCGCCGCTTGCACGATGCCGACGACGCGGCCGTCTTCGCGCGACACGATCGGCGCGCCGCCCCAGCCGCGCAGGTCGTACGCGGTATCGAGCTCCACCTCGAGTTTCTCCTCGTCGATCTCGCGCACCTCGCCGGCGACTGCATCCTGATCCTTGGGCACGGAACCGGGAACGCCGAGCACCGCGATCTCCATCCGCTGCGTAGCTTGGCCTGGTTGCAGCACCGACACCGCCGTGGGCGGCGCATCGAGTGCGAAGACGACGAGGTCGCTGCGCAGAGTTCCGCCAGGCTCCCCGAAGCCGACACCAGGCAACGTGAGCAGTCGCGTCGAAGACGCAACGGGCGCGCGTGAGCGACCGAGTTCGAAGACGAGCTCCGGCGACGCTGCGAGCTTCGCGATGTCGAACGAATGCGCGGCGCCCACCGCGACCGGCCCCGCTGCCGTCGCGAGAAAGAACACCGTCCCCTTCGCGAGTCCCTGCTCCGCGCCGTAACGCGCGCGGGCGACCGCGGGAAGATCGGCGTGCGCCGGCATCGCGATCACCGCGCCTCCGATCGCCGCCGCCATCGCGATCGCGAGACCGCATCGCCTTCGCATCGCGGCGACGGTACGAGAGCGCGCCGACGCTGTCACTCGCGCCGATCTTGCGCGCGTCGGATGTGCTTCGTAGGATGCGCGCGCCCCCACTGTTCGCTGCTCTTCCTCTGTCGAGGTCACCGTGTCGCATGCGCTCGCTCCGCCGCTGCGGCGCGTGCTCGATAGTCTGGACGCCGCCGGCGCGGCGCTTCCGGTCGCGGAGCTGGCGCAGCGCTTGTTCTCGCTGCGTGCACCGCTCGACGATGCGCTCGCGCGTCGCTTGCTCGCATCGGCGTTCGGCTGCGACGCCGCGCGGCTGCCGGATCTCGTCGCGGTGCGCGAGTTGCCGCGTCTCTTCGAGGGTCCCGTCGCCGCGCTGCCGCTCACGAACGCAGACTTCATCGTGGTCGATCTCGAAACGACGGGTCTCTCGGCGGAGCAGTGCACGATCCTCGAGATCGGCGCCGTGCGCATTCGCGGCCTGCAAGCGGAGGACACGTTTCACACGCTGATCGATCCGGGCGCCGCGATTCCGCCCTTCATCACGCGGCTCACGGGCATCGACCGCAGCATGGTCGAGGGCGCGCCGCCAATTGCGACGGCGATTCATGACTTCCACGCATGGGCGGCGGCAACGCCCGATGCGGCATTCGTCGCGCACAACGCGTCCTTCGATGCGCGCTTCGTCGCGCGCGCGCTTTCCGATCACGCGCTGCCGCCGTGGTCCGGGCCGACGTTCTGCACGGTGCGCCTCGCGCGTCGTCTGTTGCCCGATCTCGCGCGCTACGACCTCGACACGCTCAGCGCGCGCTTCGGCATCTCGAACCGCTGGCGGCATCGCGCGCTCGGCGACGCCGAAGCGGCCGCGCGCGCTCTGCTCGAGTTGCTCGCCATCGCGCGCGATCTGCATGCCGTCGCGAACGTCGGCGATCTGGTGAGCTTGCAGGCGGCGCGCATCAAGCGCATCAAGCGCAGCACGCGCAAGCCGCGACCGAAACCGCCTCCGCTGATTGCGCCTCTCTGAGCTGGGCGGTCGCGCGGGCCGTTCGGTAGGTTGCGCGGCGCGGGGGGAATGCAGTGCGCGAGTGGCAGTCGCAGCGCTTGGAACGTGCGATCGCGGTGCTTCGATGCGCGGCGCTGGCAGCGATCGCGCTCACTGCGATCGCAGCGCGCGCGGACGAAGTGGTGGATCGCTTCGATCGCGTCGTGCTCGACGCCGGTCATGGCGGCGACGACCACGGCGCCGAAGGCCCCGCTGGTCTGCGCGAGAAGGATCTCGTGCTCGACGTCGCGCGCCGCTTGCAGGCGCGCATCGAGCAGAGCGGCGTGCAGGTGGTGCAAACGCGCAGCGAGGATGTCTACGTGCCGCTCGAGGAGCGCACCGCGATCGCGAATCGCGCCGGCGCGGATCTCTTCGTCTCGATTCACGCGAATGCGGCGGCGTCACGCAGCGCGCGCGGCGTCGAGATCTTCTTCGTTGCGCTCGAAGCGAGCGACGAATCCGCGCGCCAACTCGCCGAGCGCGAGAACGCGGCGTTCCGCGAGGCGGCGCCCGCTGCGCCCGAAGATCCGCTCGCGTCGATCCTCGGCGATCTCGCCGCCGCCGATCGACTGCGCGAGTCCGACGAGTTTGCACGGATTGCAAATCGCGAGGTCGCGGCGCTCACCACGACGGTGCCGTCGCGCGGTGTCAAGCAAGCGCCGTTCGTGGTGCTGATGGGCGTGCACTTGCCCGCCGCGCTGGTCGAGATCGGGTTCATCACGAATCCCGCCGAAGAGCGCGATCTCGCGTCGGCGAAGTTCCGCGAGCGCGTCGCGGACGCGCTTTCGCGAGCCGTGCTCGAGTTCGCAGACCGCTACGATGCGCGGCGCGGGGTGCTGCGGCCGATCCGCGGCCGTGATCCCGCGAAGCCGCAGACCACCGATCCGATTCCGAACCCGGTCACGAAGG
This sequence comes from Deltaproteobacteria bacterium, assembly GCA_031396445.1. GTDB lineage: Bacteria > Myxococcota_A > UBA9160 > UBA9160 > PR03 > PR03. Next base: position 182,449 of record JANNKU010000068.1, on the reverse strand, counting down.
GAGAAGGCTGATGCGTCACGACGGTCGCGCCGTGGATGAGTTGCGCCCGCTGGAGATGCAGGTGGACTTCACCGACAACCCGCTCGCGTCAGTGCTCTGCTCGATGGGTCGCACGCGCGTTCTGTGCACGGTCTGCGAAGAGCTGAGCGTGCCGCGCTTCATGAAGGGCAGCGGACGCGGCTGGGTCACCGCCGAGTATTCGATGCTGCCGGGCTCGACGGATCGCCGCACCGATCGCGAGGCGGCGCGCGGCAAGCAGAGCGGTCGCACGCAGGAGATCCAGCGACTGATCGGTCGCAGCTTGCGCGCGATCGTCGATCTCGATCGCATCGGCGAGCGCACGCTGTGGGTCGATTGCGATGTGTTGCAAGCCGATGGCGGTACGCGCACCGCATCGATCACCGGCGCCTACACGGCGCTTGCGATTGCATTTGCGCGGCTGCGTGCGCGCGGTTCGGTCAGTGGTGAGCCGCTACTCGATTCGGTGGCGGCGATCTCGGTCGGCATCGTCGATGGCGCCGTCGTGCTCGATCTTCCCTACGAGGAGGATTCGCGCGCCGAGGTGGACATGAACGTGGTGGCGACCGGGCGCGGCCGCTTCGTCGAAGTGCAGGGCACGGCGGAGCAGGGCACCTTCGCGCCGGAAGACCTCGCGCAGATGACCGGCCTCGCGCAGCGCGGCATCGCCGAGATCACGAAGATCCAGATCGAAGCGATCGCGCGCGCGCGACAGGGTCCGTAGCACCGTTTGCGGGTCATTCTTGCGACGCGCAACGCGGGCAAAGCGCGTGAAGTCGCGTCGATCTTCGCGGCGTTGCCGCTGCACATCGAGCCGCTCGCCGCGGACGTAGTGCTTCCCGAAGAGGGTGATGCCTACGAAGCCAACGCGATCGCGAAGGCGCTCGCGGCGGCGCGCGCCACCGGATGCGTCGCGCTCGGCGACGACTCCGGCCTCGAGGTGGATGCGCTCGGCGGCGCGCCGGGTCCGTTCTCGGCGCGCTACGGCGGCGCTGGACTCGACGACGCCGGGCGAACCGCGGCGCTGCTCACCGCGCTCGAAGCGGTGCCGCACGCGGAGCGCGGCGCGCGCTTCGTGTGCGTCGCGGCGCTGGCGACGCCGAACGGTGACGTCGCGACCGCACGCGGTGTCTGCGAAGGCTGGCTGCTGCGCGCGCCGCGCGGCGCGGCCGGCTTCGGCTACGACCCGATCTTCGCAATCGGCGAAGCGACGATGGCCGAGTTGCCAGCCGCCGCAAAGGACGCGCTCTCCCACCGCGGCCACGCCTTCCGCGCACTGCTCCCGGCGCTCCGGAAACACATCCCCCGAAGCGCCGACACGAAAAGCAAACACGCACCCTGACCCGTGTTCGGATCGGCCACGTCCGCTGCCGAGCGGGAACATCCGTAGCTCTGCCACGTAGCGAGCCAACTCATGGAGTCGCCGCTCGGCTGCGCCTCGCTACGCGGGCCAGGCTTGGAGCTCCGCGCCACCTTTCCCGCGTAGCGAGCCAACGGCGAGCGGCGCCCTCCATGAACTTGCGAGCGGCGACCGAACACGAAGCGCACCGCACCTTCGCAGCAAGCAGCCCGTTTCCCGCGTAGCGAGCCAACGGCGAGCGGCGAGGATCATGAGTTGCCATCTCGCGTAGCGAGCCTACGGCGAGCGGCGAGGATCATGCGTTGCAAGCGCCGCTTCGAGTTTGCGACGCGCGCGGAAGGCGCGGCTCTTCGCCGCGGCAGGTTCCTCGCCGGTCGTGTGCGCGAAGTCGAGGTAGCTCTCGCCGCCGAGGCCGCAGCGCTCGAGCACGAGCCGCTCGGCGTCGGTGAGCTGCGCCATCTCTTCGAGCAGTCGCGCGATCGCGTCGCGCTCTGCAATCGCGTCGGGCGCCGAAGCAGTGGGATCGATCACCGCGACCTGCTCCCAATTCACGTCGTCGTTGCGACGGCTGCTGTGACGGCGCTCGCTGCGCAGCCACATCAGCGCTTCATTCACGACGATCCGGTGTACCCACGTCGAAACGGCCGAACCGCCCTGAAAGCGCGCGGCGTGGCGCACCACTTTCTCGAATGCGTTTTGCAGCACGTCGGAAGCGGCGTCGGCGTTGCGCGTGTAGCGCAGCGCGATCGAACGCAGCCGCGGTTCGAGGCGCTGCAGCAGCGCGCCAAACTGCTCCGGATCGCGCCACGGCAGCAGATCCGAACCGGCCGCGGCGCTGGCGAACGAGGCGTGGTCCTGGAACATCGGCAATCCTCCTGAGAGCGCGTGTCGATGGATACGCGCGGGGCACGCATCGGGTTACAGCAGCGGCTCGTGATCGCTGGAGCCGAGTCGCGTAACCAGATCAGGAGATCCGGCGTATGGGAGAAGAGGCGGGCGATGTCTCCCGACAAGAAGCGCAGTGGTCTACCTGGATGAGGGCTGCGCAGCGGGGCGATGCGCACGCCTACGAGTCGTTGTTGCACGCGCTCGTGCCGTCGCTGCGCGGCTTCGTGCGGCATCGGCTCGCCGATCCGAGTGCTGCGGAGGATGTCGTGCAAGCGGTGCTGCTCTCGATCCATCGCGCGCGCCACACCTGGCGCCCAGAGCGTCCGTTCGGACCGTGGTGGCGTGCGATTGCGCGCAACGCGTTGATCGACGCGGCGCGACGGCGCGGTCGGCGCGCTGCGCAGGAAGTGCCGCTCGCGGTGGATCACGATGCGATCGCCGCCGATGCAGCGCCGGACGTGGCGAACGAAGCGCTGTCGCCCGATCTGCAGGGCGCGCTGGAACAGCTCTCGCCGAGTCAGCGCGAAGCGGTCGAGTTATTACACGTCGAAGAGTTGAGCGTGGCCGAAGCGGCCGCGCGCGCCGGCACGACACCGGGCGCGCTGAAGGTGCGCGCACACCGCGGTGTCGCTGTGTTGCGGCGGCTGCTCGGACGGGAGCGCGAATGACGCGCCGACCCACCGACGCGCTGATCGAAGAACTGGGCCGTGGCTTGCGCCCGGTGCGCCCGATCCCGCGCCTGCGCGTGGTGCTGGGAATCGCCGTGCTGCTCGCCAGTGTCGGCGCGATCTGGCGCTTCTCGCTGGTGGCGCCGCGCGTCGATCTCGCGGGCCTGATCGGTGGGAGTCTTCCGTTCGCCGCGATCGCGGCAGGGCTCGCGCTGCTCGCGGCGGGCGCCGCATCGTGGGTCGCTGGCGCGAGCGTTCCGGGTCGCGAACGCGTCGCAGCGCTGGGTCGCAAGATCGCAGTTGCCGGAAGCGCACTCGCGCTGCTCTTCGCACCACTCTGCGTGCTGCTCGCCGCGCACGATCCGGTGCGCATGCCCGCGCACGACGATCTCGGTTGCCTCGTCGGCGGCATTCTCGTCGGCTGGGTGCCGGCGCTCTGGTTGGTCGTGTTCACGCGCTGGGCGGCGCCGCGGCGCTTCGCAATTGCCGGCGCTCTGGGGATGGCGGCGGGCGTCGCGGCCGGCGCGCTCGCGATCCACGCGAGTTGTCCTGCGCCCGATGCGTGGCACTGGGTCTTCGGTCACGCCGTCACACCGTTTCTGATCGCAGTGCTGGCGCTGCCGGTCTTTGCGCTGCTGCGCCGCTCGCGCCGCTGAGGCGCAGCGGCGGCCGCAGCAACGCGAGCAGCGACGCTTCGAACGCCGCGCGTGCGCGGTACTCTGGCGCGCCGATGGATCCCCTCACCTACCTCTCGTGGCCGACGCTGCCGTGGAAGCGGCTCTGCCGTGTGCCGAAGGATCTCGAAGCGGTGACCGACCGCGCGGCCCAGACATCGCCGCGAGAAGTACGTCTCTCGCGCGCAGCGATCGAGCGCATCTGGCACAGCGTCGAGACGCTCTACCGCACCGGCCTCCATCCCGCGCTGCAGCTCTGCGTGCGACACCGCGGCGAGATCGTGATCGATCGCGCGCTCGGCTACGCGGCCGGCAACGCACCGGGCGATCCCGCCGACGCACCGAAACGTCGCGTCACCACCGACACGCCATTTCGCATCTACTCGGCGTCGAAGGCAATCACGGCGATGATCGTGCATCTGCTCGACGACCGCGGCGTGCTGCACATCGACGATCGCGTCTGCGACTACCTGCCCGAGTTCAGCGAAGGCGCGAAGGCCGACATCACGATTGCGCATGTGCTCTGCCATCGCGCCGGCATTCCGAACGTGCCGCGCGGCGCGATGAATCTAGATCTGGTGTCGCGCCCCGCGGAACTCGTGCGAATTCTGGCGAAGGCGCCGCTGATCGGGCGCCCCGGGCGCCAGCTCGCGTACCACGCGGTCACCGGCGGCTTCGTACTCGGCGAAGTGGTGCGACGCGCGTCGGGCCAGGACATCCGCAGCGTGCTGACGAAGGAGATCCGCGAGCCGCTCGGACTGCGCTGGATGAACTACGGGGTCGCGCCCGAGGATGCCGCGGACGTTGCGCTCGATGCACTCACCGGGTTGCCGCCGCTGCCGCCGTTCGCGCAGCTCTTCACGCGCGCGCTCGGCGTGCCGGTGGATCAGGTGATCGAGTTCGCGCACGACCCGCGCTTTCTCGCCGGCATCCTGCCCGCGGCGAACGTGGTGTCGAACGCGCGGGATCTCGCGACCTTCTTCGAGTGCCTGCGCTGCGAAGGCCAGCTCGATGGCACGCGCGTGTTCGAGGCGCGCACGGTGCGGCGTGCAACCGCGGAGCGCTCCTACTTCGAACTCGACCTGACGCTCGGCATCCCGCTTCGCTACGGCCTCGGCTTCATGCTCGGCAGCAAGTGGCTCTCGCTCTTCGGCCCCGACACCGCGCATGCGTTCGGACATCTCGGCTTCACCAACGTCGTGGCGTGGGCGGATCCCGAGCGTGAGCTGTCTGCAGCGCTCGTCACCAGCGGCAAGCCGTTCCTCGACATCGGAATCGTGCGGCTCTACCAGTGCATCACCGCGATCGGCCGCGAGATTCCGAAGCGCGGATGAGTGGGGACTCCGACGCGAGGGCCGTCTGGCTGATCCGTCACGCCGAGAGCGAGTGGAACGCGCGCGGGCGCTGGCAGGGTCAGCGCGATCCCGCGCTGTCGGCGCGCGGACGCGAGCAGGCGCGGCGACTCGCGACGCAGCAGCTCGGCGACGCGCGCCTCGATGCGATCTTCGCGAGCGATCTGTCGCGCGCGCGAGAGACGGCGGCGATTCTCGGCGCGGCGCGGCGCGTCGCGCCGCAGATCGATGCGCGACTGCGCGAGCGCGATCTCGGCTACTGGTCGGGTCTCACGAGCGTCGAGATCGTCGCGCGCTGGCCGCACGATCTGGCGCGGCTGCGCCAGCGCGATCTCGATCTGCAACCGGGCGGTGGCGAATCGCTGCGCGCGCTGCATGCGCGGATCTCGGGGTTCATCGCGGCGCTCGCGGAGTGGCCGGGCGACGGCGCGCTCGCGGTCGTCACGCATGCGGGAATTTTGCGGGCGTTGGGCATCACCCCGACGCCGGCGAACGCCGCAGCGCACGCCGTCACGATCGGAGCGCTGCGCGACTACGCGCTTTTGCGTTTGCGAAGCACCGCGATTGCGGAGAGCCCGACGCCGAGCAGCGCAAAGCTGGCGGGCTCGGGCACCGTCAGCAGCTCGCCCGAACTCGACTCGAACGAGTAGCCCTCGGGCAGCGTTATCGAGATCGTTCCGGTACTGCCGAAATCCGCGAACTCCCCGTCGCGCGCGGTCACGCTCAGCAGCGCGAAGAAATGGAAAGGCCGGTCGAATGGAACGACGAGCGTCGTCTCGCCGGCCTGCAGGTCGTCGACGTCTTCGTCGCCAAGCGTCTGTCCGTTGAGCGCGTCGACCTCGAAGCTTGCGCTGGCATCGACCAGCTCCGCGGAGCGATTGCCGTGGATCGTCAGGCGGATCTCGCCGACGAGTCCGTTCGGAAGCACGCTCAGCGGCGTGCTCCCGAAGAAGAGATTCACGTCATCGCTGAAGAACGCATCGGCGCGCGCTTCCTGCGTGAAAGAGTTCTGGCCGATCTGCGCCAGCGCGAACACGCGGAGCTGGCCCGAGGCGAGGCTCGCCGAAGCGACCGAGAGCGGCGAGCCGCTCAGCGCCGAACAGGGATTGAAGGCGGTTGCCTGCCCCTGCGCGAAGGCCACGAACGAGTCGTTCGGAAACGTCCGATAGCCCTCGCTGAATCCGCCGGGCAGCGCGCAAGGATTCGAGGAGTCGTTCGCGTCGGCGCCTCCCTGCACGCCGGCCGAGTAGAACGGAGCTGCGAGCGCAACGGTCGGAGTCATCCAGCCCAATTGCGCGAACGCGAGCGAAGCAGCGCGAATGGCGAGTCGCATGCGATCCCCCTCTTGCGAGTGGAGTGACGAGAATGCGCGGCGCGTGTCAAAGCGCGGTCGGCGGCGTCTCGTCGATCTGCAACAATCGGCGCGCTGCGGAAGGCGCATGCGAGCGGCGCGAAGGAGTGACGGTGAACTCGAGTCCGTGGCCGCGGCGCTGGATGGGCGCGGGCGTGTTGGCGGCACTTGGCGGAGTCGCGCTCGCGATCTTCGGCGCGACGCCCTGGGGCGCGTTGGTTGCCGGCATCGGCGTCGCAGCATTGCTGCGCGCGTCCCAGCAAGCGCGCGCACAGAGCCGCGCAGCCGCGGACGACGTTGCGGCGAGCGCGCATTCGCGCGCGCAGCTCACCGCCGTCGGCGTCGATCTCCTGCTCGCGGCAGTGTGGGAGACGACCGCATTGCTGCGACGTGTGCCCGATCTCCCGCGCGCTGCGGAGGATGTCGCCACCGCGGTCGCGCGCTGGCGCGATCGCGGTTGGCTCGATCGTCCCGCGCGTGCGCACCTGTCGCCGCCTCCGCTCGAGAAGTCGCAGCTCGCAAGAATCCACGTGCCGGGCTTCGGCGCAGCCGAGCATCTGGTGTTCGCGAGCGAGTATGAGGCGGCCGATCCGGAGATCGCTGCGGCGTATCGCGCGAACACGGCGAACCAGAGCGCACACGCGTTGCTGTTCCGACATCACGGCGCGGCGCCGCGTCCGACACTGATCGTGATCCACGGCTTCGGCATGGGACGATTGCACGCGGATCTCCCCTGGCTGCGCGTGCGCGGGCTCGACCTCGCCGCGTTGCACCGCGAACTCGGCATCGACATCGCGTATGTGATCCTGCCGCTCCATGGACTGCGCGCGGGCGGCGCGATGTCGGGTGCGGGCTTCTTCGACGCGCACCCGCTCGCTGCGGTCGCCGCGCTCGGGCAGGCGGTGTGGGATGTGCGGCGCATCGCAGGTTGGCTGCGCGCGCAAGGATCGCCAGCGCTCGGCGTGCAGGGGCTATCGCTGGGCGGCTGCGTCGCCGCGCTGCACGCGTCGCTCGATGCATCGCTCGCGTGCGCGATCCCGATGATTCCCGCCGTCGATCTCGCGGGTGTGTTCTGGGGACAGCTGCCCGCCGCGCGTCAGCGCGAGTGGGAGCGCGTGCACCTCGGTCGCGAGCAGATCACCGAGGCGTGGTCGCTGCACGCGCCGCTGCGGCATCGCGTGCAGGTGCCGCATGCGGGGCGGCTGATCATTGCGGGTGCCGTCGATCGGATCGCGCCGCTCGCGGACGTTCGCGCACTGTGGTCGCATTGGGAGCAGCCGGCGGCGCATTGGATGCCGGGAGGACATTTGCTGTGGCTCGGTGGCGCGCCGCTTCAGCAGCGATTGCGCACGCATCTGCGCGCCACGCTGCTCGCCGAGCAGCTCGCGCTCGCGCCGTCGCTCAGTCGCTTCCGCGTTTTGCCGCCGCCGTCTGCCGCTTCGTGAGCTTCGCGCCGAGGAAGCGCACGACGCCCGGTGCAAGCCGCTTCGCGTAGTAGTACGTCCAGGCCTCGGGCGAGACGGGCGCAACGGCGCGGTTGCGCTGGATCGCCTTCAACACATTCTGGGCGACGCGTTCCGGCGTATAGTTGCGCCGCTCGTAGATGCGCTTCGTTTCGGCGCGTGTGGCGGGGTTCGCCTGCGCGCCGCGCATCCGGCTCGATTCGACGATCGCGGTGTTGATCACGCCCGGGCAGATCGCGGTGACGCCGATGCGATGCGGCGCGAGTTCTTCGCGCAGCGATTCCGATAGGCCGAGTACCGCGAACTTCGTCGTCGCGTAGGCGGGCAGCAGCGAAGTGGCGGCAAAGGCCGCCATCGACGCGACGTTGACGACGTGCCCACCGCGGCCGCGCCGAACCATCGCCGGCACGAAATGATGGATGCCGTGGACGACGCCGAACAGGTTGATGTCGACGATCCAGTGCCAGTCTTCGAGCGACGTCTCCAGCAGGCCGCCACCGAGACCGACCCCGGCGTTGTTCATCAGCACATCGACCGCATCGACGCGCGCGTGCACCGCATCCGCGAAGGACTGCATCTGCTCCGCGCTCGCGACGTCGACGCGGCGACTCAGCACGTCGACGCCGAGCTTGCGCGCTTCGGCCTCGGTCTCCGCGAGGCCGCTCTCGTTCACGTCGCAAAGTGCCAGGTTCGCGCCGCGCCGCGCGAACGCGAGCGCGCTGGCACGGCCGATGCCGCTGCCCGCGCCGGTGACGAGCGCGGTGCGATCGCGCAGGTTCGTGACGTCCATCGTTCTACTCCAGATCGTCGGTCTGAAACGGAACCGCGCCAGTACCGCGGAAGACGTTCTTCAGCAGCTTGCCGGCGGGATTGCGCGGCAGCGGCTTGTCGGTGAACTCGACGAACTCGGGCACCTTGAACACCGCCATGTGCGCCGCGACGTGACGCTTCACTGCGTCTTCACCGAGCTGCGAGTTCGGGCGTCGGAAGACGATCGCCTTCACGCGCTCGCCGAGTTCCGGGCAGGGCACGCCGATCACGCACGCTTCGTCGATCTCCGGATGCGACGCGAGCGTGTTCTCGATCTCGGTGCAGTACACGTTCTCGCCGCCGCGGATGATCATGTCTTTCGCGCGATCGGCGATCGTGAAGAAGCCCTCGGCGTCACGCGTGCCGAGATCCCCGGTGCGGAGCCAGCCTTCGACGACGGTCTCCGCGGTGGCTTCGGGACGGTTCCAGTAGCCCGGCGTGATGGTCGGGCCGAAGATCTGCAGTTCGCCGAGCTGACCATCGGGCAGCGGCTTGCCATCGTCGTCGCCGATCTGCATCGAGAGGATCGGCAGTGGGCGCCCGATCGAGGAGCCGCGACCGATCAGGTCCTTGCCACCGTTCAGCGTTGCGACGCCGTGGGTTTCGGTGAGTCCATACGCGTTGGTGAGGTTCTCCTTCACCGGCAGCACTTCGCGGGCACGCTTCAGCGTGTCGGGCGGCATCGGCGCGGCGCCGAACGAGACGGCGGTGAGACTCGAGAGGTCGTAGTTCGCGACGTCTTCGTGATGCACCACGCGGTGCACCATCGTCGGCACGCTGCCCCAGGTGGTGACGCGCTCGCGCTCGATCGTCTGCATCACCTTCACCGGATCGAACTTGCCTTCGAGGAAGACGAGCTTCGCGCCGACGCTCAGCGCCGTGCAGGTGACCGAGTGCAGACCGCCGACGTGGAAGAGCGGCGTCGTCAGCAGGTTCGTCATCGGGCCGCCGCCGGAGGGCATCGGCGAGCCGCCGCCCATCAGCGCGCCGGCGAGGCCGGAGAACACGATGCCGACGCATTGCGCGATCGTGCCGCGGTGCGTGGTGATGCAGCCCTTCGGACGCCCGGTGGTTCCGGACGTGTAGAGGATCACGAAGGGATGATCTTCGTCGATCGCATCGCTCGGCTCGAGGTCGTGGGGCTGGATCAGCTCCGTGATCGGCACGGTGCCGCGCGGTGCGTTCGCGCCGATGAAGAAGATCTTCTCCAGGTTCGGCAACTTGCCGGCGAGTTTCTCGACGCGGGGCCAGAGGCGCTCATCGACGACGAGGAAGCGCGAACCCGAATCGGTGAGCCCGTATTCGATCTCTTCGGGCGCCCACCAGCCGTTCATGCCGACGCCGATGCCGCCGACTGAGGCCGCGCCGAAGAGTGAGATCAACCAGTCGGGCGAGTTCATCGCGAGGATCGCCATGCGGTCGCCGGAGCGCATGCCGTGCACGTCGCGCAGCGCCGTGGCCGTGCCCCACACGAGCTTCGCGAACTCCGCGTACGAGATGCGCCGCTCGCCGTGCACCATGCAGAGCGCGTCGCCGCGCAGGCCCGCGTTGCGGATCTTCTCGCGCATCGAGCGCTCGCGGTTCTTCCAGTTTTTCATCGGTCGCCCCGCGACCGTCTCGGTGACGATCTCGAAGGGTGCACCCGGACCGGTGAGCTGGGCGGTGACTTCGGCGTAGGTCGGCATCGGCGCGCTCCTTTGGAGAGGGAGCGCGAGGCTACCGCAAGACGGCGAAGGCTCGGCCCGCCGCGTCAGCTCCGCGGTGGATTCGCAATCGGCGCCGGCTTGCGGGGCAGCGGGCCGACGCGTCGCTCGATGCGCGTGCGTGCAGGATCGCAGCGCAGTCCGCCGCCGTCCTGGCAGCGCTGCCAGATCGAAGTGAGCGCGTCGAACGAAAACGGCGCGCCATAGAAGAAGTACTCGATGAACATGTCCGAGAGGCGCTCCGCCTCTTTCGGTCCGAGCACTTCGGTGTTTTGCAGATCGGGATGGAAGAAGGTTCCGAGCGTGGCGAGTGTCTGGAGCCCGAGGTGGCGTCGGAAGGGAGCTTGCTTCAGCAGCTCCGTCCGCAGCGCTTCGCGGTCGGGCGATTCGTCGACCGCTCCATACCACTGCGCCATCAATGTCGCGCAGATCCACGGTCGCGTCTTGCAGGCTTCGGCGATCATCTCGTGGCGCAAGGAATCGGGCAGCGTTCCACCTGCGTGTCGCACATACGCGCGGAACAGCGAGTGCTCGGCGCCGATCGACCTTGCGGCGGGCAACAGCGCGACGGGCAGATCCGCCTGCTGGCCGCGGAAGAATGCCCGCGCGGCGCGATAGCTCAGTACGGGGTGCAGGATGGTGTGTACGTCGCCACGCCAGCCGGCCGCGTTTGCGACACCGAGCGGCATCAGTTCGTGTACGAGCAGCGCGGGGAAGTCATGGATGCCGACGCGCCCGAGTGCGCTCTTCATCGCTGGTTCATTGAACGCGTCCTGCAGGCGATCGACGTCGAGCAGGCGCGGGAGATCTGGATCCTTGAAGCCGAGCAGGATCACGTCGGGACCGAGCGTATACCAGACTGCGACCTGGTCGAAGACCGTCGCATACGTGCGCAGCACGAGTTCGACGACGGCGGTGTCGTTCTCATAGCAATGAAACCACTGCGCGTAGACGCCGCCGGGCCGCAGTCGGTCTTTTGCGGCGCGCAGGAATTCCTGCGAGAAGAGCATCTCGATGCCGGCGACCCACGGGTTGCTCGGCTCGGACACGATGATGTCGTATTGCTGATCCGAGCGGAGCAGCGCACGGTACGCGTCGGAGACGACCACCGTCGTCTTGCCGTTGGTCAGCGCGTGCTGGTTCTTCGCCTCGAAGTGCTTGCCCGCTTCGATCACGGCGGGCGAGATCTCGGCGACGGTCACGTCCTTCATCGTCGGAATCTTCGCGAGCTCGCCGACCGTCACGCCGGTGCCGAAGCCGATCACGAAGCTGTGCTCCGCCTGTTTCGCAAAGAGCGCCGGGATCAGCCCCGCGAGCGCCATCGTCGGATAGTCGTAGCGGATCGATCCATCCGGTTTGCCGTTCGTGACGATCGACGGATCGGGACCCTCGGGCAGCATCGTCTCGCGCACCGCGACGGATGAGTTGGGATCGTCGTCGTAGAACACGATGCGCGTATTCGCGGTGACGCGATCGAAGAAGCGCTTCGGCCCGAGTCGATCCTCGTCGCGGTCGTGTCGCATGCGGAACGCGGCGGCGGCCAGCGGGTTGGGATCCCAGCGCGGCAGCAGCGCGACGGCGGTGAGTGCAGGCACGAGCAGGATCACCAACGCACCGACGCGCGGCAGTGCGAAGATCTGCACCGTGAGAAGCGTGGCGGCGACGACGACGGCCGCGAGCGCAACCTGGTAGACGCGATCGAGATCGAGCCAGAAGAAGAGCATGTAGCCGCCGAGCAGCGCGCCGAGCAGCGAGCCGACCGTGTTCCACGAATAGAGCTTGCCGGCTGCGGCGCCGAGATCGCCGACTTGTCGCTTCAAGTGATCGAAGATCAGCGGCAGCGCAGCGCCCGAGAGGCCAACGGGGATCGCCAGGATCGCGAGCGTGAGCGCGAATACGGTGAGCTGGAACGGATAGAAGGCGGCGTCGATGTCGCGGAACCAGGTGCGCACGATGTGCGCCCAGTAGGGCGCGTAGTTGAGCGGCGCGTAGAGCAGCCCCATGCCGAGCGCGAGCAGCCACTGCGTCGCGACGATCAGGCCGCCGGGAATGCGCGGCAGCGCCGCGACCGCGAACGAACCGAGCGCGATGCAGAGCACGAACACCGCGACGACCATCGAGAACGTGAAGTTCGAAGAGCCGAGCGAGAGGCCGCCGACGCGGATCAGCACGGTCTGGAAACACATCGCCGCAAAGCCCACCAGCAGCGCGACGACCGCGTAGACGCCGAGCTGCACGGGGGCGCCGCTCGCGTCACCAGCCTGCGTCGGGGCGATCTGCGTGTAGCGGCGCCGGCCGATCGCGAGGAAGGTCGCGCCCGCCACGAGGTTGACCGTGCCCATCGCGATCACCACCCACTCGAGGCCGAGCCATGGGATCAATACGAAGGACGCTGCGAGCGCGCCGAAGAACGCGCCTGCGGTGTTGAACGCGTAGACCTGCGCATGCAGCCGCGTCGCGTCGGCGACGTTGCGCGAGAGCGCCTGCGTGAGGATCGGGATCGTGCCGCCCATCAACACTGCAGGCGGCAGGATCAACAGCGAGGACAAGAGCACGTCGAGTGCGAAGCCGAGGCCGCCGGCCTCGTGCGGGATCGCGAGCGAAAGCCAGCCCACGCCGCGGAACATTGTCGGGAAGAGCCACGCGCTGAGGCCGATGCCGGCTTCGATCGCGCCGTAGAGCATCAGCAAGCGGGGCGCTTCGCCGCGCGCCTCGGCGCGCTGGACGACGCGACGGGTCACGACACCGAAGAGCGAGTAGCCGATCGAGAGACCGCCGAGGAAGAGCGCGAGCACCGCGGCGGTGGCCTCGCTGTGCGAGCCGAGCAGCGTCGCCAGATACTTCTGCCAGGCCACTTCGTAGACGAGGCCGCTGAAGCCCGTCAGCACCGTGAGCATCAGCGCGGTGACGCGCACCAGACCATCCACTCGAATCGGCCTCCTCACCGGATCGAGTTGCCCCGTGTGCCGGTCTTCCGAACGTCGCAGAGAGCGCGCTTGGCTCGTGAGGCGCGCATTCTTGCACAGGGTGACGAGCGTGACGCCGCTCCGGCTTCGTCGCGAGTGCGCAGCCGCGCCGGTATCCTGCTGCGCCTGATGGCCCGTCGCGCGATTGGAATCGTCTACGAACTGCTCGACGCGTATCCGCGGCGCCCCGGCGATCCGCCGGATGCGCACGTCGAGTACGAGCCCGAAGCGACGCTGCTGGCGCTCGAAGCGGCGATCGAAAGTCTCGGGCATCGGCCAGTGCGACTCGGCCGTCCCCATGATCTGCTCGACGCCGCCGCCAAGCGCGATGTCGCGGTCGATGCGGCGCTCTGCATCGCGGAGGGATTCGGCACTCGCAATCGCGAAGCCTGGGCGCCTGTGTTGCTCGAGATGCTCGGCATTCCGCAGCTCGGCTCGGATGCGCTGTCGCTGTCGCTGTCGCTCGACAAGGCGTGGACGCGCACGGTGGTGGCGGAAGCGGGCGTGCCTGTGGCGCCGGGTTGTGTGATGCGTTCGCGAGAAGAAGCGGAACGCATCGCGCCGCCGGGCGGTTATCCGTGTTTCGTGAAGCCTCGCTGGGAGGGAACTTCGAAGGGCATCGACCGCGCGTCGCGCGTCGCGTCGCGTGCGGAGCTGGTCGAGGCGGTTGCGCGGATCGCGTCGCTCTATGGGCAGCCCGCGCTGGTCGAGCATTTCCTCGAAGGCGCCGAGTACACCGTCACCGTGATCGGCAACGATCCGCCGCGCGCACTTCCGGTGTTGCAGCGCGCGCTCGAAGTCGAGACGCGGATCGGTGTACATGCGGTAGAAGTCTCGGGGACGACGCTCGCGCACGTGATTCCCGGCGCGCTCGATGCGGCGCTCGAAGCGCGACTCGCAGCGCTCGCAATTCGCGCTTACGACGCGCTCGAGTGTCGCGACTTCGCGCGCGCCGATTTCAAGTGCGACGCCGCCGGCGCCGCGTACTTTCTCGAGATCAATCCGCTGCCGACCTTTGCGCCGGACGCTTCGTTCGGGATTCTCGCTGCCGTGATGAATCGCACGCACGAAGATCTGCTCGCCGAGGTGTTGGCGCTGGGCCTGCGCCGTCTCGGCGTTTCCTGATGATCGGTGAGCGCGTGGCGGTACCGCCCGGCGTCAGCGAGCGCGACTTCCGCGACTGGACCTGGCAGATGCAACACCGCGTGCAGAGCGCCGCCGAGTTGGCCGCGTTCGCACGAACCAGCGACGACGAGCGCTCGGCGATCGATGCGCTGGCCGAGCGCTTCCGCTTCGTGATCACGCCGTACTACGCGTCGCTGATGGATCCGGACGATCCCGCGTGCCCGATCCGCCGCCAGGTGGTGCCGCGGCTGGCGGAGCTCGGCGATCCGGTCGGGCTCGCCGATCCACTCGACGAAGTGGCGCATTCACCGGTGAAGAACGTGGTGCGCGTCTATCCCGATCGCATCGCGTTCTGTGTGAACAACGAGTGCGCGCTCTATTGCCGCTACTGCCTGCGCAAGCGCATGGTCGGCGAGCCCGCGTGGGCGATGAAGAAGCGCGAGCTGCAGGTCGCGCTCGATTGGATCCGCGCGACGCCCGCAATCCGCGATGTGCTGCTGACCGGCGGCGATCCGCTGGTCTTCTCCGACGACAAGCTCGGCTGGCTGCTCGGCGAATTGCGCGCGATCCCGCACGTCGAGGTGATTCGTCTCGGCACACGCTTGCCGGTGACGCTTCCGTATCGCGTGACGGATTCGCTGTGTCGGCTGCTCGAACGCCACCATCCGATCTGGGTGAACACGCACTTCAATCATCCGAAGGAACTCACGGCCGACGCGGCCGAAGCGATCGACAAGCTGACGCGCGCGGGCTGTCCCGTCGGCAATCAGAGCGTGCTGTTGCGCGGGATCAACGACGACGTCGAGACGATGAAGGCGCTCTGCGAAGGACTCGTGCGGATCCGCGTGCGTCCGTACTACTGCTACCAGGCGCAGCTCCTCGAAGGCACGGAACACTTCCGCGTGCCGATCGAGCGCGGTGTCGAGCTGTTCCGCGCGCTGCGCGGTCGCACCAGCGGCTTCGCGATTCCGCTCTACGTGCTCGACACGCCGTACGGAAAGGTGCCGCTCTCGCACGGCTATCTGCGCGGGCGCGACGGCGATCACGTCGTCGTCGAAAGCTATGACGGGCGTCTCTGGCGCGAGCTGAATCCGCTGTGAGCGAAGGCCCCGAGCAGCGCCGCGACGAGGCGCGCGCCGCCGGCATTCCTGCCGCGGCGGCGCTGCTCGCTGGCAGCGTGTTGCTCTCGCGCGTGCTCGGTTTCGCGCGCGAGTCGCTGCTCGCGTATCAGCTCGGCGCCAGCGGCGAGGCCGACGCCTACTACGCCGCCTTTCAGATCCCCGATCTCTTCAATCATCTATTGGCGGGCGGCGCGCTGTCGATCGCATTCCTGCCGCTCTACACGCGGGTGCGAACGGAGCAGGGCGACGCGGCCGCGGAGCGCCTCCTCGCGACCGTGTTCGGCACGCTCGGCGCAATCGCGTTCGCCGCGACGATCGCGCTGTGGCTCTTCGCCGAACCGCTCGTCGCATTGCAGTTCCCGCGCTTCGACGCCGCCAAGCAGGCGCTGACGGTGCACCTGACGCGCATCGTGTTGCCCGCACAGATCGGCTTCGTGCTGGGCGGGATCGTGCAGGTGCCGCTGCTCGCGCGCGGTCGCTTCGTCGCCGCCGCGCTCGCACCGCTGCTCTACAACCTGGGGATCATCGCCGGCGGTATGCTGCTCGCGCCGCGACTCGGTGTAGAGGGTTTCTCTTGGGGCGCGCTGGTCGGTGCGATCGCAGGTCCGCTGCTCGTGCCATGGCTCGATGCGCGCCGTCGCGTGCGGGTGAGGATCCGCATCGCGCCCTTTGATCCGACCTTTCTCCGCTATCTCGTCGTCGCAGCGCCGTTGATGTTCGGGCAGACGCTGCTCACCGTGGACGAGTGGTACGGCCGCTGGTTTGGTGGCTTGCTGGGCGACGGCGTGATCGCCCAACTGTCGTATGCGCGAAAGCTGATGCTGGTGCCGGTCGCCGTCGTGGGGCAGGCGATCGGGGCCGCAGCGTTGCCGACACTCGCGCAGCTTCATGCCGCGGGACGGCGCGACGAGGTGAACCGCGTCGTGCTCGCTGCGCTGCGCGCGGGTGTGTCGCTCGGCGCAATCGCTGGGGCCGCCGCCTTCGCGTTCGCGGAACCGCTCGTTCGACTCGTCTATCGCCACGGCGCCTTCACGAGCGCGGACGCTGCGGAGGTCGCGCGGCTGCTCGGCGTCTTCGCACTCACGGTGCCGGCTTGGATCGCGCAGCAGATCGCATCCCGCGCGTTCTACGCACGTGGCGACACCTGGCGGCCGATGGCGCTCGGCACGGTCATCGCGCTGCTCGCGATTCCGCTCTACGCGACGCTCGGCGGTCGCGACGGTGCGTTCGGTCTGGCGATCGCGGGGGCGCTCGGCATGAGCGCGAACGCGCTGGCGACGCTGCTGCTCGCGCGTCGATTGCACGGAGGCCCGGCGCTGCTTCCGTTGGCGAGCACGAGCGCGCGCGCCGCCGTCATCGCGATTGCAGCGGGCGTTGCCGGTCATGCGCTGCTCCGCGGCGAGCCGGGAACAATCGGCGCAATTCGCGATCTCGTGATCGGCGGCATCGCGTTCGGCGTGGTGGCCGCTGCCGCAATCGCGCTCGTCGGCGACGCAAGTCTGCGCGGTGCTTTGCGTCGGATCGCGCAGCGTCTGATTCCCGGCCGCCGGTGATCGAGTGGGCGCTCCGCTTGCCGCAGTCGCGCGCGCGTCCTAGTTTGCCTTCGGGCGCGTAGCTCAATTGGCAGAGCAAGAGACTCTTAATCTCTAGGTTCGGGGTTCGACTCCCCGCGCGCTCACCACTCACACCTTTGTTCGAGTTCGAAAATCTTCGCCGGGGTGGCGGAACTGGCAGACGCAGTGGCCTTAGGAGCCACTGTCCGAAAGGACGTGCAGGTTCGAGTCCTGTCCCCGGTACCAGCACCTTGATCGAGCAAGAAATCAGAGGTCGAAACGCATGAGTGCCAACGCGGGAGCCGACGAGCTCCGCGTCGAGAGTCGTCAAGAAGGTCCCATCACGCGCTGGATCGATGTCGAAGTGCCGGCGTCGCGCGTAGCGATTGCGTTCGAGCGCGCGTACCGCGGGCTAGCCCGTACGTCCCGCGTGCGCGGCTTCCGGCCCGGCAAAGCTCCGCGTTCCGTACTCCAGAAAATGTATGGCTCGGCGATCGCCGAGGATCTCGAGCGAGAGTTGGTGGGCGAGACGCTGCCGGCCGCGCTCGAAAAGAGCGGCATCGAACCGGTCTGCCAACCGCAGGTGGAATCCGAGACGCCGAGTGAAGGCGCGCCGTTCGTCTACCACGCGCGCATCGAGGTGAAGCCGGAGTTCGCGCTCTGCGATTTGAAGGGGCTGCCCGCGCAGCGCCCGTCGATCGCCGTCGCCGATGAAGACGTGCAGCGCGAGCTCGAGTCGGTGCAGCAGCGCCAGGCGAGCTTCGTCGAAGAGGGGGAGGGCGTCGTTGCGGCGACGGGCCACCTCGTCCTGATGGAGTTCGAAGGCCGCATCGATGGCGTGCTCTTCGAAGGCGGCACGGCCAAAGACGTCACGGTCGAACTCGGCGCCGGCCAGCTGATTCCCGGCTTCGACGAGCAACTCGTGGGCGTGCAAGCCGGCGAAGCGCGCACCGTGCGCGTGCGCTTCCCTGACGATTACGGCAAGGCCGACCTCGCGGGCAAGGACGCCGAGTTCCAGGTTCGGATCGCTTCGCTGCGACGCCGTGAGGTGCCCGCGCTCGACGACGAATTCGCGAAGGATCTCGGCGCCGAGTTCGAGAATCTCGAGCAGGTGCGCGCGAAGATCCGCGAATCGCTGGTCGCGTCGCGCGAGCGTGCGTCGCGCGCGACGGTGCGTCGCACGTTGCTCGACGCGCTGATCGAGCGCGTGCCGTTCGAAGTGCCGCCGGGTCTCGTCGAGGAACGTCTCCAGCGCCGGCTCCAGAATGCCGCGCATGATCTCGGCGAACGCGGTGCGGGTCGGTCAGCAGTGGAGCGGCAGATGACGCGCTGGGAACACGAGTGGCGCCCGCTGATCGAGCGCGAAGCGCGCGAAGAGTGGCTGCTCGCGGAAGTCGCACGCACACACGAACTCGTGGCGGACGACGTCGAGGTCGAAGCGCGGCTCGATCGCATCGCGGAAGAGCAGGGCGGTGACGCCGCGAAGTTGCGAAAGGCGTACCGCGAAGCTGGTGTGCTCGAAGCGATTCGGGGCCAGCTGCTGGAAGAAAAGGCCGTTGAATTCCTTTTGAGCGAAGCTAAGGTCGACGAGCTAGCCGGATCCTGATCGTCGAGCTCTCGCGACTCCCCCTGATTGAGCGCACCTGAGATCCACGCAGAACCTTCGATCCAGGCGCGCGCATTGCCGTCTGACGCGCCGCCCGGCGGTGTCGCAGGATGGGCGGCGCCAAACGCCACTGGGAGCTCGCAATGCCGTTGATTCCGATCGTGATCGAGCAGAGCCCGCGCGGTGAGCGCGCCTACGACATCTACTCGCGGCTGTTGAAAGAGCGCATCGTGATGCTCGGTTCTCCGATCGACGACGACATCGCCAATCTGGTGATCGCGCAGCTGCTGTTTCTGGAAGCCGAGGATCCGGAGAAGCCCGTGCATCTCTATATCAATTCACCCGGGGGGTCCGTGACCGCCGGGCTCGCCATCTACGATACGATGCAATATGTGCGTCCCGAGATCGCGACGTTGTGCATCGGACAAGCAGCTTCGATGGCTGCTTGGTTGCTCGCGGCGGGCGCGCCGGGACGACGGATGGCGCTTCCCAACTCGCGCGTGATGATTCATCAACCGATGGGCGGATTTCAGGGGCAGGCAACCGATGTGGATATCCAGGCACGCGAGATCCTGAAGATCCGGCATCGCATGAACGAGCTGCTCTCGGAACACGTCGGAAAACCCGTTGCGCAGATCGCCAAGGATACGGAGCGCGACTACTATATGAGCGCTGACGAGGCCTTGGCCTATGGGGTGATCGATCAGGTGATGTCGGGACACGCTGCTGCAGCGCCCGACGATCGGCCCGCGCGGTCGATATCCGGAGGTCCACGCGGGTGAAGAAGCGGGACGACAACGCCAACCTCTCCTGCTCTTTCTGCGGCAAGAGCCAGCGCGAAGTCAAAAAGCTCATCGCCGGGCCGACGGTCTACATCTGCGATGAGTGCATCGAGCTCTGCAACGACATCATCGCTGAGGAGTACGGCCGCGAGGAGGTGCCCGCGCCGACCTCGAAGGTTCCGAAGCCGCACGACATCAAGAAGATCCTCGACGACTACGTGATCGGGCAGGACCGCGCCAAGAAGATCCTCGCGGTCGCCGTGCACAACCACTATCGCCGCATCGAAAGCCATGGCTTCGTGGGCGAGGTGGAACTCCAGAAGTCGAACATCCTGTTGCTCGGTCCGACCGGCAGCGGCAAAACGCTGCTGGCCCAGACGCTCGCGAAGATCCTCGATGTGCCGTTCACGATGCCCAGCGCGGCATCGTGTACATCGACGAGATCGACAAGATCGCGCGCAAGAGCGAGAACCCGTCGATCACGCGCGACGTCTCGGGTGAGGGCGTGCAGCAGGCGCTGCTCAAAATCATCGAAGGCACCACCGCGAACGTTCCGCCGAAGGGCGGTCGCAAGCATCCGCAGCAGGAATTCCTGCAGATCGACACGACGAACATCCTGTTCATCTGCGGCGGCGCCTTCTGCGGCCTCGAGAAGCTGATCGAGCAACGCATCGGCGTGAAGGGAATGGGCTTCGGCGCTGCGGTGATGCCTGCGGCGGGCAAGCGCCGTCTCGGCGATGTGTTGCGCGAATGCCAGCCGGAAGACCTGCTCAAGTTCGGGATGATCCCGGAATTCATTGGGCGTCTGCCCGTGATCGCAACGCTCGAAGAGCTGGATGAGCGCGCGCTGATCTCGATCCTCACCGAGCCGCGCAACGCTCTCGTGAAGCAGTACCAGAAGCTCTTCGAGTTCGAAGAAGTCCGGCTGCGCTTCACGGAAGGCGCGCTCGGCGCGATGGCGCGTCAGGCCCTGGTTCGCAAATCGGGTGCTCGCGGACTGCGCGCAATCCTCGAGACCATCATGCTCGACATGATGTACGACATTCCCTCTCGCGATGACGTCGAAGAGGTGGTCGTCTCCGAGGAAGTCGTGGAGCAGAGCGCCGAGCCGCTGCTCGTGTTGAAACACGAAGCCGAGTCGGCCTAGCCAGGCCATGGGCATCTTCAAGAGCGACGAGGACGAAGGGCGAAACAAGCCCCGTAGACGCAAGGTCCTGCCGCTACTCCCGCTTCGTGACATCGTCGTCTATCCGCACATGGTCGTGCCACTCTACGTCGGCCGGCAGAAGTCGATCGCGGCCGTCACCGAAGCGCGTAGCGGCGACGGTCATCTGTTGCTCGCCGCACAACGGCAGATCTCCCAGGAAGAGCCCTCCGAGGGCGACATCCATGCGATCGGCACGATCGGCCTGATCCTCCAGCATGTGGCGCTGCCCGACGGCACCGTGAAGGTGATCGTCGAAGGCAAGCAGCGCGCGCGAATCCGCTCGTTCGTGCAGCCGGCGCCATTCTTCTGCTGCGAAGTCGAACCGCTCGAGGAGAGCGACGGGCTCGGCCCCGAGAGCGAGGCGCTGGCGCGCAGCATCCGCTCGAGCTTTGAGAAGTACGTGAAGCTCAATCGCAAGATCCCGCCCGAGCTGCTGAACTCGCTGGCGCAGATCCAGAGCGCTTCGCGATTGGCAGACACCGTCGCGGCGCACCTGTCGCTGAAACTCGAAGATCGCCAACGCGTGCTCGAGATCGAAGCCGCCGCCGAGCGCCTCGAAGAAGTGTACGGGCTGCTGCAGGGTGAGATCGAAGTGCTCGAGGTCGAGGGCAAGATCCGCACGCGCGTGAAGAAGCAGATGGAGCGCTCGCAGAAGGAGTACTACCTCAACGAGCAGATGCGGGCGATCCAGAAAGAGCTCGGCGAACGCGACGAATTCAAGAACGAGATCCAGGAACTCGAAGCCGCGCTCGCGAAGAAGAAGCTCCCGAAGGACGCGCTCGCTCGCGCCAAGAAAGAGATCCGCAAGCTGAAAATTATGTCGCCGATGAGCGCCGAGGCCACCGTCGTGCGCAACTACGTCGACTGGATCCTGGCGCTGCCCTGGAACGAGTACAAGGACGAGAAGAAGGACATCGTCGAAGCCGAGCGCGTGCTCAACGAGGATCACTACGGCCTCGAGAAGCCGAAGGAACGCATTCTCGAATACCTGGCCGTTCAGACGCTCGTCGAGAAGCTGAAGGGGCCGATCCTGTGCCTCGTCGGACCGCCGGGCGTCGGCAAGACCTCGCTCGGCAAATCGATCGCGCACGCAACCGGTCGGGACTTCGTCCGCGTGTCACTTGGCGGTGTGAGAGACGAGGCGGAGATTCGCGGTCATCGCCGCACCTACATCGGCGCACTGCCCGGCAAGGTGCTCCAGTCGCTGCGCAAAGCCGGTTCATCGAATCCGGTCTTCCTGCTCGACGAAGTCGACAAGATGTCGATGGACTTCCGCGGCGATCCGTCGGCTGCGCTGCTCGAAGTGCTCGATCCGGAGCAGAACCACACCTTCGGCGATCACTACCTCGACATCGATTACGACCTGTCGCGCGTGATGTTCGTCTGCACCGCGAACGTGCTGCACCAGATTCCGCGCGCGCTCCAGGACCGCATGGAAGTGATCCAGCTGCCCGGCTACATCGAAGTCGAGAAGCTCGAGATCGCCCGCAACTTCCTGGTGCCGAAGGTCGTCGAGGCCAACGGGCTCGAGCCGCGTCACGTGGAGTTCACCGACGCCGGGCTGCTCGATGTGATCCGCTATTTCACGCGCGAGTCCGGTGTGCGCTCTCTCGAGCGAGAGCTCGCGTCGATCTGCCGCAAGGTCGCGCGCGAAGTCGTGCGCGAAGGTGTTGCCGTCGCCAAGAAGCGTCGCGTGACGCCGGCCGTGGTGCGCAAACTGCTCGGCGTCCCGAAGTATCGCTACGGGATGAAGGAGCTGGAAGATCGCATTGGCGTCTGCACGGGCCTCGCGTTCACCGAGACTGGCGGCGAATTGCTGCAAACCGAAGTCTCCGTGACGCCGGGCGGTGGCAAGCTCCAGATCACGGGCCGACTCGGCGAAGTGATGCAGGAGTCAGCCAACGCCGCGATGTCCTACGTGCGCTCCCGCGCGAAGCAGCTCGGTCTGGCACGCGACTTCTATTCGAAGATCGACGTCCACGTGCATGTGCCCGAAGGCGCGACGCCCAAGGACGGTCCGTCCGCCGGCATCACGATCGCGACGACGATTGCGTCGGCGCTGACTCGCGTGGCGATCCGCGCCAACGTTGCGATGACCGGTGAGATCACGCTGCGCGGTCGCGTGCTGCCGATCGGCGGACTCAAAGAGAAGCTCATCGCGGCGCATCGCGGCGGCATCGACACCGTGATCATCCCGAAAGAGAACGAGAAGGATCTGAAGGAAATCCCCGCAAACGTGAAGCGCGACGTGCGCATCGTACTCGTCGAGCACATGGACGAGGTGCTCGCGACCGCACTCGTGCTGACCGATCCGGGTCGCTTCCTTCACGATGGTGACCACGCAATCGAAGAGATCTACGAGGTACCGGCCGTCGTTCCGCATCCGGAACCCGAGCGGCCGAGCGCTTCCGAAGTCAACTAGTCCGAGGGCGCGTAGCTCAGCTGGTAGAGCACCTGGTTTACACCCAGGGGGTCGGCGGTTCGATCCCGTCCGCGCCTACCACGTCCGCCAATCGCATCGATTGCTGCGAAGACGGGCTGCGGCGGCCCGCTGCTCTGGATAGACTCGCGCTCCCTTTTGCCCCACGAATCGACAGGGAGATTGCGATGAGCACGTTGCCGCCGGCCGGCACTTCGGCCCAGGATTTCTTCGAACGTTTCGTTCTCGATGCCTTCAAGGCGAACCCTTTGCCCGACGGCGCCAAGGATGTCGATGTCACGCTCGGCGTGAAGCTCGACGGGGATGGCGGCGGTGAGTGGCGCTTCCACCTGAATCACGGCGAGATGAAGATCGAGCGCGGCTCAACCGAAGATGCCGCCTTCACGCTGATCCAGAGCGTTGCCGATTGGCGCGGCGCGCTTTGGGAGGGACGCGGTGGTGTGTTCGGTCGTCAGTCGCAGTCGATGTTCCAGCCGGGCGCCGGTGCAGGCGCTGCCGGCGGCATGTCGCCCGCGGCGCTCGCGCAAATGCAGGCGCTTCGCGGCGTGATTCGCATGGTCGTAACGGGCGGTCCCGGCGGCGATTGGATGGTGAACTTCAAGCTCGGGCCGGGCCCCGTACCGGCGGATCCGACCACCACTGTGACGATCGCAGCGGCCGACGCCGACGCGCTCGAACGCGGCGAACTCGATCCGATGCAGGCGTTCATGTCGGGCAAGATCATGGTTGCGGGCGACATGACGCTGATGATGCAGATGCAAGCGATCCAGATGCAGGCCCAGGCGCTGGCGCAGGCAAAGAAGGCATAACGCAGCGACTCGTCAGCTTTGCGGCGTCAGGGTGGATTGGCTAACAACCGCCCCCTTCGCGGCGAGATCGCGGGGCGGTAGTTCAATTGGTTAGAACGCCGGCCTGTCACGTCGGAGGTTGCGGGTTCGAGTCCCGTCCGCCCCGCCATTCGCCGCCCCGCTCCACGCAGCGATCTGATCGGTAACGGTCTGGTCGCTGCGATCGGGGCCCCGGTAGACCCACGCGACCTCGCGTCGCGCTCGACTCCTACCAAGTGTCACTCGAGTCCGACCGATGGAACCGATCATGGACCCGTGAAGGTCCAGTTCGGGGGAACTCTGCAAGCCAGCGTGCTCGTCATCGACGACTCGAGTGCGGCTCGTCTCGAGATCCGCACGGTCCTCGAGAGTTCTCGTCTCTTCGGCCGCATCCTCGAGGCCAGCGATGGGCTTGCCGGCCTCCGCATGCTGCTCGCGGAACCCGTCGACGCCGTCATCTGCGATCTGGAGATGCCCGGCCTCGATGGCGAGAAGTTGTTGCGCGCGCAGCGCTCGCGGCCCGACGGGCTCGATGTCCCGTTCCTGTTCCTCACGGCCCAGCGCGATCCGGATCGGATGGCGAGACTGCTCCGAGCAGGAGCCAGTGACACCATCCAGAAGCCGTTCCACCCCGCCGAGTTGCTGGCGCGGCTCGAGACCCACCTGCGCCTTCGCCGATTGCAAGCCGAGCTGCGCGACAAGAACGCGATGCTCGAGCGTGTCTCCACCACGGATGCGGTGACGGGTCTGCGTACACGCCGCTACGTCGGCGAGGTGCTGACGATCGAGGTGTTGCGCGCGGGTCGCTATCGCACGGGCCTCTCGGTGGTGATGTGCGATCTCGATCACTTCAAGCGCGTCAACGACAGCTTCGGCCACCCCGCCGGAGATTCGGTACTCGCCGTCGTGGGTGAGATGATCCGGTCGGCGTTGCGCGCCACCGACATCGCGGGTCGGTACGGCGGCGAAGAATTCCTGATCGTCCTGCCGGCTACCGACATGGACGGCGCGCTTACGCTCGCAGAGCGAGTGCGGGAAGCGATCGAGAGCACGAACTTCGATGTGGGCGCTGCAGCGCCGCATCCCGTCACGATGAGCATTGGCGTGGCCGCTTTCGGGGCAGGCCAGAGTGTCGAGGCGTTGGTTGCGGCAGCCGACGCAGCGCTCTACGAGGCGAAGGGCCGCGGGCGCAATTGCGTCGTCACGGCGGGCGACACACCGCAGGGTCTTGACAGCTCTCGCGGGAAGACTAAACCGGACGACTGAGTCAGGAGATCCCAATGACCGATCCCGAGCGCGCGCAGGATGTCGATCCCGCAGAAGAAGAGTTCGAAGAGGAACCGCGTAATCCCTTCGACAACCCGTACTTCCTGCCGGTGCTGCTTGCTGGATTCGCGCTCTGGTGCGGATGGGATGGCTTCGTGTCCGACAAGTTTCTCGAGCGGCCGGGAACTCTCTGGTTCAACCGCTCTGCGTTCCTGCTGCTCGGCTCGATCTCGGCCTGGATGACGATCCGTGCGCGGCGCGAGACCAACACGCCGAAGATCGACGCACCGTAGTTCAGCGATCGCGCGGCGGAAGCCGCCGCGCACGCCAACGCGCCAGCCGCTCGGCCAATTCACGCTCGTCGCCACTTTGGGTCGGCTCGTAGAATCGGGCCTCGCCGAGTTCCGCGGGCAGGTTCCAGGTCTCCACGAAGCCGTCCGCTTCGTCATGCGGGTAGCGATAGTCGCTGCCGTGACGGAGCTCCCGCAACAGCGCGGTGGGCGCATTGCGCAGGTGCAGCGGAACCGGCGCCGCTCCGTGTTGCCGCACCGCCTCCGCCGCCCGATCGAGCGCGAGATACGAAGCGTTGCTCTTGGGGGCGCACGCGAGGTACGTGATCGCCTGCGCGAGATTGATGCGCGCTTCGGGCATCCCGATCCGCTCGACCGCCTGATACGCGGCGACCGCCAGCGATAATGCCGCGGGCTCGCTGTTGCCGACATCTTCAGATGCGAAGATCACCAGCCGTCGCGCCAGGAAGCGGGGATCTTCACCCGCCTCGAGCATGCGCGCGGCGAAATAGAGCGCGGCGTCCGGATCGCTCGCACGCAGGCACTTGATGAACGCCGACACCACGTCGTAGTGCTGTTCGCGATCGCGATCATGGCGGAGCCACGCGCTACCCGCGGCGCGTCGGACGACATCGACGTCGAGTCGTCGCGCCGCGGCGTCGCCGACACTGGCGAGTTGCGCGGCGGCTTCGAGCAATCCGAGCCCGCGCCGCGCGTCGCCATCCGCTGCGGCTGCCAGCGCCGCCACGGCATCCGGCGCGACGTCGAGTTCCAACGCGCCGATGCCGCGCTCGCGATCCGCAATGGCGCGTGCGAGAAGTCCCGCAATCGCATCGCGGGAGAGCGGCGCGAGCGTGAAGACGCGACAGCGCGAAAGCAGCGGCGCGATCACCTCGAACGACGGGTTTTCGGTCGTGGCACCGATCAGCGTCAGCGTGCCTCGTTCGACATGGGGCAGCAGCGCGTCCTGCTGGGCGCGATTGAAGCGATGGATCTCGTCGAGGAAGAGCACCGTGCGACGGCCCGATCCGCCCTCGCGCGCGGCGCGATCAGCGACCTCGCGCACATCGCGCACGCCCGCGGTGACGGCGGATAGCGCAACGAGGTTTACGCGCGCCGGGTCGCCGGCCAGCAAGCGTGCCAGCGTCGTCTTGCCGCAACCGGGCGGTCCCCACAAGATCAGCGAGGGCAGCGCACCCGACTCGGCGAGGAGACGCAGCGGACCGCTCGCGCCGACGAGTTCGTCTTGTCCCACCACCTCGGCGAGAACGCGCGGTCGCATGCGATCCGCGAGCGGTGCGTGAGCATCGCGCGCGGCGTCACCGGTGCGCGGTGACGAGGCGCTGCCGACGGCAGACTGCAGGTCGAAGAGCGGCAGCGATTCGTCACTCGGCATGGGCGGATGCTAATCGATGCGCTAATTCCCGAATCACCCCCCGAGGCGATGCATGGCGATCCGCACCGTTGGCGTGGCGATCAAGCCCGGCGAACCGCGCGCGCTCGAAGCGGCGCGCGATCTCGCGAAGTGGCTCGCAGAGCGCGGCGTGCGCGCGTGCTTCGAGACCGAAGCGGCCGCAGCGATCGGCGAAGCGGGAGTGTCGCGCGCAGACATGGTGCGCGAAGCGGATCTGCTGATCGTGCTCGGCGGCGATGGCACGCTGCTCTCCGTCGTTCGTGCGCTGGAAGAACGCGCGGTCCCGATTCTCGGCGTCAATCTCGGCACGCTCGGCTTCCTGGTGGAAGTGTCGGTCGATGAAATGCACGAAGCGCTTGGCCGCGCGCTCGCTGGTGAGATGACGATCGAGCCCCGCATGCGGCTTGCGGTGCGGTTGTTGCGCGAGGGTCGCGAACTGGGGCGCTGGCTCGCGCTCAACGACGCGGTGATCACGAAGGGCGCCTCGGCGCGCATCGTCGATCTCGAGGCGCGTGCCGATGGTCAGCTCGTCACCACCTATCACGCCGATGGGCTCATCGTGTCGACGCCGACGGGCTCCACCGCGTACACGCTTTCTGCCGGCGGGCCGATCCTGCTGCCAGGCGTACCGTCGTTGGTGTTGACGCCGATCTGCCCGCACGCGCTGACACAGCGACCGCTCGTGCTGCCCGATTCCGCGTTGATCGAAGTCATCGTGCATCCGCGCGGCGGCGAAGTGCAGCTCGCGATCGACGGGCAAGAAGGCGCCCTGTTGCAGGAGGGCGATCTCGTCGAGGCGCGGCGATCGGAGTTCCCGGCGTTGTTGCTCGTGTCGCCCACGCACTCGCGCTTCGAAGTGTTGCGCAGCAAATTGCGCTGGGGTGAGCGGTGATCGAGTCGCTGCGGATCGCGAACCTCGCGGTGGTGGAGCACGCCGAGATCGACTTCGGTGCGGGCTTGCATGCGCTCACCGGCGAGACGGGAGCAGGCAAGTCGATCGTGCTCGGCGCGCTCGCGCTGCTGGCGGGTGGTCGCGCCACGGCGGATGTAGTGCGCGACGGCGCCGACGAAGCGCGCGTCGAAGCGGTCTTTCGCACCGAGCGCGCGCCCGATCTCGAAGCCGCGCTGCGCGAACGCGGGCTCGACATCGAGGATCACACGCTGATCGTCGCGCGCAGCGTGAGTCGCGAAGGTCGCTCTCGCGCCTGGGTGGCAGGACGTCTGGTACCCGTTTCGGTGTTGGCCGAGCTGCTCGGTGAACGACTCGAGATTTCGAGTCAGCACGAGTCCCAGCGGCTGCGGCGGCCGGAGAGCCACGGGCGATTGCTCGACGCGTTCGGGGGCCTGCTGCCGCTGCGCGAGCGTGTGGAACGCGGCCATGCGGCGCTGCGAGCGGTGCGCGCGGAACACGCGCGCCTCGAAGCCGAGGCCGAGGAGCGCGCGCGCCGGCAGGACTTCGTCGCGTTCCAGCTGAATGAGCTGGACGCAGCGGCGCTGCAGCCCGGCGAGTTCGACGCATTGGCGAATGAACATGCACGCCTCGTACATGCGAGTGAACTGCGGATCGAGGCGAGTTCGGCCGCCGCCGCGCTCTCCGGCGATCCGCTGCAAGCAGAGGATGTCGGCGCGATCGATCGCGTCGACGCAGCGGCGCGTCGCCTCGAGCCGCTCGCGGATCTCGACGCGACGCTGCGTCCGCAGGCGGAACGGCTGCGCGCCGCCGCCGCCGAGCTGGCCGATGCCGCGCGCGATCTCGAGCGCTACGCGGACGGCGTCGAGGTCGATCCCGAGCGGCTCGGCGCAGTCGAAGAACGACTCGCGCTGCTCGAACGTTTGCGCCCCAAGTACGGTCGCAACGAAGAGGAACTGATCGCGTGTCGCGAGCGCCTCGCCGCCGAACTCACAGCCATCAGCGGTGGCGATGAACGCTTGCGTGCGTTGGCGGACGAGGCGACACAGCTTCACGATCGCCTCGCGGTGGACGCATCCGCGCTTTCTGCCGGTCGCGCACCGGCTGCGGAAAAGCTGGCGCGCACCGTCGAAGCATCACTCGCGCGCCTCGATCTCCCCGGCGCGCGGCTCGAAGTGGCGCTCGAAGGCGTGATCACAGACGACGGCCTGCCTTGCGGACCGAATGGCGCGGAGCAGGCCGAGCTTCGTTTCTCGGCGAATCCCGGCGAAGCGCCGCGCGCGCTGCGGCGTGTCGCGTCGGGCGGCGAGTTGTCGCGCATCTTCCTCGCACTGAAGAATGCGCTGCGCTCTGCGGAGTCGGGCAGCGTGCTGATCTTCGATGAGGTCGATGCGGGGATCGGCGGTCGCGCCGCGGATCGCGTCGGCGCATTGCTCGCGGAGCTGGGCGCGGAACATCAGGTGCTGTGCATCACGCATTGGCCGCAGATCGCCGCCGCAGCGACGATCCAGCTGCGCGTGGTGAAGCGCACGCAGAACGGGCGGACCAGCACGTCGGTGGTGCGGCTCGACGCCGACGAGCGGGTCGAAGAGTTGGCGCGCATGGCGGGCGGAGCGCGGGTTGGCGAGGCCACACGCGCGCATGCGCGAGACCTGTTGCAGGCCGGCGCCCGACGCCGCAAGCCGCCGCGGATCCCGCCGAATCCGCCGGCCCGATAAAGCGCCTCGCGCTGGAATCCGAAGAGACGGCACGATGGAGTCGGCCGAAGCCAGTCTTCGAGTTCCCCGCGCCGGTCGCGCCGTGCCACCCGGTGCCACCGTGCGCGTGACGGCAGGCTTTTACGAAGGCCTCGAGATCCCGATCGATCGCGAGTGGTTGGTGATCGGCCGCGGTCGCAACGCCGAGATGACGCTCGCCGAGCCGACGATCTCGCGAGCCCACGCCGCGATCGGCTACGACGGGCGCGGTTTCTTCGTCCAGGACCTGCGCAGCACGAATGGAACAATGGTGAACGGTGAGCGACGGGAGCGCGCATCGCTGCGCGACGAGGATGAGATCCAGATGGGACGGCTGCGGCTCTGCGTGCGATTGCCGCGCGGGCTCGGCAATGCTGCGAAGCAAAGCGACGCTTGATCGGCGAATCTCGGCGTCGTTCGAGCGGTCAATGCGCCGCGTACTTTTGCCGCCCCTAGGGGGCTTCCCTACATTGCGCGCGCCCTATCTTCTGCGCCCCACGAGAGCGAGTCTGTCCTCCGCATGATTCAAGCCGTAATCCGCAAGCTCCTAGGCACCAAGAACGACCGCGAGCTGAAGCGGATCGTTCCGCTCGTCGAGCGCGTGAATGCGCTCGAGCCCGGTTGGGTGAAGCTCTCGGATGCGGAACTTCGAGCCAAGACGGCCGAGTTCCGCGAACGCCTCGAAGCGGGCGAGCCGCTCGACGCGCTGCTGCCCGAAGCCTTTGCCACCGTGCGCGAGGCATCCAAGCGAACGCTCGGCCAGCGTCACTACGATGCGCAGGTCGTCGGCGGCGTGGTGTTGCACGAAGGCAAGATCGCCGAGATGAAGACCGGCGAAGGCAAGACGCTGGTCGCGACTCTGCCCGCATATCTGAACGCGCTGCCCGGCCGCGGCGTGCACATCGTCACCGTGAACGACTACCTCGCGAAGCGCGATGCCGAGTGGATGGGCCAGGTCCATCGCTTCCTCGGACTCACGGTGGGCGTGATCGTGCACGATCTCTCGGACGCACAACGCCAGACGGCGTATGCCGCCGACATCACCTACGGCACCAACAACGAGTACGGCTTCGACTACCTGCGCGACAACATGAAGCGTGCGCTCGCGCACTGCGTTCAGCGCGATCTTTATTATGCGATCGTCGATGAAGTGGACTCGATCCTGATCGACGAAGCGCGCACGCCGCTGATCATCTCCGGCCCGTCCGAGGAGAACACGCAGGTCTACGGCGTCGCCGACCGCGTCGTGCGTCAGCTGACCGCCGGCACCAAGGGCGACCACAACAAGGAGATCGAGGAAACCGGCGACTTCTGGTTCGACGAGAAGGATCACGTCGCGGCGCTCACGGAAGACGGTGTTCGTCGCGTCGAGAAGCTGGTCGGCATCGCGAATCTCTACGACCCGGAATCGCTCCCGGTGCTGCATGCGGTCAACCAGGCGTTGATCGCGCACACACTCAAGAAGCTGGACGTCGATTACGTCGTGAAGCCTGGCGAAGACGGCAAGCCCGAGGTGCTGATCGTCGATGAGTTCACCGGACGCCTGATGCCCGGCCGGCGCTGGTCCGACGGGTTGCACCAGGCCGTCGAGGCGAAGCAGGGCATCACGGTCCAGAGCGAGAACCAGACGCTCGCGTCGATCACCTTCCAGAACTACTTCCGCATGTACGACAAGATTTCGGGCATGACGGGCACGGCCGACACCGAGGCCCCCGAGTTCGCGAAGATCTACGACCTCGATGTACTGGTGATCCCGACCAACCGGCCGATGGTGCGCAAGGATCTCTCCGACGTCGTCTACAAGACCAAGGGCGAGAAGTTCGATGCGGTGGTCGAAGACATCAAGGCGCGTCATGCGAACGGCCAGCCGATCCTCGTCGGCACGATCGCGATCGAGACCTCCGAGATGTTCGCCACGAAGCTGAAGCGCGCGGGCATCAAGCACAACGTGTTGAACGCGAAGCAGCACGAGCGCGAGGCCGAGATCGTCGCGCAGGCGGGAGCGAAGAACGCCGTCACGATCTCGACGAACATGGCCGGCCGCGGCACCGACATCCTGCTCGGCGGCAACCCCGAATACCTCGCGCTCGCCAAGTGCGGCCACGATCGCGAGCACCCCGAGTTCTTGCAGTGGCAAGCGCATTTCGAAACCGTCTGCGCGAAAGAGCGCAACGAAGTCATTGCGGCCGGCGGCGTGCACATCATCGGCACCGAGCGTCATGAGAGCCGCCGCATCGACAATCAGCTGCGCGGTCGTTCGGGCCGGCAGGGCGACCCGGGCTCGAGTCACTTTTATCTGTCGCTCGAGGACGACCTGCTGCGGCTCTTTGGCTCCGAGCGCATCTCGGGCTGGATGGAGCGGCTCGGTCTCGAAGAAGGCGAGGCGATCGAGCATCGCTGGATCAACAAGGCGATCGAGGGCGCGCAGAAGAAGGTCGAGGCGCGCAACTTCGACGTCCGCAAGCACCTGCTCGACTACGACGACGTGATGAACAAGCAGCGCCAATCCTTCTACGGTCGGCGTCGTGTCGTGCTGGCTCGCGAGGACGTGCACGACGAAGTGCTCGAAATGGTCGAAGGCGTGCTCGTCGCGCAGCTCGACTCGCATTGGCCCGAGAAGGGCGATCCGGAGCGCGAGCAGGTGACCGCGCTGGCCCGCGCGATCGAGGTGACCTTCGGCGTTCGCTGCGATCCGACCGAGCCGCCGTTCGCGGACAAGGTGCTCGACAGGGAAGTTCTCGGGCGTGTCGTCCTCGAGCGGCTCGTCGCGGCGCTCACCGAAAAGGAACAGCGCTGGGACGCGCTGCGCGAGAAGTACCCGCAGGTGAATCTGATCACGCATCGCCAGCTCGAGCGCGACGTCGTGCTGCGCACGCTCGACCGGCTGTGGAAGGAACACCTCCACGGCATGGACGCACTGCGCGACGGCATCCGTTTCCGCGGTTACGCGCAGCGGGATCCGAAGGTCGAGTACGCACGCGAGGGCTTCCAGGTCTTCGAAGAGATGAATGCGCGCATCGACAGCCAGTGCGTCGAAGAGATCTACAAGGTCTGGATCGACGAGAGCCGTCTCGAAGATGCGGCGCGCCAGATCGCCGCGCAGGCGGCGCCGATGCCGTCGCAGGCCGCCGCTGCGCAGCCGCGTCAGCCCGCGCTCGGCAGCCCGACACCGCAGGCGCCGGAGCCGCGATCGGGCGCCGCGCCCTCGAGCAAGGTCGGCCGCAACGATCTCTGTACCTGCGGCAGCGGCAAGAAATACAAGCGCTGCTGCGGCTCCTGATCGTCTTCGTCGAGAGAGTGCCCGCGCTCCAGCAATCTCGAAACGCTCCGCGCGCGTCTGCTATCTCTCGTCGCCCGTGAAACAAGTCGACCCGATCGTTCCCGGTTTTCGATCTGCAGGCGTGCGCGCGGGCATCAAGACACGCGGACCCGACGTCGCGTTGATCGTGAGCGATGTGCCTGCCGCGGTGGCCGGTGTATTCACGCGCTCGACGATCGTCGGCGCGCCGGTGACGATCTCCCGAGAACACGTCCGGCGCGGCACGGCGCGCGCGATCGTCGCGAACGCGGGCTGCTCGAACGTCGCGATGGGCGCACGCGGCCTGCGCGATGCGCGCACGATGACGGCGCTCGCCGCGCGCGTCGTCGATTGCAAGCCCGACGAGGTGCTGGTGGCTTCGACCGGAGTGATCGGGCACCCGTTGCCGATGGACAAGATCGAGTCGGGCATCGCCGCGGCCGGCAAAGTGCTGCGCGCGGACGGACTCGCAAGCGCCGCGCGCGCGATCCTGACCACCGACCTGACGCCCAAGTGCGTCGTCGTGCGTACGCGCATCGACGGCCGCAGCGTGACGCTCGCCGGCATCGCCAAGGGTTCCGGGATGATCGAGCCGAATCTGGCGACGATGCTGTCGTTCCTGATCACCGACGCCGCCGTTGCGCCGGTTCTGTTGCGCAAACTATTGCGCGCCGCCGCCGACGAGAGTTTCAACCGGGTGACGGTGGACGGCGAGACGTCGACCAGCGACACCGTATTGCTGCTCGCGAACGGAGTGGCGGGCAACCCGTTGTTGCGCGATGCGGCGAGCGCTGGTGCGAAGCGCTTTGCGGGCGTGCTCGGCGATCTGACCCAGGAGCTCGCGCGCGCGATCGCGCGGGACGGCGAGGGCGCCACCAAGCTCGTCACCGTGCACGTCTCGGGCGCCAAAACCGGGGACGAGGCGGTGCGCGTTGCAAAGCGCATCGCCAACTCGATGCTGGTGAAGACCGCGCTCTTCGGCGGCGACCCGAATTGGGGGCGCATCCTGCAAGCGGCGGGCGCCGCGCGCGCGGCCATTGCGCTCGAGCGCGCCGAAGTGAAGCTCGGCGGCGTGACGGTGTTCCTGCGCGGATCTCCGACTGGCGCAGCGGCACGAAGACGCGCCGGTCGCGCACTCGCGCGCAAGGAGGTCGATGTGGAACTCGACCTCGGCGTCGGCCGTCACGCTGCGCGGGTCTGGACCTGCGACCTTTCGTACGACTACGTGAAGATCAACGCCGAGTACACGACCTAGCCCGATTGAAGCTCGCCGCTCGCCGTTGGCTCGCTACGCGGGACGGCGCTGCGAAGCGGCGACGATAACTGCTCGATTTTCCTCGCATTGACGCCGCGCCGCCGCCTCTGCTATCCCCGCCTGACTTCACACGCATCGGTTCGCCCGAGCGGTGTCCAAGGTGTTCGCACCGCGGACCTCGGGGACCGCGAGACGCCGCTCTCCTGGCACCAAGCCAGGCCGCCGTGCACTCGCCGACCGGCGCGGAGGCATAACCGCGAAGGAGATCTGTATGGCGGAGACGATTCCGCCGGGCGCAGCGACGCTCGGCACGGCTACGGCACCGAACGAAGTGGTTCCGAGCGACATGGTCACGGCGTACACGCCGATCCCGCTCACGGTGCGCGCGCTGCTCGAAGCTGGCGCCCACTTCGGTCACCAGACGTATCGCTGGAATCCGAAGATGAAGAATTTCATCTTCGGCGAGCGCAACGGCGTCCACATCGTCGATCTCGACCAGACGCTCGAGCGCTTCCAGGACGCACTCGAGTTCCTGCGCGAGGTGACGGCGGACGGCGGCAAGGTTCTCTTCGTCGGCACCAAGCGTCAGGCGGCGTCGCCGGTACAGATGGAAGCCGCGCGCTCAGGCCAGCTCTTCGTGAACAACCGCTGGCTGGGCGGCACGCTGACGAACTTCCGCACCGTCAAGAAGTCGCTCGACCGCTTCAAGGAACAGCTCGCGATGCAGGCCGACGAGGCCGTCTGGAACGAGCTGTCGAAGAAGGAACGCTCGAGCATTTCGCGCGATGTCGAGCGCTACAAGAAGTCACTCGACGGCCTGAAGGAGATGACCAAGCTCCCCGCCGCGATGTTCCTGGTGGACGTGCGGCGCGAGCACATCGCGGTCGCCGAGGGTCGCCGGCTCGGCATCCCGATCGTCGCGGTGGTCGATACGAACTGCGATCCCGAAGGCATCGACTTCGTGGTCCCCGGCAACG
Organism: Deltaproteobacteria bacterium; assembly: GCA_031396445.1. Lineage (GTDB taxonomy): Bacteria > Myxococcota_A > UBA9160 > UBA9160 > PR03 > PR03. The sequence continues at coordinate 147,389 of JANNKU010000068.1, read as the reverse complement.
ACGATGCGACGCGCGCGATCAGCCTCTACTGCGGGCAGGTCGCCGATGCGTGCATCGATGGCGCGCAACTGAACGAAGCGCGCATCCGCTCTGCCGCCGCCGACGAGGCGACCGGCCGGCGCGGCGATGGCGAAGCCCACACGACCGGCATGGGCCGCGTGGTGGTCGAGATCAAGCAGCCGCCGCGCCGCGGGCGTGGCGCGCGACGCGGCGGAACCCACAGTGGCGGCGCCGATATGGACGATGCCGAGGAGAGGCCCGTCGTCGTGTCCGTCGTGCCGACGCTTCCGCTGGCTGCGGTCGCGCCCGCAGCGGCGAGTCCTGCTCCCGCCGAGAGTGGCGGCGAGCCGGCCGCGGAATAGAACCGGGCGTCGGCCGAACGGCAGGACGCAAAGTCGAGGAGACGAGTGGTGGCAGAGATCTCCGCTGCGGCGGTCAAGGAACTGCGCGAGCGCACCGGCGCTGGCATGATGGAATGCAAGAAGGCGCTCACCGAAGCGAACGGCGACGGGGAGAAGGCTGTGACGCTGCTCCGCGAGCGCGGTCTCGCGAAGGCTGCGCGGCGCGAAGGCCGCACCAGCAACGAGGGCACCGTTGCGATGGCGCTCTCGGGCGAGGCGGGCGCATTGGTCGAGATCGGCTGCGAAACCGATTTCGTGGCGCGCACGGACGAGTTCCAGCATTTCGCGCAGCAGCTCGCGACGGTCGCGGTGGCGTCGGGCGCGGACTCCGTCGAAGCGCTCGGGGCTGCGACACTCGACGGTGAGACGGTCGGCGATCGCATCGTCGCGGTCGCTTCGAAGCTCGGCGAGAACGTCGTGTGCAAGCGCGTGGCACGCCTTGCGGTGTCGGGCGGACTCGTCGGCGGCTATGTGCATGCAGGCGGCAAGCTCGGCGTGCTGGTGGCGCTGCGCACCGGCGCGCGCGGCGCTGCTGCGGAAGCGGTCGCGAAGGAAGTGTCGATGCACGTCGCGGCGGCGGATCCGTCGCCCGCCGCGCTCGATCGCAGCGGCGTTCCCGCCGATCTGCTGGCGCGCGAGCGCGAACTATTCGCGAAGCAGGCGGAACAGACCGGCAAGCCCGAGAAGGTGATCGAGAAGATCGTCGAGGGCCGCATCAACAAGTTCTACGCCGAGATCTGTCTGCTCGAGCAGGCGTTCGTGATGAATCCGGATCAGACGATCGAGCAGATGCTCGCGCAAAAGGGCAAGGAGCTGGGGGCCGATGTCGCCGTCACCGGCTTCGTGCGCTTCCGACTCGGGGCTGCGGCGCCGACGTGACCGCCAAGTATCGGCGCGTCGTGATCAAGCTCTCCGGCGAGGGACTGGCCGGTGATCTCGGCTACGGCATCGCGCCGGCGGTGATCCGCGGTGTCGCGGAGGAGATCCGCGAAGTGCACGGCCTCGGCGTTCAGATCGCGATCGTGATCGGCGGCGGCAACATCATCCGCGGCGTGTCGGCGGCGTCCGAAGGGATGGATCGCGCCACCGCCGACTACATGGGCATGATGGCTGGCGTGATCAATGGCGTCGCGTTGCAGGACGCGCTGGAAAAGCAGGACGTGCCGACGCGTGTGCTGTCGGCGCTGACGATCCAGGAAGTCGCCGAGCCGTACATCCGTCGCCGCGCGATCCGCCATCTCGAAAAAGGCCGCATCGTGATCTTCGCGGCGGGCACCGGCAATCCGTATTTCACCACCGACACCGCGGCGGCGTTGCGCGCGGCCGAGGTGCATGCCGATCTGATCATGAAGGCCACCAAGGTCGATGGCGTGTACGACGCGGATCCGCACAAGGAATCAACCGCGCAGCGCTTCGAGCAGCTCACCTACGAAGAAGCGATCCAGCGCAATTTGCAGTTCATGGATCAGACTGCGATTCAGCTCTGTCGCCAGAATGGCGTCCCGATCGTCGTGTTCGACATGACGGTGCGGGGCAACATCCTGAAGGTCGTCTCGGGCGAGACGGTGGGCACGCTCGTCACCGACTGATCAGGAGAGGAGAACATGGCCGTCAATCTCGACCAGGTGATCTCCCAGGCGAAGCAAGCCATGGAGCACTCGCTCCAGCACCTGAAGGACGATCTCCGCAAGGTGCGCACTGGGCGCGCGAATCCGTCGCTGCTCGACAGCATCCGCGTCGACTACTTCGGTACGCCGACGCCGCTGAACCAGATGGCGAACATGAGCGCGCCGGAGCCGCGGCTGATCGTGATCTCGCCGTACGACAAGAGCGCGCTGCAGGCGATCGAGAAGGCGATCCAGGCTTCGGACCTGAACCTGACGCCGAACAATGACGGCAAGATCGTGCGCATTCCGATCCCGCCGCTCAACGAACAGCGGCGCAAGGATCTGGTGAAGCACGTGCGCAAAGTCGCCGAGCATCACAAGCTCGGCGTGCGTGATGCGCGGCGCGAAGCGCTCGCATTGCTGAAGCAGCTCGAGAACGACGGCGATCTCCCCGCCGATGACCGTGCCCGCAGCGAGAAGAAGGTGCAGTCCCTGACGGACGACTTCGTCAAGCAAGTAGACGGGCAGGTCGACCAGAAGGAACAGGAAATCCTGCAGGTCTAGGCATGCACGAGCGGCGTATCCAAGTCGAAACCATTCCGCGTCACATCGCCGTCATCATGGACGGCAATGGGCGTTGGGCCGAACGGCGCGGACTCGACCGGGTGCAGGGCCACCGCGCCGGAATCGAGGCGGTGCGCGCGACGGTGCGCGCCGCGCATGAACTCGGCGTGCGCTTTCTCACGCTCTACGCTTTCTCGACCGAGAATTGGAGCCGCCCGAAGGGCGAAGTCGATGCGCTGATGGACTTGCTCGAGCACTACCTCGAAGCGGAAATCGAGGAGCTCGATCGCAACGGCATCCGGCTGCGCGCGATCGGTCGTCTCGAGCGGTTGCCCGAGCTGGCGCGTGCGAAGCTCGACGATGCGCTGCGCCGAACCCGCGACAACGGCGAGATGACGGTGGTGTTCGCGCTCTCCTACGGCGGTCGCACGGAGATCGCCGACGCAGCGCGCAAGCTCGCCCGCGACGTCGAGCACGGCAAACTCGATCCCGAGCAGATCGACGAGAAGACTTTCAGCGCGTATCTCTACGATCCCGAAATTCCCGATCCCGATTTGCTGATCCGCACCGGCGGCGAAGCGCGCGTCTCGAATTTCCTGCTCTGGCAGATCGCCTACGCCGAGTTGCACGTGACCGACGTGATGTGGCCGGACTTCCGCAAGAGCGATCTCGTCGCCGCCGTGTCGGACTACCAGCAGCGCGAACGCCGCTACGGTCTCATCTCCGCGCAAGTGCAAAACGGCGACAAGGAGCCCGAGACTTGAAGCGCATCGCGATTCTCGGCAGCACCGGCAGCGTTGGCGAGCAATCGCTCGAAGTCGCGGCTGCCTTCCCGGATCGATTCCAGGTCGTCGCGCTCGCAGCGGGCCGGCGCATCGAGAAGCTGGCCGCGCAGGTGCGGCGCTTCCGTCCGTCGCTCGTTTCGGTGGCAGAACCCGATGCCGCGCAGACGCTGAAGGATCAACTCGGTGCCGACGCGCCCGCGATTGCCGTCGGCGACGCGGGTTTGCTCGAAGTCGCGACGGCAGACGCCGATCTCGTCGTCTCCGCGCTGGTCGGCGCGGTGGGTCTCGCGCCGACACTCGCCGCGATTCGCGCCGGTCGCGACGTTGCGCTCGCGAACAAGGAAGTGATGGTGATGGCGGGCGCGTTGGTGCTGCGCGAGGTGCAGACGCACGGCGTGCGCTTGCTACCCGTGGACAGCGAACACAGCGCGATCTTCCAGGTGCTCGCGGGCCAGCGTCCGCAGGATCTACTGCGCATCGTGCTCACCGCTTCAGGCGGTCCGTTCCGCACCTGGTCGGCGGAGCGCATCGCGCGCGCGACGATCGACGAAGCGCTCGCGCACCCGAACTGGTCGATGGGCCCGAAGATCACGATCGATTCGGCGACGCTGATGAACAAGGGCCTCGAGGTGATCGAGGCGCGCTGGCTCTTCGATACGCCGCCGGAGCGCATCGACGTGGTCGTGCATCCGCAGTCGGTCGTGCACTCGCTGATCGAACTCTGCGACGGCTCGGTGCTGGCGCAGCTCGGTGTTCCCGACATGCGCGTGCCGATCGCGGTCGCGCTCGCCTGGCCCGAGCGCTTGCCGCTGCTCGGCGCCGCGAGTGGACTCGCGCGCGAACTGCCCCCGCTCGATCTCGCCGTCTCGGCGCGTCTCGATTTCGAGGAGCCCGACCGCAAGCGCTTCCCGTGTCTCGATCTCGCCTACGCCGCATTGCGTGGCAACGAAGCCGCGCCCGCTGCGCTGAACGCGGCGAACGAAGTGTCGGTGGCGGCGTTTCTCGCGCAGCAGGTTCCGTTCGCGGCGATCGCCGCGACCAACGCCGCTGTGCTCGACGCGCACCTCGCACGGCGCGGCGCGGGCGCGCTGCGCGATCTCGCTGACGCCGTGGAAGCCGACACCTGGGCGCGCGAACGCGCTCGTGCGCTTCTCGCCGTAGGAGTCGCCGCTTGACCGCTCTGTCGTTCGTGTTCGCGTTCGTGTTGATGCTGGGCGTGCTGGTCTTCGTGCACGAACTCGGCCACTTCCTGGTGGCGAAGCTCTTCGATGTGAAGGTGCTGAAGTTCTCGCTCGGCTTCGGCCCTGCGATCGGCATCGGGAAGTGGCGGCTCGCCTTCACGCGCGGCGAAACCGAGTACGTGGTGGCGTGGCTCCCGCTCGGCGGCTTCGTGAAGATGCTCGGCGAGAGTCCCGACGAGGAAGTGCGCGAACTCGCGCCAGGCGAATCCGTCGAAGATCTGCCGCCGCTCGAGCCGATCGATCCCGCCGACATTCCGCGCGCGTTCAACAACAAGCCGGTGTGGCAGCGTTTGCTCGTGCTCTTTGCCGGCCCGGCGATGAATCTGCTGCTGCCGGTCGTGATCTTCACCGGCGTTCTTTTCGTCGGCATGCCGCGTCCCGAACCGGTGATCGGCACGATCGAGCCGGGTTCGCCGGCGGCGACTGCCGGTCTCGCCGCAGGCGATCGCGTCGTTGCGGTGGGCGGGAATCCCGTCTCGTGGTGGGACGACGTCGAGGACGATCTGCGCGCGCGTCCCGGTGAGAGCGTGCCGATCCGCGTGCAGCGCGGCGCCGAGCAGGTCGACGCTTCGCTCGCACTCGAAGATCGCGCGGGCATGGATGCCGTGGGCGGCGCTGCACAAGTAGGCTGGTCGGGACTCGGGCATTCGCGACTCGCGGCCGTCGTGGGCATTCCCGCCGCGAATGCGCCGGCGACGAAGACGGAGCTCCGCTCCGGCGATCGCGTCGTCGCGGTGGCGGGCCACGACGTCGGCGACTGGATCGCCTTTGCCGCTGCGTACGCCGCCGCTGGCAGCAGCGGCGATGTTGCGATGCGCGTCGAGCGACTCGAGAGCGGGCAGACCAAGCCAGTGACGCACGAGCTGTCGGTTCCCGCACTCGGCAGCGTCGAGGCGCTCGGCATCGTACCGGCAACGGTGTTGGTCGCAGGCACGACACCGGATTCGCCCGCAGCGAAGGCGGGGCTGGTCGCGGGCGATTTGATCGTCGCCGTCGATGGCGCACCGGTCGGTTCCTTCGCCGCGTTCTCCGAGTTGGTGCGCGCAAGCCGCGGTCGCGCGCTCGAGATCACCTACGCGCGCGGTGGCGAGCGGCATCAGGTCAGCGTGAAGCCGCAAATGCTCGAGGCCGACACGGGCCTCGGTATTCCCGAGGAGCGCTACCTGATCGGCATCACCGCGCAGGGTGCGGCCGTGATGGGCGCCGTCGGCGTCGATCGCGAGACGAATCCGCTGGTCTCCGTGCCGCGTGCGATCGGGATGACCGCCGAGCTGACCAAGACCTTCCTGCTGGGCCTGAAGCGGCTCGTTTCGGGCGACGTATCGCGCAAACAGCTCGCCGGTCCGATCGGCATCGCCGAGATCGCGCACAGCGCCTTCGAGCAGGGCTGGTTCGCGTATCTGACGACGCTGATCCTGATCTCCATCAACCTCGCGGTGTTGAATCTGCTGCCGATCCCGGTGCTCGACGGTGGCCAGGCGCTGATGATCGCGATCGAAGGTGTGAAGCGCTCGCCGCTCTCGATCCGCACCCGCGAGATCGTGCAACAGATCGGCGTCACGGTGATGGTGATGCTGATGGGCTTGGCGTTCTGGAACGACATTTCGCGTCACTGGTCACGTCTGGTCGATTGGGTTCGGCACAGCGCCGGACTCTGACGCGTGTCGCACGAGCCGCTGCTGCTCGCGATCGAGACGGCGACGGCGGCGGCCGGTGTGGCGCTGCTGCGCGGCGACGCAGTGATCGCAGCGCGCGCGCTCTCTGGCGAGCGGCAAGCTGCGGAGACGCTGCTCCCGGCGGTAATCGCGCTGCTCGCAGACGCGAACGTCGCGCTCGCCGCGATCGACGCATTTGCGGTGTCGGCGGGACCGGGCTCGTTCACCGGACTGCGCGTCGGCGTCGCAACCGTGAAGGGCCTCGCATTCGGGAGTGACGCGCGCGTCGTGTCGGTGCCGACGCTCGGCGCGTTGGCGCTGCGCGCGACGCCGGCGCCGGGCCCGATCGTGGCGCTGCTCGACGCGCGACGCGGCGAGGTCTACGCCGCGCTCTACGACGGCGATCTCGCGCAGCCGCCGCGCATCGGCCCGGTCGTGCTGCGCCCCGACGCGCTCGCCGACATCATCGCGTCTCTCGCCACTGGCCAGACCTGCACGGTCATCGGCGAAGGCGTCGCCGTCGTTGCCGATCTGCTGCACGCGCGTTTCGGCGACGCGCTGCGACTCGTTCCGCCGCCGCCAGGTCTGCCCGCTGCGGCTGCCGTCGGACAGCTCGGTGCGCGCTTGCTCGCGGCCGGCGCCGGAATCTCCGCGGACGCCCTCGCTCCCGTCTACGTGCGACGCGCCGAAGCCGAGGTGGTGCGCACCGGAGAGCGCTTCGAGACTCCGCGCTCGCGCTTTGACACCCCCGGCAACGTCTCGTAGTTTCAGACCTTTCGTCGCCACGGAGTCTCGAGACGTCGCCGGCTGCGACCGCTTCCAGGCCATCCTGCAGGAATCAGAAACGACTGGAAGCGAAGTCCCGGCGCAGCGCCCGGTCGCTGGCACGCTCGGCATCCCCCACCACAGCCCTCGCTACCACGGAAAGGTTTTGCACCCCATGGACCTTCGCATCTTCTACGACAAGGACGCCGACCTGGGACGCCTCAGCGGCAAGACCGTGGCGATCATCGGCTACGGCTCGCAGGGTCACGCGCACGCGCTGAACCTGCGCGATTCGGGCGTCAACGTGATCGTCGGCCTGCGCAAGGATTCCGGCTCGCGGGCGAAGGCGGAGGCCGAGGGCCTGCGCGTCATCGAGCCGCGCGATGCGGCGCGCGAGGCGGACGTGGTGATGCTGGTCGTGCCCGACGAGACGGCCGGCCTGATCTACAACGAGGAGATCGCGCCGAATCTGGTGGCGGGCAATCACCTCGCGGTGGCGCACGGCTTCAACATCCACTTCGGGCAGATCGTCGCGCCGGCCGGCGTGTCGGTGTGGATGGTGGCGCCGAAGGGCCCCGGCCACACCGTGCGGGGTCACTACAAGGAAGGGAAGGGCGTGCCGTGTCTGGTCGCCGTGCACCAGGATCCGAACGGTGACGCGCTCGCGATGGGCCTCGCCTACGCGAAGGGAATCGGCGGCGGTCGCGCCGGCATCATCGAGACGAACTTTCGCGAGGAAACCGAGACCGATCTCTTCGGCGAGCAGACCGTCCTCTGCGGTGGCCTCACCGCGCTGATGCAAGCCGGCTTCGAGACGCTGGTCGAGGCGGGCTATGCGCCCGAGATGGCGTACTTCGAATGCATCCACGAAGTGAAGCTGATCGTCGATCTGATCTACGAAGGCGGTGTCGCGAACATGCGTTACTCCGTCTCGAACACGGCCGAGTACGGCGACTTGACGCGCGGGCCGCGCATCATCGACGAAGGCGTCAAGCAGCGCATGAAGGAAGTGTTGAAGGAAGTGCAGTCGGGCCAGTTCGCGCGCGAGTTCATCCTCGAGAATCGCGCGGGCAAGCCGGGCTTCAACGCGATGCGCCGGATCGCCGCCGAGCACCCGCTCGAAGAAGTCGGCGCGCGACTGCGCGGGCTGATGCCGTGGCTGCAAGAGAAGCGTCTGGTCGATCGCTCGAAGAACTGAAGCGGGCGAAGATGGTTGCCGACGCGCGAGCGCCGAGTTTCAAGGAGCGGCCGACGGCGCTGATCGCGCCGGAGGGCTGGCCGTTCATCGCGATCGCGGTGCTGATCACCGGCATCGCGTTCGGGCTCGGCATCGCGTGGCTGGGTGTTGTGCTCGGCGCGGTCACGGCCTTCGTGCTCGCGTTCTTTCGCAATCCCGCGCGCGCGCTGCCCGGCGACGAGAACACTGTCGTCGCACCCGCCGACGGCCGCGTACTCGCGGTGGACGTGATCACCGACGAGCAGGGCCGCACGGGCCTGCGCATCGCGATCTTCTTGTCGGTCTTCAACGTCCATGTGAATCGAACGCCGCTCGCCGGCCGCGTGCTCTCGCTCACGCGCGGCGGCACGAGCTTCCTCGCCGCCTGGAATCCGCGCGGCGAGCGCGAGAACGTGCGGCTCGCGATGGAGCTGGAACTCGCGGGCGGACGCCGCATCGTCGTCACGCAGATCACCGGCCTGATCGCGCGGCGCATCGTGTGTCACGCGGTGGTCGGCGATTGGATCCCGCGCGGCGTTCGCTACGGGCTGATCCGTTTCGGTTCGCGCACCGACGTGCTGCTGCCGCCGGACTCTGTCGCGACGGTGAAGGTGGGCGATCGCGTGAGCGGCGGCGCTTCGATCATCGCGCGCCTCGGCGCGGCGCAATGAGCGACTCCCCGTTCAACGCGGGCGAATCGCGGCGCCAGCGCCGTCGCCGGCGTCGTCGCAGCGAGCCGCGACGGCGTCGCCGCGGCGTGTTCCTGCTGCCGCAGCTTTTCACCACCGCGAATCTCTTCTTTGGTTTCTTCACGATCGTGAAAGCGCAGGAAGGCAACTTCTTCCTGGCCGCGCTCGGCATCGTCTTCGCCGGCATCTGTGACGGTCTCGATGGTCGCGTCGCGCGGCTCTCGAAGACGACCTCGAAGTTCGGGCTCGAGTACGACTCGCTCGCCGACATCGTGTCGTTCGGCCTCGCGCCGGCGATCCTCGCGTTCCACGGCGGCCACCTCGAAGGTTTCCGCCGCACCGGCTTTGCGATCGCATTTCTCTATCTCGCGTGCGCGGCGCTGCGGCTCGCGCGTTTCAATGTGCACCCGTCGCGCTACAGCGGTCGCTTCGAGGGACTGCCGAGTCCCGCGGCGGCGGGCATGGTCTCGGCGACGCAGCTCTTCATCCTGTTCCTGCGCGACGAGCAGATCGACGTAGTGGTGCCCGAGGCGCTCGTCGCCGCGGGTGTCGCCGCGCTCGGTCTGTTGATGGTGAGCGCGATTCCGTATCGCTCGTTCAAGGAAGTCGATCTGCGGCATTCGTACCGCGCGATCGTCGTGATGGTGTTGGTGCTCGCGCTGATCGTGCAGGAGCCGCAGATCTCGATCTTCGTAATCGGCATTCTCTATGTGTTGTCGGGACCCATCGAGTGGATCTGGCGCATGCTCTCCGGCAACCCGCTCGAGAAGCTGCCGCCTCTGCCGCCGGAGGCGTCGCAGGAGACGACGGTATGAGCGAGATCGTTCGCATCTTCGACACCACGTTGCGTGACGGCGAGCAGTCGCCCGGTTGCAGCATGAACCTCGCCGAGAAACTCACGCTTGCGCGCCAGCTCGAGCGACTCGGCGTCGATGTGCTCGAAGCCGGCTTTCCGATCGCGAGCGACGGCGATTTCGAAGCCGTGCAGGCGATTGCGCGCGAAGTGCGCGGTCTCAGCGTTTGCGGTCTGGCGCGCACCGGCAGCGAGGACATCGAGCGCGCAGGCCGGGCGCTCGAAGGCGCGGCCCATCCGCGCATCCATACCTTCATTGCCACCAGCGACATCCATCTCGAACACAAGCTGAGGATGAGTCGCGAGCGGGTGCTCGAAGAGGTCGATCGCGCGGTGCGGCAGGCTCGTCAGTACTGCGACGACGTCGAGTTCTCCGCCGAAGACGCGACGCGCTCGGAGTGGGCCTATCTGGTGCAGGTCTTCGATGTCGCGCTGCGCGCCGGTGCGCGCACGCTGAACGTTCCGGACACGGTCGGCTACACGACGCCCGATGAACTCGCGGCGCTCTTCCGCCATCTGCGCGAACACGTGCCGGGCGTCGAGCAGGCGGTGCTGTCGGCGCATTGTCACGACGATCTCGGTCTCGCCGTCGCGAACTCTCTCGCCGCGGTGCGCGCGGGCGCGCGCCAGGTCGAGTGCACCGTCAACGGCATCGGCGAGCGCGCGGGCAACACCGCGATGGAAGAAGTCGTGATGGCGATCCGCACGCGACCCGATGTCTTCGCCGGCCTCGAGACGAAGGTGCGTGCCGAAGAGATCTACGCGTCGAGCCGGCTGCTGTCGTCGATCATCGGTGTCGGCGTACAGCCGAACAAGGCGATCGTCGGCGCCAACGCGTTCGCGCACGAAGCGGGCATCCATCAGGACGGCGTACTCAAGGCTGCGATCACCTACGAGATCATGACGCCGCGCTCGATCGGCAGGCCGTCGAACGAGCTGGTGCTCGGCAAGCACTCGGGTCGCCACGCATTTCGCGATCGCATCGCAGAACTGGGGTTCGCGCTCGAGGGCGACGACTTCGAGCGCGCCTTCAAGCGCTTCAAGGATCTCGCGGACAAGAAGAAGAGCATCTTCAACGAGGATCTCGAAGCGATCGTCGCCGATGCGGTGATACAGACCGAAGAACGATTCCAGTTCCTGCAGCTGACGGTGCTCTCGGGATCGTTCCCGATGCCGACCGCGACCGTCGAGCTGACGATCGATGGCGCTCCGCGCAAGACGACCGCAACTGGTGTCGGCCCGGTGGACGCGATCTTCAAGGCGGTCGCGGAGCTGACGGAGACCAAGAGCGAACTGGTCCGCTATCAGGTAAACGCGATCACAGCGGGCCTCGACGCGCAGGGCGAAGTCGCCGTCACGCTCTCCGAGGGCAGCCGCCGCGTGATCGGTCACGGCGCGCACTACGACGTGTTGGTGGCGAGCGCGAAGGCGTACATCCACGCGCTGAACAAACTCGAGTGGCACATCCGGCGCCACGCATCCTCCGAGCCGAAGGGAGTCTAGGTTGCAGCAGGCGCGCATCATCGTACTTGGAGGCGACGGCATCGGTCCCGAAGTGACGCGCGAGGCGCGGCGCGTGCTCGAATCCGTTGCGCCGAAGCACGGCATCGCGCTCGAATTCGAGGATCACCTGATCGGCGGTGCGTCGATCGATGCGCATGGCACGCCGCTGCGCGACGAAGTGATCGAGCGCGCGCGCAAGAGCCAGGCTGTGCTGCTCGGCGCGGTGGGCGGCACCAAGTGGGACGCGATGCCGGTGGCGACGCGCCCGGAGCGCGGCTTGCTGCGCATTCGCAAGGAACTCGGGCTCTTCGCGAATCTGCGACCCGCAACGGTGTTCCCGGCACTCGCCGAAGCATCGACGCTGCGGCCCGAAGTGGTGGACGGCATCGACATGCTCGTCGTGCGGGAACTCACCGGCGGGCTCTATTTCGGCGAACCGCGTGGCGTTTCCGTCGTGAATGGTTTGCGCGAAGCGCGCAACACGATGGTCTACGACGAGAGCGAGATCGCGCGCATCACGCGCGTCGCGTTCCAGGCCGCGCAGGGGCGCCGCAAGCACGTGACGCACGTCCACAAGGCGAACGTGCTCGAGACGTCGCAGCTCTGGGTGCAGGTGGTGGACGAGATCGCGCCCGAGTTCCCCGACGTGACGCTCGCGCATCAACTGGTCGATTCGTGCGCGATGCTGCTGGTGCGCGATCCCGCGCGCTTCGATGTGATCGTCACCGAGAACCTGTTCGGCGACATCCTCTCGGACGAAGCGGCGCAGATCACGGGATCGCTCGGCATGTTGCCTTCGGCGAGTCTCGGCGCGGGCGGCATCGGTCTCTACGAGCCGGTGCATGGCTCGGCGCCCGACATCGCCGGCAAGGACATCGCGAATCCGCTCGCTGCAATCCTGTCGGCGGCGATGCTCTTCGAGCACTCGTTCGGCGCGCTCGCTGCGGCGCAACAGGTACGCGATGCGGTGACGGCCGTGCTCGACGCGGGCCATCGCACCGCGGATCTGCTGCTGCCGAATGAGCGACGCACGACGATCGGCTGCCGCGCGATGGGCGATCTCGTGGTCGCAAGGCTCGGCGTCTAGTGCGCGTCGCAATCGTCGGCGCGACGGGTTCGCTGGCAACCGAGGTGCTCGCGGTGCTCGATGAGTCGCCGCTCGCGGTGCGTGAGCTGGTGCCGATCGCCAGCGAGCGCTCGCTCGGCACCGAGGTGGAGTTCCGCGGCGCGGTCTTCCCGGTGGAGACGGAGCTCAGCGCGCTGCGCGGTTGCGATCTCGCGTTCCTGTGCGCGCCGGCCGAGGTGTCGCTCGAAGCCGTGCGCGCGCTGCTGCACGCGCGCGTCGCGGCGATCGATTGCTCGGGCGCGCTCGCGGCGTCGCCCGAGGTGCCGCTCGTCGCGGAGCTGGGTGCGCCGGGATCGGTGTCGCTCGATGCGCCGATGCTCGCGGTGCCGCCGGGTCTTTCGCTCGCTTGCGCGCGCGTGCTCGCGCCGCTGTCGCGCTCTTTCGGCGTCACGCGCGCGGTCGCAACGCTGCTGATCTCGGCTTCCGCTTCCGGTGCCGGTCGAGCGGCGGTCGAAGCGCTCGCCGAGGAGACGATCGCGCTGCTCACGCAACAGGAGCTGCCCGATCCGCCGTCGCTCGGTGTGCCGATCGCATTCGATGTGCTGCCGTGGGTCGGTGTCGCCGAGGACGATGGCACGACCGCGCACGAGCGCGGCTTCGCGTCGGTGCTGCAGCGCACACTCGGCGGGGCGTCGGTCGCCGTCACATCGGTGCGTATTCCCACCTTCTGTGGCGATGGCGCCGCGCTCGCGATCGAGTTGCGCGAGCAGCCGTCGCTCGAAGCCGTACTCGATGTCCTCGGCAAGATTCCAGGCGTCGCGTTCGCTGGTGTCGGGCCGACGACGCGGGCTGCGGCGGGCAGCGACATCGTCCATGTCGGTCGCGTGCGCCGCGACGATTCGCGCGCGGGCGGCGTGCTGCTGTGGCTCACGGCCGACGGCGTGCGGCTGACGGCCGCCCACGCGGTTCGAGTCGCGGAGGCGCGCTTCGGGCGCGTCTGACGTGCCCAACTTCTATTTCGTCGTCGAGTACGACGGCACCGATCTCGAGGGCTGGCAGATCCAGCCGCAGCCGGCGCGCACTGCGCAGGGATTCCTGGCAGCGGCGCTCGCGCGCATCACCGGCGCGGCTGTGAAGGTGAACGGCGCCGGTCGCACCGATGCTGGCGTACACGCGGAAGGGCAGGTCGCGAACGCGGCGCTCACAACCCGTCTCGCCCCCGCTGAACTAGAGCGCGCGACGAACGCGCTGTTGCCGTGCGATGTCGCAGTGCGCGATGTCGCGGTCGTGCGGGACAGTTTTCACGCGCGTCGCGATCCGCACTCGAAGCTCTACGTGTACCGGCTCTGGACCGGCGCCGTGCGCTCGCCGCTGCGCGAGCGCAATTCACTGCGGGTGCGCGGGCCGCTCGATCTCGCCGCGATGCGCGAGGCGGCGGGCGGGCTGATCGGTACGCACGACTTCACGTCGCTCCGCGCGGCTGGCTCGGCGGTGATCGGCAGCGTTCGCACGCTGTCGCGCGTCGAGATTCGCGGCGCGCTCGGCGGCGAAATCGCGCTGGACTTCGAGGGCACCGGCTTCCTGCGCCACATGGTGCGCAACGCGGTCGGGACGTTGCTCGAGGTCGGCCGCGGTCGCCGCGCGCCCGATTCGATTGGTGCGCTGCTCGCCGCGCTGGATCGCGATCAGGCTGGCCCCACGGCACCTGCACACGGCCTCACGCTGGTCCGCGTCCAATACGATTTCCCGCTGCAATCCGAGGGCTTGGGGGCAGAACGGGTTGACGCCGGAGAGCCACTTGGCTAACGACTGCGGCTTCCTGGGACCGATCCTCTGGTTCCGGCCTCTCGCTCCCGCACGGCACACCGGTTCGCATTCGATTTGATTCGCGCTCGATGCCGCGCACCGACACTCGCAGGAGAAGAAAATGCCCGTCGCCAGGCCGCCGCGGCCGACTCGCAGCATCCGGTCCGGAGATCGGCAGCACTGGTGGGTGCTGGATGCGGCGGACCAGACTCTCGGCCGACTCGCTGCGCGCGTTGCGTCGCTGCTGCGCGGCAAGGAAAACATCCTCTTTACACCGCATGCGGACGCCGGTGATTTCGTCGTGATCGTGAATGCGGAGCGCATTCGCCTCACCGGTCGCAAGCGCGAGCAGAAGATCTACTACCGCCACACCGGCTATGTGGGACATCTGAAGTCCCGCACGGCGGATCAGGTGCTGAGCGGCGCGCATCCCGAGCGCGTAATCGAAACGGCGATTCGCGGGATGCTCCCGAAGAACTCGCTGGGCCGGAAGCTCTACCGGAAGCTCAAGGTCTACTCCGGTCCGAATCATCCCCACGCGGCGCAGCAGCCGCAGGAGCTGACGCTTGGCTGAAGCGCTCACGGCATCGCCGATCACTGGCAAGCGCAAGACCGCAGTGGCGCGCATTCGTCTCAAGCTCGGCTCGGGTCTGATCGTCGTGAACGGTCGCGCGATCGAGGAGTACTTCGGTCGCGAAACGTTGCGCATGCTGGTGAAGCAGCCGCTCGACGCCGCGAACTCGATCACGCGCTACGACATCGCCGCGAGCGTGAAGGGCGGCGGGCCGACCGGCCAGGCGGGCGCACTGCGACACGGAATCGCGCGCGCGCTCTGCGGACTCGATGAAACGCTGCGACCGACGCTGAAGCGCGCCGGCTTCTTGACGCGGGATGCGCGCAAGAAGGAGCGCAAGAAGTACGGACAGCGCGGCGCTCGCGCGCGCTTCCAGTTCTCAAAGCGCTAGACCGAAGCGCCACGACCGTGTTTTGCGACGGGAGGTCCTTGGGGCCTCCCGTCTTCGTTTTGGAGGTTTGACACGAACCCGCCCGCGGAGCTATCTCCGGCCGGGCATCCCCGACAGCACGTGTTCTGGAGAATTCGTTGAGTCGCTATTTCGCGACCGATCCGCACGAAGTGCGCCTCTCGGTATCGGCCGTGGTCTGGCGCGATGCATCGCATCGTGAGCTGCTGCTGATGCAACGCAGCGACAACGCACACTGGGGTCTCCCTGGGGGATACATGGAGCCGGGCGAGTCGATCGGTTTCGCCACTGCGCGTGAGGTGCGTGAGGAAACCGGCGTCGAGGTCGAAGTAGGCCGCCTCGTCGGCGTGTACTCCGATCCCGCGATCCAGGTGATCGAGTATCCCGATGGTCGCCGCGTGCAAGCGGTGAACCTGTGTTTCGAAGCTGTGCCCATTCACGTCGGCGTCGCCACGACGCCGGACGAGGTGCTGGCCACGGGCTACTTTGCCGTCGATGCGCTCCCCGAACCGCTCGTGCCGATCCACCGAGTGCGCATCGAGGACGCCGTCGCCGGGGGCCCTGCCACGAAATTGCGTTAGCGAGAGGTGCATCGATGAGCGATCGCGCGACCAAGTTCATTTTCGTGACGGGCGGCGTGCTGTCGTCACTCGGCAAGGGCCTCGCGTCGGCGTCGATCGGAGCGCTGCTCGAAGCGCGCGGCCTGCGCGTCTCGTTCCTGAAACTCGATCCGTACCTGAACGTCGATCCCGGAACGATGAATCCGTTCCAGCACGGCGAAGTGTTCGTCACCGAAGACGGCGCCGAAACCGATCTCGACCTCGGTCACTACGAACGCTTCACCACAGCCACGATGGGCAAGATCAACAACGTCACGGCCGGCAAGGTCTACGAGACGGTGATCAACAAGGAGCGTCACGGCGAATACCTCGGCGGCACGGTGCAGGTGATCCCGCACGTCACCGACGAGATCAAGCGCCGCATCCACACCGCCGCGGCGGGCGTCGATCTGTTGCTGGTCGAAGTGGGCGGCACCGTGGGCGACATCGAGTCGCTGCCGTTCCTCGAAGCGATCCGCCAGTTCCGCGCCGATGTCGGGCGCGAGAACGTGCTCTACATGCACATCGCGCTGGTCCCCTACATCGCGACGGCGGGCGAGCTGAAGACCAAGCCGGTGCAGCACTCGGTGAAGGAACTGCGCGCGGTCGGCATCTCGCCGGACGTGATCGTGTGTCGCACCGACCGCTTCCTGCCGCGTTCGATCAAGCAGAAGGTGGCGCTCTTCTGCAACGTGGATGACGACGCCGTAGTCACGGCCAAGGACGTCGAATCGATCTACGAGCTGCCGCTGATCCTGCACGACGAAGGACTCGACGAGAAGGTCACGAAGCTCCTCAACATCTGGACCGGGCGCCCCAACCTCGAAAAGTGGCAGCGACTCGTCGAGACGGTGAAGAACCCCGAGCGCACCGTCCGCATCGCGATGGTCGGCAAGTACGTGGATCTCACCGAGTCGTACAAGAGTCTCAACGAGGCGCTCTATCACGCGGGCTTTGCGCACAAAGCGCGGGTCGTGATCGAGTACGTCGATTCGGAGAAGCTCGCGGATCCGGCAGCGATCTCCGACGTCGATGGAATCCTGGTGCCGCACGGCTTTGGCTCGCGCGGTGTCGAAGGCAAGATCGTCGCGATCCGCCACGCGCGCGAGCAGAAGATTCCGTTCTTCGGGATCTGCTACGGCATGCAGCTCGCGGTGATCGAGTTCGCGCGCCACATGGCGGGTCTCGGCGGTGCGAACTCGATCGAGATCGATCCCGAGACGCCCTATCCGGTGATCGACCTGATGCCGGAGCAGCGCCAGATCTCCGAGAAGGGCGCGACGATGCGGCTCGGCGCCTATCCCTGTGTTCTGCGCCAGGGCACCAAAGCCTACGCCGCGTACGGCACCGCGCAGATCTCGGAGCGCCATCGCCATCGCTACGAAGTGAACCCGGATCTGCGCGATCAACTTTCGCGCGCGGGGCTCGTCTTCTCCGGCATCTCGCCCGATGGTCGCCTCGTCGAGGTGATCGAGATCGAGAACCACCCGTGGTTCGTGGGCTGCCAGTATCACCCCGAGTTCAAGTCCCGGCCGTTCGCCGCGCACCCGCTCTTCGATGCGTTCATCCAGGCCGCCGTCGCCAACCAACGCGTGCGGAAGAACTAACGCGTGCGGAAGAACTGAGCGCACGGCGGGTTGCCACGACATCGGTCGTCGCCTAGAAACCTGCGGCGCTGGTGGTGGGAGCGGGACGTTAGCTCAGTTGGTAGAGCGCCGTGTTCACACCGCGGAGGTCACTGGTTCGAGCCCAGTACGTCCCACCACCAACTTTCATCTCCTTCGGCCCAGTAGCTCAGTTGGATAGAGCGCTTGCCTCCGAAGCAAGAGGTCGCAGGTTCAATTCCTGCCTGGGTCACCACACCGATTCGCGTCGCTCCCGCTCAGAATACGCTCTGTCCGGAGGCGGCGTCGCAGGCGCCCACGGTGTTGAGGTGCACGCTCGCAGCGGCGAGCCCGTCCCAGGTACCGGTAGCGGGGCAGGGCGCCGAAGACTGTCCTCCCGCGAGGCTGCTCGGTTGTGCGCCGCTTCCGTCCGGTAGCGGACGCACGTAGCCCCAGATCTGGGCTACGCCGTCGCCGTCGAGATCGGCGACCGCCGCCGCGGTGAATACGTCATTGCCCGCGGACGATCCGCCCGCGTTCGCCGCAATCACCTCGTATTGGAAGAACACGTCGCCTTCGGGCTGGAAGCCGAGGCTGTCGAAACAATCGGGACAGCCCGCCGACGGACTCGGCCACGCGAGCCGCGCTTGCCCAGGGATGGTTGCGGGCGACAGTGCCGCCGCGATGAAGGCACCGTACTCGCTGAAGTGTCCGTTCTCGAGGGTGCGAATCGCGGCGAGATTGGATTTGCCCTCGCTGCTTTTCGCGCGCAGCTGGAAGCGCAGAAAGTTCGGGATGGCCATTGCCGCGAGCAGACCCACGATCGCGACTACGATCATGAGCTCGATCAGTGTGAACCCGTGTCGATGCTTGGAGAGATCCCGCATGCACGCGAGAAGAGCAACCCGAGTGCCAACCGTGGAGTGCAGCCCTCTCGCGCACGCGACACCGCCACGCAACATCCTGAAACGCGGGCCGATTTCATCTCGTTCGCGGCGGCGCGCTGGCGTCCACCGAGTCGAGCAGAGTGACGCTTTCGGGCGTCTTGCCGACGCTCCGCGCGCTTTTCGGACGTCCCCGGCACAGCCAATGCAGAATCAGGTCTCCTGGAGGCCGCGCACCATCAGGATCTTCCCGGAGCGCACCAACTCGCGCATGCCGTAGGGACGCAGCAGCGCGATGAAGGCGTCGAGCTTCTCGCTGTCGCCGTAGACGCGCAGGATCAGCGACTCCTGGCCGTAGTCCGTCACCTTCGCGCCGAAGTTCTCGGCGATCTGCAGGATCTCGGTGCGCTCGTGCAGATCCGCCCGCAGCTTGACGAGTGCGATCTCGGTTTCGTACGCGTCGCCGCCGGTGTGATCGGTCGCGTGTACGACGTCGATCAGTTTCTGCAATTGCTTGATGATCTGCTCGAGCGTGGCGCGATCGCCGCTGCAGGCAATCGTCATCCGCGAGAAGTCGCCGTCGACGGTGGGCGAGACGACGAGACTCTCGATGTTGTAGCCGCGTCGCGAGAACACCAACGCTACGCGCACCAGCACGCCGGGTTTGTTGTTCACGAAGAGCGAGATGGTGTGGATGTCGTCGCGGATACCGAGGCTCAGTTCAGGTGCTGCCAACGGGCTTCTCCAGCCGATGCTTCGGCGGCTCGATGATCATGTGCGAAACCGGTGCGCCGGCGGGGATCATCGGGAAGACGTTGTCCTCCTTGATCACCTCCGCGACCACGACCACCGGCCCGTCCTTCCAGGCGCGCGCTTCCTTCAACTTGCGATCGATGTCTGCCGGGCGCGAGATGCGCAGCGCCTTGATGCCATACGCCTCGGCGAGCTTCACGAAATCCGGATTGCCCTCGAGATCCACGCCCGAGAGTCGGTTGTCGTAGAAGAGCTCCTGCCACTGGCGCACCATGCCCAGATAGGTGTTGTTGATGATCAGACAGCGCGCGGCGATCTTGTTGACGGCCGCGGTTGCCAGCTCCGCCATCGTCATCTGGAATCCGCCGTCGCCGACCACCGCCCAGACCTCCGCTTCGGGGCGCCCGAGCTTCGCGCCGATCGCGGCGGGCCAGCCGAAGCCCATCGTCCCGGCGCCGCCGCTGGTGATCCACTGGCGATTGCCGGTGGTCTTGCAGAACTGTGCGGCCCACATCTGGTGCTGGCCCACATCGGCGGTGATCACCGCGTTGCCGCCGGTGAGAACGTGCAGCCGGTCGAGCACGTGCTGCGCGCGCAGTCCGCCCCGCTTCGCGTACTTGAGCGGGTATTGGCGTCGCCACGTCTCGCATTGCTTGACCCAGGCGCGCGTGTCGTTGGGTTCGACGAGCGGCAAGAGATCCTCGATCACCAGCCGCGCATCACCGAGAAGTGACACGTCGGGCCGGATCACCTTGTTGAACTCGGCGGGGTCGATGTCGACGTGGATCTTCTTGGCGCCGAGGCAGAACTCATCGACCTTGCCGGTGATGCGATCATCCCAACGCGCGCCGATCGCCATGATCAAGTCGCAATCCACCACGGCCTTGTTCGCATACGCAGTACCGTGCATGCCCATCATGCCGAGGTGCAACGGGTGCGTCTCGTCGGCCGCGCCCTTGCCGAGCAGCGTGTTCACGATCGGCGCGCGCAGCTTCTCGGCGAGTTGCGTCACCGCTTTGCCAGCGCCCGCGATGACGGCGCCCTGGCCCACGTAGAGCAGTGGGCGCTCGGCCTGGTGCAACAAAGCGGCGGCAGCCTCGAGGCTCGCCCTGTCGGCGTGGCCCGGCACGACGTAGCCGGGCAGGTCGATCGTATCGACGAACGGCGCATCACAAGGTCCGGAGCTCACGTCCTTCGGGATGTCGATCAACACCGGACCCGGTCGCCCGGTCATCGCGAGATGGAACGCTTCGCGCACGATGCGCGGAATGTCGCGCGCATCTTTCACGAGATAGCTGTGCTTCACGACCGGATAGGTGATGCCGGTCACGTCGGCTTCCTGGAACGCGTCCTTGCCGAGGTTCACCGTGTTCGTCTGGCCGGTGATCACGATCAGCGGCGAGGAATCCATCAGCGCGGTGAGCAGGCCTGTGACGGTGTTCGTCGCGCCCGGTCCCGACGTCACCAGCGCGACGCCGGGGCGGCCGGTGGCGCGGGCGAAGCCATCGGCCATATGGGTCGCGCCCTGCTCGTGGCGGACCAGGATCAGCTTGATCTTCGAGTCGACCAGCGCATCGAAGATCGGGATCGCCGCGCCGCCGGAGAGCCCGAAGATGTATTCGACGCCCTCGCGCTCC
This sequence comes from Deltaproteobacteria bacterium, assembly GCA_031396445.1. Classification (GTDB taxonomy): domain Bacteria; phylum Myxococcota_A; class UBA9160; order UBA9160; family PR03; genus PR03. The sequence continues at coordinate 126,778 of JANNKU010000068.1, read as the reverse complement.
AGGCATTGCACGAGCTTCTCGGCACCGGTCGGAATCGCTGTGCTCATCGGGCCTCCACGGACGTTTCGATCGACGCAGCCTAGAAGACGGCGTTTCGGCGCGCAAATCGGAGCTAGTTCAGCTGCGATATGAAAGATCTCGATGGTTTCGAGTATGAAATGCCAGGCTCTCGAATCAAGCGAGATCGCTTAGGCCGAATTGTTCGCTGTTTATTTCGCCCCAAGGGGATACATCAGATATTGACCTGTGGGGATCCGCTCTTCGCACTAAATCCCCTCGACTCTCGCGCTAGCGGGGCGTAGGAATGGTGCAATGCGGAGATCATCCTCGTTTTCGACGCACGCGGCGTGGCATGCAATCGCGGTGGCGATCTCGCTTGCGGCGGGAGCCGCGCTCGCCGAACCCCGTCCCTTCGAGGGCACGCTGACGTTCCGGATCGGCATGCTCTACCCGATCGAGATCAAGGGCTCGGGCACGATCGATCTCACCACGGGGCAGAACGGATTCTCGATCCAACGCGCCGAACTCGCGGGGGGTGAGTTCTCCGAGACTGCGATCACGCAGATCGCCGATCCGAGGCTCCTCCCCATCGCGGGCGTGCGGGCGAGCCTCGTCAACGAGCCCGCAACTTTCGAGCGCAGCGCGCCCGGCGCTCCGCTGCGCGGCGTGATGCCATTCTCGGGGCTCGTGAAAGTGTGTCTCTTCGTCGCCTGCGACCAGGGCCCGCTTGCCAATCTCACCTTCCCGCTCTCGGTCGTTGGGACTGACCGAACGGCGACAGTGGAAGGCGCGATCGATGTGACGGTGCGAGGCGCGCCGTGGACCACCGGCGTCATCAGCACCCCGACCGTTGGTGGGTACGGGTTCCCGGTCGAGGGCGGGACGTCGTATCACAACGGCAGGCCGAGCCGGCTGCGCCTGGTCACGCCGATCTTCATCGCGAGCAACCTCGGCAGCAGTCCCGTGATCCGCGGCCACGCATCTCTCGATCTCAGCTACGCATACGACTGCTCCGACGGGTACGACAACGACAACGACAACCGCAAGGACTACCCAAGCGATCCCGGTTGTTCGTCGCCAGAGGATCCCGACGAGCACTCGCCGACGCTCGCCTGCGACGACGGGATCGACAACGACCTCGACCTTCGCTCCGACTACTACGCGCCCTACGACAGCTACTACCCTGTGAGCCGCGATCGCGGGTGCGAGTCCTTCACCGATCCTTCCGAACTCGACGCATGCGGTGATGGTCTCGACAACGACGGCGACGGGCGCATCGACATGGCCGACTCCGGCTGCGCCGATCCGGGCGACGCCAGCGAGTACGCACTCCCGGCCTGCAACGATCTCGCCGACAACGACCGCGATGGCACGATCGACCTCGCAACCGACCCCGGTTGCGAATCCGCCAGCGACGAAGACGAACGCGGCAGCGCCGTTTGCGACGACGGCATCGACCAAGACGGCGACGGTGTCGCCGACCTGCCGAGCGATCCCGGCTGCGCGACGCTCGACGATGTCTCCGAGCAGGAGTCGTCCGTCGCGTGCGACGACGGAGAGGACGATGACGGCGATGGCCTCATCGACAGCGCCGATCCCGGTTGCGTCGGCAGTCTCGACCCGGATGAACACGCGTCCGTGACGGCTTGCGACGACGGCATCGATCAAGACGGAGATCTACTGGTCGACTTCCCCGCAGACGGCGATTGTGCATCCGCAGACGACGGCATCGAGGGCGCCGACGTCGCCGCCTGCCAGAACGGAATCGACGACGACGCGGACGGGCTCGTCGACGGCGTCGATCCGGCGTGCGATGGCGCCGAAGATCTCGAGGAGGCCGTGCTGCTGGCCGACGGCGCTCTCCACACCATCGACGGGCCGGCGAGCCTGCCGGTCGAATCGCTGCGTATCGCGGACGGTCCCGCGGCCGCGCCGACCACGATCGCGCTCGCGCCGGACGGCGTCGTCGGACACCGGCTCGTGGCCACCCAGCACAGCATCGTGTCGGTTGCGGGCGGAACGCTCGGCGGAGATTTGTTCGCAGTCGATCAGGCGGTGGTGACGATCGGGAGCGGAGCGATGACCGGCACGATCCGGACCGAAGGCGCCGCCAGCGTGGAGGTGCGCGGGGGTTCGCTCGTCGGCGCCATCGAGGCACGCGGCGCATCGCGCGTGACGATCGTCGGTTGGATCCCCAATCGCGCACGAGGCGCCGTGCCGCAGCTCGGTGGCACGATCACCGGAACGCTCCTCGACGGCACGCCGGTGAACCTCGCGTTCCTGCGCGAGCCGAGCGCCACGATCGCGATTCCCGAACCCGACGCCGCCATGGCGCTCGCGACCGCGTCGATCGCGCTCGCGATCTTGTTCCGGCGTCGCGATCGAGTCGGGCGCGGCTGATCCGCCAGCGCCGGCGCGCTACGAGGCGCGTTTGGGAATGCGCGCCGCTTTCGCGCCGAGAAGCGGTACGAGATGTCGTCCGGTGTGCGACGCGCGCACGCGCGCGACCTCTTCCGGTGTTCCCTGCGCGACCAGATGGCCGCCGAGCGGCCCGCCCTCGGGACCGAGATCGAGCACCCAATCCGCGCACTTCACGACGTCGAGGTTGTGTTCGATCACCACCACCGTGTTGCCGGCATCGACGAGGCGCTGCAGCACTTCGAGCAATTTGCGCACGTCGTCGAAGTGCAGCCCGGTGGTCGGCTCGTCGAGGATGTAGAGCGTCTTGCCGGTGCCGCGTCGCGAGAGTTCGCGCGCCAGCTTGATGCGCTGCGCCTCGCCACCGGAAAGCGTCGGCGAGGGCTGGCCGAGATGCAGGTAATCGAGGCCCACGTCGGCGAGCAACGTCAGCGGCACGCGCACGCGCGGGTGCGCGGCGAAGACCTCGAGCGCCTCGCGGACGGTGAGATCGAGCACGTCCGCGATCGACTTCTCCTTGTAGCGGATCTCGAGCGTCGCCTCGTTGAAGCGCCGGCCCTGACACTCTTCGCAGTTCACGTACACGTCCGGCAGGAAGTGCATCTCGATCTGCTTCATGCCGTCGCCCTGGCAGGCTTCGCAGCGACCGCCCTTCACGTTGAACGAGAAGCGACCGGGCTTGTAGCCCTGTACGCGCGCGCTCGGCAGTTGTGCGAAAAAGGAACGGATCTCGTCGAAGACCTTGATGTAGGTGACGGGGTTGGAGCGCGGCGTGCGACCGATCGGGCGCTGATCGATCGCGATCACCTTGTCGAGTTGCGCGAGGCCTTCGATCGCGCGATGCGCGCCGGCGCGCTGCGAGGCGCCGTGGAAGCGGCGAGCGAGCGCGGGGTAGAGCACGTCGTTGACCAGCGTCGATTTGCCGGCGCCGGAGACGCCCGTCACCGCGACGAGTACGCCGAGCGGGAACTCGACGTCGAGGTCGCGCAGATTGTTTTCGCTCGCGCCGCGCACGCGCAGCGTGCCGCTCGGCTTGCGGCGCTGCGCGGGCACCGCGATGCGCGTGCGGCCGGAGAGATACGAGCCGGTGAGCGAGCGCGCGTTCTTCGCGAGCGATGCCGGCGTGCCCGCGTGCACGATGCGGCCGCCTTGTACGCCGGCGCCGGGACCGAAGTCGATCACCCAGTCGGCGCTGCGGATCGTCTCTTCGTCGTGTTCGACGACGACCACGGTGTTCCCGATGTCGCGCAGGTGGAAGAGCGTTTCGAGCAGGCGCTGGTTGTCGCGCGAGTGGAGACCGATCGACGGTTCATCGAGGATGTAGACCACGCCGGTGAGTTCCGAACCCACTTGCGACGCGAGCCGGATGCGCTGCGACTCGCCACCAGAAAGTGACGGACCCGCGCGATCGAGCGAGAGGTAGCCGAGCCCCACGGCGCCGAGGAAGTCGAGGCGGCTGCGGATCTCCTTCAACAACTCGACGGCAATCTTCTGCGCGGCGCCTTCGAGACGCAATTCGGTGAAGAAGGTGCGCGCGTCGTCGATCGTCAGCGCCGAGATCTCGACGATCGTGCGGCCGGCGACGCACACGCCCGCGCTCTCCGGGCGCAGTCGCGTGCCACGGCAGGTGGAGCAGGCGCTGTCGGCGAGGAACTGCGCGTACCAGCGCTTCGCCGTTTCAGAGGTGCTCTCGCGGAAGCGGCGCATCAAGCGCGGCAGCACCCCTTCCCAGTCCATCACGAAGGTGGCTTCGCCGCCTTTCTTGCCGGACCACTTCACCTTGAACTTGCGATCGCCAGCGCCGCGCAACACCAGATCGCGGTGGCGCTTGCTGAGTTTTCTCCACGGCGCGTCGAAGGGAACACCGAGCTGGATCAGGATCTGCGTGCGCAAGCCCGACCAGCTCGTCTTTTCCGAAATCTCCTTGCCCCACGATTTGACGGCGCCTTCGTCGATCGTCAGCGACTCGTCGGGCACCACCAACGCGGGATCGATCTCGACGCGCACGCCGAGTCCGTTGCAATCGACGCACATGCCTTGCGGGCTGTTGAAGGAGAATGCCTGCGGCGTCAGCTCCGGGAACGACAGATTGCAGGCCGCGCACGCCATCTTCTCGGAGTAGACGCGATCCTCGCCCTCGCTGTGCGCGATCAGCGTGCCTTCGCCTTTGCGCAGCGCCTGCTCGACCGAATCGGTGACACGCGCGCGCTGGCCAGCGCCGACCACGATGCGATCGACGACCACCTCCAGGTGGTGTTTCTTGCGCTTGTCGAGCGTGTCGAGGCCCTCGGCCTCCACGATCTCGCCATCGACGCGCAGCCGCACGAAGCCGGCCTGTCGCAATTCGGTGAGCAGCTCGCGATGTTCGCCCTTGCGATTCACCAGCACCGGCGCGAGCAGCACGATGCGTGTGCCACTCGGCGCCGCAAGGATCTCCTTCGCGATCTGCTCGGCCGTCTGCGAGTGCACCGCCTTGCCGCAGTGGTGACAATGCTGCACGCCGACCCGCGCAAAGAGCACGCGCAGGTAATCCGAGATCTCGGTGATGGTGCCGACCGTCGAGCGCGGGTTGGTGCCGGTCGTCTTCTGCTCGATCGAGATCGTCGGCGATAGCCCGCGGATCGAGTCGTACTTCGGCTTCTCCATCTGCCCGAGGAACTGCCGCGCATACGCGGACAGCGACTCGACGTAGCGCCGCTGTCCCTCGGCGTAGAGCGTGTCGAACGCGAGCGACGATTTGCCCGATCCCGAGACACCCGTCAGCACCACGAGCTGCTTTTTCGGGATGCGCACATCGACTCCCTGCAGGTTGTGCTCGCGCGCGCCGCGGATCTGGATGTGATCGAGTTCCATGCGGGCCGGAGCTTAGCCGCGTGAATCGCCCTCGCCGCGTATGCTGAGAGGCGCGCGGCAGCAGTTTGCGCGCGCCCATTCTCGCGAAGGAGTCGCTGCATGAACTACGAACAGATCACCGTCGAAGGTCGCGATGAAGTCGCACTCATCACGCTGAATCGACCGGAGCGGTTGAACGCGTGGACGCCGCGCATGAGCGTCGAACTCGCGGACGCGATCGAATCCGCGAACCAGGACCGCGCTCTCGGCGCGATCGTCGTGACCGGCGCAGGCCGCGGCTTCTGCGCGGGCGCCGACATGGCGGAGACGTTTCAGTCGCGCATCGACGGCGTGGATCCCGGCGAGGACACCGCGGGCGGCGAGGGCGGTCTCCCGCGCGGACTCGACTGGGTGGCGCTCGTTCGCGAATCGAAGCCGCTCATCGCTGCCGTGAACGGCGCCGCGGTCGGCGTCGGCCTCACGATGATCCTGCCCTTCGACGTGATCGTCGCGTCGGATCGCGCTCGCTTCGGGATGTTCTTCGTCAAGATGGGGCTCGTTCCCGAGCTGGCGAGCACACATTTCCTGGTGCAGCGGATGGGATTCGGGCGTGCCAGCGAAATGTGTCTATCCGGTCGCCTCTATGCTGCCGCCGAAGCCTACGAGAAGGGACTCGTCGATCGGATGGCGCCGCACGATGGTGTTGTGGAGGTGGCGATCTCGCTCGGTCGCGAGATCGGCGCGAATCCCGCTCCGCAGCTTCGGATGACCAAGCAGCTACTGACGCGCAACGGTTCCGCCACGGATCTCGGCGAGGTTCAGCGCGCGGAATCGCGACTGCTGCGCGCCTGCTGGGAGACCCCCGAACACAAGGAAGCGGTGCGCGCGTTTTTCGAGAAGCGACAGCCCAACTTTAGGTAGCCGGAATCAGAGCCGGTACGTCTTCGCGCGCTCGGTGATGTGCTGTTCCAGCGCGGTGGCAGTCTCGGGCGACACTTCGGTGAAGCGCACGCCCATGCCGACCGGCACGTTCGGTCGCCGGAGGTTCCCAGGCACGTTGTTCCACATCACGACGCCCTGGATCTCGACCTCGCCGCCTTCGAGCGGCACCTGCATCTGCAGCGTTCCGCTTCGCATCGCCGGACGCGGAGTTGCGAGGTAGGCGCCGAGCGTCGAAAGGTTGCAGACCACCGCCACGCGATCGCCGGTCCGGGTCGTGACACGCGCACGGATCAGCGTCGGAACGCGTTGCTCGATGCGCAGGATTTCCGGAGAGGCGTCGTGGTGCGCCTCGCTCATCACGAAGCGCAGTTCCTCGTCGCTGAACGGATCGAAGAGCGAGAAGTGCACGCCGGCGCCGCGCAAGACCTCGATCTCCGCGTCTTCGGGACGCCGTCCGATCGCGATCCACTGCAGGGGATTCCCGGCGAGCGCGGCGATCTCGCGCAGAGCCGCGCCGGCGTCGGCGAGCCCATGATCTCTGGCGAGGAGTCCAACGCGAATCGGTGGCGACGCGAGTGCGAGCATGCGTAGCGCGGCGGCAACATCCTTGGCTCCCGTCGCGCGGTAGCCCAGCAGGAGCAGGTGACCGGCCAGGAAGTGCACGCGCTCGGTGGAGCCGATGATCAGCACCTGCTGGCGCGCTCTTGTGTCTGCCCCACTCACGGAAGTGGCATCGGCCATTGCGCGGGGTGCCTTGACCGGTCAGCCCGCCGAGGCTCTGCGCCGCGCAGTGGCGCAGAGAATCTGCGCGTGGGCGTCCCGGACGGGAAGCCTCAAGACTCGCGCGTGGGCGGCGCTTCCGGAATCTCGGCAAGTGCGCGTCGCAAGCGATCGGGCAGTACGGGCTTGGTCAAGTGGAGACTGAATCCTGCTTCCTGCGCGCGGCGGCGATCTTCGTCCGTGCCGTAGCCGCTGAGGGCAATGATGAAGGCGTCGACGAGACCCACATCATTTCGCAGCCGCCGCGCGATCTCGTAGCCGTCCATCCCCGGCAAGCCGATGTCGAGGAACACGACTTCGGGTCGAAACTCCGCCGCCGTGGCGATGGCCGTTGGACCGTCTCGGGCCACGCGGACCTCGTTGCCCATCAACCCGAGCAGCAGTCCGAGACTCTCTGCCTGGTCGATTTCGTCATCGACGACCAGCACGCGTCGCGCGCGCGCCGGAGCCGGCGCCGGCACCGGTTCCCGGTGCCGGTGCGCATGCGGAGCGAGCGGCATACGCACCGTGAACTCGCTCCCGTTGCCGACGCCTTCGCTGCGGGCCTCGACACTCCCTCCGTGTAGCTGCACCAAGCTCCGCACCAGCGTCAGCCCGATCCCCAAGCCCGCGCCCGTACGGTCGAGCGCGCGATCGACCTGCATGAAGAGATCGAAGATGCGAGGCAGCATTTCGGGCGCGATTCCGACTCCGCTGTCCCGGATGCGAATGACCGCCTCACCGCCTTCCGAAGCGCATTCGAGTTCGATGCGGGTTCCCCGAGCACTGTACTTGGCGGCGTTGAGCAACAGGTTCTCCACGACCTGTGTCATGCGCACCGGGTCAGCGTCGATGACGAGCGGCTCTGCCGTCAATCTGTCCACCAGCGCCTGGCCGGATGCCAGAAGGGTGGGGCGATGCGTCTCGACGATCTCCTGCAATAGCTCCGTCAAGTCGATCCGCTCCTTGCGAAGCTCGATCCTTCCGTGTGTCAGGCGCGACACGTCGAGCAGATCATCGACGAGGTGTGTCATCTGCTTCAGCTGCCGCTCCATCACTCCGTGAGCGCGTTCCGCAGTCTGGCGATCGCCGCCGGCCAGCCGCATGATTTCGAGGGAGTGGCGCATCGGCGCGAGCGGATTGCGCAGCTCGTGCGAGAGAGCCGCCAGGAACTCGGTCTTGTGTCGGTCCGCCTCCGAGAGCGCATCGATGTGACGCCTCAACTCGATTTCCAGGAGATTCCGCACGGTGATGTCGTGGATTGCCAGCAGCACGAGATCGCGTCCACGGTCCTTGCGCGCGATGCGCCGCGCGTTGAGAAGCAGCAACCGCGTGCCCTGGCCTGCGACTTCCATGCGCAACTCGAAATCGAGCAACACTTCTTGAGCGGGGAGTTGCTCGGTGAGCAGCCGCCGCATCTCCGGGTTGTCCCATCGCCGGTCTCCGATCTCGTAGAAGAGCTGATTCTCGAGTTCGCCTGCGCCGTAGGTCTGATGAAACGCCCGGTTTGCGCTCACCACACGCAGCTCGGCGTCGAGGATGATCAGGGGATCGCGGACCGTCTCGACGATCGCGTTGGAGAAATTGCGAGACTCCCGCATCGCCTCTTCTGATGACTTGATCGCGTCGACGTTCTGGAACACCAGGACGGCTCCGTCGATCCGGTTGTCGGAACTCCGGTAGGGATGGACGCGCAGCTCGTACCAATGGCCGCTCGCGTCCTGGGCTTCGCGTTCGCGCACCTGAACCGTGTCGATCACGTCGGCGATCATCGCGTCGAGGTCGTGCACCTCGAAAGGCCATCGGACGCGGCTCACGGGTTCGCCGATGTCGGCGGGATTGAGATTCAGGAGCCGCTTCGCTGTCGCAGTGAAACGGCGGAGGCGCAGATCGTTGCCCACCGAGAGCACCGCCACGTCGGCGCTGCCGAGCAGGTTGATCATGTCGTCGCTGAGGCGGGTCAGTTCGTGATTGCGATGCTGTAGCTGCTCGTTGACCGTGGTCAGCTCTTCGTTGGTCGACTGCAGCTCTTCCTGGGCGGTCTCCAGCTCTTCATTGGTGCTTTGCAGTTCTTCGTTGCCGGAGAGCGTTTCCTCGTTGGCGGATTGCAGCTCTTCGTTGGCGGTGTCTTGCTGTTCGATGACGGACTGCAGGTATTCGCGCGTGGAGTTCAGTTCCTGGCGCAGGCGCGCGATTTCGTGTTGATCGTTGGCGACCAGAGCCGTTGCGTTCTCCGGCGCGAGCCAGTGCCGCAGCCAGCCTTTGCGCGAAGGAGCGTTCGGCAACGACGTGGCCCCGCTGGTCTCGGTGTTTGCTTTCGCTGCACTTCGAAGCTTCGCGTCCTCGAAGAGCACCAGAAAGCAGCGACCTTCCCCGCTGACCAGCTTGACGGGCAGCACCCGCAAGTCGATTTCTCGAACCTCCGCGTCTCCTTGCACCCGCAAGCCGTGGCGATCCGCCGGACGATCGTGTTCAGCGCACTCCTTGAGCGCGCTTCGCAGTTCGAGCACCAAACCCTCGCGAGCCATTCTGAGGATGTTGAAGCTCGGCTCTCCCGGCGCGGCCGCCAGGTACGCGGCCGTTTGCCCGCGGAACTGCAACACGTCGAGGTTCTCATTGACGAGTACGCCGGAGGGGACGTAGTGCCCGAGCGCGACGCGATCCGCCTCGCGTTGCCAGTCCACGACTTGCGGAGCGGCCGGCGAGGTGGTCGCTGCTCGGCTCGCAGATTCCTCTCGGCGAAAGTGGTCGTATTGTCGCGTTGCCGTCGCCCGTCTGGAATAGATGCGGTTCTTGGCGTCCGTTGCGGCGAACAGATCGGAGAACTGTCCGATCGTCTCCGAAGCCCCGAGCACCAGGAAACCGTGCGGCTGCAACGCGTAGTGAAAAGTCGGAATGATCCGATGCTGGAGCTGGGGAGTCAGGTAGATCAACACGTTGCGGCAGCTGATCAAGTCGACGCGCGAGAAGGGCGGATCCGCCGCCACGTTCTGGGCCGCGAACAGACAGAGGTCGCGCAGCACCTTGGTGACCCGGTAGCCACCCTCGTGCTTCGTGAAAAAGCGGCGCAGCCGTTCGGGTGAAACCTCGGCTTCGATGCTCTCGGAATAGCTCCCGTCGCGCGCCTTTTGCAACGCGGTGTTGCTGAGGTCGGTGGCGAAGATCTGGATTTGCGGTCGGATCGGCCGCTCCTCCACGAACTCCAACATCGCCATGGCCAGCGAATAGGCCTCCTGCCCGGTGGAGCAGCCCGGCACCCAGACACGAATGGGTGTCTCTGCTGTTTTTGCCTTCAGAATCTCGGGAAAGACCCTCTGATTGAGGGCCTCGAAGATCTCGGGTTCTCGAAAGAAGCTGGTGACGTTGATCAGCAGGTCGTTGTAGAGCGCGTCGATCTCGGCGCGATCGCTTTGCAGCAGCTCCGCGTACTCCGCCAGGTCCGACCGACCGTGCAACACCATGCGCCGTGTGATCCGCCGCTTGATCGTCGAATCCCGGTAGCCGCGGAAATCGACACCGATGGCGGTTCGCAACAGTCTCAAGACGCGTTCGATCTGCGCGTTCTCCGGATCGGGCGCGAGATCGGCCGGTGCCTCGGAAACAGTGGTCACGAAAGGGTGCTGGCTGATTCGTGCCAGCTCACGAGCGATGCCGTCGGGAGGGAGGACGAGGTCCACGCAGCCACCCCGGACGGCGTTCTGCGGCATGCTCGAATACTTCGCAGACTCCTCGTCCTGGGCGAGCGTGATGCCGCCATTGGCCTTGATCTCTTCCATCCCGAGCGTTCCGTCCGAGCCGGTGCCCGATAGGACCACGCCGATCGCGCGTGCCTTCCGGTCGGCGGCAAGCGCTCTCATGAACTCGTCGATCGGCAGATTGAGCGCGCGCGTGTCAGGACGGGCGGTGACCTGAAGGATGCCGTCATGGATCGTGAGACAGGTGTTGGGCGCGATCACGTAGATGTGGTCGGGTTCGACGGTCATTCCGTGCTGCGCCTCGACGACGCTCATGCGTGTCGCTCGCGCCAGCAGATCACCGAGCTTGCTCTCGTGCCGGGGATCGAGGTGCTGCACCAGCACGAACGCCATGCCCGTGCTCTCGGACAGGTGCGTCAACACCTGGGTGAACGCCTCGAGGCCACCCGCCGACGCGCCGATGGCGACGATGGGAAAAGTGGCGGGGGGCGATGTCGGGGCGGGATTCACGCGGCGCCTCTCAGCGAACTCGCTTGGCATCGACGATGACTGCCGCACATGAAATCTGCGCAGCCAGTCTAAGCGCGATCTGCAACGAGTGCTCGGAGTCCTGCTTCGCCGCGAGTCAGCCTGCTAGACGCGGTGGGACGCGGCGTGCGCCGCGAGAACCTGGGCGACTGCGCCACTGAGCCGCTTCGCGGTCGGCACGTGCAGGAACTCGTTTGGCCCGTGCGCGTTGGCGCCCGGGCCGAGCACGCCAGTGATGACGAACTCCGCCGCCGGAAAGCGCGCGCCGAGCATCGCCATGAACGGGATCGTGGCGCCCTCGCCCATCGCGACCGCTTCGCGACCGAACCAAGTGCGCGACGCACACGACAATGCGTCGGCGAGCCAGCGCGCCGTGGGCGGAGCGTTCCAGCCCTGTGCGGAGGCGTCGCCCTCGAAGCGCAGCGCGGCGCCGTACGGTGGGTCGGCGCACAGGATCTCGCCGATGCGTCGTGTGGCGATCACCGCATCGACGGTCGGCGGCAATCGAAGCGAGAGTTTCAGCGTGGTCTCCGGGCGCAACACATTGCCGGCGTCGCGCAGCGCGGGCAGGCCATCCGCGCCGGTGACTTCGAGCACGGGTCGCCAGGTCCGGTTCAGCACCAACTCGGCGCTGTCGCGGGTGACGGGCGCCGTGTCCGCGGCGAACGGAAAGCGTTCGTGCAGGATGGAGCCCAGCACTTTCGCCGCCCCGTGTGCTTGCGCCACACGCTCCGCCGGGATCTCCGCATGGAACTCGCGCGGGCGGATTTCGCCGGTCGCCGCGTCTTCGAGCCGATCGAGGAGCTGGCGCGCGATCCGAAAGCTCGACGGCACGACGCCGCCCGCGTCACCCGAGTGCACGCCCTCATCGAGTACGCGCACGTGCAGCGCACCGGCCGCGATGCCGCGCAGCGACGTCGTACACCAGAGCTGTTCGTAGTTGCCGCAGCCGGAGTCGAGACACACGACGAGACTCGGGTTGCCGATGCGGTCGCGCAGATGATCGATGTAGAAGGGCAGGTCGAAGCTGCCGCTCTCCTCGCAAGTTTCGATCAATACGATGCAGCGCGCGTGTGCGATGCGTTGCATGCGCAGCGCACGGAGCGCCGTCACCGCCGCAAACACCGCGTAGCCGTCGTCTGCGGCGCCGCGTCCGTAGAGGTGATCGCCGCGGCGCACGGGAGTCCAGGGCCCGAGGCCATCGCTCCAACCGGTCATCTCGGGCTGCTTGTCGAGGTGCCCGTAGAGCAGAACGGTGTCGTCTACGTCGCCTGGCGCCTCGAGCAGCAGCAGCGGTGTGCGGCCGGGCAGCCGCACGATCTCGAGCTGCAGGTCATCGATGCGCTGCGCGTCGACCCATTCGGCCGCGAGCGCGACGACGCGCTCGAGATGCCCGTTTCGCTCCCACGCGGGATCGAAAGCCGGCGACTTCGCGGGGATCGCGATGTAGCGCTCGAGCGCGGGAAGGATCGACGACTCCCAGCTCACCTCGACGAGTGCGCGTGCGGCGTCGATGTCCATTGCGTCTGCATCCCCCCATTCCTCGAGTGCGCGGAACCTAGCCCGCAGCTCCGCGCTCCACAGGCGAATCGCAGTGGCTCGGGTTCAGCTTCGCAGCAGTCTCGCCGATGCAAAACAGTTGTTCTTTGCGGAGTGCCAAGCCAAGTGACCGAAGCGACTCAGCTCACTCTGCAACCGCGCGCGCTGCTGGTGGATACCGATGCGGCGGCGACGGATCGCGTCGCGGCAGAGTTGCGTGCGCGCGGCATGCGAGTCGCGACGTGCAGCGATGCGCCGAGCGCGATTCGCAGCCTGCACGAGCACGGCGCGGACGTGGTGTTGCTCGCGACCCCTCTCGGTGACACCGATTGGATTGCCGCAATCGCAGCACTGAAGGGCGGCAGCACGCCGCCCGCGCTGCTGGTTCTCGACGGCACCGGGCAAGCGCAGGAACTGGGTCGCGTTCTCCCGTCGGATCGCGCGCCCGATGCGATCGTGCCGCGCAGCGCCGGTACCGCTGAGATCCTGTACTGCATCAGCGAGGTGTTGGGACCGCTGGGTGCGGCGGGTCCGTGCTTCCCCGAGATCCTGGTGGCGCTGCGCGAACGACGCGAGTCCGGCGTTCTGGAAGTGCGCGCCGACGGAGTCTGTACGCGGATCCTGATGCGCGATGGGACGCCGGTCTTCGCCGAAGGCGGCGCCCTGCGCGAAACACTCGGTCGCATGTTGCTGCGCCGCGGCGCACTCACCGAAGCCGAGTATGTGCACGTGATCGAGCGCATGACCGAACGGCTGATCGAGAACGAAGCCACACGCATGGGCGAGGTGCTGGTCGAACTCGGCTTGCTGACGCCGCAGGATGTCGTCGATGCGCTGTCGATCCAGGTGCGCGAAAAGGTGATTCGCTGCTTCCGGTCGACACATTTCGAGCACCACTTCGAGCTGCTCGACGCGCCGCCCGATGCGGGGCTCGCCTATGCCTGTCCGCCCGTCGAGACGCTCGTGCTCGCGGGCATGCGCGAGCACTTCGACGCCGCGCGCATCGAACCGCTCTTCGCTGCGCATGCCGCGACGCGCGCTCGGCTGCTGCGCGGCGCCGAGGAAACGGCCCTGCGTTTCCAGGCGACGCCCGCTGAGCAGCGTCTGCTGCGCGAGATCAAGGGCGATCGAACCCTCTCCGAGCTTCGGAGCTCCTCGGTCCTCGACGCGGAGCAGGCAGCGCCGCTGCTCGCCGCGCTGATCGTCGCGCGCGGAATCGATCTCGCCGCGACGGTGACGCCAATTCGCGTCGCACGGACGCCAGCGCCTGCGCCGCCGATCACCATGGTGTCGCGTGAGACGCCGCGTGCTGCGACTCCGGTCGCGGCGCCGGCATCACCGCGCCGCGCCAACGCGATCTCGCTGACGAGTCTGCGTCGCGAGCTCGCGAAGTCCGGAAAAGCGTCGACCACGCCTGTCCCCACTCGACCTGCGGACGAACGCAGCGCACGCATCGAAGCCGAACGCGCGTTTCGGCAGGGCATCCAGATGCTCGAGCAATCGGCGCTCGGCGGTGCGCAGAAGGCGTTTGCGCTCGCCTGCGAGCGAAACGGCGATGAGCCCGAATACAGAATGCTCGAAGCGTGGGTGCAGGTGCTTTCCGGCAAGGACGAGGACTCGCGCAGCGCCGCGCGGATCGAGACGACGGCGTGGGCGCGGCGCGTTCTCGAGCGCGATCGCGACTCCGTCCGTGCGCAGACGATCCTCGGTCAGCTCGCGATTACGGCGGGTGATTTCGATGGCGCCGAGCGCCACTTCCGTACCGCGTTGCGCACGGCGCCCGAGGACCGCGACGCTTTGCGCGGCGCCCGCCAGGTTGGTCGCCGCCGCAGCGAGCAGCCCCCGCTGGCAAAGACCGAGAAGGCGAAGAAGCGCTAGCGGGCAGCGCGCGGCGTTCTAGGATCGCAGCGCGAACGCCCACGCAATCGCGATCGCAGCGAGCGCGCTCGCTCCGACACTCATCTGGATCGCGTGCGACGCAAACCAGCGCGCTGGGAGCATCGACGCGAGCGCGCCCAGCGCCATCCCCACCGCGAGTCCCAGTCCGTGCGCCCAGAAATCGACGCGCTCGCCCTCGGTGCCCAGCATCGCGAGCAGCGCGAGACCCGCGCCGATCGGCAGCCACACGGGCCGCCTCCGCAGCGAGGATCGCCGCAGCACGACCGCGCGTCCGACCAGCAAGCCCAGCGCTCCGAACACGGCGGTCGAGGCGCCGATCGTCGCATGCGACGGCGCCTGCACCAGCGCATTGACGAGATTGCCGAGCGCGCCCGCTGCGAGCGCCAGCGCGCCGCCAACGCCAAAGCCGAACGCGTGAAACACCCCAGACAGGAACAACGCGCCCGCCGTTGCGTTGCCAAGCACGTGCGCGATGTCGGCGTGCAGCGTGAGTGCAGTGATCATACGCCAGATTTCCCCTGAGACGATGCGATCCGACTCGGCGCTGCCGCGCGCGCCGATTGCCGAGCTGGATCGCCCAGCCGGTCCCGTCGCAGCGAAGAGCGCGAGCAGGAAGCCCGCGACGACGATCGCGTGGAAGCCCGCATGCGCGTCGATCGGCGCGGGCTCTTTCGGAACGGGCACGCGCTGGTTCTCGCTCTGCCAGACGGAGAGCGCGTGTTCTGCGCGCGACAGATCGTTCGCCGCGACTTCGATGACGAAGCCCTCCGGGCTGCCAGTCACGCGCGTGGGCAGAGCCTCGGCGCTGAGCACGAGCACCCACTCATCCACCTGCGCGCGGCGTCGCGATACGCGCAGCACGACGCCTTCGTCGAACTCGTCCATGACTCGCGAGCATCGCACAGCCCGCTCGTCGTACGGTGCTCAGCGAGCGGGTTCGATCTCGGCATGCGGCGGCAGATGCGTGACGAAGCAGGCGCCGCCGTCCGTCGTGGCGCGCAGCTCGAGCACGCCACCGTGTTCGCGCACGATGTCGAACGCGATCGACAGCCCGAGTCCTGTGCCGCGTTCGGGACCCTTGGTCGTGAAGAACGGATCGAAGATGCGATGCCGCAGCGCGGCCGGCACGCCCGGTCCGTCATCGCGCACACTGACTTCGACGACGTTGCCGACCAGTCGGGTCGCGACCTCGATGCGCCCGGCGGGTCGATCCGCGAGCGCGTGTTTCGCGTTCACCAGCAGATTCAGGAACACCTGTTCGAGTCGCGACGCCGAGCCGTGCACCTGCGGCAGCGCGGGCTCGAGCAACGCCTGCACCAGCACGTCGCGATTGTGGTGCAGATCGGCGAGTCGGATCGCCTCTTCGATCACGGCGTTCACATCGACCGGCACGAACTCGTCGCTCGGCACGCGCGAGAAGCGCTGCATCGCATCGACGATGCGACGGATGCGTCCGATGCCATCCTGGCACTCGGCGACGAGCTGGGGCATTTCCGCCAACTCCTGGCTCTCGTCATCCTCCAGCGCGGACAGGCGCTTCGTCACGATCGCGGTCATTCGTTCGAGCTGGCCGAGGTTGGCCTGCACGAAGGCGAGCGGGTTGTTCACCTCGTGTGCGACGCCGGCCACAAGGCTGCCCACCGTCTCGAGCTTCTGGCTCTGGCGCAACAGCGCTTCGGTGCGGCGCTCGTCGGTGCGATCGCGCAGCACCGCGAAGCGGCCGAGCGCTTCGCCCTCGGGCGCGCGCAGACACTTCGCGGTGACTTCGATGCGGCGGTCATTCTGCGTGGCGAACTCGATCGGCGCGGCGCCGGCGTCCGGTGCGAGCGTTTCGAAGCTCGTACTCAGTGATTCGAACTCCGCCGCGTTCCCGCCGAGCCGCGCCAGCATTTCACCGAGGCGCGCGCCGCGCACGTCGCCAATCGTGCAACCGAGGATCGCGAGCGCGCCGGGGTTGGCATCGAGCATGCGACCGGCAGGGTCGGCGATCACGACGCCATCGCGCAGATGATCGATCACGTCGCCGCGCGCGAGCGGGAGCGCCTGGAGCAGCTGATAGCGAAACTCGCCGAGCGTCAGGATCACCAACGAGCAACCGAGCATCGCGGGTGTCGGGTCGTACGCCATCGGCCAGAGGCGCGAGACGAAGAGCAGACTCGCCGTCGTCGGAAGCAGCGCGGCGCCGGCCAGCAGCAAGGAGCGCGACCAACCGTTCGATCGCCACGTGCGCCGCGCGCTGATCAGGAAGAGCGCAATGCCACCGATCGCCATCGGATACGCGAACGCGAGGTACGCAAAGAAGAGTGGACCGCGCTGCGGCAGACCGCGCGGTGTGAAGTCGCGGAAGAAGAGCTGATGTTCGCGCGTGGTGGCGATCGCCAGCAGCGCGAAGAGCGAGGGCACGAAGAGCGCGACGGCGAGAGCGGGGCGCCGTTCGAAACTGCGCATGCGTACGTAACGTGCGGCGAGCAGGAACCAGAGCGGCGGAACCGTCGAGGCACCGATCCAGGTGACGAAGAGCCCGGCAAATGCGCTGTGTTCGTCGGTCGCTGCGAATCGCCAGATCACGCCGGCGGACCAGAAGATCAGCGCGATGAAGAGCGCCTGCAGTGGCATGCGCAGCGGCGCGTTCCGCGCGCGGAGCTGCACATAGGTGGCCAGCACCGCGGCGACGAGAAGTGTCAGAGCCGCCTGAAGCGTCGCGCCGAACATCGTCCGCTCTCATCGGCCGCGGGTGCGCTGTGCGTGAGGCGCGTTCAGCGCGCGAGGAATCGCCCCGGCTCGACCTCGCGGACGGCGCCCGCTGCCAAGAGCCGCTCGAGATGCTGCGCCATCGACCGCGTCTCGACGGGCTCCGCGAACGAGATCGCATCCTCGGGGCGGTAGACGAAGCGATGCTGCGCGATCTCGGCGAGCGAATGCGGCGCGTCGCGCAGGTAGGCGATCAGGCGTCGCTCGCGATCGGCGATCACAGCCTCGAAGCGATCGAGGCGGTCGAGAAACGCCGCGCGCTCGTCGAGCACGCCGATGTGATGGAAGGTCGCCCAATGGCGCGGCGCGAGCGTTCGCAACATCGCGAGCGTGGCTTCGAAATCGCCGAGATTCGACCACGCGTCGCCGTAATAAGGCCCGAAGCTCGAGAGATCGACATCGGCGAGATAGAGCACATCGTCGGGTTCGACCCAGAAGAACGAGTGACCGCGCGTGTGACCCGGCGCGTGCAGCACGCGAATCCGCACGCCGCCGCCGAGGTCGAAGACGCTGCCGTCGCGAAACGCATCTGCGTCGGGTCGCGCGACGAAATGAAAGTCATCGACGACGACTTTGCGGAACGCCGAATGCACCGGCTCCGCATAGCCGTAGATCGCCATCATGCCGTCGAGCGAGCGGATGCCGGGCAGATCCGCCTCGTGCAGATGCCAGCGCGCATCGGGGAAGAGATGATTGCCCGCGATGTGATCTTCGTGGCAATGGCTGTTCAGCACGCGATCGACGTGAGGAAGCGCATCGCGGCGCGCGACCATGCCGAGGCCGGGGTCGATCACGACGCTCTCGCACGTGCCACGCACCACCAGCGAATTGCCGTGCGGGTACTTTCCCCCGCGCGCACCGAAGAGCACGGTGACGGCGCCGATGCGGCGTTCGAGAAGCGTTTCATTCATTGCGCCCCACGGTACCGCGCTTCAGCGGCGCGCTCGATCGATCGATGACGGGGCATGGCTCGAAGTTCCGATCCGGCCACGACGCCGTGCAGCAGCGGCAAGCGGGCGACCATCATCGGCGTCGTCTGCGCGTGGTGCCGCGCTGCGATCCTGCGCACCGACACGAGCGCACACGGCGCGGCGTTGAGCCACGGACTCTGCGCACCGTGCGCCCGCCGACTCGCGCGCAGCCAACGCAGCAATTAGTCAGCGCGCGCGCGCTACCGCGCGCTGCCACGCCGCCCGCCGATCGTCGCGTTCCCCATCGCCCATCATCGGCGTGATCGACTCCGGCGCAGCGGCGGTCGCAACGGCGTCCTCCGCGTTGCGCCATACACCGACGGCGAGTCCCGCGAGATACGCAGCACCGAGCGCCGTCGTCTCGGTCTCGGCGGCACGCCAGAGCTCGCGACCCAGCGCATCTGCGAGCGCCGCGACGAACGCGTTGCTGCGCGAAAGCCCACCGTCGATGCGCAGCGGACCGGGCGGAAGCGCGAGTGCGTCGCAAACGTCGGCGCAGCGCTGCGCGATGCCCTCGAGCATCGCGCGAACCACGTGTTCGGCGCGCGAGCCGCGCGTCAGGCCGAGCAGGATCGCGCGCGCGCCGTCGTCGAGCAGCGGAGTGCCGAGTCCTTGCAGCGCTGGCACGCAGACGACGCCTTCTGGCGTCGGGGCGCGCGCGGCCACGGTGTCCAGATCGCCTGCGCTCGCGAGCAGGCCGAGATCGACGAGCCACTCGATCGCAGCGCCCGCGGTGATCACCGTGCCTTCGAGGCAGAACGCGCGCGGACCGGACTCGAGTTCCCAGAGTGCGAGCGGATAGCCGCCGCGCGCGGCACGCACAGGTGTGTCACCGGTATGGAGGTCGAGCATCGCCGACGTGCCGAGCGTGAGCTTGGCGGCGCCGCGCGTGAGGGCACCCTGCGCGAAGGTCGCCGCCTGTTGATCTCCGGCGCGCGCGGCGATCGGCACGCTCGCGCCGAGCCAATCGCGGGGCGTCTCGCCGACCACTGCGTTGGTCGGCACCAGCGCAGGCAGCCATGCGCGATCGATCCCAAAGAGCGCGAGCGCGGGATCCGACCACGCGCCGCTGCGCAGGTCGTAGAGTCCCGTGCAGCAGGCTTGGCTCGCATCGGTTGCGAATGCGCCGCCGCCGCTGAGGCGATCGGTGAGCCACACATCGGGTGTTCCGAAGCGGAGTCGACCCGCTCGCGCGGCCGCGCCGACCGCGGGATCGTGGCGCAGGAGCCACTCGAACTTCGTCGCCGAAGGCAGCGTCGTCACAGGGATTCCATTGGCGACCAGCTCCCGCACGCGGGCTGCCGTGCGCTGATCCTGCCAGCCGATCGCGCGCGTCAGCGGGACGCCGCTCTCGGTGTCCCAGGCGAGCGCCGTCGCGCGCTGGGTCACGATGCCGATTGCGGCGAGATCGTGCGCGCTGAGCCGTGCTTCGCTGAGCGCCGCGCGCATCGCCTCCTCGCTCTGCGTCCAGTACGCGGCGGGCTCTTGCTCCAGCCAGCCGGGCTGCCGGAATCGCGACACCAGCGGACGCCACGCGCGCGCGCGGATCGCGCCGTCGCCGCCGACCACCAGCGCGCGCACGCCCGTCGTACCCAGATCGAGCGCGAGTACGTGCTCGGGCATCCTGCTCGCTACGGAATCAAGTTGCCGGGGTTCAGCAATGCGCCCGGATCGAGTGCGTGCTTCAGCGCACGCAATACGGTGACGCCCGTCTCGCCGATCTCCGCAGCCAGCCACGGACGTCGCACGCGACCGATGCCGTGGTGATGCGCGATGCCGCCACCCGCGGCGAGCGTCGCTTCCATCGTGGCGCGCCAGCAGGCGGCGTAGGTGTCGCGCAACTGTGACGGGTCATCGGGCTTCGCGGCGAAGGAGAAGTAGAGGCAGGTGCCCGAGCGATAGCTGTGACTCGAATGCGCCGTCGCAGAGAGAACGCCGGGCACGCGCGAGAGTGCATCGACGACGCCGCGGTAGAGCGCGTCGATGCGGCTCCAGGTCGCGGCGACTTCGATCGTGTCCACGACGACGCCCTGCTCGAGGAAGGAGCGAAAGCTGGGCACGCGGTTGCGATGACCCATCCACTGATCCACCGCTGCCGCGTCGGCTTCGACGCCGCCCGACTCGCGACACAAGCGTGCGATCGCGTCGGCCTCGGCAGCGACGGCGCTCGCCGGTCCTTCGTGCAGCAGCAATAGCAGCGCGCGGTCCTTCGGCACGAAGTCGCGAAAGTTGCGGCGCGATTCGCGCGCGTCGTAGAGGCGCGCGACGGGCGGCCGCCAGCCAGCGCGCAGCGCGCGGCGGATCGGCTCGAGCCCGGCATGGAAGCCCTCGAAGTGAAACGCCTGACCGCGCGACGTCTCGGAGCGCGGGAAAACCGAGAACGTCACCTCGGTCACCACGCCGAGCGTGCCTTCCGAACCGAGGAAGAGTTGGCGCAGGTCGGGGCCGGCCGCAGCGCGCGGTGTTTCGCGCGTGCGCAACACCGAGCCGTCGCCGAGTACGACCTCGAGTGCGAGTACGAGATCTTCGATGCTGCCGTTCGCCGTCGAGAACTGGCCGGATGCCCGCGTCGCGACCCAGCCGCCGACCGTCGAGATCTCGATCGACTGCGGCCAATGGCCGAGCGTGAGCCCGTGCGGCGTGAGGGCGCGCTCGGCGTCGATGCCCATCGTGCCGGCGCCGAACACCGCGACGAGATCCTCGCCATCGACGCGCCGTAGGCCGGCGAGGCGACGCGTCGAGAGCGCGACGCTGCGCGCGTCCGGTGCGACCGCGCCGCATACGCCTGATCCCGCGCCAACGGGAACGACGGCGACGCCGAGCGAACGACAGAGTGCGAGCGCACGCGAAACGGCCTGCGTCGAGTCCGGTTCGAGTACGGCCAGCGGTGTCGCGCGCGGCGCGTTCTCGAAGTCGTCGAGCTCGGCCATCACCCATGCATCGTGGCTGTGCGTGGCGAGCGTCTCGGCGTCACTGCGCACGGCATCGCCGAGTTCACGGCGCAAGGTTTCCAGCACGTCACTCACGGTTGTGTCTCCTCGCGGAAAGTTAGATCGGTGGTGAGCCGTTCGCGCACGGCACGCGTTTGCTCGGCGGTGTGTTCGATGCTCCAGCCCAGGCGCAGCGCCATCTGTTGCGCCACCGGCTCAGCGAGCGCCGCACGCGCGTCCGGATCGTAGAGCGCTGCGCGCGTGCGGCGATACACGACATCGAGCGCGTCCAGCGCGCCTTCGACGTCGATCGCCCACTCGACTTCGCCGGCGAGCACCGCTGCGCCGGGCACGAGCGGCTCGCGACCGCGCGCGATCACGGCTTCGGTTTCGCTGCCGTAGAGCCGCACGAGGCGCGCGGAGATTCGCGCTTCGACGCCGGTTGCGCGCGCGACGCTTGCTGCGAGCGCATCGAGATCACCGTCGAAGTCGCCACCGGGCAGCGGTGTCGCTTCGTCATCCGCAGCCGCGAGCGATCGGCCGAGCACTTCGGCGACGCGCGCGACGACCTCGACGCCCATCTTGCGATAGCCGGTGAGCTTGCCGCCGGCGATCGTGACGACGCCGCTACTGGAGAGGGCGATCTCGTCGCGCCGCGACAATTCGGCCGGCGCCTTGCCGGGCTCTGCCAGCAGCGGGCGCAATCCCGCCCACGCCGTCACGCAATCGGTGAGCTGAATCGGGGCGGTGTCGAAGTAGCGCGGCAGCGGCTCGAGCAGGTACGCGGCGTCCTCGCGCATAACCGGCGGCTCCGGATCGGCGCCGTGTCCGTAGCTGGTGTCGGTGGTGCCGAGGTAGACGACGTCGCCGCGCGGGATCGCGAAGATCGAGCGCTTGTCCGCCGTGCCGAGGATCGCGATCTGGCGCAGCGGCAAGCGCGACGCCGGCACCGCCACGTGTACACCTTTCGAGAGATGCAGCCACGCAGGCGCGCCTGGTTCTTCGAGACGGCGCACCGCTTCGACCCAGGGACCCGCCGCATTGACGACGCAGCGCGCGCGCACCCGCACGCTGCGTCCGCTCTTGCTGCAGCGCGCGACGACACCGGCGGCGCGCTCGGCTTCGATCGTGATGACTTCGACCGGCGCATGGTTCAGCACGACGGCGCCGTGCCGCACCGCATCGCGCAGATTCGCGAGCACCAGGCGCGCGTCGTCGGTGAGGTATTCGCGGTAGACGCACGCGTACGGAAAGCGGTCGCGTCGCAACACCGGCTCCTCGCGCGCGAGATCCGCGGCGTCCCAGTTGCGATGGCGATCGGGTTCCTCGACGGCGCCGAGTTTTTCGTAGGTGGCGAGGCCCGCGCGGAATTTCAGAAGCCCCGCGTAGGACCGCGCGGGCACCAGCATCCAGCGGCGCTCGGCGAGATGCGGCGCAATCGCGAAGATGCGCTTGCGCTCGAGCGCGGTGTCGCGCACCAGCGCGATGTCGCCCATCGCGAGGTAGCGAAGGCCGCCGTGGATCAACTTCGACGAGCGACTCGAGGTGCCCGACGCGAAGTCGCGCGCTTCGAGCAGCGCAACGCGCAGCCCGCGCATCGCTGCTTCGCGCGCCACGCCAGCGCCGGTGATGCCGCCACCGACGACGACACAGTCGAAGTGCTCGCGCTCCAACGCATCGAGCGTGTGTGCGCGGCCGGGCGTGGAGATCGCTGCAGCGGAGGAGGGCGGCATCGGCGCGCGCATCCTATCAGAACGCTTTGCGGAGCTTGGCGATCGCTCGCAGAGCCAGCGATCTGCTCTAGTCTCCGCCCGCCGTGAACGACGCAACCAACGTCCCCAACGCAACCGACGCAATGAACGTCCCCGACGCAATGGCGAGCGATCTTGCGATCGGGGCGTTTTCGGAGCGCGGGCCTTGGAGGGTGGAGCCGGAGCGGATGCCGTGGCGGCGTGGTGTCGATGCGCTGCGGGCTGCGAGTCAGGCGCAAGTGCCGGATTGGGTGCGGCGACGCCGTCTGCCGCCGGTGCGACGCTTCGTGCGTGCGGGCTCGCTGGTCGGGTACGCGGTCGGGATGTGGTGGCTTCTCGAGAAGCGGCGCGGACCCGAGGCGTCGCGCGCGGGGTTGTCGCGACGACTGCGCATCGCGTTCGAGAAACTCGGTTCGTCGTACATCAAGCTCGCGCAGATCGTGTCGTCGGGGCAGGGGATCTTTCCGGACGAGCTCGTCGCGGAGTTCAAGATCTGTCGCGACCGCGTGCCGCCGGAGCCGTTCTCGCACGTGCGCGAGGTGGTCGAGCAGGAACTCGGCGCGTCACTCGAATCGGTGTTCGCGCGCTTCGATCCCACGCCGCTCGCGTCGGCGTCGATCGCGCAGGTGCACGCCGCCCAGTTGCGCAGTGGCGAAGAAGTCGTCGTGAAGGTGCAGCGGCCGCAGGTCGCGACGTTGGTGCGCCAGGATGTCGCGGCGATGGCGTGGATCGCGCCGTATCTGGTCGGGCGCATTCCGGTCGCGGCGCTCGCGAATCCGCCGGCGTTGGTGGAACTCTTTGCCGAGACGATCTCAGAAGAACTCGACTTCCGACTCGAGGGCCAGAACATGCTCGACATCGCGCACGTGTTGCGCGACGCCGGCCAGACGCTGATCGTCGTGCCGCGTCCGCATCCCGAGCGCGTCACGCGACGCTTGTTGGTGATGGAGCGTCTCGACGGCTTCCACGCCGACGACATCGACGGCATGCGCGCCGCGGGCATCGACACCGCCGCGGTGTTGCGTTCGCTGATGATCGCGTTCCTCGAGGGCGCGATGATCTACGGCGTCTTCCACGGCGATCTGCACGGCGGCAACCTGGTCGTGATGCCCGACGGCCGCGTCGGACTCTTCGACTACGGCATGACCGGCCGCATGGCCGAACCGCAGCGGCTCGCGTTCCTGCGCATGATGATGACCGGCGCGGCGAACGGCGTGCGCGGCCAGCTCGCCGCGTTCCGCGATCTCGGCGCGCTCGATCCCGACGCCGATCTCGACGAGTTGATCCGCATCCTCAAAGCCGATCAGCCGGTGCGCGATCCGACCAAGATGGGCAGCGAGGAACTGCTCGCGGAAATCCAGCAAGTGCTGCGCGGTCTGCTGAAGAACGGCGCGCGGATGCCTAAACATTTGATGCTCTACGTGAAGAACATGCTCTTCATCGATGGCTCGATCGGTCGCTACGCACCCGACGTGAACCTCTTCGGTGAGCTCGGCAAGATCTACGGCTACTTCGCCGAGAAGCACGGCGCGCGGATCATGCGCGACATCGGTTTCGATCCGACGCGCCAGGCGCTCGATCTCACGGGTGTGCGCGCTGGTCTCGGCATCGAGGGCGACACCGATTCTCTCACGCCCCAGGAACTGCAAGAGCGGCGCGACATGATGCGGAGGAAGCTCGAAGAAGTCGGCCCGCAGATCCGGATCCGGCCGGAGTAGCGCGTCCCCAGAACAGGGGACGGCGCGGCCGCGTGCAGAGCGGTTTGATGCGGGTGATCCTCGGGCCGGCGAATCCATCGCTGGGAGCAACACTTGGTTCAGACGCAGGAACACGACCCGACGCGCCGCAGCGTCGTGATCGTCGAAGACGACGAGCCCACGCGCGCGCGGCTCGCACGCGTCGTCGATTTGCATCCGCAGCTGCGGATCGCAGCGTCCGTCGGCTCTTGTGAAGCAGCGCGTGCGGTGCTGGCGGGCGAGCCGCCCGACGTGCTGCTCACCGACCTCGACTTGCCCGACGGCAGCGGCCTCGAACTGATCCGCCTGGTGCGCGAACGCCGCGCGGGCACGCAGGCGATGGTGATCACGGTGTTCGGCGATGAGCAGCACGTCGTCGCCGCGATCGAGGCGGGCGCTCTCGGCTATCTGCTGAAAGACGCCACGGCGGAATCGATCGGGCGCTCGATCCTCGAGTTGATCGAAGGCGGTTCGCCGATGAGCCCGCCGGTCGCGCGCTATCTGCTCCAACGCTTCGCGAAGGCGCCCGAGCCCGCGCACGTGGAGGTGGCCGAAACGACCGGCACCGGCGGACTCTCGACGCGTGAGCGCGAGGTGCTCACCTACATCGTGAAGGGCTTCAGCTACGCGGAGATCGCACGACTGCTCGGGCTCTCGACGCACACGGTGGCGACCCATGTGCGACGCATCTACGGAAAACTCGAAGTGCACTCGCGCGGCGAAGCGGTGTACGAAGCGCTCGCCACCGGCCTCGTCAAGATGGATTCCTGAGCGGAAGCAGCAGTCGTACCGCGGTTCCCTGCGCGGCGCTCGACACGACGAGTTCGCCGCCCAGTTCCTCCGCGCGCCGGCGCATGTTGCGGAGTCCGCGTCCCATCGAGCCGACCGCGCCATTCTGCGCGGCGGCGAACCCCCGGCCGTCGTCCGCGACCTCGACGTACGCACAGTTGCGTCCCATCGCATCGTGCGCGGTGCCGGTGCGCACCGAGATCGTGCTGGCGCGCGCGTGCTTGACCGCATTGGTGACGGCTTCCTGCACGACGCGCATCAGGTGCAGCGATTGCTCGGGGCCGAAGCGATCGGGCGCGGGCACGTCTTCGACCTCCCACGCGAACTGCAGTCCGTGCCGTTCGAGACGCGGCTCGAGCCGGGCGCGTGCATGGGCGAGCAATGCCAGCAAATCGGGCTCACCGGGTTCGAGCGAGTCGATCACCAGGCGCAAGTCCGAGAGCGCTTCGCGCAGCGCTTCGGCCACTTCTTCGCGCGGCACCTCGCCGCCTTCGACCATCGCGAGCGCCGAGACGAGCTGACCCCCGGTGCCGTCGTGCATGTCGCGCATCATGCGTTCGCGCTCGCCGGCGATCGCGCGATCGCGCTCGAGCAGTGCCGTGTGTGCGTAGCTCGCGTCCAGCTCGAGGCGCTTCTCCTCGACGCGCTCCTCGAGATCGCTGTTCAGGCTCTGCGCGACCGAGAGTGCGCGGCCGAGACTCACGACGAGACCCGCTGCGGTTGCGAGTCCGATCAGCGGACTCGTTGCGGCAAAGAGCGAAAAGCCGAGCGGCGAGTGGCCGAGAAAGAGACCGACGAGATCCGCGATGCCCGCTCCGACCACGATGGTTGCCGCGCCGAGCAACAGGCGCGGCACGGGCAACGCCTTGCGCCGCACCGCTGCGAGCGCGAGGCGGAGCACGAAGAGGCCGATCCCCGCGTTGGCGAACCACCAGAGATTGTCCACGAGGGGAATCCACACGGGCGCGACCAGCAGCCGCACGACGACGCCTACCGGGATGGTGCCGAGCAGCGCCGCTTCGAGGCGCGGCCGGCGCAGCCCGAGCGCGCGCAAGAAGCCGAGCGCGATGCAGGGCGCGAATGCGTGGCTCGCGGTTGCGAGTACCGCGCCGAAAAAGGAAGACGGGCTCGAAGCGAGCGGCGCGAGCAGCGCCGCCGACGACCAGAGCGTCGTGCCGAGCCCGAGCCAGAACGTCCCGCGCATCACCGACCAGCGTGTCAGCATCAACACCAGCAGGCCGCACGCCATTCCGAAGAGCGCGAGCAAGCTCGGAAGTGTCGCCGTCAACAGCGTCGCGTCGCGATGGATCGCCGCGAGCGCGGGCGCCGGGCCGACTGCGACCGCATAGAGGTTGCCGATCTCGTCGGGTCGCGTCGCGAAGTGCAGCGCCACTTCGTTGTTGCCCGCGCGCAGCAATGCGGGCGGGAGCGGCATCAGCACCTTGGCGGCGGCGAGCAGCGGTATCTGCGCGGGCCGATCGGCAATCGTCGAGTCGAGGACTCGTTCGCCATTTACGTACACCTGCAGCGACGCCCAGGTGCCATCGATCGCGAGGCCCCAGTCGCTCGGCGCCTCCGCGATTTCGAAGCGCGCGCGATACCAGCCTTCGCCGCCGCGCCGTCGGCGTCCCAGCGGCCAATAGTCCGGCAGTGTCACGCTGCGAAATCCGCCGAGCGAATCGAGCGCCCGCGCGTCGAGGCTCGCGCCGTCCGCTTGCATCGCGGGCGAGCCTCCGAAGCGAAGTTGGACGGATTCGATCTCGACGATCGACCGCTGCGCGGGTGCGCTGGTGTCGCCGCTGCACGAGAGGACGAGAGCGATCGCGCTTGCCCCGAGAATGCGCGCCGACCAGAGCGGATTCATGCGCACAGCGATTGCCGCCGCGCGAGCGCTTCGCACCTTCTCAGCTCTGCGTGCGGCCCGCGCTCAGATGCCGGCGAACCACTCGGCCGGCGTGCGCAACGCGGGATCATGGCGCGCGACGCTGCGCAGCAGATCGCGCGCCTGGCGCGGCGCGAGCGCGAGTTCGTGCTCGCGCAAAAAGGCGTCGAGATGGTCGCGACAGAATGCGACAGCGTCGCGCTGCGACAGCAGATCGGCGTCCATGCCGAGTTCGCGAACGCGCAGCCAGAGCGCATAGCGCGGCGCCAGGCGACCGATTCGCACCGAGATTTCCTCGAAGAGATGATCGAAGCGGCGACGCAACAACGGCGCATGCCTCCCACTCTACGATGTGGGAAGCGATCCCGGTGCGTGGCAATCGTGAAATCACCAGAACGGGGGACGCCTCAGACTTCGAGGCCGACGGCGCGCATCAGCGCGAGCGCGTTGCTGCGCGTGACGATGCCCGGTCGCATCTGGTAGTCGAAGTGCATCACGCCGTCCTGCACCTGGTCCTCGAAATGCACGTTGGCTGCGCGCGTGCCGAGATCGTCGGCGATCTTCGCGAGCGCGAGATCGTGCGTGGTGACGAGCCCCAGCGCGCCGCGCGCAACGAGGTTGCGCACCACCGCTTCGGCGCCGATGCGGCGATCGTGCGAGTTGGTGCCGTGCAGGATCTCGTCGAGCAGGAAGAGCACGGGGATCTCCCCGTTGATCAGCTCGACCACCTGGCGCAGACGGCGGATCTCCGCGTAGAAATGCGAGTGCCCGTCCTTCAGCGAATCGAAGACGCGCAGTGATGCGCCGACCGCGAGCGGTGAGAGCCGCAGCGAGCGCGCGCGCACCGGCGCCCCGGCCTGCGCCAGCACCGTCGCGACGCCGACCGAGCGCAGCAGCGTGCTCTTGCCCGACATGTTGGAGCCGCTCACCAGCAAGAGCCGCGGCGCATCGTCGAGCCGAACGTCGTTGCGCACGCAGCGCGATTCGGGCAGCAGCGGATGACCGAGCGCTTCCGCTTCGAAGCGCGGCGGGCCGTCGCAGAGTTCCGGAAACACATCGTGCGGATGTTCGTGGGCGTGGGTGGCGATCGATGCGAGCGCCTCGAACGCGGCCGTCGCGTCGATCCACGCTCGAAGGGCGGGTCCGCAGCGCGCGCGCCAGGCGTCGATCGCGAGCGCCACCTGAGTAGTGAAGAAGAGCGTGGCGCCGATCGGCGCGAAGAACTGATTGCGCCGCGCATCGAGCAACTCGACGAGGCGCTGGAGCCGCGCGATCTCGCGCGATGCCGGAACGCCGGCGGTCGCGATCGCGTCGCGCAGCGCGACGAGGCGCGGCGACGTGAAGCGCTGCGATTCGAGCACCGCGAGCAAGCGCGCGAGCTGCGCGAGATCGCGTGCTGGCGCATCCGTGTCGGCGATGGCGCGCTGCACGCGACGGCGCTGCGTGGCGGCGACGAGGGCGCCGATCGCCAGCACGGCGAGCCACGGAATCAGCAGCGGCGCGCCGGCGAGCGTGGCGGTGATCAGCGCCGCCGACAGCAACGCGAGCGCGGCGAGCGTCGCGCGCAGCGCCGCGGCGGGCGCGGCGGCGGCCGACTCGCCCCAACGCATCAACGCGTCGGCGTGGAGCGCGGTCGCGACCGCATCGCCGACGAGCGCGAGGGACTCGCGCAAATCGAGTCCGGGCGCGAGTTCGGCGACGGCGTGCTGGCGGGCGCGGACTTCGTCGGGCGTTGCGGGCGTGAGCAGCCACGCGACGAGCGTCGCTTCACCCGCTGCAGTGCGCGCGCGGCAGAGCAGATCGAGCAGGCCCGCTTCGCCAAAGAGATCGAGGTCGTCGGCGTACGGGTGCTCGGCATCGCGGAAGCGCTCGCCGCTCGGACCGCGCCCCGCGAACTTCGCGTCGAGGCGGGCGACGCCGTCCTCGTAGTAGCGGACCGCCGCCTCGCGCGCGTCGCGGCGGCGCAGCACGCGATCGTGCGCGACGACGAGTACCACGAAGCCGACTGTCGGCGCGAGCAGCCAGCGTGGGTCGAGCCGCTTCGCACCGAGTGAGATGCCCGCGAGCACCACGCCGAGCGCGAAGACCGCGAGTCGCGCTTGCGAAATGCGTGTCGCCCGCCGGCGCGCTGCGGTCGCATCGGTGCGGCGCGCGGCGAGACGTTGCTCGTATTCCGCGCGCACCTGCGCTTCGGCATCGGGAGCGGCTGCGTTCGACATGGCGGCGGAGTCTCCCGAACTCATCAGGCGCGCGCATCGTCTCGCCGCTGTAGAGCGAGTCGGGACGGGGTAGGGTCCGGCGCGCGAGGGGGGTCGAGATGCAGCGATGCGTGCGTGCGGGAATTGGATTCGTCGGACTCTGGATGGCGATGGCGGCGCCGTCTTCGGCGCAGCAAGCCGTGAAGCCGTTCGCGTTGCCGATCGGCCGCACGCCTCTCGAACTCGGTGCGGGCTACGACTCGGTGCAGGGACTCGCGCGCGGCGAGATGGGCGCCTGCGTGATCGGCGATGAGACGGAGCGCCGCGATGGCGCTGGCGCGCAATACTCGATCGCGACGCTGACGCGCGCGGGTGGGCGACTCGTCGTCGGCGTACACGTCTCGGCGCCGCTCTACATCGATGTGCTGCAGAGCGCGCACGTCACCGATGCGGCGCGCCGTCTCGAGAGCTCCGACGCCGATGCGTTTCGCGATCTCTGCGGCGACGGCTTCGTCGCGACGGTGACGGTCGGAGATCACCTGCTCGCCGAAGTCGACGTGGAACCCAAGGATGTGTTGCGCGCGCGCAACCACCTGATCAGCGGAACATGGATGGATCCCGCGTCGTTCCAGCAGGCGCTCGAGGCGCTCGTGAAAAAGAATCAGGTGAGCGTGCGCGAGCTGCCGGGCGGCAATCGCGCCGCGGCGCATCCGCTCACGGTCGATGAGTTGATCGCGCGCGCGCTGGCGTTTCCGGACACCGTCACGCCGGAGAATGCGAAGCCGTATCTCGCCAGCTTCGAGCCGTACGCCGCCGACGCATTTTCCGGCTTGCCGCTGCAGGAGCCGAGCGAGATCGACGCCAGCGATGTGGCCGAGCAGGTGTTCCGCGATCGCCGCGGTCGCACGCAGAGCACGGCCAGTCGCGCCGCCGATCTGCGCGCCGCGCAAGTGCAGCGCACCGAGCCGGAGGAGGGGCCGTCCCCGCCGCGGGTGCAGGTCATCGCTACGCAGCGTGCGAGCGAACCCGAAGCGGAGGCCGCGATCGAAGGTGCCGCGGTGCAGGACATCACGCCGCCGGCGGCGCTCGCGCCTGAGGCGATGCCGTCCGCACCCCGCTTGCATTCGCAGCCGGCGCTCGTCTTCACGCCAGCGGGTGAGCTGCCGGTATTCGCCACCACGCACGCGCCGGCCGGCCTCTACGCGGAGCGCGTGCGCGAGCGCGACTACTGGGTGCCGGGAGCGGCGAAGCCCACGCCGGCCGTGAAGCGCGCGATCGACAAAGCGCGCGCCGATGCGCCGGCGCGCGGCGCGACGGTGAGCGTTGCCGAGGTGGGTACGGTGGTCGTGGTGATGACCGACGCGGCGCCGGCTGGCGATACGCACAGCCAAGCGGCCGGCGAGCGACACGCGTGGATCGCCGGTGTGAGTGCGCCGAATCCCAGCGAGCGCGCCGCGCTCGCCGCTGCGATCGAGGCCGACGCGCGCGCGCAGTGACGGCGAGGCGAGATCGCGCATAGAATGCCGCCGACTTCCAAACCAGCGAGCGAGGCGCACGGCGCTCTGCTCAGAGGGGGAATCGTGCGCGTTCTACTGATCAACCCGTCGTACCCGTTCGAAGAGTTTCCGCGCCTGCTTGTGACGCTTCCGTATGTCGCCGCTGCGCTGCGCTCGGAAGGGCACGAGGTGGAGATCCTCGACCTGCTGCTCGCGCGCACCACGCCCGACAAGATCGAGCGTCGCATGCAGCGCTTCAAGCCGCAGGCGGTGGGCATCACGTCGGTCACGCTGAATCACCACATCGCCGAGAGCATCGCCGAGGTGGTGCGCAAGTGTGACGAGCAGGTGGCGATCGTGATGGGCGGCCCGCACGTCTCGTTCGAGATCGAGGGTTCCTTCCAGCGCCTGCCCGCGCTCGACTACATCGCGATCGGCGAGGGCGAGCACACGATGCGCGAACTCGTGCTCGCACTCGAAGGCAAGATGGACGTGCGCGACGTGCGCGGTCTCGCCGGCATCGACCGCAGCACGCAGCGCGCCTGGAAGAACGCGCCGCGTCCGCTCGAAGACGATCTCGACACGCTGCCGAATCCCGCGCGCGATCTCGTGCCGCTGGCGCGCTACCTCGCGTTCGACAGCCATGCGAGCGTCGTCACCAGTCGCGGCTGTCCCTACGAGTGCATCTTCTGTTCGGCGCCGGCGTGGACCGGGCGCAAGGTTCGCTATCGCAATCCGGTGAAGTGCGTCGATGAGATCGAAGACCTCGCGCGCCTCGGCTTCACCGAGATCACCATCGAAGACGATCTCTTCACGCTCTACCGCAAGCACTTCCTCGCGGTGTGTGGCGAGATGATCGATCGCAACACAGGCATCCGCTGGAACGCGTTCTCGCGCGTGGACACCATCACGCCCGAGATCGTCGGCACGATGGCCAAGGCCGGCTGTCAGGCGATCTGCTTCGGTGTCGAGAGCGGCGATCAGGAAGTGCTCGACCTGATCAAGAAGAACTCGAGTCTCGCGAAGGTGAAGGAAGCGATGCGGATGACGAAGGACGTCGGCATCAGCGCGCTCGCGTCGTTCATCGTGGGATTGCCGGGCGAGACGGAGGAGACGCTTCGCAAGACCGTCGAATTTGCGGAGGAACTCAAGAACGAGTTCGGTTCGCTCTACGGCTTCCACATCCTGTCGCCGTTCCCCGGCACCGAAGTGCGTGAGAAGGCCGCCGAGTACGGACTCGAGATCCTGAACAGCGACTGGACGAAGTACGACGCAAATCATGTGGTGTCGCGCACGCCGGGTGCGAGTCCCGAAGCGATCCAGGCCGTGTCCGATGCCTACGAGGACACCATCGAGCGTTACGTCCAGTATCAGGACCACCTGGTCGCGACGGGTCAGCTCTCGGGCTACGAGCTGAAGACCTACCGCCGCCGCAAGCGACAATCGCTGCTCTGGAAGCTGCTGCTCGACGAGGTCGTCGAGTCGCTGCCCGCGCTGCAAGGCGATTCGCAAGCGGAGCTGACGCGGCACGTGATCGAAGCGACCGGCGCCGAGCCGGCGCTCGTCGCGGAAGAAATCACCCGCGTCCTCGCCCTCGGCGCCCTGGTCGCCGACGCCACCCCGGAAGGCGCCCGCTACCGCTGGAGCGAATGAGCGAGTCGCTTCGCTGTGACGCGGTCGTGATCGGATCCGGCGCTGGGGGCGCGCCGGTGGCGCTGGCGCTCGCCGAAGCGGGGCTCGATGTCGTCGTGCTCGAAGCGGGCGCGCGCTTCGGGACGCACGACTTCAGCGGCGAAGAGGGCGAGATGATCGCCCGGCTGATGACCGCGAACACCGCGCGCGACAGTGGGATGGAGGTGTACGCGGGCGCTTGTGTCGGCGGCTCGACGGTGGTGAACGACGCACTTTGCTGGCGTCCGCCGCCGGAGATCCTCGAGAGCTGGCGGCGCGAGTTCGGCCTCGGCGGTCTCAGTGACGCGGCATTCGCGCCCTTCGTCGATCGCGCGTGGCAGGCGGTGAATGCGTCGCCCACCGATCGCGAACACATCAATCGCAACGCGCATCAACTCGAGGTGGGCGCCGCGCGCCTCGGCTGGTCGGCCGAAGCGATGCACCGCAACGTGCGCGGCTGCGCGAATCTCGGCCTCTGCAACCTCGGCTGCCCGAGCGGCGCGAAGCAATCGGCGCTGGTGACGTGGATCCCCGACGCGGAGCTGCGCGGCGCGCGTGTCGTGCCGCTGGCGCGCGCCGATCGCATCGAGGTCGAGGCGGGCCGCGTTCGCGCCGTCACCGCGACGCGCCTCGATCCGAAGACGGGCGCTCCGATCGGGACGCTGCGCGTCGAGGCGAAGCTCGTGTGTGTCGCGGCGGGCGTGCTCGGCACGCCGGCGCTGCTCTTGCGCAGCGGACTCGGCGCCGACACCGCGCTCGGTCGCGGCATCCAGTTTCATTCGAGCGTCTATGTGACGGCGCGCTTCCCCGAGCCCGTGCTCGGCTTCTACGGACCGACGATGGCCTACGCCGTCACCGAATGGAGTGACGTGAACGGGCACCGCGGTCCCGGCTACATGCTCGAGAACGTCACGGTGTCGCCGAGCGTGACCGCGTCGTCGCTGCCGGGCTTTGGCGCCGCGCACGAGCGCGTGATGGAAGCGCTGCCGTATCTGGCCCGCGCAGTCGTGGTGCTGCGCGATCGCACGCGCGGCAGCGTCGCGATCGATGGCGACGGTCCGCCGGCACTCGCGTACCAGCCGATCGCCGAGGATCTCGCGCGCATTCGCGACGCGGTGAAGCAGCTCGCGCGGCTCTACCTCGCTGCGGGCGCGATCGAGGTGTTCCTGCCGGTGAACGGTCTCGCGCCGGTTCGCTCCGAGGCCGACCTCGCCGCGCTCGATGCAGTCGTCTTCGAGCCGCGCGTGCTCTCGCTGCTCTATGCGGTGCACCTCTTTGGTGGCGCGGCGATGGGCGCCTCGCGTGCGCACGGTTTCTGTGACGAAAGCGGTCGCGCCTTCGACGTCGCTGGGCTCTACGTCACCGATGCGGCGGCGCTGCCGAGCAACACCGGCGCGAATCCGCAGATCACCGTGATGGCGAATGCGTTGCGCATCGCGGCGGGGATCGCAGCCGCTCGGTAGGCTGCGGCTTTGTCGGGTTCCAGGAGAGCGGATGCGCGTTCGCGCCTTTGCGATCTACGGGTTCTTCCTACTGCTCTTCGCCGTCGCAGCGGACTGTGTTCTGGGAAAGCTGTCGATGCGCGCAGGCGATCGTTCCTTTCGCGTCGCCCATCCGTTCTACCACCACACGCTGCTGCCGAATCAGAGCGCGACACCGCTCTGGGGCGGGCGGCGCTACACGATGCACACGAACTCGATCGGTTTTCGTGACGAGGAGGCAACACAGATCGATCCGCAGTCTCCTGTTCAGCGCACGCTGCTGATCGGCGACTCGATGGTCGAGGGCCTCGGCATGGAGTACTCGAACACCGTCGCGGGTCTTCTCGCCGCACGCGGTCGAGCGCGTGGCGTCGAAGTGCTGAATGCAGCTTCGGTGTCCTACAGCCCAAAGCTCTACGACTTGAAGACGCGCTGGTTGGTCGAACACGAGAAGCTCGCGTTCCAGCGACTGATCGTGTTCCTCGACATCTCCGACATCCAGGACGAAACCAACTACGAGGCGTTCGTTCCGCGCGAGCGGATCGGCTGGCTCGCCGCCGGCGCTGCGTGGTGGAGGCGACACGCGCTCAGCTGGCAGATCGTCGAGCGCTTCGCGCTCGGTCGCAGCGGAATCGACAATCGCTTCAAGCGCGATGCCGACATCCACGTCTGGATGGACAGCGTCGATGCCTATCGCAACGCGACGTCGAATCCCGAAGCGGGTCGCTGGGAATGGACCTACGACGATGCGGTGTATGCGGCGTGGGGCGCGCGCGGTCTCGCGCTCGCCGAGGCAAACATGTCTCGCCTGGCGGCCTTTTGCCGTGAACACGGAATCGAGATGACTCTCGTGGTCTACCCATCGCCGTTCCAGATCTTCGCGAACGATCTCGACAGCCGGCAGGTCAAGGCGTGGAAGGTGTTTTCCGAGCGCGAGCGCGTCGGCTTCGTGAATCTCTTCCCCGCATTCATCGACGCGCGCGTTGCCGGACCCGATCTCGTCTATCAGCGCTACTTCATTCCAGACGACGTTCACTGGAACGAGGCTGGCAACGCACTCGTCGCAGACTGGATCGACGCCGCGGCCATCGGACCGCGGCAGCCGTAACCGGCAGGGAGACGAATCGGGTGGCTTCGGATCTTCACGGCGACTTGACGACACAGGGTGGCGACGGCTGTCCCGTCTGCGGAGCTGCGGCCGAGGCGCGTATCGACCTCGGCGACTATCGACTCTTCCGCTGTCCGCACTGCCAGTCGTGGTCGAGCGACGCGCTCGCACGCGGCGCGCAGACCTCCTTCGAGCCCGACGCCTACTTCGCAAACGCCGCTGCCGATCGCGTCCGCTGGGACGATCTGCTGCGCCGCGCGAACGCCGATCGCAGCGCCGCTCTGCGCATCCTCGACGTCGGCTGCGGTCGCGGTGACTTCCTGCGCCATCTCAGTCGCAGCTTTCCGCAGAGTGTGCGCTCCGGTGTGGAGCTCGATCCTCTGCGCGCTGCCGCCGCGCGCGCTGCGGATCGGGCGGCGCAAATCTGCACCGGCGCAGCGCCTGACGCGCTCGCCGATTTCGACGGCGCCTTCGATCTGATCACACTCTGGGATGTTTTCGAACACGTCGTCGATCCGCGCGCCGTGCTGCAGGGGCTGGCTGCGCGGCTCGCGCCCGCAGGCGTGCTTTTCGTGCAGACGATCCATGAACACAGCGCCGTGCCGGCACTCGGACGCGCCATTCATCGCATGTCGCGGGGCCACATCAGCGGCCCGGTGCGCCGCACGCATGAGCCGCATCACCTGGTCTTCTTCAGCCGCCGCGGTCTCGAGGGGCTGGCGAACGAGGCGGGACTTTCAATTCGGGCGCTCTGGTTCGATCGCCTC
The DNA here is from genome assembly GCA_031396445.1 of Deltaproteobacteria bacterium. GTDB lineage: Bacteria > Myxococcota_A > UBA9160 > UBA9160 > PR03 > PR03. Next base: position 90,635 of record JANNKU010000068.1, on the reverse strand, counting down.
GCGATGGCGCGCATGGATGGCGGCCGTCTGCTCAGGGCCGCTACCGCAGCACTCCTCGCCGCAGAGAACGCGCTGGGCAACGGACTCTTCGTGAACCTGTTGTTGGAGCGGCGAGGACCCGGCGTCCCGTCTTTCGACCCGGATCTCTGCAGCCGGCCACTTCGGCAGATCCGAACCTAGATCCTCGACTCCAAAGCGACTTGCGTGACCGGATACCCGGCCCGCGTGTGCCCGACGTCACCACTCGGTCACCGACAGTGGGTCGGGCTTCGGACGGGCCGTGGTAAGGTGCGCCGTCGTTCGAAGCCCCGGAGAATCCGTGCGCATCCAACTCGTTTGCCTCGAAGATGGCATCACCTCCTGCGGATTTCGCAAGATGGCGGCCTACGTGGCGCGCCTGCATCCCGGCACGGAGTCCTGCTACGTCTCGACGCGGAGCTACCGCACCGTACGTGCATCGGTGTTGGGAACGATGGGTACTCTCAGCACGCTCTTCGGCCGCGAGCAGGTGGAAGAGATCGCGCAGGGCCTAAGGAGCGCCGATCTGCTCGGCTTCTCTTCGATGACTGGCTACGCGGGACTCACGCGCAGCGTGATCGAGCGCGTGCGCGAGCTGAATCCGTCGGCGTACATCGTATGGGGCGGCATTCATCCGATCATCCAGCCCGAGGATGCGATCACCGCCGACGTGGACGCCATCTGCACGGGCGAAGGAGAGTTCGCGTTCGAGACGTTGCTCGCGGGATTGAAGGAAGGCCGTGACGTCACCGGCACGCGCAACTTCTGGTTCAAGGCGCGTGACGGATCGGTGATCAAGAACGCGTTCCTTCCGCTGCAGACACCGGAAGAGATGGAGGAGCTGCCGTTTCCGCAGTACGGCGACCCGTGCGAGCGGATCTATGAAAGCGGCAAGGGATTCGTGCCGCTCACCGTCGACGACTACCTGCACAACGACGGGCTCGGCTATCCGGCGCTGTGGTCGATCGGGTGCCCGCTCCATTGCAGCTATTGCGGTAACACCAAGTTCATCGCGAACGATCCGAAGTACCGGCAGATCCGCCACCCGAGCGCGCGCTACATGGTCGAGCAGATCAAGGACGCCAAGCAGCGTTTCCCGCACCTCTCGCAGGTGAGCTTCCACGACGACAGTTTCATGGCGATCCGTTACGGCGAACTCGCCGAGTTCGCCGAGCTCTGGCGATCGGATGTCGGCCTTCCGTTCGCTGTGTACGGCGTGATCCCGAACTATGTGGAGCGCGACAAGTTCGAGCTGCTCACCTGGGCGGGGATGAACCGCATCCGGATGGGCATCCAGAGCGGGAGCAAGGCGATCCTCGACTTCTACAAGCGTCCGACGCCGCCCGAGAAAATTCTTGCCGCCGGCGCCGTCGCGTCGTCCTTTGCGCCGAAGTATCACATCCCGCCGGTGTACGACATCATCATGGACAACCCGATCGAGACGCGCGCGGACGTGGTCGCTACGCTCGAGATGCTCTACGAACTCGCGCGTCCCTACACGCTGCTGATCTACTCGCTGAAGGTGATCCCGAACACCGGTCTCGCCGAAGCGATGAAGGCGCGCGGGATCGACCTCGACCAGATCGACGACAGCTACCTGATCGTGCCGCCGCGCGTCGCGAATCTGCTGCTCTACCTGCTCGTGCTGTGCCGCCCGCCGCGCTGGATCTGGGAGCGCCTGCTGCTCCGCGTGCGGGCGAGTTCGGAGCCACAGCCGCTCTACCCGATCCTCGGCATCGTGATGCGCACGCTCTACCTGACGAAGCGCGTACTCGGCCACGTGCGGGTGATGGACTTCTCGATCACGCCCGGGAAGACCAGCTACCTGTTCTGGCGCCTAGGATTGGTGGACCTCTGGCAGCGCCGCTTCCGGCGCCGTCCGGAGCGCCCGGTCCGCCCGACGGCTGCAGCGACTGCGCCGCCGCTCGTCGGTGTCACGCCGCTCGCCCAGCTCGAAATCGGTTCCTAGCGACGCCGCGCGCGCAGCAGCAGATTCTTGCCGGCCACGCGGTGCAGCGCATGATCGAGCACGCGGCTCAGCGGGAAGAGCAGGCGGTCGTAGATCTGCACCGAGCGCGCCGAGAGCTCTCCGTCTGAGCGATCGATGACGCGATAGGCCAGCGCCGCCAAGAAGCCGAGCGAGTCGACGTAGCGCACGTCCTCGATCGCGAAGCCGGCATCTTGGAAGACGCGAATGAGTTCGCTGCGCCGGTAGCGCCGCTGGTGTCCCACCCGTGTGTCGTTCGCGGTCCACAGCAGCGGGAACGCCGGCACATAGATCACGCACGGTCCGCCGGGTACGAGCCGCTCGTGCAGCGCGCGCGCGATTCGCGCATCGTCGGGGATGTGCTCGAGCACATTCAGCGAGACGGCGCAGTCGAAGCGACGCGCGCCGAGATCTGTGAGCGCGGCGACGCTCGCAAGACCGCGGTCGATGAGGCGCGCGCGCAGCTCCGGATCGGGCTCGACGCAGGTGACGTCGAAGCCGCGCTCTGCGAGCGAAGTCGCGAGGCGCCCGGTGCCGGCGCCGAAGTCGAGCACGGTATTCGCGGTGCCGGTTGCGGCGAGCACGAGTTCCAGCAGGTGACGGTTGTAGCGCTCGGCGTGGTCCATCACGTCGAAGAGGTCGCCCGCTTCGAAGCGGCGATCGGGGCCGCTCATCAACGCATCGACCGCTTCCACTGCTCGATCGCCTCGCGGTGGTAGCGCGCGATCGTGTCGAGCAGGATGCCGACGCCGAAGCTGACGGCCGCGAGCAGACCGAGGCCGGCGGCCAGGATCGCGCGCGGGACGTGATAGACGAATTGGTAGCGATAGAAGTCGAGCACCGGCGCGCTGCCCGCCACCAGCGACAGCAACAGCAGCAGCCCCGCGACCGCGGTGAAGAACACGAACGGCTTGTAGTCCTTGAAGAGCAGGAAGATGCATTTGAGGATCAACAACCCGTCGCTGACCGTGTCGAGCTTCGAGTGACTGCCCGCCGGTCGGCTTCCGTAGGCGATCGGCACCTCGAGGATCGGCAGACCTTTCGCGAGCGCTTGCAGCGTCATCTCGGTCTCCACCTCGAATCCCTCGGAGCCGAGGTGCACCAGTCGCACGAAGCGGCTCGACAGGATCCGGTAGCCGGAGAGCACGTCGGTGACCGGCGTGCGGAACAAGAGCGCGATGGTGCGCGCGATCACGCGGTTGCCGAGTTTGTGGAACACGCGAAACGCGTTTTCGTCGTGCGACTCGAGCCGCGTCGCCACCAGCATGTCGACGCCCGCGTCGAGGAAGCGCCGGAGCAAGAGCGGCGCTTCGGCGGCAGGGTAGGTGTCGTCGCCATCGATCAGCACGTACACGTCCGCGACAATCGTGTTGGCCATCTGCCGGATCACGTTGCCCTTGCCGCGCCGCAACGAGGCGATCACCGTCGCGCCATGCGCGTGTGCGATCTCGGCGGTGCGATCCGTCGATGCGTTGTCGAAAACGAGGATCTCGGCGGTCGGCAACGCGGCTTTGACGTCGCCGATCACCTTGCCGATCGTGCGCTCCTCATTGAGGCACGGAATCACGACGGCGATCTGCAGGACGTTGTCGGTGCGCGCTATCACGGCCGCAGTCTATGCCGAGCGACGGCAGCGCCGCCAAGGTCATGCGACGTAGGAGCACGCGATCGCCGCGAGGAATGCAGCCGCCCAGCCATGGGGAAGGCTGCGAATCGCAACGGGCGCCCGCTCGAGCGATGCGTCGAGGCGGGCGAAGCCGAGGGCGCAGAGCAGGCCGAGAGTCGGCGCGAGAGCGAGTGCGTAGAACGATTTGCCCAAGGACCAGAATGGGTAGTGCAGGTTCACGCTGAGAATCGACGCGAGCAGAATCGGTGGCAACGCGAAGAGCAGCGAGAACGCGATGCGCCGTCCCCGATCGTCCGTACGCAGCGATCGCTGCGCGACATCGATCCATCCGCCGACGAGCAGGAATGTGGCGGGCACCGCGAGCGCGAACGCGACCGCCATCCATTCGTAGTTCCAGCGGCGCATCGCAACCCGCGGCGAGATCGCGCCGCTCAACAGGCCGTCGCCCCAGAGTGTCGAGTAGAGCGCATCCCAGAACGAGAAGAAGCTCGAAAACCACGGATGTGTCAGCGCTTCGCCGAAATGCGTGAAGTACGCGATGGTGTGAAAGCCGGGGAGCTGCCACCACGTCTTGCCCGCCGTCGCGTCGAGGTTCGTCACCAGCAGATTGCCGGTGAGCTGATGGTTCCGGAGATAGAACCAGCCCGCGAGCGCGATCACCACGGCGAGAGCGCGCGCGCCGCCGAGCGTGGCGCGCGCCAAGCCCGTGCGTTCGACGACCAGACGCTTCACGGCGAGTGCGCCGAGCAGCAACGGAACCCAGAGCAGGCTCGAATACTTGGTGAGCGCGGCTGCACCGAGCGCGACGCCGAGCAGCATGTCGTCGCCGAGCGACGCGCGCTCGCAGACGAGTGCGCGCAGTGTCACCAGCAGTGCGAGACTCGCGAGTAGCGCATAGGGCGCCTCGTTCGACACGCAGCTCGCGAGCGTCACGTTCATCGGGAGGAAACCCGTCGCAAGGATCGTCGCAGCCTCGATCCAGTGCGCACCGGGTGCAAGACAGCGCGCCATCCCGCGCGCGACCCACACCATGCCGAGACCTGACGCGAGCGGTGGCAGCGCCAGGATCACGCGGGCATCGACACCGAGCGGCTGCAGCACGCCGAGCAGCAGCGCGGCGAGCGCGTGATAGAGCGGCGGGTGATACATCGCGCTGCCTTCGCTCGGCGTCGGAAGCGCGCGATGCGCGAGCAGCCACTCGATGTACTGGACGTGCGCCGCGGCGTCGAAGCCGACCTCCGCCGGCACCTGCACCACCCGTAGAAGCAGAAGCAGCCAGAACGAAGTCACAACTGCGAGGGCCGCCGCGGGCGCCCACGCAGCAGCGCGCGGCACGCGGCGCAGGCACAAGAAGAGCGCCGCGCCGATCGCGGCGAAGCACGCGAGCGGCGCCGTCTTCGCGCGCAGCGACGCGAGCGGCGCCGGCAGGTCGCCACTTTCCGGGTGGCGGACGCTGTCCTCGGCGAGCGCCGCGAACGCGACGGGATCGCCTTCCCACGCCGACGCCCAGCGGGTGTCGCTCACGAGCACCTCGGCGAGTCCATCGATGCGGATCTGGAGAGCGGGGTTGCCGACCGGATTGGTGACGCGCGCAAAGAGCAGGTTGTCGCCGGCCACGATGCGCGACGTCACATCGAGCGCACGCAGCTCTTTCCACCGCGACGGGTCGCTCTCGATTGGGAGTTGCTGACCGTTCAGGAAGAGCGTCACCTCGCGCAGCGCGCGTACGCGCAGCGTCACGCGATCGCTGCGCCCGTCGCCCGAGAAGTGACGTTCGAAGAAGGCGAGCGGCGGATGCGCCGCGTCGATCTCCATGCCGTTCGTCTGCAGCGGTGTTTGCGCAACGATCCAGGGCGCGTTGCCTGTGGTCAGGAACGGCACGCTCGGAGCTTGCAGGACATCGCGCGCAAGGACGGCGGTCGCGCCGAGCGCGAGCAGCGCCGCGACGCCGAGCTGCCAGCGCGCGAAGCGATCCTTCGCTTTCGATGCGGAAACGGCCGCCAATGAAACCCTCGGGTGGATGCGCGTCCGGCTGCTCGGCGCGGCTTTTGCTATCGACGGGAAACCCGGTTCGCGATCGTAGCCACGCTGGGTACACGAGGGACGCGCACGGCACCATGTCCCGCTCGCATTCTCGTACGACGCTTCGCCCCGTTGGCGTTTTGTTGCTGGCGCTGGCGCTCGGCGGCGTGACGCTCGCCAGCTACGCGCCGGTGTTCTCCGCTGACTTCGTCGATATCGACGACGCCGACTACGTCACCGAGAACGACACGGTGAGGGCAGGGCTGGGCGCCGACGGAGTTGCCTGGGCGTTTCGCGGTGCGCACGCCGGCAACTGGTTCCCGCTCACCTGGCTCAGTCACATGACCGACGTCGAGCTTTTTGGTGTCGAGCCTGCGGGCCACCACGCGATGAACCTCGCGATCCACGTCGCGAATGCGCTGCTGCTCTTCGCGATGCTCGCGTCGCTGACCGGTGCGCCGTGGCCGAGCTTGCTGGTCGCGGGTGTCTTCGCGCTGCATCCCATCAACGTCGAATCCGTCGCGTGGATCGCGCAGCGCAAGACCACGCTCGCGACGTTCTTCGGGATCCTCGCGATCGGGAGCTACGCGCGATGGGCGCGCGCGGGGAGCCGCACGGCGTACGTCTTGAGCTTGTTGGCTTTCGCGCTCTCGCTGCTTTCGAAGCAACTCTTCGTGCCGCTGCCGTTCGCGTTGTTGCTGCTCGACTACTGGCCACTGCGACGGCCGCAGCTCGAGCCGGGCGACGGCGCGTTGCCGAGCCTCGCATCGATCGCGCGCGGCTGGCTGCGGCTGCTGCCCGAGAAGATTCCGTACTTGCTGCTCGCGCTCGCCGCGAGCTTGGCGGCGATCGGCGCGCAGGGCGAGGCGATCGCGACCGGTGCGACGTACCCGCTCGAACTGCGACTCGGCAACGCGGTGATCGCGTTCGGGCGCTACATCGGCACGCTGCTGTGGCCGACGCAGCTCGCGGTGTTCTACCCGATCTACGAGAGCGACATCACGCCGTTGCGCGTGATCGCGAGCGCGCTGTTCCTGATTGCAGCAACGGCAGCCGCGTTCTGCTTCGGTCGCCGGCGGCGTCCGCTGCTGGTGGGCTGGCTGTGGTTCGTCGGCATGCTGGTGCCGGTGATCGGGCTGGTGCAGATCGGCGCGCAATCGATGGCGGATCGCTACGCCTACGTTCCGATCTGGGGAATCGCGATCGCGATCGGCTGGACCGCGTGGGACTTCATCCGCGCGAAGCGCATGCCGCGCGCCGCGTACATCGGCTCGACGGGCGTGCTGCTCGCCGCGCTCGCATTCGCCACGCATCGACAGGCCCGGCATTGGCACGACTCGATCGCGCTCTTCGAATCCGCCGTGGCCGCGGACGACCGCAACTACATCGCGCACCGCGCGCTCGCCGGTCAATACTTCAATCGCGCCGAGTACGCGCGCGCGCTGAAGCATTCCGAGGCGGGGTTGCGCCATCCGCGCGATCCCGGCGAGGTGCTGCCGGTCTACGGCATGGCGCTCTACCAGACCGGCTCGAAGCAGGCTGCGATCGAGCGGCTGATCGAAGCGACGCGCGTTGCGCCAGACAACATCATGGGTTTCACGAACCTCGGCTGGGTCTACGTACAAGAGGGTCGCTTCGAGCAGGCGGCCGAGGCGCTGGAAGCGGCGGTCGCACTCGATCCGCAGAGCGCGCGTGCGGCCTTGCTTCTCGCGACCACCCAACTCCGACTGGGGCGGCTCGACGCGGCGGCGGCGAGTTATCAGCGCGCCGTCGCGCTCGATCCGCTGAACTTCGACGCGCGCATCGAGTGGGCGCGGATTCTCGCGAAGCTGGGACGTCTCCCCTCGACGATCGATGTCCTCGCCGACGCGCTCGTCGCCGCGCGCAGCTTTCCGGGAGCGCAACGCGAGCGCCTGACCTCGTCGCTGCATCTCTATCGCGGTCAAGCCTACTCGCTGCAGCAGGATGCCCCGCGTGCGATCGCCGAATACGAGCTGGCCATCGCGGATTGGCCCGACAACTTCGCGGCGACCCACAATCTGGCGTCGCTGCTCGCAACGTTGCCGGACCCGGCGCGTCGCGATGCGCCGCGCGCCGTTGCGCTCGCCGAGCGCGCGGTCGTGCTTTCGAATCGGCTGCGGCCCGAAGCGCTCTCGACGCTCGCTGCCGCCTACGCCGCAAGCGGTCGGCGCGCCGACGCGGTGCGCACCGCGAACGAAGCGCTCGAAGTGGCGCGCGGGACGGGCAACGACGCGGCGACCGCTGCAACCGAAGAACAGCTGCGCGCGTACACGCAGCCGCGGGCGCCGCAGCAGCGCCGCTGAACGGCGGTCGCGGCTGGAGACGCAACCCGCGTCGCGCCGTGCATCATCGCGTCCTGCGCGTGTCGTAGATGCGGATCGAACCGAGTCGCCGCACCGGCTGCAGCGTGCGTAGCCACGCTGCGGTGTCACCCGCGACGCCGATCATGCCGCCGTTCGGCGCGACCGTGAGATACGGGTAGCCCCAGAGAAAGTTCTCGCTCACGGCGATGATGCCTTCGACCGGCGTCGCCGGAAGGAGCTGGTAGTGCAGGCCATACAAGGCCGGATCGACGTGGCCGAAGTAGAGCAAGTAGGGAACCGCGTCGGGATCGATCGACGCGACGGCGGCGGGAACCCGGTACAGGTCCTGACCCCAATCGAGGTTCGAGTCGAGCAGCCACTCGCTGCCGCGCTCCGGTCCGCCGGCGATCGCGTTGAAGAAGGTCAAGTGGTCGGGGTGCGTTGCGGCTGCGTCGTAGGCAGAGCCCGCGAGCGCGCCTGCCGCGAGTGCAACGGCGAGGCGTTCGCGCTTTCGATTCGCAGTCGCCATGAAGATCGGCCCGAGCAGCAGGAAGCCGAACGGCAGCGCGGGCAACACATGCCGGATCCCGATGTTGAGATTGCTCGCCGTGGAGAACACGAGGATCAGCGCGGCGAACGGAATCAGCAGGAACAAAAGCTCGATGCGGGCGATGCGGCTGCGCCACCAGAAGAATCCGGATATCAGGAGCAGCGCGAGAATCGCGATCGGCAGCTTCACGCCGAGCGCGACCAGGTTGTAGTACCACCAGCCGTGCTCCGACCAGCGGCCGAGCAGGTACGAGCCGAACTCGCCGTGCTCCGAGATTTCTTTTGCGGCGTCGAAGCCGAGCACGTACTCGCGCGGCAGCGGAACCGGCAGCCAGCCGGGCAGGGCGCTCTGCAATCCGCGCGCGAATTGCGAGTGCAACTCGAGCGTGCCGAGCGCGCGGAACGAGCCCTCGAACGCGATGCTGGCGTTGATCACGACGAGTGCGGCGAGGAGCATCATCGCGACATCGCGCGCCGCGAGCAGCAGGCGCCGCGACACGGAATCCGCGTCACGCCAGCGCTCCGCGATCGCGAACAGCGCGAACGCGGGCAGAATCAGCACGGCGAGAAACTTGATCGCGAGCGCGAAACCGAGCGCCGCACCCGCGAGCAGCAAACGCGCGAGGCTCGGACGCTGGTACGCCCAGCGGAGCGCGAAGAGTGTGAGCAGGATGCTCGTGAGCGCGCCCATGTCGATCGTCGCGAGATGACCGTGCGCGAGCACGTTCGGGCAGAGCAGGAAGAGCGACGTCACCACCGCCGCTGCGCGCAGACCGAAGACCGCGCGCGCCCAGGCGAACACGATCATGCCGGCGAGCAAGCCGAACGCGATCGCGGCAAAGCGCGCGCGCGAGATCAGCGCCAGGTACTGGTCGCGGTTGGCGTTCATGAAACGATGTCCGTGCTCCCACGGACCCCAGAGCAGCGGCGGCTCGACGACGATCGGGCTCTCCACGGTCGGATCGAGGGCGACCGGCGCCGCGAGCAGCAGCTTCGGAAGCGGCGGGTTCGAGCGGTAGAGATCGCTGCGTCCGTGGCGCCACGCAGCGACGCCCGCCGGCACGTGCGCGAACTCGTCCACCGTGGGAGTCTCGATGTACGCCGCGTGTACGGTGAGCGCGAAGTACGCGAATGCGGCGAGCAGCGGCAACGCGAGCCACGCGCGCGTCTCCGCCGCAATCCCGCGTCCGCTCGCTTCGATGCCTTGCGTAGATTCCATGTCGGGCGCGAACACTACCACCGCTACGGCCTCGCTTGACGCCGCCGTTGCGGGCGCGGCAGTGTTCGCGATCGTGAAGCAAAACGTCGGCTCGCGCGAGACTTCGGGCGTCGCCCTGCTGTGTCGGCGGGCTGTGCGCGTGCGGATCGTCGCGGCGCTTGCCTCGCTGCTCGTCGGCATCACGGGCGCGACTTGCGATCCCAGCGCGATCCGTGTGCGGAGTCGCCCGCCGGAACCCCGCCTCGTGGACGAAGGTGGCGACGTCGATGTGAACGCCTTCGATGCGCTAGTCACGGCGGTCGAGCAACAGCGCGGGCTCGGCTTCATCCAGCAGCCGCGTCTCGAAGTGCTCGCTGCCGACGATCCGCGCCTCCCGGGACTCCAGGCGGATGCGCGCGCGCTCGAGCCGTGCCCCACCGAGGCGCTGGCAGAAGCGTCGCCCGAGCCGGTCGACGCGAGCTGCTTCGCCGACGCGAGCTTCGCGTTCGCACTCTGTCTCACGCCGCCCGATCTCGACGCGGCGCGCCGCGTGCTGCGACGTCTGCTCGATGCGCAGAACTACCCACGACTCGTGCGCGCAGCGCCCTTGCTGCGCGGCGATCCCGGCGTGGCGATCCGCGCGGTGTTGGCCGCGAGCGCCACCGGTGCCGCGACGGGTGTGAACACCTTCGCGGGCGACGGCGGTGGATTCGATTTGCTTGATCTTCCGCAGATCGAGGTCGAGCGTCGGGCGACACCGGGAGAGGGCTGCGTCGAGCTGGCCAGCTCATTCCTCGCGAGCCAGAGCGATCGCGAGGCGCCATTCCGCACGCCGCCGCTCTCGACGAAAGTGTTGGCGAGTCCCAAGGCATATCGCGCCTCCGAGCGGCCGACGTTGCTGCTGGGTACACCGCCAGACGTCGCAGGCTGCGAGCTTGCGAGCGACGAGAGCCTGGGCGTCGCGCGCATCCTGGTCGGGATGCTCGCGAAGGGCGGCGCGATTCCCGGCCCGGCGCTCGCGGGTTGGCAGGGAGATCGCGGTCTGCGCTTCACGTGCGCGAGCGCCGACGCGCCGTGGATCTACGTCGTCGAACTCGTGGACGCGGCGCATGCCGTCTCGTTCGCAGCGGCCGTGCCGCCTTGGCTGCAGGACGCCTTTCCCGGTCGCTCCGAGACGCAGCGCAGCGGACGCCGTGTCGTCATCGCGCACGGCTTCGACGCGGCGCGCGCCAGAACGTGGGCTGCGTCGCTCGGGACTGCGGAACTCGTGCGCTTCGACGGTCTCGAGTAATGCAGCGACGCGTCCTCGTGCAGATCGCCGTTGTCTTCGCGCTGGCCCTCGTCGCGCGCGGTCTTCACTTCCATGCGATGCGCGACTCCCTGCTCTACGAAGTGCTGCTCGCCGACGCCGGCGCCTACGACCGCTGGGCGCAACAGCTCGCTGCGGGCGATTGGATTGGTTCGCAGGTCTTCTACCAGACTCCCCTCTATCCGTATCTGCTCGGTGGTCTCTATGCCGCCGTCGGGCACGACGTGTGGATCGCTCGCTTCGCGCAGGCGCTCTGCGGCGCACTCGCGTCGGTGTTCCTGTCGCGCGCCGGCGCGGGATTCTTCTCGGAGCGCGTCGGCTGGTGCGCCGGCATTCTGCTCGCGCTCTATCCGCCGGCAATTTTCTTTGACGGGATACTCCAGAAGGCGTCGCTCGATCTGCTGCTGATGACCGCGCTGCTCTGGCTGGCCGCGGCAGCGCAGCAGCAGCCGACGCGCTGGAAAATGTTCGGCGCTGGCCTGCTGCTCGGCGCGATGATCCTCAATCGCGAGAACGCGGCGGCGCTGATTCCCGTGTTGCTCGCGTGGGCGCTGTGGCTTTCGAGGTCGCGCGGTGCAGCGCAGGCGCTCGCGGCGAGCCTGGCGTTGGCGCTGGGCATGGCGGCGCTGCTGGTGCCGGTCGGTCTTCGCAATGCGCACGTGGGCGGTGCGTTCCTGCTGACCACCGCGCAGATGGGACCGAACTTCTACATCGGGAATCATCGCGGCGCCGACGGCACCTACACGCCGATGCGCGCAGGTCGCGGCGATGCCGACTTCGAGCGCGACGACGCCCGCCTGCTCGCGCAGGACGATCTCGATCGCGCGCTGACGCCGGCGGAAGTGTCCGACTACTGGATGTCGCGCACCTTCGCCGACATCCGGAGCGCGCCGGGCGCATGGACGCGGTTGCTCGCGTGGAAGTGGTTCCTCACGTGGAATCGCGTCGAGTTCGTGGATGCCGAAGCGATCCACACGCACCAACGAGAATCGAAGCCGCTCGCCGCGCTCGGCTGGGTGCTCTCCTTTGGCGTCGTCTTCCCGCTGGCGATCGCCGGTGTCTGGTGGACGCGCCATGCATGGCGGCGGCTCTGGCTGCTCTACGCGATGGCGCTGACCTTTGCGGCCGCCGTGACGCTCTTCTATGTATTCGCGCGCTATCGCTATCCGCTGGCGCCGATCGCTCTGCTCTTCGCGGGCGCGGGAGTCCACGAACTCTGGCTGCAGATGCAGCGTCCGCGCTCACACGCGCGCGAACTCGCGATCGGCTTGGGCCTCGGCGCCTGCGCCGCCGTGTTCTCGAACTGGCCGGTGCCGCAGCGCTACGCGGACGACGCCGTCACCTACTACAACGCGGCATCGAGGTTGCTCGAGCAGAACCGGGTGCCGGACGCGATCGCACTCTTCGAGCGCGCGATCAGCGCAGATCCCCTGTTCCCCGAGACCTACAACAATCTCGGTCGCGCTGAGTTGGAGCGCGGTGACATCGAGAAGGCCCGGCGAACTCTCGATCGGGGCGTGAAGCTCGCGCCGGAACACGCGCTCTTGCACTTCAATCTCGCGGTCGCGACATCGCGACAGGGCGATGAGCCCGCGACGAAGGCGCTGCTCGAGCGGGCGATTGCGCTCGATCCTCTGCTGGTGGGCGCCTACGGCCCGCTCGCCGAGCTCGAGTTCCGCCACGGTGAGAGCGCGGCCGCGATCCAACATTTGCGGCGCGCGGTGGAGCTCGAGCCGGAGTCGGCGATCGCACATGCGGATCTCGGTCTCGGCCTGCTGCTGCAGGGATCGCTGCCGGAGGCGATCGCCGCATTGCGCAACGCCGTCCGCATCGACCCGGGCTTGCTGCCGGCGCGCAATCGCCTGGCGTGGACGCTTGCCACCGCTGCCGATCCGCAGCTTCGCAACGGTGCCGAAGCGCGCGCGATGGCCGAGGAGATGTGTCGCGCGACGGGTCATCAGCAGCCGGAGCTGTTGCAGACGCTTGCGGCTGCGCAGGCTGCGTCGGGCGATTTCGACGCGGCTGCGGCGAGCGCTGCGATGGCGATCCGCCTCGCACGGGAAGCCGATGCGATCGCGCTGGCGGATCGCATCGAGTCGCAGCGGCGCGTGTACCTCGACGGGCGCGCGCTGCACGACGCGGCCGTCACTTCGGAGCGTCGCTGATCCTGGCTTCCGCCTCTGAGTAGAGCCGTCGCTGCTGCTCCAACGCCGCGACCGCGCGCGCATCGTTGGCCCTCGTCGCGAGTTCCTGGCCTTCGGTGGCGGCCGCAACCGCGTCGGGCAGGCGCCCAGCCGCCGCGTATGCGGCGGCCAGTGTCGCGAGCGATCCGAATTCGCGTCGCGCGCCAACGGCGCGCTCCGCCAGCGCAACGGCACGCACGGGATCTCGCAGACGCGAGTCGGTGCTGGTGGCGAGCAGGAACGCGAGGCGATTGTTGGCGTCGTAGTCGTCGGGCCAGAGCGCGACGGCGCGGTCGAGGCTGGCGATCGCGCCCGCTACGTCGCCGGCTTCGAGCGCGATTTCGGCGCGCTGTGTGTGCAGTGCCGAAGCGACGAATCGGGCGTCGGCGGGATCGGTCGGCGGCGCGAGCGCGAGCAACGCATCGACGATTCGGAACGCATCGTCGCGGCGATTCTGGCGGGCGAGCGAGCGCGCGAGGTCGATTGCCACGACGGCCTTGCGCGCGTCCTGCGTCGAAGCGCGCTGAAGGAGCGCGGCGCTCTCATCCGTGAGCCCCAGCAAAAGCGTGGCGCTCGCGAGCAGGTAGCTCGCGTCGAGATCCGCTGCGTCGATCTCGAGGGCGCGGCGCAGGCCGGCGGCGGCGCCCTCCGCGTTCCCGAGTTGGAGATCGATGCGCGCGGCGTCTCGCAGCAGGTCGGGGGACTTGGGTTCGACCTCCAGCGCGCGCGCATACATCTTCCGCGACGCCGCGAGCTGGTTGGACTTCGCCAGCGCACTCGCCCAGTTCGCGTAGATCATCTTGCGCGTGTAGATCGGCGTGGTGCGGCCGATTCTCTCGGCGGCGATCCTGAGGTGTTCGATGGCGACGTCGTATTGACCGCGCTCGATGTAGAACCAGCCCAGATTCATGGAGCCGACGGGATTGCTCGGCTCCTGTTGTGTCGCCAATTCGAAGTGCGCGAGCGCCTGCTCGGGCTCGCCGGTTTCAAAGAGGGCTAGCCCGTAGGTGCTGTGGATGGTGCCCAGGTCGCGGTTGTACTTCACCGCTTCCCTGCAGTGCTCGATCGTCTTCTGGAAGTTGCCGAGCGCGTAGTAGCGCTCGGCGAGCACGCCGTGCGCAATCCAGTTGTGTTCGGTGTTGGCGATCGCGGATTCGAAGAGCCGAATCCCGTCGTGCCACTTCCCGGTCTGTCGCCAGGTGAGGAGCGCGAGGCCGCAGAGCAGGAGCGCGAGGGCGGTCGCGCCGAGCGCGCGGGCGGCGAGCGCCGGCAGGCGCGCCGAGAGCAAATCGCGCGCCGACCACGCGAATGCGATCGCGAGTCCCCAGAACGGCACGTAGACATAGCGGTCCGCCATCGACTGCATGCCCACCTGCACGAGACCGATCACCGGAATCAGCGTGCCCACGAACCAGAACCATCCGACGAGCAGATAGCCGCGACGAAGTCCGAGCCAGACGGCGCTGCTCGTGATCATCACCAACAGCGCGACGCATGCGAGCACGATCCGCAGCGTCAGTTGCTCGGGGAGGAGCGGGTAGAAAACGGCGAGGTGACGGGGCGCGAAGAAGATCCCGAGGTACTTCACGTAGGCGAGGGCCACGTTGCCCAGCCGCTCCACGATCGTGTAGCTCTCGATGGTGGACATGGAGTCTTGCTGCGCATCGATCGTGATCGCTGCGACGGCGACGCAGAGCACCGCGAACGGAATCTTCTCGGGCAGCAGCCGCAGCCAGCCGCGCAAAAGCCCGCGCAGCGTTGCGCGGCCGTCGGGCGCGAGTGCGAACGCGGATCGCCGGAGCGGCCAGTAGTCGAGCAGCAGCAGCGCGAAGGGCAACGTGACGAACATCGGCTTCGACAGCAGCGACAGCGCGAGCCAACCGAGGCTGGCTGTGTAGGGAATGCGCCCGCCGCCGCGCGCGTATCGCGCATAGCTGCGGATCGAGAGCAGCGCGAAGAGCGCGCAGAGCAGGGTCTTGCGCTGCGCCACCCACGCGACCGACTCGACGTTGGCGGGATGCACGGCGAAGAGCGCCGCGACCACGAAGCTCGGCACTGCGTCGTTCGTCAGCGCGCGCAGCACCGCAAATAGCAACACGATGTTCAGCAGGTGAAGGGCGATGTTCTCGGCGTGATGGCCGCGCGGGTCGAAGCCAAAGAGTTCGACGTCGATCATGTGGCTGATCCACGTGATCGGATGCCAGTTGGACAGGCGAACGCCAGTGAGCGCCCAGCGAAGGTTCTCGAGGCTCAGTCCGGTCGCGACGGGCGGATTGGTCTGGATGTATCCGGTGTCGTCGAAGTGAACGAAGTCGGCCTCGAAGGCCGGCTCGTAACTCGCGAGCGTGAGTGCACAGAGCACGAGTAGCAGCGCGATCCAGCGGAGTCGGACAGACATCAGGTCTCGAACGGCCTCCGGTCCCGGGGCGGCGGCGCGCAAGACTACCCGAGGCAAATCGCGTAGCGAATCGAGGAGGAGTTGCGGGGGGCGGGAGGAAAATCTTTCCCCGGCGAGGGAACGAGAGTTCCGCGCGCGGCGGGCATCGAATTCTGAAAAGATGGCTTTATCGAGCCAAAACGAGCACTAAGCCCTGATAGACCGATCGGTATGTGACTTGCAAACAGATCGACTTCAGCGGGCACGTTGCTGTCAACCCGCTGGTTTTAGGCTGACCTGGGAAGGAGCCCAATCATGAGACGTGTATTCGTCGGTGCACTCGCCACGTTGGTGCTGAGCACCGGATTCTTTGCTTCGCCTGCATCTGCATTTCTCGTCAGCTGGGACATCAATCCCTCGCTGAGCAACTTTCGTCTGACCGTGCCCGACCAGGCCGTCACGCTGGGCACGATCAACGCGACGATTCGGTTGCGGAACCAGAACAACGCCGCCTGGACGCAGAACAATGCGCCGGTGGATGGGTTTCTCGCCACCGACATCGGCCCCGGCATCGGTTTCTCGAGCGTCGAGTTCCTAGGAGGCGCTTCGAGCCTCGTCGGTGTCAACACCGGTAGCTATCGGCCGAATCCCGCGGCGTACAGCACCGCGACGACCAGCACGATCAACACGGCTGGCACGTTCACGAACACCACCAGTGCATCCGCTGTCTATGCGGCTCGGGTGAACGCCACGGCCGTCGTCACGTTGAACGCCGGCTACATCTCGTTCGCCAACGTGCAGTACGACGTGGCGAGCGCAGTGACGGCTCTCTCGGGGACTTCGTTCCTGTCGAGCGGGCTGAACATCGGGATCCAGGATTCGCAGATCAACTTCGACGGCATCAACACGCTCGTCGGCCAAGTGATCGGCGACACCCAGGTCCAGTCTGGCCCGATCGCGGCGCCGAACGTCAATGGCGCGGCGGGCTCGATCGTGAACGTGGGCGGCACGCTCTATCGCATCACGGTACCGGTCGATCTGCCGGTCTTCCTCTCGCTCGGCGGCGTGAACATCAACGCCACCGCGACGGGAACTCTGGTTGGCTTCGCGAACATTCCCGAGCCCGCGACCTTCGCGCTCACGGGTCTGGGCGTGGCAGCATTCGCGGCTTACGCGCGACGACGCCGTCAGAGCTAGAACTCTCGTATTCGTACTGTCTAGGAAAGCCCTTCCTCGTTCACCGACGAGGAAGGGCTTCTCCTTTTGTACCGTCGCATCCAATGACGGCTAGCCGATCGCGCGACGTGCTTGCGGGAAGCGCGCTGCTGTTGCTCCCAATCCTCGTGTATTGGCCGCTCCGTTCCGCGGGCTTCATCTGGGACGACGATTCCTACGTCACCCAGAACCAGAATCTCCGCACGCTCGCGGGGCTGGCTCGCATCTGGTTCGATCCGCGCTCGCTGCCCCAGTACTACCCGCTGGTGCACACGACGTATTGGGCCGAGTTCCAGCTCTGGGGACTCTCCGCGACCGGCTATCACGCGACGAACGTGCTGCTGCACGGCACCTGCGCGCTTTTGTTGTGGCGAGTCCTCGCGCGGCTCTGCGTGCCCGGCGCCTGGCTGGCGGCCGCGATCTTCGCGGTGCATCCCGTCATGACCGAGTCGGTCGCCTGGATCACCGAACGCAAGAACGTGTTGTCGCTGGCGCTCGCGCTCGCTGCGCTCGCAAACTACCTGCGCTTCGCGCCGCCCGAGCGCGAGGTTCGCGATCCAGCGCAGCGGCGCTTCTACTTGCTGTCGCTAGCGCTCTTCGCAGCGGCGCTTCTCAGCAAGACGGTGGTCTGCTCCCTTCCTGCGGTGATTCTCGTCGTCATCTGGTGGAAGCGTGGCCACATTCGCGTCACGGATCTGCTGCCGCTCACACCGTTTTTCGCGATCGGCCTCGCAGCGGGCGCGACGACGATCTGGCTCGAGACGAACCACGTCGGCGCGAGCGGTGGCGAGTGGGCGCTCGCGCCGATCGAGCGGGTCCTGCTCGCAGGTCGCGCGCTCTGGTTCTATGCCGGCAAGCTCGCGTGGCCTCATCCGCTGATCTTCTTCTATCCGCGCTGGGTGATCCGCGCATCCGAGCCTTGGCAGTTCATGTTCCCGATCGGTGTCGTCTTCGTCGTTGCGGCGCTCTGGGCGCTGCGCGGTCGCATCGGCCGCGGGCCGCTGGCGGCGGTCTTGATCTTCGCTGGCGTACTCTTTCCCGCGCTCGGATTCTTCGATGTGTATCCATTCCGCTACTCGTTCGTCGCCGATCACTTCCAGTACCACGCGGCGCCGGCGCTGATCGCGCTCTTCGCGGCGACGTGCATGGCGGGCGTCGCGCGACTCGGTTCGCGCGCGCGCGTGCCAGCGAGCGTCGCGGCGTTCGCGCTGCTCGCCATTCTCGGGACGCTCGCGTTCCTGCAGGCCCACGTCTATCAGGATCTCGAGACGCTCTACCGCAGGACGATCGCGGACAACCACGACGCGTGGAACGCGTACCTGAATCTCGCGAATCACCTCTCTTCCGTAGGTCGCAACACGGAGGCGGTTCCGCTTGCGCGCGAGGCGGTGCGACTCGCTCCGCAGATTGCCGACGCGCACAACACACTCGGCGGCGTGCTCTTCCTCGCGAGCGCGGCGAGCGGCGCGGCCCAGTCGGCGCAGCTCAGCGAAGCGATCGATGCGTTCGCGCGGGCGATTGCGCTCGATCCCGTTCACATCGACGCGCTCTACAACGGAGCCGTCGCATCGACCGCTGTGGGCCGTCACGCGAATGCGTCGCGCTACTACGCGCGCATTCTCGAGCTGCAGCCCGACGCCGTCGATGCGCTGCTCGGCCTCGGGCGTTCGCTCGCGTTGCAAGGAAGGCTGGACGAGGCCGAGCTGCCGCTGCGCACCGCGCTGCGCGTCGCTCCGAGTCGAGCAGAACCGAAGCAGGCACTCGCGGAACTCGCCACGCTGCGCGCGAAAGCCGCGGGGAACTAGCGGGGCAGGGGGCCCGCGCCGATTCCTCGCCGCGCGGTCGCAGGCCAGGTGGGCGCGGCGTCGTGGTACAAAGATCGTCCGCCGCACTTGATCGCGACGCCGGAGTCAGCACACGATGTCTCGAAAGCAGACGGCCGCCGCAATCGTGATCGTCTCGATCGCAGCGCTGACCGTGGTCCTCGCCGACCGCCCGATCCTCGACACCGACTATTTCTGGCATCTGCGCACCGGCGCGCTGATCGCCGAGACGGGGCAGGTGCCTCGCGTCGATGCCTACAGCTACTCGGCACCCGGAGCGCGGTGGATCGACCTGCACTGGCTGTTCCAGGTGGGGCTCTTCCATCTGCATCAGCTGGGGGGCCATCAAGCGAATCGGGTGGCGGGCTTCGTGCTCGCGCTCGCGATCGTCGGAGTCTCCGCGCTCTTCTCTTGGCGACGCGGTCGCCCGGCGGTGTTCGGCGTGGCGATGGCGCTTCTCGTCATCGCTGCATCGATGCGGTTCCTGGTGCGACCCGACACGGTGAGTCTGTTGTTGACGGCGGTCGTGCTGGGATTGCTGCGTCGCGACGAACGCGCCAACGACCGCTGGTTGTTCGCGATCGTCCCGATCCAATTGCTGTGGGCGAATCTGCATGGCTTCCAGGCGGTCGGGATCGCGCTGGTCGCGATGGCGCTCGCGAGCGAGTCTGTGTCCCCGTGGTTCGGCGCCGGGTCGCCGCTGCGCCGCGATCGCGTCCAGCGGCTCGGCATCGTGCTCGGGCTCGGCATGGTCGCTGCGGTGCTGAACCCGAACGGTGTCGAGGCCGCGCTCTTCCCGCTGCGCCAGTTCGCGATGATCGATCCGTCCGCGACGACCGGCGTCTTCGAGCAATCGATCGACGAACTGCGCTCCCCGTTGGCGGCTCTCGATGCGAACAACACGGCGGAGATCTCGGCCTTCGGTGCGCTTCTCGTGCTGAGCTTCGCGGCGATCCTGCTCGACCGGCGCGGGTTCTCGGCCTTCGACGCTCTCGTCTGGTTCGCGTTCGGCGTGCTCGCCTTCTCGGCGGTCCGCAACATCGCGCTCTTCGCGGTCGTCGCCGCGCCGATCTTCGTCGCGCACTGGGGTCGATGGCTCGACGACACTTCCGCGATCACGCCCGCGCGCCAGCGGCGGGTCGGCGCGCTCAGCATCGCGTGCCTCGCGCTCGGGGTCACGATCGTGGTCGCGACCGAAGTTGCACGCGGCGCCGGACCGCGCGGAACGTCGGATCCGGCACTCGAGGACTTCTGGTTCGCCGAGCGCTCGGTCGATTGGATCGAGGAACACCGCCCGCCCGGTCCGCTCTACCACCGGATGGGCGACGGCGGCTATCTGATCTGGCGACTCTGGCCGGACTATCTCGTGCTCGCCGACGGACGGCTCGAGGTTTATGGCGAGCGTCTCTACGAAGAGATCGAAGTCAGCGGCGACGGCGGCCCCGACACATTTTCGCGACTCGACGCGCGCCATCATTTCGGCACCGCGCTGATCCACTTCGGGCTCTTTCGGGATCCCTCGCTCTTTGCCTGGCTCGACGCGCAGCCCGCGTGGCGGCTCGTCCACCTGGATGAAGTGGCGGCCGTCTTCGTGCGCACGGCTGCAGCCGAGCAGGCGGACTGGCCGGCCGTGAACGTGGACTCGACGATTTTGTTCGAACCGCTCGAGGGCGGGCCGCCGCATCCCGTCGATCTGTGGCGACGCCGCGCGCGGATCTCGATCTTCGCTGCGCTCGGACGCCTCGATGCCGCGCGCGCACTGCTGGAAGAAACACAGCTCCTCTATCACGATCCGGGCCTCGAGGAATTGCGCCCGCGACTGATGGCGCCGCACTCGGGGTAGGGGATGCAGCAGAGCGAAGGTCCGCACCTCAGTGTCGTCGTTCCCGCATTCAACGAGGCGGTCCGCATCGGCGCCTGCGTGGAGCGGGCCTCCGCATACCTCGCCGCGCAATCGTACGCGAGCGAGCTGATCGTCGTGTCGGACGGCAGCACCGACGCGACCGCGCAGATTGCGCGCGACGCGGGACGCAATCGTGTGCAGGTGATCGAGACGCCGCACAATCGCGGCAAGGGATGCGCGGTACGCACCGGCGTGCTTGCGGCGACCGGCTCGTGCGTGCTCTTCTCCGACGTGGACTTTTCGACGCCGCTCCACGAGGTCGAACGCTTTCTGGCAGCCATCGCGAACGGCCTCGACGTCGTCGTCGGTTCGCGCGCGTTGCCGGACTCCGACGTGCGCGTGCGCCAGGCGTGGTGGCGCCAGTCGATGGGCCGCAGCTTCAACGTGATGATGCGCGCGGTGATCGACATCGAGATGCGCGACACGCAGTGCGGCTTCAAGTGCTTCCGCCGCGAGGCGGCGCGCGCCATCTTCTCGCGCGCCCAGATCGATCGCTATGCGTTCGACGTCGAGGTGCTGTGGGTCGCCCAGCGACTCGGACTCCGCGTCGGCGAGTTGCCTGTGATCTGGGCGGACGACCGGCAGAGCAAGGTCCACCCGATTCGCGACTCGCTGCGGATGCTTCTCGACCTCGCCGCGATTCGTCGTCACGATGCGCGCGGCGCCTACGATCCGGCGCGTCCGAAATCTTCGGACCCGGGAGACGGCGCCTAGTGGAGACCTTGGCCGAGCTGCCGCGCGACGTCAGTGAGCCGTTCGCGCGCCTCGATCGCCGCGGATTCCTCCGCCTGGTCGGCGCCGTGGCCGCGACGGGCATGCTGCCGGCGGGCTGCAGCGGCGTCCCGCCCGCGCTGAATCCTGCCGACCCGGCCACTTTGCAGGTGCTCTCGCCGCGCGCCTATGCAACCTTCCAGTCGGTTGCGATGCGTTGCGTGGGGCCGCGGGGAGCCGAGGCCATCCAAGCGCGGCGCATCGACCCGGCGCGCGCGGCCGATATCTGGGTGGCGCGGCTGCCAGCACTCGCGGGTCCCCTCGTTTCGGGACTCTGGTTGCTGGAGTGGGGCGTCGCCCCGCTGGTCGCGAAGTGGCGGCCCTTCACGGCGCTCGACGGCGCCGGGCAGGATCGCGTGTTGGAGGATCTGATGCGCTCGCGTCTCGACTTGAAGCGGGACCTCTTCAAGGGGTTGAAGTCGCTGTCGATGCTGACTTTCTATTCCGCGGCCGAGAGCCGCGCGCTGGTTGGCTATCCCGGACCCTTCGACGCGGCGGGCATTGCTGCCGCGATGGCGACCCACGCGGGTGAGTGAGGAGCCGACGCAGGAGCGGCGACGCCGGCGTTCACGCCGCGGCGGTCGCAGGCGCCGGAGCGGCGGTGAGCGGCCGACGGCCGCGGAGGTTGCGGTCGCGGCGCCGGAGCCCGAAGCGAAAAAGCCCGCGGCAAAGCCGCGACGCCCGCGCGCGAAGCCGGTCGAGTTCTCGGCGGAGTCGCGCGAAGTCGCCGCGTCGCCGGCGCAAGCGGCGCTGCGACTCGGCATCACGCGGCTGCATCCCGAACAGGAACAGGTCGTCGCCGATGTGCTCGCGGGGCGCGATGTGTTGATGGTGTTGCCGACCGGCTTCGGGAAATCCGCTTGCTACCAGGTGCCGTCGATGCTGATGCCGAAGCCCGTGGTGGTGGTGTCGCCGCTGATCGCGTTGCTGCAGGATCAGCATCTTCGACTCGTCGCGAAGGGCATTCGCTGCGTGCGCCTCGATGGCACCGTGCGCGGTCCGGCGCGGCGCGCGGCAATGGCGGAGATCGCGGCGGGCGGGCCGCTGCTGGTGATGACCACGCCCGAGACGCTCGGCAGCACCGAGCCCCGCGAAGCGCTGATCGCGAGCGGTGTATCGCTGGTGGCGATCGACGAGGCGCATTGCATCTCCGAATGGGGCTACGACTTCCGTCCCGAGTACCGGCGCCTCGGCCAACGCGTCCGCGAGCTGGGTTCGCCGCCGATCCTGGCGCTCACCGCGACCGCGACACCGCTGGTGCGCGACGCGATCGTGCGCTCGCTCGGCATGCGCGATCCCGAAGTGGTCGCGGCGTCGCCGCATCGCTCGAACCTCGCGTTCGAAGTGCTGCGCTGCGAAGGCGACGCGCGCTTCCGCGCGCTGCTGCGACTCGCGCGACGGCTGCGTCGTCCCGGCATCATCTACTGCTCGACACGCGCCGAAGTCGATGCCGTCTACGCCTTGCTGATGCGCTTCGGAATCCCATCGCATCGCTACCACGGCGGCATGACCGGCCTCGAGCGCGAAACCGAGCAAGAGCATTACATGAAGGACGAACGCCGCACCGTGATGGTGGCGACCAGCGCCTTCGGCCTCGGCATCGACAAACCCGACATCCGCTTCGTGATGCACTTCCAGGCGCCGGCGTCGCTCGAACAATACGTGCAGGAAGCCGGGCGCGGCGGTCGCGACGGACGCAAGGCAAATTGCATCCTGCTCTACGACGCGAATGACCGCGCGATCCACGAACTGCTGCTGTCACGCTCGCGTGTACGCCCCGATCAGCTCTACAAACTCGGCGCCGCACTCGCAGCCTGGGCGGACGAGGGCCGCGAGCCGACCGTGCAGGCGCTCGCCGTCTCGGCGGAACTCGGACCGCGCATCGCCGGCGCGCTGCTCAACAAACTCGAAGAGGCGGGACTCGTGGGCCTCGAAGGTGATTCGATCCAGGTCGCCGGATCGCCGGAGACACTGGAACAGGACGCCCGCGCGCTCGCCGGACAGTTCGAAACGCTGCGCCGCCAGGACGTGCGCCGCCTCGACGCGCTCGGCGACTACGCCGCGCAAGACGAGTGTCGCGCGATCTATCTGCGCCGTTACTTCGGCGAGGCGGACGAGACGCCGTGCGAACTCTGCGACGTGTGCAAGGGAAGCCCGGAGCGTCCCGCCGCGTTCTTCGAACCGCTGGTGCGTCCCGCGCAGCCGAAGCGGCAGACGCGCTCGCGTCGCGGCACGCAGCGCGGACGCGATGGGGCGCGCGACCGCGACCGCGAGCGCGGCGCACGACCGGCGCCGCGGCCGCGTCATCGCCCGCAGTCGTCGCCTTTGCCTTCGCCGGTGATCGCGGCGAACACAGACGAAGGCGTGGTGGGCGACCCGACACAGCGGAAGCGTCGCCGCGGCCGCCGCGGAGGGCGTCGTCGGCGTGGCCGGCCCGGTGGACAAGACGGAGCGCCGCCGTCTCCCGAAGACGGCGCTCCGCTCGCCTGATTCGCGAGGCTGGGCCGCCGCTTCAGGCGCGGTGGTCGGCTCGCTTGTCGCGCAGCCGCCGCACCTCGCTGACGAACGCATCGACGGCTTCGTGCAGCGCTTGCCCGATGTCTTCGCCGGTGCGCGTCGCAACCAGTTCCTTGCCGCGCGCCTGACAGGCGATGTGCACTTCCTGCCCGCCGTGGCGGTGGTGGTGATTGGGTTTGGCCGCGATGCGCAGGTCGATCAGGTCGGTATGCCCTTCGGCCAGCGCGAGCAGGCGTCGCTCCACTGTGCTGCGCTGGGTCGCTTCGATCTCTTCCATGTTGCGCCAGTGAATCTCCATGGGTCACCTCCGGCTTTCGGTTTTGGGTACAGCAGCGGGCTCAACTCGGATCTTGAAAACGTGGCGCGCGCTTTTCGAGATTCGCGCGCACCGACTCGATCTGGTTCGGGCTGCCGATCAGCCCGAGCTGAAGCTTCTCTTCGAGGCGCAGACCGTCTGCGACGGGTACGACGCCCGATGTGTCGAGCAAGTGTTTCGCCGCGCGGATCGCGTCGGGCGATTTGGCCGCGATCTCGGCGGCGACCTCGAGCGCGGCAGCGCGCGGATCGGCGACGACGCGGGTCGCGAGTCCGAGTTCGACGGCCTCGGTTCCCGAGATCACGCGGCCGGTGAAGGTCAGCTCCTTCGCGACGTCGAGACGCACGAGGCGGCGCAGCGTCTGCGTCCCGCTCATGTCCGGCACGAGGCCCCACTTGATCTCCATCACCGAGAGCTTCGCGTCGGGTGTGACGAAGCGGAGGTCGGCGCCGAGCGCGATCTGCAGCCCACCGCCGTACGCGACACCGTGTATCGCGGCGATCACCGGCACCGGCACTTCGGTCCAGATCCAGGCTGCGCGCTGCGCGAAATTGGCTGGACTGGACGCATCGGTGCGCGAGAGCAGATTCGGCGCCGGCTTGGCTTCGCGCGGGCCGCCGCTCATCGATTGGAAGCTCGAGAAGTCGAGGCCTGCGCAGAAACAGCGGCCTTCGCCCGACAGCACCACGGCGCGCAGCGACGGATCGCGCGCGAGCTCACTCCCCGCTTCGACGAGCGCCTCGAACATCGAGGTGTCGAGCGCGTTCATCTTGTCGGCGCGATTGAGACGAACGTCTGCGACGCCGCCCGGCAGTCTCGTCACTACGACTCGGTCAGACATACAAGTCTCTCCTCCTAGCGCAGTCCCGCACTGCGCAGATGATCGATCTCGTTGAAATTCTGCAGCGACCAGACGAAGCCCGTCATGCCGACCGGGCGCGACTGCACGACGGTGTAGGCTGCCAGCTCCATCTCGAAGCGGTTCCACTCCCAGGGCACGCCGGGGATGTCGAGCAGATGCGTCAGCGCCACCGCGTTGGTGCCGCCGTGTGCGACGATCGCGATGCGCTCTCGCTGCGGCGGCAGCCTCCAGACGGTGAACTCGTCCTCGCTCTCGCGCGGTACGCCGTGTTTCAACAGGAGCGCGGCGAAGGTTCGCGTGACGCGCGCATGGAAGTCGCGGAACGACTCGCCGCCCGGCCAGCCACTCCAGTGATCGCGCAGCGGGCGCTGCATGGCGCGGTGGAAGTAGCCATCGACGTCGGTCTGCGAGAGACCTTCGAGCGGGATGTCGATCTCGGCGAGTCCTTCGATCGTGATCGCTTCGATGCCGGTCGCCTTCGCGACGGGCATCGCGGTCTGCTGCGCACGACGCAGCGGAGAAACGTAGAGCGCGCTCACGCCCAGGGTTGCGAGCGCCTGCGCCGCTGCCTCCGCCTGGATCTGGCCGCGCGCCGTGAGCGCTGCGTCGAGAACCGAGAGTCCGCCAGCGGGCGTCCAGTCGGGCTCGCCGTGTCGCAGCAAAATGATTTCGATCTGCGTGTCGTCGCGCTGACGCGCCTCGCGACGAGAAATGGCGCCGGGCTCGGGAAGATCGAGCGCACGCGCAGCAGGTTTCGAAACCAAGACGATCCTCCGTCGAAGAATGCGGCGAGCGCTGCCTATCATAGCCACGCGGACGAGGCTGTTGCCCGGCCCGCAACGAAAGGAGTCCCGGTGCCGACGGAAAACGCAGAGCCCGTGTTGCTCGTCGAGCGCGAGGACGGTGTCGTCACGCTGACGCTGAATCGTCCGGCGGCGATGAATGCCTTGTCACGCGCGCTGCGCAGCGCGCTCGCCGCTGCGTTTGGCGAGATCGCGGCGGATGCCGAGGTCGGCGCCGTGATCATCACCGGCAACGGACGCGCATTCTGTGCCGGACTCGACCTCAAAGAACTCGGCGGCGAGACGGGCGATGGATCGCCCGGCGCGGTGCTCGAAGAGACGGACACGCTGCGTGCGCTGCGCGCGTGCACGGTTCCGGTGATCGGCGCGGTGAACGGCTTCGCGATCACCGGCGGATTCGAGTTGGCGCTTGCCTGCGATTTCTTGATTGCGTCGCCGTCGGCACGCTTCGCCGATACCCACGCGCGCGTCGGGATCGTGCCCGGCTGGGGCCTCTCGCAATTGCTGCCGCGTCGCATCGGGATCGGCCGCGCCAAGGAGCTCTCGTTCACCGGGAACTTTCTGGATGCGGACGGCGCGCTCGCGTGGGGACTGGTGAATCGCGTCGTCGCGTCGGAAGAGCTGCTCCCGACTTGTCGCCGCCTCGCGCAAGACATGCTGTCGTGCGATCGCGCAACGCTGCTCGCGGTGAAGCGCGTCTACGACGAGGGCTACCAGACCACGCTCGGCGAGGGACTGCGTCTCGAAGGACGCGTGTCGGTCGAGCATGCGCGCGCGGTGCGACCCGAGCAGGTGGCGTCGCGTCGGCGCGACGTGCAGCAGCGCGGTCGCTCGCAGTCCCGCTGAATGGAACGCCGACGCTGCGTTCCGCCGAGCGAAACGCGCTTTTCCGATGCGCGCGTCGCAGCTAGGTTTCGCTCGCGTGCCACGTCGCCTGCCATCAAGGAGACACCATGAGCGAAGCCAACGAATACGCCGGCGCCGTGGATCGAGGGCTCGAAGGCGTGGTCGCGTGCAACACCGCGATCTCCACGATCGCGGGCACCACGCTGCTCTATCGCGGCTACACGATCGAGGATCTGGCCGCGAACGCGACATTCGAAGAGGTCGCGCATCTGCTCTGGTTCGGGGAACTCCCCACCACCGAAGAGTTCGCGCGCTTCCAACGCCTGCTCGACGACGCGATGGCGCTGCCCTCCGAATCCTTCGGCTGGTTTCACGGACTCCCGACCGACGTGCACCCGATGGACTTCCTGCACGCCGTCGTCGCAGGCCTGTCGCTGCACGATCCCGACGCGAACGTGCTCTCGTACGAAGCGAATCTGCGGAAGTCGATTCGATTGACGGCGCGCCTCGCGACGATCGTCGCGGCCTACGATCGCGTGCGAAACGGGCAGTGGCCGCTGCAACCGATGCCGGGCCGATCGATCGCGTGGAACTTTCTCTACATGCTGCACGGCAAGGAGCCGTCGCCGCGCCGCGTCCGCCAGTTCGACACCTGTCTGGTGTTGCACGCGGATCACGAGCTGAACGCGTCGGCGTTCTCCGCGCGGGTCACGTCGAGCACGCTCTCGGGCATGTACTCGAGCGTGATGGCGGCGATCGGAACGCTGAAGGGAGAACTGCACGGCGGCGCCAATGAGCGCGTGATGCGCATGCTGCTCGAGATTGGTTCGCCGAAGCGACTCGACGCCTATCTCGACGACGCGCTCGCGGCCAAGCGCAAAGTGATGGGCTTCGGTCATCGCGTCTACAAAGAGGGCGACCCGCGCGCGGCGATCCTGAAGCGGATGAGCGCCGAGATCACAGCCGAAACCGGTCGGCCCGAGCTCTACGAAATGAGCGCCGCGCTCGAGGAATACATGCACGACCACAAGGGGCTGATCCCGAACGTCGATTTCTACTCGGCGACGGTCTACTACAGCATGGGCATCCCCATCGACTTGTTCACGCCGGTATTCGCAGCGAGCCGTGTCGCTGGCTGGTGCGCGCATGTTCTCGAGCAGTACTCGAACAACCGCATCTACCGGCCGCGCGGCAACTACGTCGGTCCGCGCGATCTTCACTACGCCCCGATCGACGAGCGCTAGCCGCCACCTTGTTGCTGGCGCTCCGCGCGAGGGCGGAATCTCAGAAATCTGCGCTCGAGTAGTTGTCATCGTTTGTAATACAACGTAGGTTGCCGCCGCTCGAGAGAACCGGAGGCAGCCATGGACGATGAGCGCGAACGACTCCGCGAAGAGCGGCGCAAGGATCGCCTGATCCAGACGCGCGTGCCCCGGGACCTCGAGTCCACCCTGAAGCGCGAAGCGCGCAAGAGGCGGCTCACCGTGTCCCACATGATTCGAAACATTCTCGAAGACACTTTTCAGCTCGTCGACGACGTGGTCGCGAACGTCGACGAGATCGTCACCGATTCTGTCGAGCTCGCGCGTCGCGTGGGTCGGGATGCGCGCCGCGTCGCCGACGCGGTACGCGAGGCGGTCGTCGAAGCGCCTGCGGGCGAGGGCGCGTCTCACAGCGCCGACGCTGTGCACGACGCTGCGGCGCCCGCGGAGTCGGAAGCGACGAGCGACAACTACGCGCCGCTCGCCCACGTCTACGCGTGGAATCGCGTGACACTGAATCGCGCCGCGACCTGCGCGCGCTGCACGACCCCGCTGACGCGCGGTTCTGACGGCTTCGTCGGCCTCTCGGATGAGCCGAACGGCCCGCGTGTGTGGCTCTGCGCCGCATGCGGCGAGTCACTGTGATGGGCGCCGCAGCACGCAGCGGGGCGTCGCGGGGCTGGTTCGCGACGCTCGACGGCCTGGTCTCGGGAATCGAGGAAACCGCGTGGGATCTGCGCGGCATTGCAGAGCGCTTCGCAACGCTCGGCCAGATCGTGTGCGACGACTGCGTCGCACTTGCCGACGATGCGCGCGCGCTCGGCGCGGAGCTCGAGCGCTGGCCGGCGCGCGGCGGTCGCGCGGCCGGCGTCGGCTGGTTGCTCGCGCAGATCGCCGCGAGCTATCGGCTGCAGGCGATCCAGTCGGCGTTCTTGCCCGAGCGCAGCGCCCGTGCACAGCTCGACGCGCTGCACGCGCGCAATGCGCGGCGCTTCGTCGAAGCGAGCCTGCGACACGGCGGCGCGTTCCTCAAGGTCGGACAGATGCTCTCGTCGCGACTCGATCTGCTTCCCGAAGCCTGGTCGAAGGAACTCGCGCGTCTGCAGGACGGCGTGCCGCCGGCGGCGTGGGGCGAGATTCGCGAGATCCTCGAGCACGATCTCGGCGCGCCGCTCGAAGTGATCTTCGCCGCATTCGATCCCGACGCCGTCGCGGCGGCCAGCATCGCGCAGGTACACCGCGCGCAGACACGCGACGGCCGCGACGTCGCGGTGAAAGTGCAGCGCCCCGGCATTGAGGCCATGCTCGCGCTCGATCTCGATCTGCTGGCGACCTTCATCGCGTCGATGCGCTCCGCGTTGCCGACGCTCGACTACGACACGATCGTCACCGAGGTGCGCGCGAGCATCGGCGCCGAGACCGAGTTCACCCGCGAGGCGGACGTGCAAGAGCGACTCGCGGACTTCTTCGCGACGCATCCGCGCATCGCCGTGCCGCGGCCGCTCCGCGCACTTTGCGGCGAGCGCGTTCTCACCAGCACTTTCATGGAGGGTCGCCGCATCACGCTGGTGCTCGACGAATGGCGCGACTTGCGCGACGCGGGCGACACCGATTCCGGCGCGCGTCTCGACGAGACGCTCGGCCTCGTGCTCGAGGCGTACACGCGACAAGTGCTCGAAGCGGGCGTCTTCCAGGCGGATCCGCATCCCGGCAATCTGCTCGTCGCGGCCGACGGCACGCTCGTACTGCTGGATTTCGGTTGCGCGCGCGAGCTGTCGCCGCTCGCGCGACGCCAATATGCGCAGTTGCTGATCGCGTTTCTCGGCGGCGATGTCACACGCGTTGCGACGTTGCTGGCGGAACTGGGATTTCGTACGCAGAGCGGTAGGCCCGACACGCTGCTCCACTTCGCGGAAGCGATGCTCGGTGCGCTGCGCGCGGCTGCGCAAGCCGACGACGGCGGCGTGCCGTGGCTCGACCAGCAACAACTCGCCACGCAGGCGCGCGCGCTCCTCGACGCCACGCGCGACGATCCCGTCGTTCGCATCCCCGAAGAGTTCGCAATGCTGGCGCGCGTGTTCGGATCGCTGGGTGGACTCTTCCAGCACTACCGGCCGCGACTCGACTGGTCGCGCAGTATGCAGCCCGTGCTCGCCGCGCTGGCGCCGCAGTAGGCGCTCGCGATCAGCCCGAAACGCGCGTCGCGGCGGCGATCGCGAACATGCGATTCGCGTTGGCGCCCAGAATTGCTGCGCGCGCATCGGGGTTGCCTTCGGTGACGAGCAGCACCTTCGCGAGCGTCGCGGCGAGCGGGTAGAACGGCCAGTCGCTACCGAAGAGCAGTCGCTCGTGCCCGATTGCATTCATCAGCGCAGCGAGTTGTGTCGCGCCCTGGCAGGCGATCTCGAGCCACACGTTCGGGTATTGCTGCGCGGCCGCGAGCGCGTCGGCGACATCGCGCGCGCCCGCGTGGCCGAGCAAGAATTGCACGCGCGGAAACGCGGCGATCGCCGGTACGTAGTGACGGATCAATGCGTAGGGGCGGATCGACTCAGGCTCGATGCCCGAGCGCCCGGCGTGAAAAATCACCGGCAAACCGAGTCGTTCGCATTCGGCGTAGATCTGCATCGCCTCGGGATCATCCGGCGCGAAGCGCATCATCTCCGGATGCAGCTTCACGCCGCGTGCGCCGCGCGCTGCAAAGGCAGCGAGCTTCGCGCGCCAGCCGGAATCGCGCGGGTGCACCGATGCGAACGGAACGAAGCGATCGCGATCCGGGGAAGCATTGATCGCGTCCATCCACTGCTCGGTCAGGCGATCGCCGAAGGGCAGGCCGATCGCCATGCCGAGAACGGCGGCGCGCTGAAACTTCATCGCGTTCATCTCGGCGAGCAGGTTGGCCAGCGTGTGGGTGCGCGCGGCGCTGCCGCCCCACGGCAAGACCTGGTCGCGCATCTGCGCGGTCAGCGCCGCGTGCGCCGATTCGGAGAAGTTCGCGTTCTGGTAGACGTCGAGATCGAAGTCGCAACCCGGATCGGTGGCGTCGCAATCGAGGTAGTACTCGGTGCGCGGTGTTCGCGCACTCAGGTCGATCGCGGGGGCGAGCAGCAGCGCGATCCCCAAATGCGTATGCATGTCGATCGCGGGCGGGATCTCGATCGCGAGCTGCAGCGTTCCGTCCGGCGCCAGTTCGAAGTAGGGCAGGTCGGCGAGTCCGCGGTACCCGCGATAGCGGAGCGGTCCGAGCGGACCCTTGCCGGCGCGCTCCGTTTCGTCGCTGCGCTGGCGATCGAGCGCGGCACGATCCGCGTCGGTGTACTCGAGGCCGGAGCCGCAGCCAGGAGCGATCCAGAGCGATGCGAGAGAACCAAACGCCAGCTTTGCGAAGCCGCGCCGATCGAGGCGGGGATCTCGCAATTCTTGCTACGTCGCCGATCCGTGTTGGGCGCCGCGCAGCAATCTACCGGGCAGCGCGCCGGTCGGCTCTCCGGCGTCGTAGATCACCTGGCCACTTTGGATCGTCATCCGGTAGCCGCTCGCGTGCTGCACCATGCGGCGACCGTTCGCCGGCAGGTCGAAGACCACCTCCGGCGGCGCGATGCGCAGATTCTCGAAGTCGATCAGGTTCACGTCCGCGCGCAGTCCGGGCGCGAGTGCGCCGCGATCGTTGAAGCCGAAGAGCGCGGCGGTATTGCGGGTCTGCATTCGCACCACCTGTTCGAGCGGGATGCGTTCGCCGCGGCTGCGGTCGCGTACCCAGTGCGTGAGCATGTAGGTCGGCAGGCTCGCGTCGCAGATGATTCCGCAGTGCGCGCCGCCATCCGACAGCCCGAGCACCGTCTGCGGATGCATCAGCATCGTGCGCATGTCGTCGAAGTTGCCGTGCGAGTAGCCGAGCAGCGGGAAGTAGAGCAGCTCCTTGCCATCGCGCCCGAGCATCAGGTCATACGCAACTTCCTGCGGCGATCGTCCTTCGCGTTCGGCGATTGCCTTGACGCTCTTCTCGGGTCCCGGCTCGTAGTCCGGCGGATCGCCGAGCGGGAAGAGCTTGTGGAAGCTGGCCGCGATGTACGCCGCGATCGGCAACGCGTGGTTCGGCGCCTCGGCGAGAATGCGCGCGCGGAAGCCAGGGTCGCGCATCCGGCGCACGCGTTCGGCGAGCGGCAGTGCTGCGATCGCCGCGTAGCTCGGATACGCCGAGAATGCGTGGAAGGTGCTCTCGAAGCCGAGCAGCAGCCCCGTCGGCCGACCTGCCACTTGCGGCACCACACGCGCGCCGCGCGATGCGCAGCCTTCTGCGAGCCGCAGCAGGCGCTGCCACTGATCGGGGTCCATGTCGTTCTGCAGACACGCGAAGGTGACGGGACGCCCCGTCGTCTTCGCGAACTTCTCCATCCACGAGAACTCGTCGCCCTCGGGAGCGAGATCGCTTGCCATCTCGAAGACGCCGTGGCCCACCTGGCCGAGCGCGCGCCCGATGCCGAGCAACTCATCCTCGCCTGCGAAGGTGCCGGGCACCGGTTCGCCGTCGATCGCGCGATGCAGCAGCGTGCGTGATGTCGAGAATCCGAGCGCGCCTGCAGCGAGACCCTCGCGAACGACTTCGGCCATGCGCTCGATGTCGTCCGCCGTCGCCTTCTCGTTTTTTGCGCCGCGCTCGCCCATCACGTAGCCGCGCACGGCGCCGTGCGGAACCTGCGTCGCCACGTCGATTGCGCGCGGCATCCGCTCGATCGCGTCGAGGTACTCGGGGAAGGTTTCCCAATCCCACTGGATGCCTTCCGCAAGTGCGGCGCCCGGAATGTCCTCGACGCCTTCCATCAGTCCGATCAACCAATCGTGGCGATCGGGCCGCGCAGGCGCGAAGCCGACCCCGCAGTTGCCCATCACCAGCGTGGTCACGCCATGCCAGGACGACGGCGTCAGGTACGGATCCCACGTGACCTGGCCGTCGTAGTGGGTGTGGATGTCGACCCATCCGGGTGTAACCAGCAGACCCGACGCATCGATCTCGCGATGACCTGCACCTGCGTTGCCGCCTGCCGAGGCGATGCGATCGCCGTCGATCGCGAGATCACCGCTGCGCGCGGGCGCTCCGGTGCCATCGACCAGGGTGCCGCCGCGAATCACGAGATCGTGCATGTTTCGTCTCCGTACGCTGTTGCGCGCGCACGGTACCACACAAAATTCGCCGAAAATCGCAGCGCTTCGAGTAGGATGCGCGCGGGTGGTGACGAGGTCGGAGGCGGTATGACGCGTCTCTTGGCCATAGCGCGGTTCGTGATCGCAGCGATCGCTTTGTTCATGGAAAACATGGTTGCGCACTCCGCTGCGCGCGCAGCAGAACCGCTCGACCTCCGCGATTCCCAGCCGCGTTGGGTCTCGGTCCGGTTCGAGAACTCTCCGACGGAACTGCCAGGGCAGCTCGCGACGCAATACACAGCCGCGCTGCCCGCATGGTTCGAGCCCACTGGTGTCGGCAGTCGCGTGCGCGTGACGATTGCCGGAGCAGAGGTCGAGGCCGGTCGCTTCGCCGCGCAGCGCCTTCGCGCGGGCAGCTTCAGCGACTTCGTGTGGATTTTCGATGCGGTGTCGGGCGACGTCATCTCGGCGCGGCTGCGCGGCACCTTCATCCGACGTCTCGACTTCGGCGTGATCGGCACCGATGTGGATCTTCCGTTCGAGGCGGAGATGACGACACGCACGGCTGTCGGGTTCGAATCGGGCCGTCGCACCTTCGGCCAGTTGCTCTTTCCGTACTGTGAGGGTGCGACGCGCGGCTGCACGTTGGTGGCACCGGTGCGCTACGACTTCCGTAGCGGATATGTGAACGCGGTCGGATCGCTCGTCGCGCGCGCGGTGGGCGCAGCGGCGCGCACCTTCTCTCCGCTGGGCGAAGCACTATTCTCGGAGCGCGATGGCGGCGAGCGCACTCGCGGGGATATCGCAGCCGCGCAATGATCATTCGCGGGCGCGAGAGGGGAAAGCGAAGATGACCGGCCACGCCGACCTGAAGCAGCAGTTGATGGAGCGCCTGACGCTGCTCGAGGAGCGCCTGGGTCGCATCACGGGCGACCTGCGCCACGAGTCGGATCCGCTCGAGCACGATTTCGAAGAGCAGGCCACGCAGCGCGAGGGCGAGGAAGTGCTCGGCGCGCTCGACGAAGCAGGGCGCCGCGAGGTCGACACGATCCGCGCCGCGCTCGCACGCATCGATGTGGGCACCTACGGGATCTGTCGCCGCTGCGGCGAAGCGATCGCGCCGGCGCGACTGCGCGTGCTACCGACGGCGCTCGAATGCATGGGCTGCGCCGCCTGAGATCAGAGGAAGCCGAGGCGGCGGTCGGCCTCTTCCGAGTCGTAGTCCTCGAACTGCAGGATGCCGAGCCGATCGAAGGCTTCGCGCACGCGCTGCGTCAGCAGCCCCAGTTTTTTCAAGTTCGGCACGATGCGCATGAACAGCATCTTGCGGAACATCTGCGCGGGCGGTGACGCGAGGAAGGTCTCACGCACTTCGGTGGCATCCCATCCCATCGCGTTGGCGATGTCGTCGCCGATCAGGCGGTTTCGCATCAGCTCGCAGGCGTAGATGATGAAGTCCTCGCGGTCCTTCAACTCGTTCGCCGGCATGTCCTTGTAGTAATCGCGCAGGGAGAGCACGCCGAACGCGACATGGCGCGACTCGTCCTTCATCACGTACTTGAGCAGTTCCTTCAGCAGTGGCTCTTGCGCCATCTGATAGAGATTCCCGAACGCCGCCATCGCGAGACCCTCGATGATGATCTGCATGCCGAGGTATTTGAAATCCCAACGGCTGTCCTTGATGGTCGCGTCGAGCAGCTCTTTCAGGCTCGCGTTGATCGGCCACTCCCACTCGAGCTTGTCGTGGACATAGCGGCTGAACACTTCGACGTGACGCGCCTCGTCCATCGTCTGCGTTCCGGCGTAGTACTTGGCGTCCATCCAGGGGACGCCGCCGACGAGCTGTGACGCGACGATCAGCGCGCCCTGTTCCCCGTGCAAGAACTGCGAGAGCTGCAACGAGATCTGCGCGTGTCGCAAACGCGCACGCTCCTTCTCGTTCAGCTTCTTGAAAGGCGCGAAGTCGGCCAGCGGATTGATGGACGGCGGGATGATGTCGCCTTCCGGATCGACCGGAGTGTCCCAGGCAAGCTGCGTCGTGCCGTTCCACTGGTCGCGCTTGGCTTTCTCGTAGAGGTCGTGGAGTCCCTCTTTCACGCTCCCGTAGTTCCAGACGTAGTTGGTGTCGAAGGACGCGAGCACGGTCTCGAGATCGCGGTCGCGGTGTTCGAGCTGGTTCACGGAGGGAGCGTTGGACATCGGCTGGTTTCTCCTGCGCGGGGCGCGGCACGCGTGGGGCCCAGCCTATCTGTGGCCCCAGGGCGTGTCCAACGGCGACCCACGCTTCCGCGAGCGCGTTTCTAGAGCTCCCCGGCCGGCATCATAAGATTGGGTAGGGACATTACTTTTCGATTGTCTATAAAAAATATGATGTATAGGTTGACACGAGCCGGCGGTGCACCGAGACTCTCTTTCGTGATGAAGCGATTCCCCGCCAAAACGGTCAGCGTCTCGAAGAATCGAGGCCGACAGCTTCGGGCACTCATCATTGCACTCGCGACAGCTTGTCTCGCTGCGGACTCGGCCTCCGCCTCTGGTATCGACGTAGGCGGCGTGCGCTTCGCGGCGCAGACGGGCGCAGAATCATCCAAACTCGATCTCCATGGCGCCGGAGTTCTTCGCTATCGGGGCCTGATTCGAGCCTATGCAGCGGCCCTTTATCTGGCGCCGGGGACATCCGCCGATCGCGCACTCGACGACGTACCGAAGCGACTCGAGATCGAGTACTTCTGGTCGCTCGATGCGGAGGATTTCGGAAGCGCCGCCGACACATTGCTCGCACGCACCGCGTCCGCAGAACAGCTCGCATCGCTGCGCGAAAGGCTTCAATTCGTCCACGCGCGTTACGAAGACGTCGCCCCCGGCGACCGCTACGCGCTCACCTATTTCCCAGGCGTCGGAACGGAGCTCTCGAAGAACGGCCGGCCTCTCGCCGTCGTAGCTGGCTCTGATTTCGCCGCGGCCTACTTCGCGATGTGGCTCGGCGATGACCCGATCGACACAGATCTGCGCGA
The DNA here is from genome assembly GCA_031396445.1 of Deltaproteobacteria bacterium. Taxonomy (GTDB): domain Bacteria; phylum Myxococcota_A; class UBA9160; order UBA9160; family PR03; genus PR03. Next base: position 54,567 of record JANNKU010000068.1, on the reverse strand, counting down.
TGCTTTGCGCACACCAATCTCAGAGCGCGCCCGCAACTGAGGGGATGGAGATATGGACGACGACACGCTTCGCACCGATCAACCGCTCTTCGATGAAATCGAGACCGCCACCGTCGCGGCGCCGCCCGAAACCGGGGCGCCCGAAAACTCGATGCGCGATGAGGACCACATTCCGAGTGCGCGCGAGACGCGGTCGAGCGCTCAGCCCGACGCGCTCGTCTCGTATCTGCGATCGATCTCGCAGACACCGATCCTCTCGCGTGAGCAACAATATGAAGTTGCGGGCGCGCTCGAGGAACACCGGGAGGCGTTCCTCGCTGCGATGTTCGCGACGCCCTCGACGGCCGTCGCGATCGTGAATCGTTGGCGCGAGCGCAAGGCCGCTGGCTACGTGACGGCCACGCTCTCGGCGAATCATCTCGATGGCAGTGGTCGTGATCTGTCGGCCGAGATCGATCGCACGGTCGGCGCGCTCGAGAAGCTGGTGGCGCGGCGTGATGCCGCGGTGTCCCCCCGCGGAGCCGAGCGTCAGGCGGAGCTGCTCGGTCTCCGCATCGCGCGTGCGCTGCGCGACGCCGAGCTCGCCTTCGAGGTGATCGTCGAGGTCTATCGAGAGGTGATGAAGACGGCCGCTCCGACGCGACGTCGCGCGCGAAGCCAGTCGACCGAGAGCGATTCGCTCGAAGTCGCGGCGAGCGCACTCAGCTCCTACGAGATCACCAAGCAGCGCTTCGTGCGACACAACCTGAAGCTGGTGGTGAAGTTCGCGAAGCAGTACCGCGGGATGGGCGTGCCGTTCCTCGATCTGATCCAGGAAGGCAATCTCGGGCTGATCCGCGCCGTCGAGAAGTTCGACCACCACCGCGGGCACAAGTTCTCGACCTACGCAGCCTGGTGGATTCATCAGGCGATGATTCGCGCGGTGCAGAAGCATTCGCGAACAGTGCGAGCGCCATCCCACGTCTACGACCTGCAGCTCCGCTACAAGCGCGCGGAGAAGAAACTGCGCGGACGAACGACGGCCGAGCCGTCGCGCACCGAGATCGCGGCGGAGCTGGGGCTGTCGGCGCTCGAGGTCGATCGCCTCGTCTCGACGATGATGCCGATCGCATCGACGCACGCGCCGTTGGCCGGTACCGAGTCGCTGACACTCGACGACGCGCTGGCCGACGAAACGCTCGTCGATCCCGGTGACGTGCTCGATCGTCGCGTCGTCGAACACGAGATGCACGATCTGCTCGAAGATCTCGAGCCGCGCGAACGGGCCGTGATCGAGAGCCGCTTCGGGCTCGGTGACGAACCGATCCAGACGCTGCAGGTGATCGGCCAGCGACTCGGCCTCTCGCGAGAACGCGTGCGACAGATCGAAGCACGAGCTCTCGAGCGACTGCGTCGCGGTGGCAAGGCGGATCATCTGGCGGGCCTGCTCGGCGGCGAGCGCGAGGTCGCTTGAGAAAAGTGCGAGGCGAGCGGTAGCGGGCGCGTTAGTTTCCCCCGGTCCCGGACGCCACGAGGGAAAGTGATGAAGCCTCGCCGCCGCGTCGGCCTGGTGCTCTCCGGCGGCGGTGCCCGCGGTGCGTACGAGGTCGGCGTCCTCGCCCATCTCTTCGAACATGTGTTGCCGAAGCTCCCGCCGGACTTCGAGTTCGATGTCGTGAGCGGCACGTCGGTCGGTGCCATCCACGCCGCCTACGTCGCCGCGACTTCGCAACGCGACGGAGCCCAGCGCTCGCGGCGACTCGTCGATACCTGGAAGGACATGGAAGTCGCGCAGGTCGTGCGACTCGGCATCGCCGACCTCTTCGGCGTGCCGCTGCGAGCACTCGGCTTCACGCAGCTGAGGCGTCGCGCAGGCGGGAAGGCGAGGGCGCCCGAAGTGATCGGCGGGCTGCTCGACGTCTCTCCGCTCGAACGAATCGTCGCGCAGCGCGTGCCGTGGAACGCGCTGCGCGAAAATCTGACGAAGCCGCGGCCGCGCGCGCTCTGCGTGCTCTGCACCGAGGTGGGTTCGGGTCGCGTTGCGGTGTTCATGGATGGGCCGCTCGCCGATCCTGCGCCGTGGGCGACCGATCCGAACATTCGGGCGATCCCGACCGAGATCACGGCGACTCATGTGCGAGCCTCGGCTGCGATCCCGTTCCTTTTTCCCGCCGTCCGCATCGACGACCGCTACTACGTCGACGGCGGGCTCCGCATGAACACGCCGCTCTCACCGGCGTTGCGGCTCGGCTGTGAGCGGTTGCTCGTGATTGCGTTGAAGCACCATCCGGCAGGCCCCATCGAGACCCCCGCGTTCTCCGAGGCCGTGATCACGCAGCCAGCTTTCTTGATCGGCAAGGTTCTCGACGCGCTGATTCTCGATCAGCTCGAAGTCGAGATTCATCGACTCCATGTGGTCAATGCACTGCTTCGGCAGGGTGTCGCAATCTACGGCGAAGACTTCGTGAACAACGTGAGCGGTGCAGTGAGGGCGCAGCGCGGAGCGGGATACCGCATCGTGGATACCGCCGTCGTGCGACCGGGCGACGACATCGGTCGCGTCGCCGCTGCGTGTTATCGAAAACATGGAGCGGGCGCCCTCGGCGCATTGCCGTCGCTCCTGACGCGGCTCGCGCTGCGCGGTGTGCCTGAAGACGAAGCCGATCTGCTCTCGTATCTCTTCTTCGACCGGCGCTTCACCTCCGAGCTGGTCGCGCTCGGACGCGAGGATGCGCGTCGTCAAGAAGACGAGATCCTCCAACTTCTCTTGGACTGAAGCAGCGGGCCGCAAGCCAGCTTGCAGCTTGGCAGCGTGCGCGCGCTGACGTAAAAGACTCTGATCTGCGTCACGTGGCTTCGAGTCACCCTGCGCGTGGGCGCCTCGCCCATGCGGAAAAGTCCGGGATGCAGGGGAGAAACCCGCAGGAGCGTGAGAAGGCCGCGCGTTGGCGGCCGACTCGCGACCGGGCGGTGCCCGCCGCCGCGCTAGACCGATCCGGCACCCAGGCAGGCACCGTCCCGGTTCTTCCCGCGCTCCGTCTCAGCGCGCGGGCGCTGGCGCGCGCGCTGGATCTGCGAGCGCGGCGGCGACGGCAGCCGCGATCTTCGCATCGATCGCATCCGCGGGCGGCGCGGCCGTGCAATCGAGCGAGCCATCTGGCAGCCATGTCGAGTCACAGAGCCAGCTTCGGATCGCGGTGGCGGCGACGCGGTGACCGAGCGCGTCCGGGTGCATGAAGTCGAGATTCATGTCGGTGCCGAACGCAGCGGTTGCGTGCGCATACACCGGCAGCAGATCGAGCACTGCGAATCCCCGCTGTGACGCGGCGCTCGCGACGATCTGATGGACGTCGGCGAGCGCTTCGGGTCCCACGCCTGCGTCGGTGCCAAAGAGTGGGAAGATCACGACGAGCACCGGCAGATTGTGTTCGCGCGCGAGCGCAGCGACATCGTCGAGGCCACGCGCGAGCCGTGCAGCGGACGCGCCCTCGGTGTGGATCGAGCGAAAGTATCGAGTCCGATCACCGCTGCGCGCCGCTTCGTAGGCCGGGTCGTTCGGCATCTGTGCGCGCAGAGCGGCAAGGTTCTCGCGGCGATGCGTCCACTGCCGAATGAGCTGGTAGAGGCGCGCGTGGGCGAGCCAGCGGCCCACGAGATGACTCGCATTGGCGTCGGCATCGGCGGCGCGGGTCGCTTCGTCACGCAGCGTGCGCAACGCCTCGGCCTCGATGCTGAATACCTGGGGGTCGTTGAGCGCGTAGCCGTAGATGATGACGTCGGGATCGAAACCGAGTCCGAGCACCTGCAGGCGCCGGGCGATCTGCTCGATGTTGTAGCCCGGTACGCCGAAGTTCAGCACCTCGAAGTGCGCGCCGGTCGTGCCGGCGCGGGCGTTCAACTGCGCCTCGAGTTGCTCGGGATACGAGCGCTCGCGCGGACCGCCACTGCCGTGCGTCAACGAATCGCCGATCGCCGCGATGCGGAAGGTTCCCGCCGGCTTCGCGCGCGGCGTCTCGTCGTCGCGCAGACCGGCGCTGCTGATGCGGTGCTCGCCATCGCGCGCACCGGGTCGCAGCGCGTACACCAGCGCAGGGTCATCGCTGAACGCGATGGACTCGCGGAACACGACCTGGAATCCGGGATCGAAGGCGCGCGCGAGCAACTCGGCGAGCACGAGCCCGATCAGCAATCCCGCCGCGAGAAGTGCGACGCGCGATGCGGTCTCCCGGATTTTCATGCTCTCCGCGCGGCGGCGTTCCAGCGCGCGACGCGCACACCGGCACGCCGATCCTCGCGAAGCGCGTCAGCGGCTGCAAGCGCGCGATGCACGCTGCTATGTTGCGCCGCCCATGCAAGCGGAGCGACGCAGCGCGACCCGACGCCTCGCGTGCGCGATTCCGCGCTGGCTTGGCTGCGCCGTCTTCGTCGTCGCGCTCGTCGCCGTTTTCGCGCGTGCCGCGATGGCGGAGGGCGAGTCGCCGCTCACCGATAGCCAGGCTGACGTCGCGATCGCGCAACTTCGCATTGCACTCGGTGTTGCGGGCCTGGTGCTCTTCGCGGAGGGCGTCCGCCGTCGGCGGCGCGGGATCGCCGAGCCGCGCGGCTCGGGCCGCCGCGTTCTGCTCGGGATCGTCGCAGCGCTCGCGTTCGCGAGCAACTACAACCTCTTCGTCTGGACGGGTCTGCACCGCCACGAGCTCTTCCACTACTACGTCGGCTCGAAGTATTTTCCCGAGCTCGGCTACTTCGGGCTCTACACCTGCAGCGTGCAAGCGGTGATCGGCGAAGGCGCGCTGCCCACCGAGCTGACCGAGATCACCGATCTGCGCACCAAGCGGCGGCGGCCTGCTGCAGAGGTGATGGCCGCTGCGCCGCGGTGTCGCGATGCTTTCACGCCCGCGCGCTGGGACGCCTTCGACGCCGACATCGATCGCTTTCATGCGCTGCTCGGCGACGAGGGCTTTCACCGAATGCTGCGCGATCACGGCTACAACCCGTCGCCCGCGTGGACGCTGATCGGCCGCACTCTCGCTTCGGTCGTACCGGCATCGTCAGCCGGACTGTGGTTCCTTGCTCGCATCGACCTGACGCTGCTGACGCTGCTCTTCGGTGCGCTCGGTTGGTCGTTCGGTTTCGAGGCGATGTGTATCGCGGCGATCGCGTGGGGCGCCTCAGGACATACCCGCTATCAGTGGACGGGCGACGCATTCTTGCGACAACTCTGGATCACTGCGTCGGTGATGGCAGTGTGTTTGCTGCACAAGAAGCGTCCGGCAGCGAGTGGCGCGCTACTCGCACTCGCCGCATTGGAGCGCGTATTCCCGGCGTGCTTCTTCTTCGGCTACGGCTTGCGGGAACTCTGCATCTGGTTCCGTGAGCGGAGGGCGACGCAGGGCTTCTGGCGCTTCGTCATCAGCGCGGGCGTCGCGACGATCGCCATCGCAACGGCGGGCACGATCGTCTCGGGACGCGGTCTCGCGGTGTGGCCCGAGTTCGCCGAGAACACGCGCGGCATGCTCGACTTCAAGCCGAAGAATTCGCTCGGCCTCGAATACGCGCTCCGTTTCACCAGCACGGCGCCGCCCGATTGGAAAGAGGGCACCGAGACCGAGCGCGAGGAATCGATTCAAGCCCACAAAGCGCGCACGCTGGAAGCACGGCGCGGTTGGCAGGCGGGGGGGCTCGCGCTCTTCGCTGTGCTTTTCGCGGGCGCGTGTTGGCGTGGTGCGTCTCGTGATCGCGACGGCCACTTCCAACTCGCTGATTGGGAGGCTGTTGCGATGGGCTCGGCGGCGATTCCGTTTCTGACGATGCCGGGTTCGTACTATCTCGGCTTCATCGTGCTGGGCGCTCCACTCGCGACGCGGCGGCCGCGCATCGCCTTTGCGCTGCTAGCCGCGACGATCGGCTGGGCGGTGTGCGTGCACGCGTTTCCGGGACGCGCGCTCGGCTACGCGGTGTCGTCGTGGATCCTGGTCGCGTACTCGCTATGGGTGCTCGCGGAACTGTGGTTTCCGGCCGAGCGCGCGATCGCGCCGCCGGCTGCTCCGCACCGCGAGGCGAAGAGTTGAGCGATCACGACAGTGCGGCGAATCGCACGTCCGTGAGCTTCTCGGAGAGTTCCCAAAGGCGCGCGGCGTCGGTGAGATCCTTCGAACGCGCGTTCGATCCCACCTTGCGCGGATGGCCCCACATCTCGCTGAAGCCGGCGGGACCGAAGTAGTCGCCGCCTTGTACGCCTGGGGCGGTGGCGCCGTAGAGTGTCGGCAGCGCACCCATCGCCGCACTCTGCGCGAAGATCCGGTTGCCGAGACCGAAGATCGACTCGGATACGCGGGCGCCTTCCATTCGCGCGCCGACGGCCTGCAGATTCGTCGCCGCGTAGCCGGGATGGGCAGCAACGCTGATCACGGACGCGGACGCTTTGCGCAATCGCCGGTCGAGTTCGTACGCGAAGAGCAGGTTGGCGAGTTTGCTCTGGGCATAGGCGCGCCACTTGCCGTAGTTGCGCTCGAGCTGGAGATCGTCGAAGTGGATGCTGCCGGGGCGGTGCGCAGAGCTGCTGACCGACACCACGCGCGACTTCGACGTGGCGAGCAGACGCGGCAGCAACAGGCCCGTGAGCGCGAAGTGGCCGAGATGGTTGGTGCCGAGTTGCATCTCGAAGCCGTCGGCGGTGACGCGGCGCGGAATCGCCATCACGCCCGCGTTGTTGCAAAGCAGATCGAGGCGCGCGTGTTTCGTGTTGAACGCGTCACTGAAGGCGCGGATCGACGCGAGCGACGCGAGATCGAGCGCCATCACCTCGATCGACGCGTTCGCGTTCGCGACGCGAATCGCGCCGAGCGCAGACTGCGCCTTCGATGCGTCGCGACACGCGAGCACCACATGCGCGCCTTTCGCGGCGAGAGCGAGCGCGGTCTCGCTGCCGAGGCCGCTGTTCGCGCCCGTCACGATCGCGATGCGACCGCTTTGATCGGGGATGTCGGTCACGCTCCACTTCGCATCGTTGCTCATCGGACTCCTTCGGCGTTCAGACCAGCCTGCTCTGGTGGCCTTGCCAATAGCGATCGCGCAACTTGCGCTTCTGCATCTTGCCCGTCTCGGTGCGCGGCAACTCGGTGACGAAGTCGATCGTGCGCGGGCATTTGTAGTGGGCGATGTGCGCGCGACAGAATTGGATCAACTCGTTCGCGAGTGCAGCGTTCGCTTCGCTGCCAGGCGCCGGCACAACGACCGCCTTCACTTCCTCGCCCATCTCATCGTTGGGCACACCGATCACCGCCACGTCGTGCACCTTCGGGTGCGTGATCAGATGGCTCTCGGTCTCCTGCGGGTAGATGTTCACGCCGCCCGAGATGATCATGTTCGACTGGCGATCGGTGAGATAGAGGAATCCCTCGGCGTCGAGATAACCGATGTCGCCGATCGTGAAGAGATCACCGCGATAGGTGTCGGCGGTCTTCTTGTCATCCTTGTAGTAGTTGAAGCGCGACTTCGGATCCGGCGGCGCTTCGAAATAGATCGCGCCCTCGCGCATCGGCTCCTCGATCGGCTGGCCTTCCTCATCGAGGATATGCACCTTGCCGTTCGACCAATGGCGCCCGACGGAGCCTTTGTGTGTCAGCCACTCCTGCGCGCGGATCAGCGTGCCGCCGCCCTCGGTGCCCGCGTAGTACTCCTGGATCGCATCGCCCCACCATTCGATCATCGCCTGCTTCACCGCGATCGGGCAGGGCGCCGCCGCATGCACCGCAACGCGTAGCTTCGACACGTCGCAACGAGTGCGCACCGCTTCCGGCAGCGAGAGCAGACGCTTGAAGTGCGTCGGCACCCACTGCGACGTCGTCACCTGCTGCGCGTCGATGATGCGCAGCGCCTCCTCGGCGTCGAAGCTGCGCATCGCTACCACCGTTGCACCAATTCGGTGTTGCGCCGACGAGAACGCCAGCGGTGCTGCGTGATAGAGCGGAGCGGGCGACAGATAGACATCGCCCTCCTTCATGCCGAAGAGCAGCGCGAGCCCGACGTTCAGGATCGTCGCCTTCGGATCGCCTGCCGGCGCTGCGATGAACGGACGGCGCACACCCTTCGGCCGACCCGTGGTGCCCGACGAATAGAGCATCACCGAACCCTCGAGCTCCTCGCCGAGCGACTCGTGTTGCGGCGCCGACGCAATCTCGTCTTCCAGCGCGCGAAAGCCCGGAATCTCACCTGCAACGCTCGCCGACACCACGAGTCGCGGCACCTCGCGTGCAACCGCGAGTGCCATCTCCGCGAAGCGAGCGTGCGCGATGAACAACTTGGCGTCGCAGTTATCGACGATGTACTGCACCTCGTCGCGCTGCAGGTGCCAGTTCACCGGCGTGAAGTAAAGCCCCGCGCGATGACAGGCCCAGAAGAGGTCATAGAACACATCGTCATTCGCGATCAGCGCGGCCACGCAATCACCGGGCACCAGACCGCAACGCCGAAACACATGTGCGACGCGCCGCGACCGCTCCTCGAGCTGCCCGTAACTCTCGACAAACTCGCCATCGCCAAAGATCACCGCAGGGCGATCAGGATGCTTCGCCGCATGCGTCGAGATCGTGAACATCGCGCGCCTCCGTAGGCTCGGCGCGATGCCACAGGGTGGCGGTCGCGCCGAGCGGGGGCAGAGTAGGCGAGGTGACGGGGGGAATCCCAGCAGGACAGCGCAGGGTTCGCGAATCGAGCATCATGGCGCTTCTCACGGATTGCGCGCAGCGCCAAGAACTGCATTCACCAGGACACCCCGTCCGCACAGGGATTGATCTGGCCCGCCGCCGCCAGCCACACGCGAACGAGCCGCGCGCCGCAACGAGACTCTCGGGGCGCGTCGCTGCTCACGCCGTCAAAATCCCCGCCGCCATCGGTGCTCACACCGTACGCACAAGTACGAACTTCGAATGCCCATGCTGGTTCCGATTGCTCGGGATGTCTTCCGATGCGAAAGGCGACGTGCGTACCGCATCGCTGTTTCGCGCGATGGAGGAAGTGTCGGCGTGGAATGGGTGAGGCGGGGACCGGATGGGACAGAGAAGACTATGGCAATGTCGACAGGCTTGCTGGCGAGAGTCCCGAGTCAGCTCAAACCAATTCAAGAGTGCTAGCGCCACTCGTCGAGTTCTTGCTCGAGTGACGTGCTCTTGATTCTTCGGACCACGCATTGTGAGAAAATCTCCGGGAGTAAGGAGATTCGATGCGCAAGTCGAGGTTCAAGGAAGAGCAGATCATTCGGATCCTGCGGGACGCAGAAGCGAGTCGGCTGACGGCGGTTGCGGCGTGCCGCAAGCACGGGATCAGCGAGCAGACCTTCTACCGCTGGAAGCAGAAGTACGGCGGCATGGAAGTGTCGGACGCGCGGCGGCTGAAGGAGCTCGAGCTGGAGAACAACCGGCTGAAGCGCCTGGTCGCAGAGCGCGATCTCGCGATCGAGGTGATGAAGGAGATCGCGCAGAAAAAATAGTGAGCGCACCGGCGCGGCGCGAGCAGGTGGCGCACGCGCGCCACCGGGGTCTCTCGAGTCGCTTCGCCTGTGCGCTGCTTTCCGTTGCGCGATCGACGATCGACTATGAGAGCCGAATGGAGCAGCGAGATGCGCCCTTGATCACGCGGATGAAAACGATCGCGCTCGAGAACAATCGCTACGGCTACCGGCGCGTGCGCGTGCTGCTCGGGCGCGAGGGAATCGCGCTCAGCTGGGCGCGCGCGCATCGGCTGTGGCGCAAGGCCGGGCTCAGCCTGCCGCTGCGGAGGCCGCGCCGGCGGATCGGGCGCAGCGAGCCGCGGCCATTCGCGACGAGCCAACCGAACGAAGTGTGGGCCTACGACTTCGTCTTCGATCGGTGTACCGACGGGCAGCCCATCAAGTGCTTGACGATCGTGGATGAAGGCAGCCGCGAGTGCCTCGCGATCGACGTGGCGGGAAGCATCCGTTCGCGTCGCGTGATCGAAGTACTCGCGGGGCTCGTCGCGGCACGCGGCGCCCCGCGACACATGCGGAGCGACAACGGCCCCGAGTTCATCGCCTACGCAGTGCAGGACTGGCTACGCAAGGAAGAGATCGCGACCGCGTACAGCGAGCCGGGCAAGCCTTGGCAGAACGGCATGAACGAAAGCTTCAACGGACGGCTGCGCGACGAGTGCTTGAATACCGAGTGGTTTGCGAATCGCGCCGAGGCCCAGGTGTTGATCGAAGAGTTCCGAAAACGCTACAACGAGCATCGTCCGCACAGCAGTCTCGGATACAGAACGCCGAACGAAGTCCGTTCGGCGTGGATCGAAGAGCAGGGACACAAGAAGATCAATCCAGCAGCAGCCCCGGAACTCTCACTCTGATTGGTCCGAAGAACCGAGACACGTCAGCGCCCCGACCAAACGTCGCGAAACAACTCAGCCTTCGAAACAACGCGAGTTCGATGACGAATCAAGTATGAGAGTAGATCGAATACCCTCCGTTCTAGAGGGACCACCTCTCGCCCGCTGCGGAGCTGGAAAGTTCGCTCATCGAGCGTGAACTCTCGGAAGTCATACAGCACGAAGTGTGGCGCCATTCGATGGTGAGAAGGCACGCTAGCTCACTATTCTCTTAGCGAGGCGCGGCTTCTCGCTGAGTAGCCTGGAAGCAGAGATTGATCCGCCCCCTGTCTTCCGGCGGCTTCTGCGTCGGATGCGCTCATCAGCGAGAGTGTGTTGAGAATCGCGAGTGCGAGTATCGGAGGATGTTGCCCGCCGATTCCTTCGTGCTTGAATACCCGCAGTAACGCCGGAGCCAGATGTGATTGACGCCTTCGACGACTTCGAGCTGGACTACCGATACTTCCAACTTCGGAAGGCGGGCCAAATCGTTCCATTGGAGCGGCGGGTCTTCGATCTCATCGCGTATCTGATCCGGGAGAGAGATCGAGTGGTTTCCAGCGAGGAGATCTTTGCGGGCGTATGGGAGGGAAGGAAGGTCTCATCAGGCTCGTTGACTGTGGCCATGGCAGCCGCGCGGAAGGCTCTTGGAGACAGTCACAAGATGCCGCGCCTGATTGAGACGCATCCGCGCCGCGGCTATCGCTTTCTTGGAGCTGTGCGTTCCCGTCCTATAGGTGCGCCGCACGAAGCTCGGCGAATAGGCGTAGACATCCAAGCACGGGTCGATGCTTTCGTTGGGCGCGACGCGGAGATGACGGTCGTCGCTGATTCATTCCGCGAGGCGTCAATCGGTCGGACATCAGTAGTGTTTCTTGGTGGTGAAGCTGGGATAGGAAAGAGCTCACTTCTCGCACGCGTTGGGCGAGAGGTAGAGGGAACGGGCGCTCTTGTCTTGGAGGGAAAGTGTCGCGAAATCGATGGGGGCGCTGCATTTCGGCCGTGGGTTCAGATTCTTCGCAAGTGTTTCAGGCAGCGACCACGTTCCGAGATCAACCAGCTCCTTGGGGTACTGGCCGAGGAGATCACTCGTCTGATCCCTGAGATGAGCGATGGGACGCAAACTCATGACTGGGAGCTTCCCGCATCGCGCCTTCGCCTCTTCGACGCAGTCTCGATGCTGATCCGGCGCCTTAGTGAGCGACAGACGGTGGTGATCGTGCTCGACGACTTGCATCGCGCCGACAAGCCGTCGTTGTTACTTCTTGAGTCGCTAGTCTCGGAACTTCGGCGGGTTCGACTTTTAGTCGTTGGTTCTCACCGCACCGCAGAAACTGCACGCGATGAGTTTCGGTCAACGACCATCTCGCGTATCTGCCGTCAGGCAGGTTGCCGAGTCGCGGACTTGGTGGGTCTAGATAAGATCCAAGTATCGGAGCTTGTCAGCAAGTCGCTCGGTTGGACGCCCGATTCGGTCGCGATAGATCGACTCTGCGATCTTACGGGCGGCAACCCCTTCTTCCTCACGCAACTTATTCACGCTGCTGGACAAGGCGGCGTCGAGGCACTTCTCGGCGCCAGTCTGCCGACAACGATTCGCGATGCAGTTGTTCGCCAGATCGATGGGCTTTCAGGCGCAACACGCGAACTCTTGCAAATGGCATCCGTTGTAGGCCCCGAATTCCCCGCCTTAGTGCTTGACTACGCACTAGGGGAAGGCGGTCCCATCGTCGCCGCACTTGAGGAGGCGGTAGAGGCACGTCTCATCGTACCCGTCGAGAACATGCGCGACTCGTATCGATTCGCGCATGTTCTCGTTCGCGATGCGCTCTACACGCGAATTGAGACCATGCTTCGGGCGCAGCTGCATTATCGGGTAGGTTGCGCACTAGAACGAGTCGTCGGAAGCGAAATGGAAGATCATTTCAGCGAACTCGCTCACCACTTCTCCCTGGCAGCCGCAACGGGCGCTGGTGCGGAAGCGCTCCGGTACTCTGAGCTTGCCGGTGAAAGGGCTAGCAGACGTCTGGCCTACGAGGAGGCCGCGGAGCACTTTCGACAAGCACTTCTTCACCTCGAACGCCTAACTCCTCAGAATGACGTACGGCGCGGCGAGATCTTGTTGGCGCGTGGGAACAACCTGATGAAAGCGGGCGAAAGATCGAGCGCACGAGCAACATTTGAGCGTGTAGCAAGGCTTGCAAGGCAGACGGGGAACTGGGATCAACTGTCACGAGCAGCTCTTGGTATCTCTCCAGGCCTGCTTGCAGTCGAAGCCGGCGCACCCGATGCGCTCGTACTCTCCTTGCTGCGGGACGCCTTAGCGCTCGTGCCCGAAGTGGCAGGGCAGTTGCAGGCAAGGCTTCTCGCAAGACTGGGTATGGCGCTTTTCTGGGCGGGCGCGGATCAGGAGAGACACGCGCTCAGCGACCAAGCATGGCGATTGGCGGAGCGGCTGGAGGATCAAGAGCTGCAAGCATACGTGGTACTCGCACGGTGGTTCGCCGATTGGGATCCCACTGCCTGCGATAGCCGCTGGCAGATTGCTTCGGAACTCGAGCAGCGACGCCGCGACCTCAAGGATCCAGAACTCGAGATGTTGAGCGAACTCTTCTCGGTCACTTGTCTTATCGAGCGGGGTGACATTGATGAGTTCGATCGCCGCGTATCGGCCTTCGGTCGCCTGGCTGAGCACCTGCGCCAGCCAGAGGCAATCTGGTACGCGCTCCTCCTGCGATCCATGCGTGAAATTCTTGCCGGTCGATTTGACCAGGGCGAGACTATTTCGCGCCTATTCGCCGAGATCGGTGAGAGGGTCGGGGACGCAAACATCTTCCACAGCCGCATGGCTCATCGACTCGTACTTGCTTGGGAGCGCGGACAGTTCAACGAACTCGTCGAGATTGCTCGAGAAGCAACCGATCGCTATCCGGAAATACTTGGATGGCGAGCGGCCCTCGCATGGGCCCTTAGTCAAGCCGGAAGGCTAGACGATGCTCGGCGTGAATTTGAGTTCCTCGCTCAGAACGAGTTCCGGAACATCGCCCGCACCATGGATTGGTCCGTTGCGATCTCGCTGCTTTCCGAAGTGTGCGTGAGTTTGGGCGACCTCAGTCGGGCGGCGATGCTCTACGAATTGTTGCTTCCGTTGCGGCATCGATTCGTGATGCTGGGCCTTTGTGTCATGAACTGGGGCTGCGCTTCTCGATACTTGGGACTCCTAGCAGGACTGCGGGGAGACCAGCAGCGTGCAGCTGACCATTTTGAGGAGGCGATTGGTATGAACCTGAGCATCGGCGCCTCGCCTTGGGTTGCTCATGCGAAGTTCAACTATGCAGACTGTTTGATGACGTCCGCGAGGCCTGACGAATTGGATCAGGCTGCAGATTTGCTTCGTGAGGCGCGGGCGACTGCGGAAGAGTTGGGTATGACGAGCCTACTGAGCAGGATTGCGACGGCCGAGCAGCGATTTGCGAATCACTAGCTCGGCCCTCGGGTGCGGCCAGCTTCTGTTCTCGACTTGAATCGTGCAGCGCGTGTTCTCAGTGTGGTGGCCTACCAGCTTGATTGACCCGCGGCGACGTGAACCCAAACGCGCCAAGCTGGCTTTCCTCAGTCATTCGGCCCAATCGAAATTGGAGTTCCGGGACTGTTGAGGTGTTTGGATATTCCAGACGAAAGCCAGAGTTAGTTTTCGGCGGTTTGTAGTCTCGTTCCGATCTTCCAGGCCCTTCGCCCGCGCTGCAAATTCTGCCGGACTTTCCTCGTTGAGAGATTGAGGCGGAGCGCAACTCAACGATTTCGGATGGATGAAGATTTGATTTGCGATGGCTCGAGATACGCGAGTAGGATTCGCCGAATCCGGATGGCCCTCATCGGTGGGCCCCGTGAAGGGGCGGTATGACCGAGAATTCGCAAGTCGAGTTAGGAGCCCGATTTGGTGTTGGATCGGAAGTCCTTCGTAGGCTCCACGCGAGCTCGATAGTTGATCCAGAGGTCGTCCGGAACATTCTGAAGAGGCTACGCGATGGGGAACGGGAGCTGACCGGGAAGAGAACCCTTCGTGGAGACGCAGAGGTCGCAACGATCCGCGAGATCCTCGAATCCGAGCTCGCCATCTCGTCGAGGTATATCACTAGAAGAGCTGGCGAGAGTGTCTTCTTGAACTTCTCGCTCGAAGGCCGCAGCTATTTCTTCTCCTCGGTTGCACTCTCGCTGAGCCAGAGCCACGAGCCTGCTCGCCTCTCCTTCCCCTCAGTCCTTTATGTGGCTGAGAGGCGAGATCGCCCGCGTCGCGCTCAAGACTTCGGGAGTGACGCGCCGCAGCTTGTCCGGCTCTCCTGTGCATCGGAGGACTGGTCTGCCGAGGCGTCGGTCGATGACTACACGGCCGTCGGCTTGAACGTACAAACTAGTCTGAGCTCGCCAGCGCGGATCGGGGATCAGCTTCAAGTGGAATACCTAGACGGCGTGCTAGCGGGACATGAACGCTGGGCAGAGATCAGATACGCCGGACCCATTGAGAGGCAAAGCGGCTGGCTAAGGCTCGGGCTCTCAGTCAGCGAGGTGCCGGTCAGTAGTCCCATAGAGATCGAAAAACGACGGACGATCACTGGATCCAACTCGTTAGGCCGTGCCAGGCAGAGCCTCGCAATACTTTCAGCGGGCGCCGCCGCAATTTCCGCGAAAATCGTTGGCCGGGGGCGCTCGCAAAGTTCCGCTGATGCGAGCATTCGCGTCGTCGAGTACCGCAACGATCGCGGAGAGAAGCTGAAAGGGATCATCGACTCAACAGGATCGCAGCGAGGAGCGACCGCCGTAGTGATTCCGCCTGCATGGGGTCGCACCAAGGAGACGCTCCTCCCGCTTGCAGCAACAATCGTCGAGACATTCCGCCGTGCGGGCGAATCAGTCTCGGTGCTTCGATTCGATGGAACCAGAAGGCGAGGGGAGTCTCACAAGGAACGAGGATTTGAAACCCCAGGGACGGAGCATCTGAAGTTCACCTTCAGCGACGCGATTGATGACATCATCGCCTCAGCACGCTTTCTGACGGAGGCAAGTGAGATCAACGCGTCTCAAGTCGTACTAGTTACTTTCAGCGCTGCGTCGATCGAGGGCAGGCGAGCCGTGCTCATAGATGAGGGCCGGAACATCCGAGGCTGGGTAAGCGTTGTGGGCACGCCAGATTTGCAATCCGGGATGAGAACGGTGTCTGGCGGAATCGACTACATCGCGGGCGGTGAACAAGAGATCAAGTTCGGTGTTCAAGAGATCATGGGTGTTCTCACGGATGTGGATCTCTTTCTTTCCGACGCGAGCGCGTTGCGGCTTGCGTTCCTTGAAGACTCAAGGCGTGACATGGCGGCGATTCGCATTCCCGTGACGTGGATTCACGGCGCCAATGATGCTTGGCTCGACCTTGAGCGAGTGCGGGCAGTGATGAGCAGCGGCGACCGTTCACAGCGGCGACTGATCGAGGTGCCTACAGGTCACCAACTCCGAAGCAGCCGGGAAGCCCTCGAAGTGTTTCAGCTTGTAGCTAGCCAGGTAGGCGAAATGGCCCTTCGAAGGCCGATCGAAGGAGCACTACCGAATCTGACTAGTCTAGAGACGCGGCGCCGTGCCGAGCGGGAGCGGTTGCCAAACGCTGCTTCAGATGTGCGGAGATTTTGGAAGGATTACTTACTCGGGCGCGACGGAGCGCTCGGTATCGAGCTCATGAACGCGACACGAGCGTTTGACGATCTAATGAGACTTCAAATCAAGGGGCTCGGGCTGGTTGCAGGCGCGCGAATCGCAGACGTGGGCGCTGGAACTGGATCGTTCCCCCTGTTACTGGGAGATGTTCAAGATCGTCCTTCAGCTCTAGCAATTGACGAGATTGATTACGTCCCCGAGGGCCTCGAACGGGCACGTACTCTGCTCGATGCTCGTCGACTTTCAGGGCTGTCACTAAGGTATGTAGAATGCGATCTCAACGATGCGGCAGCATTGACATCGACTTTTACCCCTTCCATGTATGACGCAGCGCTACTGTCACTGGTACTGAGCTATGTACGGGATCCTGCCGAAGTACTCCGAACTATCTATCGGTCTCTGAAGCCTGGTGGTCGGATCGTAGTCTCCAGCTTGAGGCGTGATGCGGATATCTCTCGCCTCTATCTCGAGGGTGTCGACGAACTCCGTCAGGGGCGGGCTCGTGAGGTTCTAGGCTCCGGTGCGGAGACGCTTCTCGACGAGTCTATACGCAGTTTCCTCAACGATATGGCCCGCGTTCTGGATCTGGAGGAGCAGGGCGTCTTTCGATTCCTAGATCCCGACGAGATTGTGACGTTGGTATCTAAGGTTGGTTTCTGCTCCTTGACTACCAGCCTGTCGTTCGGCGCCCCCCCCCAGGCGGTGGTCATCGCGGCCGAGAAGCCGTCCGAGGCACCCTAAGAACTCGGGCCTATGTGGTCCGTTGGAAATCTCCCGCCGTTGAGGAGGCGGTGCGTTGTCGGCATAAAGCCTAGGGGCCCACTAGGCCGATGAACGCGGAACAGTGACAAACCACGATGCGGTATCTGATCTGTCGAGCCGCGAGCTCTATCGCCGTGAGTTAGAGCGATCGGTTCTCCCGCCTCATGTGAGGACTGCATCAGCGGTTACGTTCGCGATCAATCTCGTCTTTATTGCGCTTGATCGCTACGCATTTCCATCGCAGTTCGGCCAAATGCTCGCCATTAGGTTGGCACTTAACGCCGTTCTCCTCGGTAGCTTCATCTCGGGCTACAAAAAGTATCCGCGCCTATCGCAATGGGCCGTTGCACTTGCGACCGGGACGATGCTCCTGACGGTCGTCTACGGAACCGGATCGCCGACTACGACTGACTACTACGTCGGTCTGCTTCTCTATCTCGTCGGTGTGCCAGTCCTGCTGCCATTGACGGCCAGGCAAGATGCATTGGTGTGTGGCGCAATGCTCGGCGCGTTCATGGCCGCGCCAATTGTCGTCTCGGGTGCTGTTGTCTCAGAGACATTCGTGATTCACACCATCTTTCTACTGTCCGGCGGCATCGTTAGCGTCGCGAGTTCCGCACTTCTCGATCGAATGCGCCTCCGAGAGTTCTTGAGACGAAAGGAGATCGAAGCCGCCCGCGACGAGCTCCGCCAGCTCGACGAAGCCAAGTCGCGCTTCTCCGCCAACGTCCACCACGAACTCCGCACTCCCCTCACGCTGATGCTCGCGCCCCTCGACGCGATGCTCGAGGGTTCCTTCGGTGCCGTTCCCGAGATGCAGCGCGGGTATCTCGAGACGATGCACAAGAATGCGTTGCGGCTGCTGAAGTTGATCAACAACTTGCTGGATTTTGCGAAGATCGAGAGTCGGCAGGTGGAGTTGCAGCGGCAGCCGCTCGAGGTGGCGCGTGTGATCGATGACATCGTCGAGAGTGCGCGGCCGATGGCGGAGCGGAAGGGTGTGGTGCTGGTGGCCGCTTGTGCGGACGGGCTGCCGTTGGTGAATGCGGATCCGGATGCGCTCGAGAAGATCCTCGTGAATCTGGTCGGCAATGCGCTCAAGTTCACGGATTCCGGTGGCAGGATCACTGTGTATGCGGTGGTGGGCGATGCGCCTGCGGACATGCACGCGCCGTCGAGCGACGGGTCGGCACCCGCCGGGCAATGCATCCGCATTACGGTTGCGGACACTGGAATCGGGATCCCGCCTGACCAGCTCGGCCGCGTATTCGATCGCTTTGCGCAGGTCGATGGTTCGGCTACGCGGCGTCACGAGGGCACTGGGATCGGGCTTTCGCTAGTGCACGAGTTGACCGCTCTGCACGGTGGAGCTGCCTGGGCTACAAGCGAGGGAATTGGTCGTGGGACGCAGTTCCATGTCACGCTTCCTCGCGGCATCGCCGACGAGAGCACCGAAGAGGTGATCGAAGGTGACGACGGCCGCGCGCTGACGCTGCGCCGTTCTTTCGACGCGCTGACCGCGGATCTCGATCATCATCGCGACGACGAACCGAGCGGCGAGATTTCGGTGGATGCGGAGGGCGAGGGCGCCATGGCGTCGATCGCACAGGGTTCGTGGTACCGCACGCTCGAGATGGAGCGCACGGTGGAACGAGCCGAGGGCGACCATCGGCAAGACGAGTTGGTGCTCGCTGCTGCAAGCGGATCCTCGTTGCTGCCGGAGCTGGTGGTGGCCGAGGACAACGCAGATATGCGGCACTTGCTGGTGCATCTGCTGAGCGCCGAGTTCCGCGTGCGCGCGGCGCGCAACGGTCGCGAGGCGCTCGACTTCGTGCGTGAGCGCCCGCCCGCACTCGTCCTGACGGACGTGATGATGCCCGAGATGTCGGGCACGGAGCTCTGCGAGGCGATCAAGACGGATCCGGCGCTCGCGGGTGTACCCGTGATGCTGGTCACTTCGAAGGCCGATCGCGAGATGAAGATCCATGGCCTCGAACTCGGTGCCGACGACTACGTGACGAAGCCGTTTCATCCGCGCGAGCTGGTGGCGCGCGCGCGTTCGCTGGTGCGATTGAGAGGCTTGCAGCTCGAGCTCGCCGAGCAGAACTCTGCGCTCGAGCGAGCGCTCGAGCATCTGCGCAAGACCGAAGTGGCGCTGGTGCAGGCGGAGCGACTTGCGGCGGTCGGCGAGTTGGCGGCGGGCATCGCGCACGAGGTGAACAACCCGCTGAACTTCGCGCTGAATTCGCTGCGCATGCTCAAGGACACGGTGAAGCAGGTGCGCGAGTTCGCATCGCGTGTGCAGTCACTCGAGTGGCGCGATGTCGCGAAGCTTCCCGAAAGCGCGCGCGAGCTGGAGCGCCTCGAGAGCGAGGTGGGTCTCGACGAGGTGGGCGCCACGCTCGATGAGCTGGTGAGCATCGTGATCGAAGGCCTCGACCGCACGAGTCGGCTGGTGCGCGATCTTCGCGATTTCGGCGCCGGTCAGCGTGAGCACGAGGCGATCGATCTGCGCGTCGCGCTCGATTCCACGCTGCAATTGTTGCGGCCGCACTTCGCGGATCGGCGCGTGAAGGTCGAGCGCAACTTCGCGGCGGAGCTGCCGCTGATCACGGCGGATCCGAGTGCGATCAAGCAGGTTTTCCTGAACCTGCTCAAGAATGCAGCCGATGCACTCGATGAGACGGGAGGCACCGTTCGCATTGGTGTCGCGACGTCGCATGGGGGACGGAGCGTCGAAGTGACGGTGGCGGACAATGGACCGGGGATCGACGCGGAGCTGCGCTCCCGGATCTTCGATCCCTTCTTCACCACCAAATCGGCTGGCAAGGGTACGGGTCTCGGGCTCGCAATCAGCCGACGCATTGCAGAATCCCATCGCGGTGCTCTCGAGGTCGAAGCGGCCCCGGGCGAGGGCGCCACGTTCACGCTTCGCCTGCCGACGGAGACGACGAATGCCGCAGCGGACCGGACCTAGGATCGAGCGCCTGCTCGACTACCGCGAATATCCGCTTCTCTTTGTCGACGACGAGATCGAGAACACCCGAATCTTCGAGCTGACCTTCCGCCGCGACCACCAGATTCGCGTGGCGCGGAGCGGCGAGGAAGCGCTGCAGTCGCTGCACGAGCACCCGGCCGCCGTCGTGCTCTCGGATCACCGCATGGGCGGCATGAGTGGCGTCGAGCTGCTCGCCAAGGTGCGCGAAGTCGATCCCAAGACGGTTCGCATCCTGGTGACCGCTTATGGTGACGCCTCGACGTTGTCCGAGGCGATCAACAACGGTTGGATCTATCGCTATCTGCCGAAGCCGTGGACGCCCGACGAGATGCGGCTCACGATCCGCAACGCGATCGAGCACTATGCGCTCGACCGCGAACGCGAGCACCTTCTCACCGAGCTCGAGATCCTGAACCGGACTTCGAAGCTGCTGAATCGCGAGCTCGAACTCGTTCCGCTGCTCGATCTGCTGCTCGGCACGCTGACCGCGGAGCTCGGCTACGACGGCGCGAGCGTGTTCCTCTTCGATGCGAGTGGCGAGCGCCTGCAGCTGGTTCGCACCGCGCCGCGTGATGCCCAGGTGGCGCGCCATCCCGCGGAATACGACGTTCCGGTGTCGGCTGCGCCCGAGTTCATCGGCAAGCTGCGCGACCAGCGTGTGCAGTTCATTCGCATTGGCGAAATGCTGACACTCGAGGCGCCGCTGCGGCGCATCGTCACCGAGATTGCCGCCGACGAGATGATGTTCGTGCCGCTGGTCGGTCACGCTGGCGTGATGGGCGCGCTCGTGGTGGACAATCGCAGTGGCGGTCCGGGTCTCGGTGCAGCGGACTACACACTGATCGATGGCATCGCGTCGCAGGCGGTGATCGCGATCGAAAACGCACACCTCGTCGATGATCTGCGGCGCTCGCGCGAGCAGGTCCGGCGCGCCGACCGGCTCGGCACACTCGGCACGCTCGCCGCTGGCCTCGCCCACGAGATCAACAATCCGCTGGTCTCGATCCGCACCTTCCTGACGCTGGCTCCCGCCAAACGCGGCGAGCTCGATCGCGAATTCTGGGGCGACTACAACCAGCTCGCGTTGAAGGAAGTCGATCGCATCCACGGGTTGGTGAAGACGATGGGGCGACTCGGTCGCGCCGGCGACGAGACGGCGCTGCGCGCGCCCTGCGACATCGCGGCGTTGGTACAGGAAGCCGTGCTGCTGTTGTCGTCCGAAGCGTCACAGGGGCGTGTCACGGTGACGCTCGACGTCGCGCCGGAGACGCCGAAGCTGATGGCTGTGCGTGATCACCTGCACCAGGTCGTCTTGAATCTCGCGCTCAACGCGATCCACGCGACCGCGCAGCCGCTTGCCGCTGGAATCGCCGCGAGCGAGTCGGCGGGCCACGTGCGCATCGCTGTCCGTCCCGAGCGCTTCGACGATGTCGATGGAATCTGCATCGAAGTTGCCGACGACGGATGTGGCATTCGCGGCGAAGATCTCGAGCGCGTCTTCGATCCGTTCTTCACCACCAAGGGCCCGGATCAGGGCTCCGGACTCGGCTTGATGATCTGTCATCGCATCATTGCCGATCACGGCGGCCGCATCGAAGTCGAGAGCCTCGAAGGACGCGGTGCGACCTTCCGCATTCGCCTCCCCGTCGGCGAGTAGCCGCTCGCGCCCGCGACCGACGCCGCGCCATTTCCTTGACCCGCTCTTTGGGGGGTGGTAGCAACGCCCCGGTTTAACGGTCGCGGAGGCTCGCCGGTTGTTGCGCCCCACGTTCCTCTTGCTGATCGCAATCGCATCGCTGGCAGCGGGCTCAGTCGCTCGCGCTGACGAGCGCGTGCGCGTCGCCGTGCTGCCTGTCGTCGTTTTCAGCAGCGAAGGGCGCGAGTACTTGCAGAAGGGCATGGAGGACATGCTCGTGTCGCGGCTCGGACGCGATTCGCGTCTCGCGGTGGTTCCGGTCGAGGATGCGAACACGGCGACGACCGACGCCGAAGCAGCACGCAAGGCTGGACTCGCCAACAACGCAGACTTCGTCGTCTTCGGTTCCTTCACGCGCTTCGGCGAAGGCGCGAGCCTCGATCTCGCCGTCGCGTCCGTGCACGATGCGGAGCGCGAGCCGCGCAAGATCTATGTCCACGCGAGCACCATGGGAGAGTTGATCCCGCTGCTCGACGGCGTCGCAGATCGCACATCATTCGCCGTGTTCGGCAGTGAGCCCGCCAACACGGGTGTGGCAGCGGGCCCCGGAGCCGTCACCGATGCGAATGCGCTCGAAGTCCAGGAGCAGCAGCGTCGTGTCGAGTCGATCGAAAGCGCGGGCCCGGATCTCGGCACGGCTTCGAAGCCAGCGCCGGGAACGGAACCCAGCGAGCCCGCTCCGCCGCGGCGAGCGCCCGGTCTGCCCAGCGATCGCGACGCCGATCTCGTTCGCTAAGCTGCCGGCCCTCGCGCCAGGCGCGATCCCATCGTGGCGGTGTAGCTCAGTTGGTTAGAGCAGCGGTTTCATAAGCCGCTTGTCGGCGGTTCGAGTCCGCCCACCGCCACCAGCAACAACGGGCACTTAGGGAGCCGAGGAAGGCGAGCGGACGGGCAGGGTACGGCCAAGGTACGGCCACGCGGAGAGAAACGGGGCTCGGCGCACGTTCGCGGGTCCTTTCTGGAGTGCGCGGAGCGGGTACGCGCAGCCGCGAGGCATAGGTAGATACTCGCCGCCGTAGGGGGCGCGCCTCCCCGCCGCCCACGCCGCGCGAAGAACTTCGGCGCCGCAGTAACTCGGCGTCGTCTAGGAAGCGATCGGCGTCTGGTCGCTGGCTTCGATCGCCTCGAGAAGCTCAAGAGCGAACGCGTGCTCGACGCACGCCTCGACGAACTCGTGAACCTCGACGGACTTCACGACCTGGTCGTCGCGCTCGACGCCGTAGATCCGGAGTCCGTTCGCGAGAAGCTCTTGCAGCTCCTCGGGCTCGAGGTAGCCACCCATTTCGCGCAGCGGAATGAACTCCGGTTCGCTCCGCGTGTACGCCGTGAGAATTCGCGCGCGTTCTTCCGCCGTCACGTCGTACCCCTATCGCATTCCGGGCGCATGTCGTCCGCCGAGCTGGTCTCGGAACGCGCCGCGTTGCAGCAGCGCACCGAACGCCGCCTCGAGCTCGACGACGGTCTTTTCGCGGCCGTTGCGCCGCACCTTGCGCGCGCGCGCTTGCACGCCCGGAACCGCGTTCACGACCTCGACGTGTGCGCCGCCGTCGCCGCGTAGCTTCTCGAATTTCGAAAGCGGCATCACGATTTCGGGCCGAGTCGAAGGGTCCTCGCCGATCATGCCGAGCACAGGCCCCGTGACGACGCCGCCATCGGCAAACCCGAAAATCTTCCCGAGAATTGCAACGAGGATCGAACCCGCGGGATTTGAAGAACCCCCCGACGCCCCGCCGGCATTGTCCGAAGAGGAGTCCTTGTCCGCGCTTCCGGCGCTGGACTCGACCTTCTTGAGCTTGTTCTTCAGGATCTCGCCCACCGACGCCGCCGCCGCTTGGATCTCCATGCGTATGAGAGTTTTGGCGAACGACTTCGCCAGCTCGTCGAAAGTGAGTTTCGAATCGTCGAGCAGCTTCGACGCCAGGAAATCCCCGATCGTCTCGAAACCCACCTCGGCGATGCGCGCGAGTTTGTCGATTGAATTGCTTTGGATCTCCTCGAGCTGAGCGGCGCCCTCGGCTTCGATCTTCGTTCGCAGTTCGACCGATTGCTCAGTCGCGAATCCCAGCCGGTCGAGCTCTTCAATTCGGCGCGTCGTCTCGAGCTCGGCGAGCTCCACACGCGAGAGCGTCGCGCGTTCCAGGTCGCGGTTGACAGCTTCCTCGAAACGCCTTCGCTCGTCGGCGACCCTCTCGGCGCCTGCGACCTCCTCGCGAATCGTTGCCAGCGCCGACGCGAGCGGGTCGCGAGCGGCCGCGGCGCTCGCCCCCGAGCGGGCACCCTTTGAAGCCTTCGGCGCCCTCGGCGGCGCGCCGCCGAACGCTCGCGAGAGCGACGCCTTCGACGTCGAGCGAATCGGGTTCCCGAATTCGTCGAAGCCGAGCGAAGCGGCGAGCTCGCCACGCTGCGCGCGCACGCCCTCGGCGTCGGCTTCCGTAGCGCTCGCCGATCGCGCTTCCATCCGTAGCCGCAAGTGATCCTCGAGCGTCCCAATGTCCGCGGCCGAAGCGCCGCCCGTTTTCGCGTCGGCGATCGCGACTGATAGCGCCCGAATTTGCCCGTCCGCGTTGAATGCCTCGAGATTGCGAATCTCTCGAATCGCGCGACCCGCACCAGCCGCCAGGTCGAGGAACACACGCGCGAGCTCGCCGACGTCGCCGGCGAGCGCGCCGATTTGCTTGATCGTCTCCGGGTCCGACAGCGTCGCGAGCAGGCCACCGGCGGCCGGCTGCGCGTCGAGTAGCGCCGACGTGAATTGAGCCGAGACTACGTCGGCAACGCGCCCGACCGCGTCGGCCAGGTCGTCGGCGCTCTTGATTGCTTCGTTCGACACGACCGCGCCGGCGTTGCGCGCTTGCGCCGCGTATTCCGCCAGGCCCGCCGAGCCCTCGGCGAGCGCGTTGGCGAGCTCTTTTCCGGTTCCGCCGAGCGCTGCCTTGATGAGCGCGAGCCGATCGCCCTCGGAGCCGAGCGCTTGGATGCGATCGGCGAGCAGGTCAATTGCTTCGCCCGTGTCTTTCGCACCGCGCAGCGTTTCAGCGAACCCCGGATCGGCTTTCCCCAGAAACTTCGCGAGCGGCCCGGCGCCGCGCTCGAGGTTCGACAGGTTCCGCGAGAACGCCAACACGGCCGAGTCGAGCCCGCCGACGTCGCCGCCCGCTTGCGAGATGGCAAAGCGGAGCTCTTGGTATTTCTCGGCCGTCAGGCCCGCGCGTGTCGCGAGATCGTGTAGCGCGCCCGCATGTTCGATCGCGCTTCGCGTCGCGTCCGCGAGCTTCGAAGCGATTGAGCCGATTCCGCCGACGCCGAGCGCAGCGCCGATCCCGAGTCCGAGCGTCTTCACGCTCGAGCCGACGCGGCCGAAGCCCGCCGCCATCGCGCCTAGGTCGCGCTCCATCTTGCGCGAGCTCGAGGCGACCGAACCCTCGGCAACGCGAAGCTGTGACCGGAGCCCGCCGATGTCGGCGCGGAGCTCGACGACGAGCTGCTCGATTGTCTGCGTCACAGTAGTCTCCTGGTGCCGGGGAGCTCGCCCGCGTGATGCACTCCGCGCGCACCGCGGGCGAGCGAACCTCCCGTCGGATCGTGGTTCAGGTCGTCGTCGCGTCCGTCAGCACCGCGAACGCTTCCGGGTGTCGCACCACCACATCGACGTCATAGAAGGCGCGCATCACGACGCCACCGGAGGAGCCAAGCGTGTACGGGTCGGCCGACACGTCGAGCACGCCCCACTCGCCAATCAGCAGCGACGCAAAATCGCCGAAGATGATCGCCGAGCAGACCGCGCCCGAACTGCCCTTCACGAGGTTCGAAGGAACCTGGTTGGACACCGCGGCGCGGTAGCCGTTCAGCACGCCGAAGCCCGCTTCGGTTCCAGGCGGCTGCTCCCAGACGAATTCCGCGGTGCTCGTCGCCTTCTCCGTCGCCTTCAACTTCCCGCGCACCTTGGAGTTGGTGATGTAGCCGAGCGCGCCGCCGTCGGCGTTGTCGATTGCGACCTCCGACTCGAGCGCGATCATGTGCGGCCAGGTCGGCGCGCCGCCGTTCGCACCGATCGCGACCGAGCCGACGCCCGACACGTTCACGATGCCCCGCGGTTGGTTGCTCGAGCCGCTGCCGAACATCGCGGCCAGGTCGACGGCGAGCGCTAGGACCGTCGCCAGGTCGGCGCGCACGAGCATCTCGATCGCAGGCGCCCCCTGGAGAAGCATCCGGCGCGTGACGTTCGTGCTGCCGGCGACAGTCTTCGGCGTCAGCGACACCGCATCGAACGCCGAATCGCTCGGCGTCGACGTGCCGCCTTCGCCCAGCCACGCCGCAGTTGCCGCGCCCGTCTGCCGCGGAATGTCGACGTCCTGCATGAGGCCTGGAAGCATCGTTGCGCCGAGCGCGCGCACGCGCGCCCGGTTGCGGAGGATCTCGACGAACGAGGAGGAGAGGAGCTCGGTTCCGACGAGCGCCGCACCGGTCGCGCTGCCGCCTTTTTCGACGGCGCGCCCGATCGGCGCGGTCAGGACCTCGAACGGCACAAAGAAACCGCGCGCGCGCCGACCGAGCTTCGCCGCGACAGCGTCGCTCGCCTCGAGCTCGAGGCCGGCTGTGCGCCAGTCCTTCGACGAGTGCGCGCTTGCGGCGCGCAAGAGCGAATACTGGTTGAGCTCACGCCCGCCGATGCCGATCGCCGATCGCTCGCCGATGCCGATCGCCGTCGGCGGGTTCTCGAGAGCGCGTCCCATCGGCACCTTGTGTTTGAGCGCCCACGCCTGAAAGTCGCCGAGTGCCCAGCCTTCGGCGATGGCGCGCCGCGCCTCCTCGCCGCAGTTCCAGTGATCTCCGATCGCCTGGATCTCGAGCACGCGCTCGCGCTCGGTGCGAGCGGCCGCGTTCTCGCGAAGTTCGTGCGCGCCACGGCTGGGTTGATTTTCGGTTTCCATGAAGCTCTCCCTTGCGCGGCCGATACCCACTGTCGAGTCGGCCGGGATTGAAACGAGCGAGACTTCGAGCGGCGACCACTTGGTCGCCGTGTAGATCTCGCGGTGCTCTGAATCGCGGCCCTGCTCGACGGCATCGATCGCGTAGCCGATCGAGACGTCGACGCAGACGCCGGCGACGACGTCTTCCCATGCGTCGCGCGCGCGTTGCGAGTTGCCAAAGCGCAAGCGACCGCGAAGCCGCCCGCCGCGCAGCCGGATGTTCTCGACGCGGCCGACGAGCTCGCGGGGGTCGTGCTGCCAGAGCAGCGGCAGACCGTCGCGCGCCCGTGTCAGGTCGACCGCGGCTTTGGCGTGCGAAAGAATCTCGACGCCCCAGCCGCGCTCGACCGGCTCTTCGCTCGAAAGGCTCGCCTCGACGACGCGTGCGGTGTCGCCTTCGGCGCGGGTCTCGAGCTCGAGCGTGAAGACGCGGCGCAGCACAGCACCGGCGCGCGGCGGGTTCGCCGTGGTCATTGCGGTTGCTCGCTCTTCGCTTGGATGCGCGTTCGCGCGCCCGGCGCTGGTTGCTGGCGTTGCTTGCGGTCGGCCGTCGGCGCCAGCCGGCGAGCGATGCGCGAGCGACGCAGGGTGCGCCGTTGAGGCCGAAGGTCCCGCCGGATCGAGCGCAGCGTCGCGGTTCCCCGCGAACTCTTCGCTCTGCCCTCGGGTCACGAGCGGCCCCAGCCTCGCGGGTCGCCCGAGCGGTCGCCGCGGCCCGGTGCTCTTCCGAGCACCGCTCGACCTCGACGGCTTCCGATCCGCGTCGACGTCGTACGCTTCCGCGTGACGGCGTGCAGCGCGCGGTCGGCTGCTTGGCCGGACAGATAGCACGCCCGCGGCGCGTCAGATTCTCGCGGCAGCGCCGCGAGCTCGAGAAGCTCGCCGGCAGTCGCCCACGAACCACCTTCGAATCGCTCGAGCAGCGCGACGATCGCGACTGCCGATCGCTGAATCTCGCGGCCGAACTCAGCCGACAAGTCGAAGTCCGTGACGATTTGAAGGCCACCGTCTTCGAAGCCGAATCCGACGCGAAGCTCGGCTAGGTGCCGCAGGAGCTCGATGAGTGTCATCGGGAAGCGCTTCCTATGGAGAGAAACCCGAGCGGCTCGCGCTCTAGCGGGATGCAATGCGTGTAGACCCGGAGAGTCGTCTCGATCTGAGCGTGGCCGAGCCAAGCGGAGACCCGAGGAATCGAGATTCCTCTGTCTATCGCGTGCGACGCGAACGTGTGTCGAAGATCGTGAAGACGAAGCGGCCGCACGCCTGCGCGGCGGCGCAGCAGGTACCAGCATCGCGAGATATTTCGCTCGTCGAGCGGGCGCCCTTTCGGCGAGAGGAAGATCGGGTCAACAGAATTCGGTCGACGTTCACGGATGATCTCCTCGAGCATGTGACGTAGAACAGGCGACGCCGCGGCGAGGGGGACCTCGCGGGATCGGCCGCTTTTGGTCAGTCCCTCGCGCCCACGAACACGCGACCGTCGGATCGCGACCACGCCGCGTTCGAAATCGACGTCGCCCCAGCGCAGTGCGATCGCCTCTCCGCGACGCGCGCCAGTTGAGACGAGAAACACTAGGAGCGGTGAGAACCACGCAAAGCGAGGCAGACGCGCGGCATCGATGAGCGCGGTCAGCTCTACGAGCGTGAACGCATCGGCCCGGTCGACTTCACGCTCTGAGCGGCGCCGGATTCCTCGCAACAGGCGCCCCGGATTCGCGAAGCAATTGCTTTCGAGGCGCTCGCCTTCGATGAGGACATTCGCGACGCGGCGCAAAACCGAGAGCGCGTTCTGGATCGTGGAAGCCGACAGGCCGCGGCCGAGCATCCACTCGGCGAACGCGGACGCGTCGCTCCGGCAAAGGGTGCGCCAGTCGCGAGCACCGAGGAAAGGGACGAGATGGTGTTCGACGAGACCGCGCGCCGTCTGCTCATAGGACCACGACAATTCCACGCGATGAACTCGGAGCCACTCGCGCAGCGTGGCGTCGACCGGGAGAGGCTCAGCCATGCGCCCCTCGACTTCTTCCGCTGACGATTCGCTCGTTCAGGAGCGAGACGAAGTAGCCCGGAAGGTGACGCGCTTTTCCGTCCATCGCGTCGGCGTGCGCGCGGTCGATCGCGTGCTCGACATCCGCCCACGAAAGCGCCGCGACTTTCTCCCGAACCGTGGGCGTGTCTTCGAGGCCGGGAACGCGATCAAGGAGCTCGGCCATCCGCTCGTCGGAGACGTTCGAGGCGGTCGGCTTCGCGAGTTTGCGTCCCCCCTCTGAAAAGAAGCCCCTACTACCAGCAACTAAGGTCGCGTGTCGCGTGTCGCGTGACGCGTGACGCGGAGGGGGAGCGTTTCGGGGTGCTTCGTTCCCGCTAGTTCCCCCGTCGTCGGACGTCGGCCACTGTAGAGACGCGAACTTGGCCCACTCGATCCGGTAGCACGCTGCATCTTTCTCGAACGTTGCCCCGAAGCACGACGCGAACTCACGCGCGACACGCTCTGCGCGTTCCGTTCGCTTGCAACCTGCGAGGTGCGCGAGCTGACCTGGAGAGAGTGTGCAGCGGGCGGCTTCGTCGGAAGCGAGACCGTCCGCAGCCCATCGCGTGCTCAGATGCGAGCCGAGCCGCAAGTAGAAAGCCAACGCTTCATTGCTCGCCGCTGCCGCGCCGACCTCGTCTGGCACCTTGAACCAACGCTTGCGCGGTGTCGCCATCAGGCGCTCACGATGCCGGCGAGATAGACTGAGCTCTTCGTCATCGCTTCCTCGGCCCGCCGATGCCTGTCCCAGCTCGGCGGGTCACCTCGTTTTAGAGCTACTCGGCGAGCTCCCCGACACCACGCGGGATCGCGAAGCCGACTGGCCACCACCGAAAGTCGTCCGTTCCGAGCCGCGTTCGTTGCACGGCACCACGGCGGCGCAGATCCGAGAGCCGGCGGCCGAGCGCGTGCAGCCACGCGCCTCCATCCATGCCAGCCGGTCCGGGCGAGCAATTCGCAAGATCGCGAGTCGTCGTCCCGGGATGCGCGCGCACCGCGGCGAGCGCCGCCTGCGTCTGGCGGGCGGCTCTTCCGCTCGCCTCGAGCTCGTCGGCCGCGCGGTGCGAGGAAGCGGGATCACGGCGTCGCGCTCGCGGCGGCCGCTGCCCCGGCGCCCACGAATCGCACGCGATCCCGTCGCCGGTGGGCGACACGAGCTCGAGCTGCGCGTCATCGACAGCTCGTCGTCGGCGTGCCACGTCCGCTCCGCTTCAGGACGTGCGCGAGCGACGGGCCGCTCGAGCGTCGGAAAGATGCTGCGGCTCTTCCGCGCGCGACGGCGTGCGCTTCAGGCCGCGGCGCAGGTACTCGAGCGCGGACCGCTTCGGGATGTAGGTGCGTCGGCCGAGCTTGATGAATCGGAGCTCGCCGTTCTTCACCAGCTCGTAGACCTTAGGCCTCGAGATCGAAAGGAAAGAGCACGCCTCCGGTACGGAGAGCGCGCCCTCGGCCAGGAGCTCGTCCTCTGCGACGTCGGAAGCGTTGCCGCGGTTCGATGCTTTCGTCGCCATGCTCGGTCCCCTTTGTGAGTTGCACTCGTGGAACATTCATGGACGCTAGTGGCCTTGTGCAAGCCCGAAGGCGTGCCATAGTAGGTCAGACCTACGCCGTACTTTGTAACGTCCACGCTACAACTTGAATGTGTAAACGGGGGTGAACGGATGGCGAGACGAGGCGCTGGCGAGGGAACGATCTATCGACACCAGCGCGGCGGCTGGGCTGGGACGGTGCAGGTCGGCATCGGCGAAGACGGACAGCGGAACCGGCGAACCGTCTACGACCGGACACGAGCCGGCGTGCAGCGAAAGCTCGACGAGCTACGACACCGGGCCGCGTCGGGATCGTGGGCAGATTCGGGCAGCTTGCGGCTCGGCGAGTTTCTCGAGGCGTGGCTGCGCGACTCGGCGGCGCCGCGAGTGCGCGCCTCTACGCTCGCGTACTACGAGCGCGTGCTCGCTCCCGCGCGTGAGATCCTCGGCGGTGTGGCTCTGCGTTCGTTGTCGCCGATGAATGTGCAAGCGCTCCTGCGACAACTCCAAGAGAAAGGCACCTCGCCCCGCGGGCGACAGATGACCTACACGGTCCTTCGAACGGCCCTGCGCGACGCCGTGCGTATGATGCTCCTCGCCGCGAACCCGATGGACGCAGTCAGCCGACCACGCGCGCCCCGTCCGGAGATTCAAGCGCTCGACGCGGATCAGACGCGCGCACTTCTCGCGGCCGCGCGCGGCGATTCGCTCGAAGCGCTCTACGCGATGGCCGTCGCGACAGGCATTCGACTGGGTGAGCTCTTGGGCCTGAGGTGGGGCGATATCGATCTCGAGGCCGCTGCGGTCCAAGTCCGGCGAGCAGCCGTGGAAGGGCGGCGGGGCGGCGACGTCACCTTCGCTGAACCGAAGACTTCGCGAAGCCGGCGGCAGGTCGATCTATCCGCGTTCACGATCGCCGCCCTGAGGCGCCACAGGGATCGCCTGGGTGCCACTCCGCACCCGAGCCTGTTGGTGTTCACAAGCGCGGAGGGTCTGCCGATCCGACGCTCGAACCTACACCGACGATCGTGGAAGCCGCTGCTTCTGCGCGCGGGTCTTCCCGACTTCCGGTTCCACGCGCTCCGACACACGGCAGCGACCCTCGCACTCGAGGCCGGCGTTCACCCGAAGATCGTCCAGGAGCGACTCGGGCACTCGTCGATCGCGCTCACGCTCGACACCTACAGCCACGCCGTACCGACACTCGGCCGTGACGCGGCAGAGCGGCTCGATGCTCTGCTCGGTTCGTGAAGCTGGTACGGCCAGAGTACGGCCACGGGCCTAGACATCGGCTTACATCGGAAGACGTAACTAGCTGAATTGCCGTCTGCTGATGTACGGCAATGTTGGGCGTTTCGGTTTCATAAGCCGCTTGTCGGCGGTTCGAGTCCGCCCACCGCCACCAGGGCGCGTTCGGTTCTTGCAGTGTGCCACTCACCCGCGCGACGGCGGGTACGCGTCGGACTGCGGCAACGCGTCCGCGATCTCTTCCCAAGCGGCTTTCGACCCGACGAAGAGATGCAACACGGGACGAATTCCTGGATCGTCGTCGAGCGCACCAACCTGGATCAGCACGAGGTTGGGCGCGTTGCGCGCGATGTGCGGCAGTACTGAACCGCAGACGGTGCAGAAGCTGGTCATGAACCACTTCGCGCCAGGCAACACGAAGTCACGCACATGATCGCGGCCACGCAGCCAGCGGAAGCTCGCGGTCGGCACACTGAAGTCGGTCGCGTAGGCGGCGGCGACCGACTTCCGGCACCGAGAGCAGTGACAGTTCGTCATGGAAGTGAACGGCGGTGCCGCTTCGAATGCGACGCGCTCGCAGAGACAGCTTCCGCGGATTGCGCCGGGCGCACGCGGCGACGGATCCGCGGCTGGCACGCGCGCGACGCCGTCACCCCAGCCAGGCGGGTACGCGTCGTGTTGCGGCAGCGCGTCGCCGATTTCGAGCCAGGGCGCTTTCGACGCGGCGAAGATGTGTGCGATCGGTCGAACGCCCGGGTCGTCGTCGAGGCAACCGGCGGGCAGGAAGATCCGCTCGCCGTCGCTCGGCTCGGTAGGCACCCAGGGCACCGTCGATCCGCAGTGCTTGCAAAAATTGCGCGAGGTTCGCGTCGACGACTCGTAGCGAGCCACCTGATCGGCGCCGCGTTCGAAGCGAAAGCTCGTGCGCGCTGCTGCCAGCGAAGTCGCAAAGCTCGCGCCATGCGCTTTGCGACACATCGAGCAGTGACAGTGCGCCATCAACTCGAAGGGCCCGGACGCTGTCCAGGCGATCACAGTACATAGGCAACTCCCATGGATCATTGGATCTCCGAACCGTCCCCAACGGGTGTGGCGGGCTTCATCAGCGGTCAAGCCGAGGCTGGGGTCGGTCGATTTGTGCATGTAGGCGAGGGGTCTTCATGGTCGGAGGCGTCAAGGGTACCGCCATCGAATCCGTCGTCGCGGACGTGAATCGCCTCGTCGAGGCGGGTCGCATCGATCGCGCCGAACTCGATGTGCGCCTCGAAGCCGAAGACCTCGAGCTTCTCGATCAGAAGCTCCTGCCTTCCGCCTGGTACTCGCTCGGCTCCTACGGTCGCCTGATGCAATTGCTATTCGAGACCGAAGGGCGCAAGCGCGTGGAGTATCTGGTGGAGCGCGGCCGTCGCGCCGCCGAGCGAATCCGCAACGCCGGACTATACGCCCAACTCTCTGCCGATCGCGATCGCTGGGGCGACCGCCTCGGCGCAATGATGGTGACGCTCGGCCCCGCGATCTACCGCGACACCGAATGGAGCTTTCGCTTGCTCGCAGCGGGCGGCAGCTTGCGCTTCGAGATCGAGATCAGCGTGCCGGACAACTTCCCCGATGTGTGTCGCCACGCGACGCAGGGGTTCATCGAGTACACCGCTTCGCACGCCTCGGGGCAGGCCGTGCGCGTATCCAGCGAGCGCGTCTCACCGACGCGCATCGTGATCCGATCGGCGCTTTCCTAGCGCGACGCGCTTTGATCGCTTTCACCAAGCCTGTGCTTCTGCACCTTGCCAGTCACGGTTCGCGGCAGCGCGTCCATCGCGATGAAGGATCGCGGCACCTTGAACGCGGCCAGCCGCTCGCGACCCCAGCTTCGCAGCGCAGCTTCGTCGAGCGCCGCGCCTGGCGTCAACACGACGTAGGCGCAGCCGACCTCCCCGAAGCGTTCGTTCGGTACGCCGACCACGGCAATCTCGCGGATCTCGGGATGCTGCAGGTAGACCGCCTCGACCTGCGCCGGATAGACGTTCTCGCCGCCGGAGATGAACATCTCGCGCGCGCGACCGACGAGCGTGACGAAGCCCTCGTCATCGACCGTGGCGAGATCGCCGGTGCGCAGCCAGCCGCCTTCGCGCAGCGTCTCGGTGGTTTCCGCGGGGCGCTTCCAGTAGCCGGTCATCGTGATCGGCCCGCGCACGACGATCTCCCCGGTCTCGCCCACCGCCGCGTCGCGCCAGGCGGCGGTCGGTCCGTCGATGTCATCGCGCTCCACCACGCGCAGCTCCGCGTGAAACACCGGCTTGCCGACGCTCCCCGCCTTGCGGATCGCGTCGCGCGTATCGAGGCAACAGAGAATCGACGTCTCGGTTTGTCCGAAGCCTTGTTTCAGCAGCACGCCGCGCGCTTCGAAGGCGTGAATCAGCTCGACCGGAATCGCGGCGCCTGCGGTGAACGCGAAGCGGAGTCGGGTGACGAGCGCGGCGCGGTCCGTGCGCGCGTCGAGCGCGCCGAGCAGCGCGCGAAACATCGTCGGCACGCCGCCGAAGAACGTGACGTCGCGCTGGGCGACCGATTCCCACAGTACCGCCGCATCGAAGCGGCGCTGCAAGACGAGACTCGCACCGGTGTAGAGCGCCGGGATCGCGAGGATCTGCAGCCCAAACGAGTGAAAGAGCGGCACGACGACGAGTACGCGGTCGCGGATCGAGGTCTCGAAGAAGATCTGCGCGTTCTGCGAGTTCGCGAGCACCTTGCGGTGCGGGAGGAGCGCTCCCTTGGGTACACCCGTCGTGCCCGACGTGTACATCAGCAGCATCGGGTCGTCGGGTGAAACCGGGGCGATCGAGAAATCCGGCGTGTGCGCCGCGAGCGCCGTCTCGTAGGCATCGGGAGTTGCGCCGATCGCGATTCGCAGCGGCGCTTCGGTGATCCCTGCACAGGCGCGTGCGACACTCGCTTCGAGCTCCGCCTCGTAGAACAGCACGCGCGGCTCGGCGTCGTCGAAGATCTGCTGCAACTCGGGTGGCGCGAGTCGCGTGTTGATCGGCAATGCGATCGCGCCGAGCCGTGCCGCGGCGAACACCGCTTCGATGAAAGCGGCGCGGTTGGTCAGCAAGATCGCGACGCGATCACCGCGTGCGACGCCCAGCTCTCGCAGCCACGCGACGCAACGCGCGCAGCGCTCTTCGAGTGCGCGGTAGTCGAGTGTTCGATGCGTCACGACGAGCGCGGCGCCGTTCTCGTC
This sequence comes from Deltaproteobacteria bacterium, assembly GCA_031396445.1. GTDB lineage: Bacteria > Myxococcota_A > UBA9160 > UBA9160 > PR03 > PR03. The sequence continues at coordinate 20,038 of JANNKU010000068.1, read as the reverse complement.
GCGCTCGAACTCTTCGATCAGCGCGACGCGAGCGCCATCGGTCGCAGCGCGTTGCGCGAGCCAGCCACCGGCGTTGTGAAGCGTGTCATCGCTCATGCGCGCGTTCGGATAACCGAGTGAGCACGGCCCTGCCAGACGCTCTACCTTGGCCAAAGGAGGCCACCGATGAACTTGAAAGGCGAGCCCGCCTACGTCGGGCGCCACTGCGGATCGAACACGTATCGCGTGACCCCGGAGCTGGTGCGTTTCTATGCGGATGCGCTCGATGACGACAACGCGCTCTACGAGCAACTCGCTCCGTCGCTGCTCTTCCACTCCGAGTGTTACAAGGTGCTCGGCGATTGGTACCTGAAGAATATCTTCGGGAACCTGCACGCGCGCCAGGATTGGGAGCTCTTCGGCGCCGTACCGATCGGCGCCGACGTGCACACGCGCACGACGATCATCGAGCGCTACGCACGACGGGGTCGCGACTACGTCGTAAACGAGACCGATCTGCTCGATGCCGAGGGCCGACTGCTGGTGCGCGGGCGCACCCACCAATCGTTCTTGCCGGCAGGCGGCGCGCCGAGCGCCGGATTCGTGGTCGACGAGAAGACGGCGAAGGCGAAGGAAGTTCGCGAGGCGCGTCCGCCGTTCCCCACTGCAACCGGCGCGGATCTGGCCGCAATCGAGAAGGTCGTCGATGAGCGGCGCTGCTGGATGTTCTCCGGCCCCGGCAAGAACTACCACACCGATCGCGAGATGGCGCAGCAACTCGGCTTCCCGAACATCGTCGTGCAGGGGATGATGAGCACCTGCTTCGTGCACCAGTTGATGCAGGACCAGTTCGGACGCGGCTGGGCAGTGGGCGGCAAGATGTCGGTGAAACTCACGAATGTGTTGTGGGTGGACGAGCGCGTCATCGCGCGCGGCAAGGTGCGCGAGGAGTTGCCCGAAGGAACGGGAACACGCGTCCATTGCGACGTGTGGGTGGAGAAGGCGGACGGAACGAAGATCCTCGTCGGCGATGCGAGCGCGCTCGCGTAGACGCGATCCGCTGCTGCATGCGCTCGGGGCCGCGCTGCCTGCGCTCGACCTCGTTGGACGCACGATCACCGTCGCGTGCTCCGGTGGTGTCGATTCGGTCGTGCTGACGCACGCGCTGCAGCGGCTCGCGGATCGCGCGCAGCTCCGCGTCTCGGTCGCCCACGTCAATCATTCCCTGCGCGGCGCCGAGTCGGACGGCGACGAGGCGTTCGTGCACGACTTTGCCGCGTCGCTTTCGCTGCCCTTCGCAAGCGAGCGCGTCGATCCGCGCGCGCTCGTGGAGGCCGCCGCATCGAGCCGCGCGCGACCGACCCTGCAGGAGGCTGCGCGCCGGCTGCGCGCCGATGCGCTGCGCCGCCTCGCGCTCCAGCTCGGCGCGGAGCACATCGTCACTGCACACACCGCCGACGATCAGGCCGAGACGGTGTTGCTGCGGCTGCTGCGCGGCAGCGGTCCAGAGGGGCTCGGCGGCATTCCGGAACGTTCGCGCGATGGGCTGGTGCTGCGCCCGTTGCTTCACGCTTCGCGCGCCGAAGTGCTGGCGCATGCGAAGGCCCACAGCCTTGAATGGCGCGAAGACCCAAGCAATGCGAATCCGCACTACAGCCGCGCACGACTGCGCGCCGATTGGATCCCTGGCCTCACGCGAGACTTCAACCCCAACTTGCTCAGGGCGATCGGGGATCTGGCCGAAGCGCAGCGCAGGGAGTCGGAATGGCTGGGAGCCTTCGTCGAGGTCGAGGCGTCGCGCCGCTTCACCTGGAATGGTGCAGAGCAGCTCTGCATCGAATCCCAAGGTTGGGAGCCCGACGTGACCTCGGATGCGCTGGCCCGTCGCCTCGCGCGATTCGCGCTGCACCGGCTTGGAGCGGGGCGCGACGTGACGCGCACGCACATCGATCGGATCGTCTGTTTCTGGCGTACCGCGAAGCCGGGCCGATCGATCGAACTGCCCGGCGGACTCACGCTCTCGCGCGACAAGAAGGACTTCTGTCTGACGCGTCACTTGCCGTCCAGGCTCGGATGCTAGTCTGCGCTTTGACTCGGGAATCGGCGCAAAAGCGCCACTCGAACCACGCGTGAGGTCGATGTGACGCAGCAGTTCTACAAGAACATGGCTCTGTGGGTCGTGATCCTGCTCATGATCCTGCTCCTGGTCACGATGCTTCGGCAGAGTCAGACGGCGCCCGCCGACGTTCCGTTCTCCAAGTTCATGTCGCAGGTCGATGCTGGGGAAGTAGCTGCCGTGACGATCGAGGAGGGCCGCATCGAAGGCCGCCTCGGCTCCGGCGCGCCGTTCACCAGCTACGCACCGGCGGTCACCGACAAGCTTCTCGAAAGCCTCTCCGCCAAGAACGTCGAAGTGACGGCGCGGCCGCCGCGCGAGTCGCCGATGTGGCAGCAGATCCTGATCATGTGGTTCCCGCTGCTGGTCATATTCGGGCTGTGGGTCGTCTTCATGCGCCAGGTGCAATCCGGTGGCGGCAAGGCGATGAGCTTCGGCAAATCGCGCGCGCGACTGCTGAACGAGAGCCAGCAGCGCATGACCTTCGCGGACGTTGCGGGCGTCGATGAATCGAAGGCGGAGCTGGAAGAGATCATCGCGTTCCTGCGCGACCCAAAGAAGTTTACGCGTCTCGGCGGCCGCATTCCGAAGGGCGTGCTGCTGGTCGGTCCGCCGGGCACTGGCAAGACGTTGCTCGCAAAGGCGGTTGCCGGCGAAGCGGGTGTCCCGTTCTTTTCGATCTCCGGCTCCGACTTCGTCGAGATGTTCGTCGGCGTCGGCGCCTCGCGCGTGCGCGACCTCTTCCTGCAGGGCAAGAAGAACGCGCCGTGCATCGTCTTCATCGACGAGATCGACGCCGTTGGGCGTCACCGCGGGGCCGGGCTCGGCGGTGGTCACGACGAGCGCGAGCAGACGCTGAACCAGCTCCTCGTCGAAATGGACGGCTTCGAGAGCAACGAAGGCGTGATCCTGGTGGCTGCGACGAATCGCCCCGACGTACTCGATCCGGCTCTCTTGAGGCCCGGTCGCTTCGATCGCCGCGTCGTTGTTCCGCGGCCGGATTTTCGCGGTCGCTACGAGATCTTGAAAGTGCATACGCGCCGCGTTCCGCTCGCCGACGACGTCGATCTCGAGATCATCGGACGTGGAACTCCCGGATTCGTCGGCGCCGATCTGCAGAACCTCGTGAACGAGGCCGCGCTGCTCGCGGCACGCCGCGAGGGTTCGCGCGTCGCGATGATCGATTTCGAGCGCGCCAAGGACAAGGTGCTGCTCGGCGCCGAGCGACGCAGTCTGGTGATGACCGACGAAGACAAGCGCATCACGGCATATCACGAGGGTGGCCACGCACTCGTGGCGATGCTCTCCGCGAGCAGCGACCCGGTGCACAAGGTCACGATCATTCCGCGCGGCATGGCGCTCGGCGTCACGCAGACGCTGCCGCCCGAAGATCGCTACAACCTCACCCGCGACCAGATTCTCGCGATGATCAAGCACGCAATGGGAGGGCGCGCGGCGGAGGAACTCGTCTTCGGCCACCTCTCGACCGGTGCTTCGAACGATCTGCAGCAGGCGACACGGCTCGCGCGTCAGATGATCTGCAAGTACGGCATGAGCGATCGGCTCGGACCGGTTTCATACGGCGACGATGATCACGATGTCTTCCTCGGGCGCGACTTCATGACGCGCAAGGATTTCAGCGAGAAGAAGTCCGAGGAGATCGATGAGGAGGTGAGCGCGACGCTCAACTCACTCTACGTCGAGGCAAAGCAGATGCTGCAGGAGAATCGCGCAACGCTGGATTCCATCGCCGAGTCACTGCTGGAGCGCGAGACACTCGACACCGCGGATCTGCGGCTGCTGATCGCGGGGCAACCGTTGCCGGTGCTTCTGCTGCCGAAGGTGGACGAGCCCGCGCCGCCGGAGCCGCGTCGCGAGGCGAAGGCCGAGGCCACGCCGAAGTTCTCGGGCAAGAAGCTGCCCGACCCGGAGCCGATCCCGGGCTAGCGCCGCGAGCGAGCCGGCTGCGAGCGGAGTTCGAGCAGCGCACCAGCACCGCGTGAAGGGAAGGGAGGGCCGTCGATGCGAAGCCCGATCTTCTCGCGTCAAGGCATGACGGTGATGGGCGTGCTGAACGTCACGCCCGACTCGTTCTCCGACGGCGGGCGTTTCGTCACGGGCGAGCACCCGAAGATCGATGCCGCGATTGCCGAGGCGCTGGCGATGCAGAAGGCCGGCGCGCACGTCCTCGATATCGGCGGTGAATCGACGCGGCCCGGCGCATCCGAGGTGCCGGTGACGATCGAGATCGCGCGCGTAGTGCCGATTCTCGAAGCGCTCGCGAAGAGCTGCGAATTGCCGCTCTCGATCGATACGCGGAAGAGTGACGTTGCGCGCGCTGCGCTCGCGGCCGGCGCCTGCATCGTCAACGATGTGTCGGGCGGCCGCTTCGATCCGGACCTCTTGGAAGTCGTTGCCGAGCGCGGCGCGTGGCTGGTGCTCGGTCACCTGCGCGGCACGCCGGCGACGATGCAGCACGAACCGCATTTCGACGACGTGCTCGCGGAAGTGGCGGGCGAACTCGCCGCGTCTGTCGCGCGCGCGGAGGCGGCGGGCGTCGCCGGTTCGAAGATCGTGGTCGATCCCGGCATCGGCTTCGGCAAGCGACAACAAGACAACCTCGCGTTGCTCGCCAATCTCGGATGGCTGGGCGAGCGACTCGCCAAACCGGTGCTCGTCGGACCGTCGCGCAAGACATTCCTCGGGCAACTCACCGGCGATCCGGTAGACGAGCGCGATGTCGCGACCGCGGCTGCCTGCGCAGTCGCCATCTTCGCCGGCGCGAACGCGATCCGAGTGCACGACGTCGGAGCCGGTGTCCGCGCGGCGCGGATCGGCGCGAGCCTCCGCGGGGCGAGGCGTTCGTGATCGAAGTGCTCTGGAGTCTGCTGCTCGATCAGGTCTCCGGCTTCGATCCGGTGCGCGACACGATCGACATCGCGCTCGTAACGCTCGGTGTCTATTGGCTGTTGATCCTGATCCGCGGCACGCGCGCCGTGCAGATTCTCGTTGGGCTGCTGCTGCTGATCGGCACCAGCCTGGTGTCGCAGGCCTTCGAGCTGACCACTGTCGAGTGGATCCTCGACAACTTCCTCTCCTCCGCGGTGCTGATCATCATCGTGCTCTTCCAGGCCGACATTCGTCGTGCGCTGGCGCGCGTCGGGCGCGGCGTGTTCCCGTCTGTGGCGAAGCAGGAGGAGACGCAGCTCGCGGAAGAGGTGGCGCGCGCGGCGCAGTCGCTCGCGCAGAAGCGTGTCGGCGCGTTGTTCGTGTTGGAACGCGAGACGCATCTGTCGGATCTGATCGAGGCGGGCACCGCGATCGACGCAGCGGTGAAGCGCGACCTGCTCGTCTCGCTCTTCATGCCGCAGTCGCCGCTGCACGACGGCGCGGTCGTGATCCAGGGCGGTCGCATCGCGCAAGCGGGTTGCATCCTGCCGCTCACGCTGCGCGAGGATCTGCCGGAGGGCGTCGGCACGCGACACCGCGCGGCCGTCGGCATCACCGAGGAGAGCGACGCCGTCGTGATCGTCGTGTCCGAAGAAACGCAGGCGCTGTCGATCGTGGTGGGCGGCGTGATGGCGCGCAGCCTCGACGGCGCCGGGCTGCGCGAAGTGCTGCGCGATGTCCTCGCTGGCGGCGAAGCCGAGCGTCGCGTGATGGCGGAACTGGCGGGACCGCGCGCCGCGAACGGTGATACATCGCGCGGCGCCGCGCGCGCCGAAGCCACGCAACCTGGGCGTGCCTAGCGATGCGGATCTTCGGCAACCTCGGTTACAAGGTGCTCGCGATCGTGATCGCGCTCTTCCTCTGGTTGGTGGCGCGCGGCTCGTCGAGCGTCGAGCGCGGATTCGACATTCCCGTGGTGTTGCAGGGCGTCCCCGATGAACTCGTCGTGGTCGATCAGGGCGCCGACGTCGTCAACGTGCGCCTGCTCGGCACGCGCTCCGCGCTGCGCAATTTCAATCCCGAGCGACTCGAGTATCCGCTGGAGATTTCGGAGGCGAAGGCGGGGCAAGCCGACTTCGAGGTCGATCTGTCGCGCTTCGATCTGCCGCGCGGCGCGCGCGTGGTGTCGCGTTCGCCCTCGCGCATCGAGTTGTCGCTCGAGCGTCGCATCGGGAAGACGGTGAAGGTGAAGCCGGATCTCGAGGGCCAGCCCGCCGAGGGCTTCCGGGTCGCCGAGATCTCGATCGACCCGCCGCGGGTCCGGATCACGGGCGCGCGCTCCGAGGTGCTACGGCTCTCCGAGGTCGCGACCGAAACGATCGACGTGGCGGGCGCGAGCGGTCCGGTCGAGCGCGAAGTCCGCATTTCCGCAGGGCCCGGTCATGTGTGGGCAGATTCGCCGAAGACCGTGACAGTCAAGGTGATGGTCGAAGCAGTGCCCGTCGAAACGCCAACGGTCGCGCCACGCGGGCCGACCTGAGATTTCTGCGGCGAGGAGAGAAGATGGCGAGAGAACTCTTCGGCACCGACGGCGTGCGCGGTCGCGCGAACGTGGACCCGATGACCGCCGAGATGGCGCTCGCGCTCGGCCAGGCCGTGAGCGTCGTGTTCAAGCGCCGCGGCAGCGGGCGCCACAAGATCATCATCGGCAAGGACACGCGCCGCTCCGGCTACATGTTCGAGAACGCGCTGGTCGCGGGCATCTGCTCGATGGGCGTCGACGTGCTTCAGGTCGGCCCGATGCCGACGCCGGGCATGGCGTTTCTCACCGCGGACATGCGCTGTGACGCCGGCGTGATGATCTCCGCCAGCCACAACCCCTTCACCGACAACGGCATCAAGTTCTTTTCGCACGACGGCTTCAAGCTGCCCGACGAGTTCGAGCAGCGCATCGAGGAGCTGATCGGCAACGGCAAGCTCGCGTCGCTGCGGGCGCCGGCGGAAGAAGTCGGTCGCGCGCAGCGCATCGAGGACGCGACCGGCCGCTACGTCGTGTTCCTGAAGAAGACCTTCCCGCAGGAGCTGACGCTCGAAGGCATGCGCGTCGTGCTCGATTGCGCGAATGGCGCCGCCTACAAGGTCGGCCCGACGGTGCTCTCGGAGCTCGACTCCGAGGTCTTTGCGATCGGCGACGAGCCGAACGGGAAGAACATCAACGACGGCGTCGGCTCGGTGTACCCGGAGGCGTCGCAGGCGAAGGTGAAGGAGCTGCGCGCCGACGTCGGCATCTGTCTCGACGGCGACGCCGATCGCTGTCAGATGATCGACGAGAAGGGCAACCTGGTGGATGGCGACGCGCTGCTGGCGCTCGCCGCGCGCGACATGGTCGAGCGCGGCACGCTGAAGGGCGGCGCCGTCGTCGCGACGGTGATGAGCAACCTCGGCCTCGAGCGCGCGGTCGAGAAGCTCGGTTTGCGACTGGTGCGCACGGCGGTCGGCGATCGCTACGTCGTCGAGGAGATGCGCGCTGGTGGCTACAACCTCGGCGGCGAGCAATCCGGTCACATCCTCTTCCTCGATCACAACACCACGGGCGACGGCCTGATGACCGCGCTGCAGACGCTCGCGATCATGCGCCGCACCGGTCGTCCGCTCTCTGAGCTGGTGCGCGACATCGAGCGCTTCCCGCAAGTGCTGGTGAACTTCCGCGTCACGGAAAAGCGACCCCTGGAGAGTCTGCCCACAGTACAGGCGGCCGTCGCGAAGGTGGAGAAGGCGCTCGACGGCCGTGGTCGCGTGCTGATCCGCTACAGCGGCACCGAGCCGAAGGCGCGCGTGATGGTCGAAGGCGAAGACGAAGCGCGCGTGCGTGAGTACGCCGATCAGATCGCGGGCGAGCTGAAGCGCGCACTCGGCGGCGAACCGAGTTGATTCGATTCCTGGTGGCGGATCTGGACGCAGCCGCGGCGTTGCGCGAGATCGCGGGACGCGGCGAGCCGCGCCTCGCCGCGATCGCGCTCGCCGCGGAGATGAGCGGCGCCGACGCGGTGCGGCTCTCGGCGAACGAGGCGCTGCGTCCCGTCAGCGAGAACGATCTGCACGATGTGCGTCGCGTGGTGCGGCACCTCGAGCTGCGACTCGCGCCGACGCCGTCATTGCTCAAACTTGCGCTCGAAGTGCGGCCGGATCGCGTCGTGCTGGCGAGCGAGCCGACACAGTCGCGGCTCGATGCCGCGCCGCTCGACGCCGCGGCGTTGCGCCACGCGCTGCCGCCCGCGGCGCGCGCACTGCGCGAGGCCGGCATTCCGGTGTGGGTGCGCATCGCGCCCGAACCCGAATCCGTGAAGCTGGCGCGCGGTACCGAGATCGCGGGCGTCGAGCTGTCGAGCGTCGGGACGATCGATCTGCCCGAATCCGAGCGCACCGCCGCGCTCGAACGATTTGGCGACGCCGCGCGCATCGCCTCGAAGCTGCGTCTGCCGATCGGCGTCGCGGGGGGGCTCGAGACGGGCCGCGTGCGGACTCTCGTGTTGGCTGCGCCGATCGTCGAGCGCGTGGTCGTCGGCCGCGCGTTGGTGGCGCGCGCGCTGCTGGTCGGGATCGAGCGCGCCGTCCGCGAGCTTCGCGCCGAACTCGCGTGAATCGCGCGATCCCGCCATGATGGGGATCGTGAGGCGCAAAGAAACGGAATCGCGAGAGCCCGGGATCTGGCCGCTCGTCGGGGCGGCCACGATGCGCGCGCTCGACCGCCACACGATCGAGACGCTCGGCGTGCCCGGCGACGTGTTGATGGAGAGCGCCGGGCGCGCGGTTGTCGAAGTCGTGCTCGCCGAGCGCGCGGGATCGGCGGCGCCCGTTCTCGTCGTCTGCGGCGCGGGCAACAACGGCGGCGACGGCTTCGTCGTTGCGCGGCACCTGCATCTCCTCGGTGTCCCGGTGCGCGTGCTGCTGGTCGGCGAGCGGCGCAAGGTGCGCGGCGACGCGGCGACCAACGCGACGCGACTCGAGAAGCTGGGCGTTGCAATCGCGACGAGCGCTCCGCGAAGCGCGCTGGCCGTGGTGATCGTCGATGCGCTCCTCGGCACCGGCCTCGATCGCGCCGTCACGGGTGCGGCCGCGGCGGCGATTCGCCGCATCAACGCGGCGCGGCCGGCGTCGCGCGTGGTGGCGGTGGATCTGCCGTCGGGACTCGACGCCGACACCGGGCAGGTGCACGGCATCGCGGTACAGGCAGACGTCACGGTCACGATCGGGCTGCCGAAGCTCGGGCTTGCGCAGGAGCCGGGGCGTTCGCTTGCGGGGCGCATCGTGGTGGCGCGCATCGGCATCGCCGATGCGGCGCCTGGTGTGTCACGCGACGGCGAACTCTGGACGCAATTCGCTGTCGCGCGCGCGCTGCCGATGCGGCTGGCGACAGGGCACAAGGGAAGCTTCGGCCACGCACTCATCGTCGCGGGCTCTCGCGGCAAAACCGGAGCCGCGGTGCTAGCGGCAGAAGGCGCGGCGCGCATCGGCGCCGGCCTCGTCACGATCGCGTGCCCGGCGAGCCTGAACGAGATTCTCGAAGTGAAGTGCACCGAGATGATGACGGCGCCGGTGCCCGATGGCGCCGACGGCAGCTTCGCCACGGCGGCACTCGCGCCGCTGCTGGCACTTGCGCGCGAACGCGACGCGGTGGCGCTCGGTCCCGGCGTCGGTCGCGAGGCCGAGGTGCAGAAGCTGATGCGCGAGTTCGCGCTGCGTTGTTCGCAGGCGCTGGTGATCGACGCCGATGGGCTCTTTCCGTTCGCGAAAGCGGGGCTCGCTGCGTTGAAGGCGCGCAAGGCCGCCACTATTCTGACCCCTCACCCGGGAGAGGCGGCTCGTTCGCTCGGCGTCACGGCTGCGGAGATCAACCGCGATCGCGTCGGCGCTGCACGGCGAATCGCGGCAACCGCGGAGTGCGTGGTGATCTTGAAGGGAGCCGCAACGGTGATCGCCGACTCCGAAGGACGCATCGCGATCAATCCGACCGGCGGCCCCGCGCTCGGCAGCGGCGGCACCGGCGACGTGCTCACGGGGATCGTCGTGGGACTTCTCGCGCAACGCGTCGCTGCATTCGAGGCGGCGACGCTCGGCGCGTGGCTGCACGGCTTCGCGGGCGATCGCGTGACGGCGCGCCGCGGTCGATCCGGCTTGCTCGCGAGCGAAGTCGCGGCCGAGTTGCCCGCCGCGTGCGAAGCGCTGCGCGCGCTCGGCGACGGCGCAGAACGGAGCGCGCTTGCGCTTCCGTTCCCGTAGCAGCAGCGAGACGCGCGATGCGGCGCGCCGCCTCGGTATCGCGATCGACGCCGTCCTCTCGACGCGCGAACCCGGTTTCGTGATCGGTCTCGTGGGTCCCCTCGGTGCGGGCAAGACAGAATTCGTGCGGGGGCTCGCGCACGGTCTGGGCATCGACGCGAGCCTGGTGACGAGTCCGACTTTTGTGATCGCGAGCGAATACGACGGCCCGCGCCGGCTCGCGCATGTGGACTTCTACCGGCTCGAGACGGAAGGTGAGCTGGAGGCGACGGGATTCGTGGACTTGCTCGATCCCGGTCAGGTCGTTGCGATCGAATGGTGCGACCGCTTTCCGCGCGCGTTGCCGGAGGATCACATCGAAGTGTGCATCGAACGCGGGGCGGACGATCCGGAGCGTGTGCGCGAGATCGAGATGAACGCGTTGGGTCCGATCGCCGCGCGCGTGTTGCAGCGCTACGAAGCCGAGATGACGGGCCAGGAGGAACGAGCGCCGTGGCGTTGATCGTGCAGAAATATGGCGGCACCAGCGTCGCCAACGTCGAACGGATCCGGCACGTCGCGCAGCGCGTAGTGGCGACCGTGAAGCAGGGACACCGCGTTGCAGTCGTGGTGTCGGCGATGTCGGGCGAGACCGATGCGTTGGTGGCGCTCGCAAACGACGCCGGCGGCGAGCGTCCCGATCCGCGCGAGTACGACGCGTTGGTGGCGACCGGCGAGCAGAAGACGATCGCGCTGCTGGCGATGGCGATCCATCGGCTGAACCACAAGGCGCGATCGTTCACCGGCGCACAGATGGGGATGCGCACCGATGCGTCGCACACGCGCGCGCGGATCCAGAGCATCGATCGCGCCCGCATCGAAGCGGTGCTCGACGACGGCGCCGTCGCGGTGATCGCTGGTTTCCAGGGCATCGACGACGCGGGCAACATCACGACGCTCGGTCGAGGCGGGTCCGATACGTCTGCCGTCGCGGTCGCCGCCGCGCTCGAAGCCGACGTCTGCGAGATCTACACGGACGTGAACGGCGTCTACACGACCGACCCGAACATGGTGCCGGCCGCGCGCAAACTCGCGCGCATCTCCTACGAAGAGATGCTCGAGATGGCGAGCCTCGGCGCCAAGGTGCTGCAGATCCGCTCGGTGAAACTCGCGCAACAGTACGGCGTACCGCTGCACGTGCGCTCGACCTTCGAAGAGTCCGAGGGCACCTGGGTGACCCGCGAGGAGGATGTGATGGAGCGCCTGATCGTTTCCGGTGTCACCTACCAGCGCAACGAAGCGAAGATCCGCGTCGCGGGCGTGAAGGATCAACCGGGAATTTCGGCGCGCCTCTTCACGCCGATCTCGGATGCGGGCATCGTCGTGGACATGATCGTGCAGAACGCCAGCCAGGACGGCAGCACCGACATCACCTTCACGGTGCCGCGGGCCGACTTCAAGCGCGCGCTCGAGATGACCGAGCGGGTCGGTCGCGAGATCGGCGCGCAATCCGCCGAGGGCGACGACAAGATCGCGAAGGTCTCGATCGTCGGCCTCGGCATGAAGGACCACGCTGGCGTCGCCTCGAAGATGTTTCGCACGCTCGCGGACGAGGGCATCAACATCCAGCTGATCGCGACCAGCGAGATCAAGATCTCCGTCGTGATCGAAGAGAAGTACACGGAGCTCGCCGTGCGCGCGCTGCACGCCGCCTTCGTCGAACACGGCGCTGCCGAACCGAAGGCCGAGTGACGCACGAGAGTGGCCGCGCCGCGCTCCTGGTGGCCAGCCTCGCGCTGGCGATCGCGGCGTGGCAACGCGTCGCGCCGACGGCGTCGGCTGGCTGCGACGCGCCAGTGTTCGACGGCAAACGCGGATCGCTCACCGCGGTTTCGTGCGTGCGGAGCGGAACGCCGCTCGAAGGCGCCGCGCGGCTCGCGTTTGCTCTCCCGCTCGACGTGAACCGCGAAGGCGTGCGCGCGCTCGAAGCGCTGCCCGGCATCGGCGCGGGTCGCGCCGCCGCGATCGTCGCGGCGCGCGAGGCGGCACCATTCTGTGACGTTCGCGAGCTCGCGCGCGTGCCGGGCATTGGACGCACGACGCTCGCGCGGCTCGCTGGCCACGTGATGGCGGGCCCCGCGCGCGGTTGCCCAGCCGCGAAGTCGTAGGAGTCGAAGGATGGCAGTGGACCTGGACATCCTGCGACAGCGCGTGCATCGCTATTTCGAACGCGACATCTGGCAGCGGCGCACCACGGGCGGACCGCTCGTGGTCCTCGGTCGCTCCGCGCTGCAAGTGCTCGTCGTCGTCGCGCAGGGCATCGAACGCGATCAGATCCTGATGCGCGCCACGGCGCTCACGTATTTCGCGATGCTGGCGCTGATCCCGATCCTCGCACTCGCGATTGGGCTGGTCGGCGCGTTCGGCGTGAGCGACGACCTGGCGCGCGCGGTGGTGGACAAGGTGGCGGCGGGAAGTCCGCAAGCGGGGCAGTACATCCTCGAGCTGGTGAATAAGGTGAACTTCGGGAGCTTCGGCGCCGTGGGTGGCGTGAGCCTCTTCATCACCACGGTGCTCGGCCTCGGCACCGTCGAGAATTCCTTCAACAAGATCTGGGGCATCGAGCGCGAGCGCTCGTTGGTGCGGCGCTTCGCCGACTACCTCGCGGTGTTGGTGGTGGCGCCGCTGCTCTTCACCGCAGCGGTGTCGCTCGCGACGAGTCTGCGCAGCGAGACGATCCTGCAGCAAGTGCTCGCGCATCCGGTGCTCGCGCATGCGTATGAGTTGGGATTGCGGCAGACGCCGACGCTCTTGCTGCTGCTCGGCTTCGCGTTTCTCTACTGGTTCCTGCCGAACACCAGCGTGCGGATCGGGCCCGCGCTGCTCGGCGGTGCGGTGGCCGCCGTGCTCTTCGGGCTCGCGCAAGCGCTCTACATCGGCTTCAACGTCGGTGTCGCGCGTACCAATGCAATCTTCGGGAGCTTTGCCGCGTTGCCGCTCTTGCTGGTCTGGCTCTATGTCTCGTGGATCGTCGTGTTGCTCGGCTGCGAAGTGGCCTTCGCCGCGCAGAACCTGCAATCGTTCCGGCGCGCGCGCGTCGGCGAGGAACCGCGGCCCGCCGCGCGCGAGGCGATCGGCATCGCGGTGGCGACGCGCATCGCGCGCGCCTTCCGCGCCGAGGGCGGCATCACCGACGAAGCGCTCGCGGGCGAGCTCGATGTCCCGGTGCGAACCGTGCGCGCGATTCTCACGGACCTCGAGGCGGGCGGAATCGTCTCGCTGCGCGGCGCCGAGGAGTGCGACGCCTATCAATTGGGACGCGCCGCCGAGGCGGTCTCGATCGCGCAGGTGCTCGAGGCGTTGCGCGGGCCGTCCGCACCGCCGGGACGCGAGACCTCCGCCGATCCTGCCGTGCGCGCGCTCGTTGGAGAGGTGGAGCGCGGTGTCGCGAAGGCGCTCGGCGCGCGCACGCTTGCCGATCTCGCGAACGAGAGGGATGCGTAGCTGGTAGACCCGCGAGGTCCATCGGCTAGCCTGCGCCGCATTCACGGGCCGCCGCGCCCACAATCCCAGTTTCAGCCGCATGCGCATCTACCTCGATCACAACGCCACTACGCCCGTGCGCGACGAGGTCGCCGAGGCGATGCTGCGCGTGCTGCGCGATGTGTCGGGGAACCCGAGCAGCGCGCACGCTGAAGGTGCTTTGGCGCGCGCCGAAGTGGAGCGCGCGCGCGAACGCGTCGCGGCGTTGGTCGCGGCGCGGCCGAGCGAAGTGGTCTTCACCGGCGGCGCCACCGAGTCGAATAACCTCGCACTCTTCGGCATCGCGCGCGCGGCTGACGCAAAAGGCCGCCATCTCGTGACGAGCGCGGCGGAGCATCCGTCGGTCGAAGAGCCGCTGGCAGCGCTCGAAGCCGAGGGCTTCCGCGTGACGCGCGTACCAGTCGATGCGGATGGGCTCGTTGATCCCGATGCGGTGGCGGCGGCGCTCACGCCCGAGACCGCGCTGGTGTCGATTCTGTGGGCGAACAACGAGACGGGCGTCGTGCAGCCGGTCGCGCGCATCGCCGAAGTCGTTCGCGCGCGCGGCGTGCCGCTGCATGTCGATGCGACACAGGCGATCGGGAAGATCGCGGTACGACTCGACGACGTGCCGGCCGATCTGCTGTCGGCGTCGGCGCACAAGTTCAACGGGCCGAAGGGCAGCGGCTTCCTCGTCGTGCGCGGCGAGCGCGCACTCACTCCGTGGCTGCGCGGCGGGTCGCAGGAGCGCGGCCGTCGCGGCGGCACGCACAACGTGCCGGGGATCGCGGGGCTCGGTGTCGCGGCGGCGCTGGCGCAGCGCGAACTCGGCGATCGCGCCGAGCGCTGCGCGTCGCTGCGCGATCAGCTCTGGGCTGGCATCGAAGCGAAGGTGCCGCGCGTGCGACGCAATGGTGCGACGGCGCAGATGCTGCCGAACACCTTGTGTGTCGAGTTTCGCGACAGCGCGGGCGACGTGTTGCTGGAAGCGCTCGACGGCGAGGGCATCGCCGTCTCGGCTGGCGCTGCCTGCGCATCGGGCTCCGTGCATCCGTCGCGCACGCTGATCGCGATGGGTCGCAGCGTCGCCGAGGCGCGCGCTTCGCTGCGCTTCTCGGTCGGTCACGGCACGACGTCGGCGCAGATCGCGCGTGTGCTCGCACTGTTGCCGGATCTCGTCGCCCGCGTTCGTGCGCTGGGAACATCGTGATGGGCGAACGCGTGGTCGTCGCGATGTCGGGCGGCGTGGATTCGTCGGTCGCCGCGGCGCTGCTGGTGGAGCAGGGCTTCGAGGTGATCGGCGTCACGTTGCGGCTGGTCGGCAACGCGTCGCGCTGCTGCTCGCTCGAAGACACCGAGGATGCGCGCCGCGTCGCCGAGAATCTCGGCATCCGCTTCTACGTCGCCGACTACAGCGACGCGTTCCGCCGCGAGGTGATGGAGCCGTTCGCGGATTCCTATCTCGCGGGTCGCACGCCGATTCCGTGTGTCGGCTGCAATCAGCGCTTCAAGTTCCGCCATCTGTTGGAGCGCGCGGGAGCGCTAGGAGCCGCCGCCGTGGCGACAGGCCACTACGCGCGCATCGCGCGCGACTCGGCGAGCGGCGCACTGTCGCTGCTGCGCGGTGTCGATGCGCGCAAGGATCAGTCGTACTTCCTCTTCGATCTGCGTCCCGAGCAGCTCGCGCAGATCCGCTTTCCGATCGGCGAACTCGACAAGGACGCGGTGCGCGATCGAGCCCGCGCGCTCGGTCTCGCCACGGCCGACAAGCCCGAGAGTCAGGAGCTCTGCTTCGTGCCCGATGGCAATACGGCCGCAGCCGTCGAGAGAGTTCGTCCGGGCCGCGCGCCGGGCGTCGGCGAGGTCGTCGACGAAGCGGGGCGCGTCGTCGGGAATCACGCGGGAATTCATCACTTCACGGTGGGCCAGCGGCGCGGACTCGCGATCGCGCTCGGACAGCGGATGTACGTGAAGTCGATCGACGCGGCGCGCAATCGCGTGACGATCGCGCCGGGCGATGCGCTCGGGGAGTGGGGCGCGCGACTCTCTGGCGTGTCGTGGGTCGCGGGCACGGCGCCGGATGCGCCGCTGCGCGCGACGGTGCGGATTCGCTACCGACACGCCGGCGCGACGGCGAGTGTCGAGCCGCTCGCGGATGGCGCTGCGCTCGTGCGCTTCGACGAAGCCGTCATCGCCGTGACGCCCGGCCAGGCCGCCGTCTTCTACGATGGCGACACGGTGCTCGGCGGCGGCTGGATCGACGGCGGTCTCGCGTGAGCGACGCGGCTCCGGAGCTCGATCCGGCCATAGCACGGGCTGCGCTCGAGACTGCGCTCGGCCATCACTTCAGCGATCCGCGGCTGCTCGATGTCGCGCTCGCGCATCCATCCTACGCGCACGAACTCGACGGTTCGCGCGGCAATGAGCGACTCGAGTTCCTCGGCGACGCCGTGCTCGATCTCGCCGTGGCGCGATTGCTCTACGACGCGCACCCGGATTGGAGCGAAGGCGCGCTGACCCGTGCGCGTGCAGCGCTCGTCAACTCGCAGACGTTGGCGCAGTGCGCGCGCGATCTCGGTGTCGGCGAGCATGCGCGGCTCGGTCGCACCGAGCGCAAGACGGGCGGCGCCGACAAGGAGCGCATTCTCGCCAACGTGTTCGAGGCGTTGATCGGCGCGCTCTATCTCGACGCCGATTTGCCGCCGGTGACGGCGCTCGCGCAACGTCTTTTCGCCGATCTGCTGGTGCCGGGCTCGGATCCGCTCGTCGCGGATCCGAAGACGCGCTTCCAGGAGTGGTCGCATGCCGAGCATGGCGCGACGCCGCGCTACGTCGCGGTGTCGGATACCGCGGTCGAGAACGACGCGCTGCGCTTCGTCGTCGAACTTCGCTTGCTCGGCGCGGTCTGGGGGCAGGGGACGGGTCGCACCAAGCGCGCAGCCGAACGCGCCGCGGCCGAAGATGCGCTCGAGCGGCTCGCGAACGCCGGGCGCTGACGGTGCCGCTTCGCCCCTCGCGGGTCGCGCGCGGCACGTCAGACTGGCGAGCGTGATCGAGACCGATCTCGCAGCCGTTGCCGAAGACGCGAGCGCGCCGCATCGCTGCGGCGTCGTCGCGCTGCTCGGGCGACCCAACGCCGGCAAGTCGACGCTGCTGAATCACCTGCTCGGCGAGAAGATCGCGGCGGTGACGCCGAAGCCGCAGACCACGCGCAGCCAGTTGATGGGCATCGTCACGCGCGCGGGTTCACAGATCTTGCTCCTCGACACGCCGGGGCTGCATGAAGGCGCGAAGCCGCTCGACATCGTGATGCGCGACGCGGTGACGCGCGCGACCGAGGATTGCGACGTCGCGGTGTTGCTCGTCGATGCCGCCAAGGGCTACGAGCCGATGCACGCGGAGTGGCTCGCGCGGCTCTCGAAGCGGGGCATTCCGGTGCTGCTCGTCGCGACGCAGATCGATCGCCCCGAGTGCGCGCGCGCGCAATGGCCGCCGCCCGACACGGACGCGGCTGCAGCGAAGTTGCGCATGTCGGTGCGGAGCGGCGCGGGTGTCGAGGAGCTCGTCGCCGAGATCCTGTCGCGACTGCCGGAGGGCCCGCCGCACTTCCCGGCCGACCAGCTCACGGATCGCCCGATGCGCTTCGTCGCCGCCGAGTTCATCCGCGAGGCGGCTTTCATGGAGCTGACGCAGGAGCTGCCCTACCGGCTCGCAGTCGATCTGATCGAGTTCGACGAAAGAGACCCGCTACTCACGCGGATCCGCGCCAACTTGCTGGTCGAACGCGATTCGCAAAAGCGCATCGCCATCGGAACGGGCGGCGAACGGGTGCGCACGATCGGTTCGCGCGCGCGTCGCGACATCGAAAGGCTGCTCGGCCACCAGGTCTACCTGGACCTGCGCGTGAAGGTCGACCCGGCCTGGGCAAAGCAGGCGAAGCGCTTGAAATCACTCGGCTATCGGTGACTGCCAGTCGCGCTTCGCTCGATTGACGCCAACATCGCCCTTCGTGTACGGTGCCTCGACGCAGCCATTTCGCGCGCAATTGCGCGGTTCCTCCACCCCCCGATCGAATGCATCGATCGCAAAACCGGGAGAGCCCGTCCATGAGCCAGAAGGAAGTCGTGATCTGCAGCGCGGTGAGAACGCCCATCGGGTCGTTCCAGGGCGCGCTTTCGGCGATGACTGCGTCGGATCTCGGCGGTGTCGTCATCGACGAAGCGGTCAAGCGCGCCGGCGCCAAGCGCGCTGACGTCGAGCGGGTGTACTTCGGCAACGTGCTCTCCGCGGGCCAGGGGCAAGCGCCTGCGCGCCAGGCGGTGATCAAGGCGGGACTGCCCGTCAGTGTCGGCGCCGTCACGCTGAACAAGGTCTGTGGTTCCGGCTTGCAGGCGCTGATGTTCGCACGCCGCGAGATCCTGGTGGGCGACGCCGACGTGCTCGTCGCTGGCGGCATGGAATCGATGACGAACTCGCCGTACTGCCTGCCGAAGGCGCGCGGCGGCTACCGGATGGGCAACGGCGAGATCATCGACACGATGATCCACGACGGCCTCTGGGATCCCTACGACAACATGCACATGGGCAACTGCGGCGACGCGGTCGCGGCCAAGTACAACTTCTCGCGCGCGGATCAGGACGCGTTCGCGATCGAGAGTTACAAGCGCGCGCAGGCTGCGCAGGCGGAAGGCCGCTTCAAGGATGAGATCATTCCGGTCACCGTAAAAGACCGGAAGGGCGAGATGCTGGTCGAAGAGGACGAAGAGCCGAAGCGCGTGCAGCTCGACAAGCTCGCATCGCTGCGGGCAGCGTTCTCGCGCGACGGCACCGTGACGGCGGCGAATGCCTCGACACTGAATGATGGCGCGGCCGCCATGCTGGTGACGTCGGCCGAGATTGCGAAGGCGCGCGGCTACACGGTGCTCGCGAAGATCGTCGCGGATTCGAGTGCGGCGGTGGAACCGAAGTGGTTCACGATCGCGCCGATCCACGCGCTCGCGAAGATCTACGAGAAGACCAAGACCAAGCCGCTCGACTGGGATCTCTATGAGATCAACGAAGCGTTCGCGGGCGTGACGATGGCCGCGATGCAGGAGCACGCCATCCCGTACGATCGCGTGAACGTGCACGGCGGCGCGGTTTCGCTCGGGCACCCGATCGGCTGCTCCGGCGCGCGCGTCGTCGTGACGCTGCTGAATGCGCTGCGGCAGCATGGCAAGAAGCGAGGCATCGCAACCCTTTGCATCGGCGGCGGCGAAGCGGTCGCGATGGGCGTGGAGCTGATCTAGCAATGGCGGACAAGACGCAGATTCTCGGTGTGATCGGGACTGGCACGATGGGTTGCGGCATCGCGCAGGTCGCGGCGCAATGCGGCTATCAGGTGGTGTTCCAGAACCGTAAACAGGACTCGGTCGACAAGGGACTCTCGAAGATCGAGAAGTCGCTCGCGGGGCTCGCCGCCAAGGGCAAGCTCAGCGCCGCGCAGACCGAAGCGATTCGCGAGCGCATCCGGGGCGTCGTGCCGCTCGAAGAGTTGAAGGGCTGCGACGTCGTGCTCGAGTCGGCGCCCGAAGATCTCGAGCTGAAGCGCGACCTCTTCCTGAAGCTCGACGCGATCCTCGGCGACGACGCGATCCTCGCCTCCAACACCTCGAGTCTCTCGATCACGAAGCTGGCGTCGTTCACGCGCCGGCCCGGCCATGTCGTGGGCATGCACTTCTTCAATCCCGTGCCGGCGATGAAGCTGGTCGAAGTCGTCGCGGGCCTCAACACGGCGGACTCGACCGTCGCGCGTGCGCGCGCCCTCGCCGAGGATCTCGGCAAGGTCGCGGTGGATGTGAAGGACGCGCCGGGCTTCGTCGTAAACCGCGTCCTCTTCCCGATGATCAATGAAGCCGCCTTCGCGCTCCAGGAAGGTGTCGCCGACGCCAAGGGCATCGACGAGTGCATGAAGCTCGGCTGCAATCACCCGATGGGGCCGCTGGCGCTCGCCGATCTGGTCGGACTCGATGTGGTGTACGCGATCCTCGACAGCCTCTATCGCGAGTACGGCGAACCGCGCTATCGCCCCTGCCTGGAGATCAAGAAGCGCGTGGAAGCCGGTTGGCTCGGACGCAAGTCGGGCCGCGGGTTCTACACGTACGACGCGTAGTCGGGGATGCGGCCTGACGTAGTGATCTACGAGGTAGGCCCGCGCGACGGTCTCCAGAACGAACCCGACACCGTCGCGACCGATGCGAAGGCGGAGCTGGTGCAGCGGCTCGCTGCGACGGG
>JANNKU010000065.1:0-27111 GCA_031396445.1 Deltaproteobacteria bacterium | reverse complement strand
GACGAGGCCCAGGCCAGGCGTTCGGCCCATGAACAGACTGATGATGGCCGAGTCGAACAAGGCGTTGAGCCGCTCGGGGGCGCGCAGAAAGTCCACCGCATGCGCGGCCGGCGGCGTGTCGAGGATCACGAGGTCGTAGGCGCCGCTCGTCGCCGCGTCGTGGAGCCGGGACAGCGATGTGAACTCCTGCGATCCCGACAGCGTCGTCGAGACCTGCTGGTACAGCGTGTTGGCGAACAGCCGTTCGACCGTTGCCCGGTCGCGGGCGTGACGCTCGATGTAGCTGGCGAAGATGCGCGCCGGGTCGATCGCGCCGGCCCAGAGCTCGCCGGCGTAGTCCTGCCGGGGAACCCGCACATCGTCCGCGCCGTCCGCGATGCCCAGAGCGGTGGCAAGGCGGCGTGCCGGGTCGATCGTCAACACCGCCGTGCGCCGCCCGAGTCGCGCGCCAGCGAGCGCGAAGCTCGCTGCGAGCGTCGTCTTGCCGACGCCTCCGGTGCCCACACACACAATGATGCGACGTGTTCGAACGAGCTCGTCGGGATCGAGTGCCGCGCTCACGCGGTCGCTCGCTGCGGCGGCGCGACCAACGCTTCCGCCAGCACCGCGAGATCGCCCGGACCGCGCACGCCGCGCGCGATGCGCGGCAGCGCGACGAGTCCGAGCTTCGTCGTGTCGGCGAGTACGCGCATCCAGCGCGCGTTCAGCTCGTGGCGCGCGCGCAGATGCGCGGCGCAGGCGGCGAGCACACGCGGCGACGGCGCGCCGGGAATCGCGAGATCGGCGGGCAGTTGCGCGAGTTTCGCATCGAGATCACCGATGCCGGGCGGGAAGGGCGCGGCCGTCACCGCATTCACCACGATGCGATCGACCGCGACGCCCACTTGATCGCGCAACCGCTCGACCAGCTCTGCCGTTTCCCGCACCGGAAGTTCTTCCGCGAGCGAGACGGGCAAGAGCGCCGTGCGGTTGGGATCGCGAACCATCTCCTCGACCCAGCCCGCGTGGCGACGCAGCGGCCCCGTCCGCACCGCCGATCCCACGACGCGCGGCACATCGAGAAAGGTGAGCCCGTGTCCGGTGGCAGGCGCATCGACCACGATCAGATCGAAGCGCGGCGTTCCGTCGCTCTGCCGCATCTGCTCGAGGTGCCAGATCTTCCCGAGCGTGATCAGCTCGCGCCAACCGGGAGCGGCGTCCATCAATTGACGAAACGATCGCCCGCTGAACACGCGTCTCACCACACCGCGCAAACCGATCTGCAGTCCCAGGTATTCCGCGAGCGCTTCATAAGGATCGATGCGCATCACGCGCAGGTTTTTCCGCAGGTCGCGACCTTCGTAGCCGACGGGACTCGTACCGGGTGCGAGCAGCGCGGGCACGTGCTCGTCGAGGCCAACCTCGGCGACGAGCACGCGACGGCCCGCCGAAGCCGCCGCCAACGCGAGCGCGGCGGCAACAGTGGTCTTGCCGGTGCCACCCTTGCCGGTGACGACGACGAGCCGGCGATCTAGCAGCGGGAGAAGGGGCAATCGATTCCGGGGATGCGGCGCCGCATCGCGGGGCCAGGATGGCTGGCGGCTAAAGACGCGCGTCGGCGCGTCCGAAACCAACCTGGGCAGAAGCGAGCGCGTGCAGAAGCGACGCAATCGCGGCTCGAAGAGCCAGCGCACCTATAGCAAAAGCATCCTCGGCCCAACGGCCCGCGGACCGCATCGAGGCACTCTTGATTCTCACCTGTGAGCGCTGCGAGACGCGCTTCCGCCTGGACGAGAAGCGACTGCCGGCAGGCGGCGCGCGCGTGCGTTGCTCGCGCTGCAAGCACGCATTCTTCGTGAATCCCGGCGGCGCCCCCGCCCCGGAACTCGTCCACCAGCTGGCCGAGGCCGCCGTGACGCAGACGCGTCCGCCGGCTCCCGCACCCTCGTGGGATCTCGACGAGGAAGCGAATGGGCGTACCGCGCAGTCGGTGCAGAGCGCACGCACGCCGGTCGCTGCGGATCCTGTCGGCGCGGACTTCGAGGAAGAGAGCGACTGGCGCTTCGAGGACGAAATGCAGCTCGGCGACACGGGCGCGTCGCTCGATCTGCCGAACGGCGAAGCGCCGACACCTCCGGACGTGGATCCCAACGAGAGTTCCTTCGCTGAACTCGGCGATCCCGAGAGTTGGGATCTGCTCTCGAGCCCCGCGCTGGGTCCGCCGACGCCGGTGAATGTTCGGCCCGCGATGCCGACGCCGTTGCCGATCGAACGCGTCGCCGTGAGGGCGGTCGCACCCGAGCTGCGCGTGCCGGTGGAAGACGCTGCGTTTGCGGCGAGCGAAATCGAAGCGCCGCCGATCGCTCTGGGTGCAGAGGGATCGCCGACGGTACGCCGGGTCGCGTGGCTCGCGCTGGCAACGCTCGTCGCAATTGCGACCTGGACCAGCATCGTGCCGGTGGCGCCGGCGGAATCGCCGCATCTCGGTGTCGTGTCGCTCGGTGCGTTGGAGCTGGGTTCCGTGCATGCTCGGCAGATCGAGAATGCCGTGGCTGGCGAAATCTGGGTCGTCTCTGGCGAGCTGCGCAACCCGAGCGCGACGCCGCAGCCAATCGGCGCGACGCTCGCCGTTTCGTTGCTCGATCGCAGCGGTACGCCGATCGGTGGTGCCGAGGCAACGCTGCGCGCAGGTCTTTCGACCGCGCGACTGCGAGAAGAGGATCCTCGGCAGCTCCGCGCGGAGTCCGCGGCTTCTGCCGCACACTTCGCCTCGCAGGTGCTTGCGCCCGGCGCGAGCATCACGGTCGATGCCGTCTTCGCGACAGCGGCGCCCGAAGCGACACGCTTCGCCGTGGAAGCGCGGCCGCTGAACTAGACCGGCGGGCCGCCGCGGCCCGGACCGTCGTCGGGCTTGGTCGGCGTCACGTCGATCTCATCCTTGCCCGAAATGCCGGACTTGAAGTTCTTGATCGCCTTACCGAGGCCGGAGCCGATCTCGGGAAGTCGTCGCGCGCCGAAGAGTACGACGACGATGGCGAGGATGATCAGTAGTTCCGTAGCTCCGAGGCCGAACACAGTGGTGTCTCCCTGTGGAGCGAAAAGGCGCGGCAAGCTTGCCCCTCGCATGGGTCGGGGTCAACCAGCGCGACTGCGCGCGCGGGCGTCGCGGCTAGAATGCGCCGCCATGTCGATCTTCAAGGCCTACGACATCCGCGGCGTGGTTCCCGACGAGATGCGCGCGGATGACGTCTATCGGATCGGCCGCGCCGTTGCGGGCTTTCTAGGTGGTGCCGAGTTGGCGGTCGGTCGCGATGCGCGTCGCTCGTCACCCGAGTTTGCCGAAGCGCTCGTGCGTGGCATCAACGACGAAGGCGTTTCGGTCGTGGACATCGGCCTGGTCTCGACGCCGATGCTCTACTTCGCCGTCGAGCAGAGAGCGCTCGCGGGCGGCGTGATGATCACGGCGTCCCACAATCCGGCTCGATACAACGGACTCAAGATCTGCCGCGAGCATGCGATTCCGGTGGGCGGCGACTCGGGTCTGCCGGAGATCGAGAAACTCGCAGCCGAGGCGACCGGTGTTGCGCATGCGCCGCGCGGCTCCGTGCGCAGCGCCGACGTCTGTGACGCATACGTGCGACACGCGCTGTCCGTCGGCGGCCGCTGTCCGAAGCTGCGCATCGCGATCGATTGCGGCAACGGCATGGCCTCGGTGGGACTCGAGCGGCTGTTGCCCGAACTGCCGCTCGACGTCGAACGGCTCTACTTCGAACCAGACGGCACCTTTCCGAATCACGATGCCGATCCGCTGACGCGCGCGAATCTCGATGATCTGGTCGCCGCAGTGAAGCGCAGCGATGCGCACCTCGGTGTTGCGTTCGACGGCGACGGCGACCGCGCGATCTTCGTCGATGACACCGGCGAGCCGGTCAGCGCGGACCTGATCACGGGCCTGCTCGCGCAGTCGCAACTCCGCCGCAACGGTGGCAAGGGCCTCGTGCTCTTCGATCTGCGCTCGAGTCGCGCCACGGCCGAAGCGATTGCCGCGGCGGGCGGTACACCGCGCATGTGTCGCGTGGGGCACGCCTTCATCAAGGCACAGATGCGCGAGAGCGGCGCACTCTTCGCGGGCGAGCTCTCGGGTCACTTCTATTTCCGCTTCAGCCCGACACTCATTCACGACGACGGCACGGCGGCGCTGGTTGCGCTTCTCGATCTGCTCGCCGAAACCGGCAAGCCGCTCTCCGAACTGGTGCGACCGCTGCGACGTTACGTCGCGAGCGGCGAGCTGAATCAGCACGTCGCCGATGTTCCCGGGCTGCTCGCGGCCCTCGAGGCCGAGCACCGGGGCAAGGCGGAGATCTCGAAACTCGATGGGCTGCTGGTCCGCTATCCCGAGTGGTGGTTCAACGTGCGCGCGTCGAACACCGAGCCGGTCGTGCGACTGAATCTCGAGGCTGCGAACGAAGCCGCGATGTGTGCGCACCGCGATGCGCTGCTCGCACAGATCGCGCGCTTCGCGGGGTAGTCGTCGCGCTCTATGCGACGTCCAGGTGCTTCGCGAGGAAGCTCCACATCGTCTTCAAACCCGCGCCCGGCAGATCGTGGTGACCACACTCGAACCACGCGACTTCTTTCGGGTCGCCCGCTGCGGCGTGCAGCTTCTCGGCGGCAGCGCGCGGAATCCGCTCATCACGCGTCGCGTTCACGAATAGCAGCGGGCGCGGCGCAAATTCTCCGATGCGCGCGGCCGGGTCGAAGTCCGGCGGGCCGATGCCGGCGCCGCCGAGCGCCAGTGCAGCAGCGCGCGGGCGCGGATCGGTCGGGCAGAAGAGCGCGCCGACGATCGCGCCGAGGCTGAATCCCGCATAGGCCACGCGTTGCGCATCGATTTCGGGGATCTCGGCGAGCGCATCGAAAGCGCGTCCGAGATCGGCGACGGCCTGGCGCGAGAACTCGCTCCAGAGTGCGATCGTGTCGGCATGCGCGCCGCGCACCGTGTTCGCGGTGACGCCGAGCAGCTGCTCGCTGAGCTTCGCCGAACTCCGCTCGCCGTGAAGCGGGAAGTCGATCGACGCGACCGCGACGCCGCGCTGCACCCAAGGCAGCCGCGCTGCGTCGAGGTAGTCCGAATGCTTCGAACCGCCCGCGCCATGCTGGAGCAGCACGAGCGGGAAGGGCCCGCGACCTTCGGCCGGCAGCAGCAGCAGCCCGGGAACGCGATCGCCGCGGCTCGAATACTCGAAGCGTCGCGCCCGCAGCTTCGGAGCGTGAGCCGGCGCCGCTACATCAGAGGTCCACAACGCGATGGATTCGGTCATGCGCCCAGCCTACCACCGTGGCGGCAAGAAAAAGCGCGCGAGAGCGGAACCCTCGCGCGCTTTGGAATCACGTCCGCCCAGCCTCAGCTGGCCAGCAATAATTTCCGGGCGCGGTAGAGGTGCGACTTCACCGCGTCTTCGCTCTTCGACAACAGGAGCGCGATGTCCTGGATCGAGCGGTGCTCGATGTGATGCAGTTGGAAGAGTTGGCGCTGCTCGTCGGAGAGATCCGTCGCGACGGCACCTTCGAGACGCGCCAGGCGCTCGGTGTACTCGTAGGCCTCGAGCGGATCGGGCTCACGGGCGACGCCGTGCGAGCCGGTCTCCATCTCGTCGTCGCCGAGCGGGACCAGGTTGGGCATCCGCTTCTTGAAGCGACCGGCCACCGTGCGTCGCGTGAGCCCGAAGACCCATGCGCCAAACGGCGCCTCACCCCGGAATGAATCGATCGATGCGAAGACATTGACGAAGACCTCTTGAACGGTCTCCTCGGTGTCCGCGCGATTTCGTAAGCGGCGCGCTACGAAATGGAAGATGCGAGCGAAGTAGCGCTCGTAGAGCTCGCCGAAGGCATCCTGTTCTCCCGAGCGGACCCGCTCGACCAGGATCTCATCAGCAACCGGACAAGCAGCGAACTCAGAAGTCGCCAGCGTCGGTGCGGCCATACCGTCCGTTCCCCTTTTCCCAGGTTCCGCGGCACACCATCATCATGATGCAGCTCCGCGTCGCAGGGGTCCGATTGCTCGGAACCTCTGCAGGCGTCCAGTCCCCCGCAGCTGTAGTGGCGCTGGACCCTGCACAGGTGTCAAAAAACGTCACTTTCGGACGAGAATTGTCAGTGACGCCGCGTGGGAACGGCCCCGGCACCTCCGGATATGGGCGAATCGAGCCGAGCATGGCCGCTCGGCCGGGCGCGCGACGGACCGCGTGCCACACCCCTCCGACTCCTAAGTAGCGTGCGCGCGCCGCGCGTGGCGATTCAGTTGGCGAAGTCGGCTTCGCGGAGCCCCGTGCGGAAGACCGAGGACGGTCGCTGCGCGGGCGCAGCAACCGTGCGCGCAACGGATCGCTCCGGCGCGACACTTTCGAGTTCGACCTGCCCGGTCGCCCCGATGCTTCGCCAGCGCGCGAGCACGATCGCGGCGGCGCCGGCTTCTCGCGCCGCGATCCGCGTCGCGCGATCAAAGTCGCGAGCGATCAACAACGCGCGTGCGGGCGGCTCGTCGCGCAGCGCGAGCGTCGGCGCCAGCTTGCGCCAGTCCGCGATGCGCGCCGCCACCCAGGCGCGCTGCACGAGGCCCGCTTGCAGCAGCGTCGCGTCGCCGACGCCATTCGCGATGAGCACTACGAACGCGCGGCCATCGGGCGCCGCGGCGACCCAATCGATCGCGCCGTCTTCTTCGCCGAGCACGTCCTCGGCGATCAGCTCGAGCGGCGTTCCGAGTTGGCCGAGACGCGCTGCGAGTGCGCGACGCAGCGCGCGCGGGTCGTCGTCGATCTCAGCCATCCGCGGCGCCGTGTGCATCTTCGAGCAGCATCGATGCAACGTCGGTGAGCGCGCGCGCCGACGTTGCGTGCGCGCTGGCGAGCGCGATCGGTCGCCCGGTGACGATCGAACGCGAGAGATGCACGTCGTCCACCAGCAGGCCGTAAGAGATCAGCGTAGAGCCGAGCCTTTGTTCGGCGGCGGCGGCGAGGTGTTCGAAGCAATCGCGCGCCTCGGCGAGCGACCGGACACCGAAGATCGTCACGCCGATGCGGGCGTCGCGCGCATGTGTTGCGATCGCTTCGAGCGCCGACCAGGTTTCGTGCGCCTCCGCTTCGTGCGGTCGCACCAACAACAGCGTCCAGCGGAGCAGCGCTTCTGCATCCGCCGCCTTCTCGAGGTAAGACGCCGGCAGCGCCGCCAGCGCGAGTGTGCGATCGCGAGGCGCTGCGCCGCGCACCCACGCTTCGGCGATGCGTGCCAGCTCAGCCGGCTCGTCCGCGTCGACGCGAATCGCAAGCGCGCCGAGCGGGCCGCGACCGGGCAGCGGCCAGGCGGGTGTCGCGCAAAGCGAACGCGGCGCCAGCAACGCCGCGCGCGCGTGCTGACGAGCCGCTTCGACCGCGAGATTCCAGAGCAGCGCAGCGCGCACCGGATCGGCGTTCGCGAACGGCACGCCGACGAGCGGCAGCGCCTCGTGCCTCTCGGTCGCCGTCGCCGCGGCGCTGCCGGTCAGCTCCGGTGCGAAGAAGTGCAATACGTCGCCGAGATCGCGCGGCATTCCATCCTCATGAACTTCGCTCGGCTGCGAAGGCGTCGATTGGCTAGCGGACCACCAGCAACGAGTTCGGCGGGCCCATCGCGGTGGGTTTGCGTTCGGGGTTGGCGGGATCCTCGCGCCATTCCCCATCGACCACGTAGCGATACTCGTAGGTGCCCGGCGCGAGTTGCAGCACTTTGCGCCACACGCGCGTGTCGCCATCCTGATGCGTAGAAGAGAGCACGCCGCGATCGGGCACCCAGCCGTTGAAGTCGCCGGCGATGCGCACGTCGGCGGCGCCGGGGTCGCGGTACTCGATCACCACCTCGCGCGGCCGCGCTGCGGTGGGCTTCACTTCGACGCTTCGCTCGAGCTGCGCGGGTGCGCGCGCGGCCACTTCCGCCGCGAGCGCAGCGTGGTCCATGGCGCCGTTCGACGACGGCGCCATGCGCACGACGGGCAGGCCTCGTCGCGCTGCTTCGCGCACCTTGACGGTGTTGCGGATCACCGTGTCGAAGCAGGCGTCGCCGAAGCGCGTGCGCATTTCGGCGAGCGTCTCGCGGGCGAAGCGCGTGCGACCGTCGTACATCGTCGCAAGAATGCGTACATCGGGCGCGATCTGCAGTCGCTCGGCGAGCAGCGCGATCGTCTCGAGCAGCTTGTGGACGCCGTGCATTGCGAAGTGGCTCGCCTCGACCGGCACGATCACCTCGCCCGCCGCGCGCAGCGCGTTGAAGGTGAGCAGCCCGACGTTCGGCGGGCAATCGATCAGCGCGTAGTCGTACGGCTCGGGAAGCAGCGCGAGCGCGCGCGCCAGCCGATCGGTGCGCGATTCGGCGTTCTGCTGCGCGAGCTTCTGTTCGAGCGCCGACAGCACGATCCCCGATGGTGCGAGGTGCAGTCGCTCGCCGGCCGGCACGATCACTTCGGCCAACCGCGCGACACCTTCCTCCTCGGCGAGCACCTCGTAGAGATTCTCGTCGAGCGACTCCGGGTCGATGCCGAGCGCGATGCTGGCGTGAGCCTGCGGATCGAGATCGACCACGAGCACGCGCGCTCCGTCGTTCGCGAGACAGCCCGCGAGATTCACGGTCGTCGTCGTCTTGGCGCAGCCGCCCTTCTGATTCACGATGGCGATGGTGCGCATGACGTTGCTTCCTCCGTTGCTCAGGATTCCGACCGCGCCTCCGCTTCGAGCCCCAGTCTCCGCTCGACTTCGCGCTGGAACGCCGACACTTCGAAGATCCACTCCTGTCCGGAGACGGCTTCGAAGGTCGAGCCTTGATGCAGCACCAGCACGAGGTCGCCGGTCGCGACCAGTACCAACTCGGAAAGCGGTTTCTTCACCTCGGGGAGGATCCGTCTGAGTGAACCGATGCTGTGACGGATCCGCTGGACCGAGACGCCGGCGTCGATCAATTGCCTCGCAGCCCGCAGCGCCACGAGATCCTCGAACGTGTAGCGGTGGTGCCCGCCTTGGGTCCGAGCCGAAGGGGCGACGAGGTCCGTCTGAGCCCAGTACTGAAGCTGGCGGCGCGAGACGCCCAGGATCTGAACCACTTGCCCGGTACGAAAGAGACGCACCGTGCGAGAGTTGGCTCCCGCGGCGAGAGTCGACGACGGATGCAGCGATGACGACGGAGAAGTCACGGACCGATCACCCCCCAAAACACGTCCGCATCGCAACGTATCTGCGGGTGCGCCAGAAAGTCAATCAGAAACACCACGGATTTGTTGCGGTTGCGCCGTTCCCGCTCGCAAATGCGTGCGGTAGGCTCGGCATATGAAGCCCCAAGCGAGGCGGGGCGACGCGACTGCGAGCGGCCGCGAGCGCATTTACATCGAGCACGACGCGGTTCGGCGACCGTTCATGCGCGGGATCCTGGTGCATTCGCTGATGGCGCGTGGCCTCGCCTTCGAAGACGCCTACGCCAGCGCGAACGCGGTGCGCGAGCGCTTGCGCGGACGCGGCTCGGTCACCGTCGAAGACCTCGGCCGCGCGGTGCAGGAAGTGCTGCGCGAGCGCTCGCTGCCCGAGGAAGCCGCCGGTCGCCCCGTCGGTCCGACGATCCACGTGACGACGCCCACGGGCGCTGCGCCGTTCTCGAAGGGATTCCTGTCGCAGTCGCTGCATGCGGCGGCGATCGAACCGAACGACGCCTTCGATGTCGCACGCGAGATCGAGGGTCATCTGGCGCTGCGCGGTGTACGCGACATCGATCGGCGTGAGCTGCGCCGGCTCTCGTTCGAGGCGCTCGAACGCCGCTTCGGTGCGCGCACGGCCGAGCGCTACCTCGTCTGGCGTCGCTTCCAGGAACCGGATCGCCCGGTGATCCTGCTGCTCGGCGGCGCCGCCGGTGCGGGCAAGACATCGCTCGCGCTCGAGGTCGGACACCGCCTCGGCATCCACCGCGTGCTTTCCACCGATGCGATCCGCCAGGTGATGCGCATCATGCTATCGCCCGAGCTGGTGCCGGCGATTCACGCGTCCTCGTACGATGCGCATCGCGCACTCGGTCGCAGCGGTGACGACGCGGTGATCGAAGGCTTCCTCGCGCAGGCGTCGATCGTATCGGTCGGCGTGCGCGCGATGCTCGATCGCGCGGTCGCGGAGAACTCGAGCCAGATCCTCGACGGCGATTCGATCGTGCCGGGGCTCATCGATCTCGCGGCCTACGCCGAGAACGCGCACGTGATCTTTCTCGTCGTGGCGACGCTCGACGAGCGTTCGTTCCGCGCGCGTTTCGAATCGCGCGCCCGCAAGTCGCATCGCCCGGAGCACCGCTATCTCGAGCACTTCGACGCGATCCTGAAGATCCAGGAACACTTCCTCGAACTCGCGGATCGGCACGACATTCCGATCGTCGACAACGACTCGATCGAAGCGTCGGTGCTCTCGATCATCAAGCACGTGACCGAGACGCTGCGCAAGGTGAGGCCTTTCGACGCGCAGGAACTGCTCGCGTAGTTGCTGCCCACCCATCACGGCTGGGCTCGCTTCGCAATTCCGAAGGAGAGTGCATGGCTTCGACTCCCCCGGCGCCGCGCACGCTCGGAGCGCTGCGCAAGGCCGCGATCCACACGCGACCGCTGCGCGAGGAGTTGCGCGCGAACCTGCTCGCGCGAATCCGCGCCGGCGAGCCGCTCTTCACCGGCATCCTCGGTTACGACGACAGCGTCGTGCCCGCCGTCGAGAACGCGCTGCTCTGCGGCCACGATCTGATCTTCCTCGGCGAGCGCGGGCAAGCGAAGACGCGGATGATTCGCCAACTCACGGCGCTGCTCGACGAATGGCTGCCGATCGTCGCGGGCTCCGAGATCAACGACGATCCAGAGGCGCCGGTTTCGGCGTACGCGCGCGCGCTCGTCGCCGAGCAGGGCGACGCGACACCGATCGCGTGGGTGCATCGCGACGATCGCTACGTCGAGAAGCTAGCGACGCCCGACGTCTCGATCGCGGATCTGATCGGTGACGTCGATCCGGTGAAGGTCGCCGCGGGCCGCTCGCTGGGTGACGAGCTCACCATCCACTTTGGCCTGTTGCCGCGCACCAACCGCGGAATCTTCTGCATCAACGAATTGCCCGACCTGACGGAGAAAGTGCAGGTCGGTCTCTTCAACGTGATGCAGGAGCGCGACGTGCAGGTGAAGGGCTATCGCGTGCGGCTGCCGCTCGATGTGCTGGTGGTCGCGAGCGCGAATCCTGAGGACTACACCAGCCGCGGTCGCATCATCACGCCGCTGAAGGATCGCTACGCGGCGCAGGTTCGGACGCACTATCCGCCGACACGCGACCTGGAACTCGCCGTGGTGTTGCAGGAGGCGAAGCTGCCGCAGGTGGACGGCGTCGCGCTGCACGTGCCGCGCTTCGTGCAGGAACTCGTCGCGGAGCTGACGATGCAGGCGCGCCAGAGCGCCGATGTGAATCAGGGCTCGGGCGTTTCGGTGCGGATGTCGATCGCGAACTACGAGACGCTTGCCGCCAACGCGATCCGCCGCGCGTTGCGCCTCGGCGAATCCGAAGCGGTGCCGCGCATCTCGGATCTCGCGGCGCTCGAAGTCTCGACCGCCGGCAAGCTCGAACTCGAGTACGCGGGGCAGGAACGCACGCCAGCGGAAGTCGTCGGCGATCTGTTGCAGCGCGCGACGCGCCAGATCTTCGACGAAATCGTTCCGCTGGAAGGAATCGCCAGCGTGGTGGAAGCCTTCGATCAGGGCTGGAAGATCGAAGTGTCGGCTGCGATGCCGTCGGCGGAATACCAGGAAGGCCTCGACGCGATCGCTGGTTTGCGCGCCGCCGCTGCGCAGCTCGCGGGCGGCGATTCGCCGGCGCGTCTCGCCTCGGCGATCGAGTTCGTGCTCGAAGGGCTGCATCTCGCGAATCGCCTCAACAAGACCGAGGAAGACGGTCGCGTTCGCTATGCGCGGCGCTGATCGATGAAGGTCTGGCGCTACAGCCGCTGGGATGGATCGCAGCCGCAGTTCTCGCTCGATCCCGACGCGGCGCTCGATGCGCTCTCCGACTTGATGATGGAGGGAATGAGCGCCGAAGAGGCGCTCGCGTGGATGCAGCGCGCGGGCTTCGATCTCGCGGGTCTCGACATGCGTGTGATGGGCGTCGAGGAGTTGCTCGATGAATTGCGCAGCGAGCTCCAGAATCTCGAGCGGCGCTATCGGATGGACGAGGCCACTGCGGATTTGCGCCGCCGCCTCGATGAGATTCTCGATCTCGAAGAAGGCGCGCAGCGAACACAACACGGCTACGAATCGCAGCGCATGAACGAGTTCCTGGATCGCCGTCATACGCCGGCCGCGAAAGTGTCGGACGCAATCGAGCGCTTCCGCGATTGGAACTTCGCCGACGCGGAAGCGGGCGAGCGCTTCCGCGAGCTGCTCGAGGAACTCGAACGCGCGCGCAAGCTCGAGGATTTCGTGCAGCAGCGCGGTGAGCGCTTCCGCGGCCAGGAAGCCGCCGACTACGAAACGGCGCAGCAGATTCGCGAGCGCATCGAGGCGCTCTCGCAACTCGCGCGCGATCTCGCGAACGGCAACTTCGAAGCCATCGACCCCGAGCAATTGCGCGACTTGCTCTCGGAGAACGGGAAGCGATCGCTGCTGCTGCTGCGCGATCTGCGCGCGTCGCTCGACCGCGCCGGCTACTTGCGCGGCGGCGATGGCACGCAGCTCTCGGCGAGCGCGATCCGCCGCATCGGCGCGCAGGCGCTCGCAACGGTGTACGGCGCACTGCGCAAGGGTCGGCCAGGCGGCCACGACACGGTGCGCACTGGTGTCGCGATCCCGCGCGCCGACGAGACGCGCCCGTGGCAATTCGGCGACGCCTTCAACGTGGACGTCGTGAAGTCGCTGCTGAATGCGGTGAAGCGCAACGGCATGAGCGCATCGATCGATTGGAAACCCGAAGATCTCGAAGTCAGGGAGATGGACTACCAGACCCAGTGCACCACGGTGTTGCTCCTCGACATGAGCTGGTCGATGTCCTGGGCGGGGCGCTTCTCGGCGGCGAAGCGCGTCGCGATCGCGCTCGATCACCTGATTCGCACGCGTTATCCGCGCGATCATTTCTTCGTGGTCGGCTTCTCGACGCGCGCGCGAGAGATCCGCGTGCACGATCTGCCCGAAGCGAGCTGGAACGCGGGTGAGCCGTTCACGAATCTGCAGGAAGGCCTGATGCTGGCCGAGCGCCTGATCGCGCGGAATCCGAGCCCGAGCGCGCAGGTGCTGGTGATCACCGACGGACAGCCGACCGCGTATTTTCGCGGTCGCGAAGTGCACGTCGAGTGGCCGTCGGGTTTCGGCGGCGTCTCGCCGCACGCGGTGGCCGAGACACTGAAACAGGTTCGCCGCATCACCAGTCGCGGCGTCACGATCAACACCTTCATGCTCGACGCGTCGCCGGAGCTAGTGTCGTTCGTCGAGTCGATGACGCGCATCAACAAGGGCAGGGCGCTCTACACGCAGCCGTCACGGCTCGGCTCGTACGTGATGGTGGACTACCTGTCGCGACGCCGGACGCTGCGGCGCTGATGGCGCTCGTTCCCGGAATCGTGCGCCGCGCCAGCGGCAACGCGGCGCGCGCGGCGCGGCTGCTCGCGGCCCGCGCAGTGCTCGGTCGCCGCGCGCCGTTCTGGTTGCTGGTGCGTCTCGCGCCGCCCTTCGAGGAGGCGCGCAGCGCGCGGCTGCCGTTCTCGCGCGGCCGATCGTCGAGCCTGCTCGAAACGCTGCGCGCACTCGACGCCGCGGTGAGCGACCCGCGCGTTGGCGGTGTGCTGCTGCGCTGCGCCGGCGCGCCACACGGATATGCGGCGGCTGCGTCGCTGCGTCGCGCGGTCGATGCGGTGCGCGCGGCGGGCAAGCCCGTTGCCGCGTACGGCGAAAGCATGCACCAGGCGGAGTACTGGGTGGCGAGCGGCGCCGACAAGTTGTGGCTGCCCGAGACGGGCTCGATCCATCTGGTCGGCCTGCGCAGTGAAGCGATGTTCTTTGCGCGACTGCTCGCAAGACTCGATTTGAAGCTCGACGTCGTGCGCGTCGGCTCGCACAAGGCGGCCGCCGAGACTTTCACGCGCGAATCGATGTCGCCCGAGAGTCGCGAGCAGGTCGAGGCGTATCTCGACGACGTGTTCGGCGAACTGGTCGCGGCGATCGCCACTGGACGTCGCCAAGATGCGTCGGTCATTCGCGAGCGCATCGACGCCGGCCCGTATCGCGCCGAGACCGCGTGCGAAGCCGGGCTCGCCGACGGCTGCTTGTATCCCGATCAAGTCGAGGAAGCACTCGCCGGCCTGCTACCCGCGAGTGGCGAGTCGCACGCTTCCGGTTCCGCACCCCGTGCGCGCATGATCGATGCGGAGGCGTACGCCGCGATCCACGCCGATGATCCGGGCTGGTCGCCGCTCTTTCGCGCGCATCCCCGTATTGCGTATCTCGTCGCGAGCGGCGCGATCCAGCGGCGCGGTGGGATGTCGGGCATCTCGGTCGAGGCGCTCTCGCGCACATTGCGCGCGCTCGGCGAGGACGACGCCGTGCGCGCGATCGTGCTGCGCATCGAGAGCCCCGGCGGCGACGCGCTCGCCTCCGACATCCTGTGGCGCGCGCTCTGCGTCGCGAAGCGAGAGAAGCCGCTGGTGGTGTCGATGGGCGAGGTCGCCGCGTCCGGCGGCTACTTCGCCGCGGTGGCAGGCGACACGGTCTTCGCCGAAGCGCCGACACTGACCGGTTCGATCGGCGTCGTCGGCGGCAAGCTCGACGCCGGCGCGCTGCTCGAGAAGATCGGTGTCGATCACGACGCCGTCGAGCGCGGTCGCCGCGCGGGCCTGCTGACGTCGTTGCGCGGCTTCACGCCCGACGAGCGGAATCTCGTGCGTCGCGACATGGAGTCGGTGTACGACGTGTTCCTGCGCCGTGTCGAGGCCGGTCGCGGACTCACGCGCGCGTCACTCGCGGGCATCGCGCAAGGTCGCATCTGGAGCGGCGTGCGCGCGCTCGCGCTCGGTCTGATCGATGCCCACGGCGGGCCGCTCGAAGCGATCCGCGAGGCACGCTCGCGCGCCGGCCTCGCCGCCGAAGATGCGGTCGCCCTCGATGTGCAACCGCGCCACGCGCCGCTCGATCGCGTGCGCAACCTGCTCGGCGTCGAGACGAGCCTGTGAGCGCGCCGCTGTTGCGGCGTCGCGACTTCGAGAACTGGCTCCTAGACTGCGCGCATGCCGCGGCGCCTGAAGCTCGACATCCCTGGTCCCGACTGCCGCGTGACGCCCGGTGACGTGCTCGCGAAGGGCTGGGCGGATCTCTTTGCCCCGCAAGCACCCGAAGGGCGCGCGCAGCGAGCCGCAGGCGAGCGAAGTTCGAGAACGGGCGCTGCGCCGCTGCGCATGGTGCTCGAGATCGGCTTCGGACGCGGCGAGTTCCTGATCGATCTCGCCGAGCGCGCGCCCGCTGTGGCGCATGTCGGTGTCGAGATCTCGCGCAAGCGCGTGCTGAAGCAGGCGCGACGTCTCGCCAAGAGCGAGATCGCCAATGTGCGACTGATTCACGGCACCGGCGAGCAGGCACTGGCCGACTTGTTCGGCTCCGCCTCGCTCGAAGCGGTGTGGCTCAATTTCTCGGATCCGTGGCCGAAGAAGCGCCACCACCGACGCCGATTGGTGCAGGCTCCGCTCGTCGCGGCGATCGCCGATCGGCTGTTGCCTGGTGGCGCTGTGCACGTGGCGACCGACGACGTTCCGTACGCCGAGCACATCGACGCGGTGTTGGCGGCCGAGGCTCGACTCGAGAATGGGTTCGCGCCCGCGCGTTGGCTCGCCGATGTGCCGGGCCGCATGCCGACGGGCTACGAACTCGAGTGGCGCGCCGAAGGTCGCCCGCTTCACTTCTTTGCGTATCACAAGCGGTCCGACTGAGATGCGCGAAGCGGGGCTGCATCTTCAGGACCACTCGATCGAGTCGCTGCGCGCGTGCTTTGCGGCGCAACAGATCGAGCCGTGGCGCGCGGAGCAGGTGGCGGGCTGGCTTTACGGCCGCGGTATCGCGGATCCATCGCAATGGACGGATCTGCCCGCCGCGCTGCGCGACCGCTTCATCGCGGACTGGCAATGGCACGCGCTCGACTGGGATCTCGTGCAGCGCTCTCGCGATGGCACCGTAAAGGGTCGCCTGCGTGCGCGCGACGGCGCGCTGATCGAGTCGGTGCTGATTCCGGAAGGCGACCGCACGACACTCTGCATCTCGACACAGGTCGGCTGTCCGCTCGCGTGTTCGTTCTGTGCGACCGGCGCGCTCGGCTTCACGCGCAATCTCACGGTCGCCGAGATCGTCGATCAGGTGTGTCGGATGCGCGAGCAGCTCGTCGCCGGCCAGCGCCTCACGAATGTCGTCTACATGGGAATGGGCGAGCCGCTGCTGAATCTGCCCGCGGTGCTCGAATCGGCGCGCTTGCTGCTGCATCCGAAGGCCTTCGCGCTCGGGCCGCGCAAGGTGACGGTGTCGACGGCGGGCGTCGTGCCGAAGATCGCGACGTTGCTCGCGAGCGTGCCGGTGAATCTCGCGGTGTCGCTGCACGCGGCGACCGATGCGGTGCGCGACGAACTGGTGCCGCTGAATCGCCGCTTCCCGCTCGCGACGCTGATGGCAGCGCTGCGCGCTCTCGAAACGGTGACGCCGCGACGGCCGATCTTTTTCGAGTACACGCTGATCGACGGCGTGAACGATTCACCCGCAGACTCGCGCGCCGTTGCAAAGCTGGTGCGCGGGCTGCCGTCGAAGATCAACGTGATTCCGATGAATTCGCACGAGGACTCGCGCTATCGGGCGCCGTCCGATGCGGTGCTGACGCGCTTCGCAGGCGACCTCGTGCGCCAGGGACTCACCGTAACCGTGCGGCGTCCGCGCGGCGCCGACATCGACGCGGCTTGCGGGCAACTTGCGGCAAGGCGGGCCGAGGGCCCGCCGCGCAGCGAGCCGGAGGCGAGCGAGGTTCATCTGGCCGAAGGCGTGCCTACCCCGGCATCGCTCGGCTGATGCTCTACGCCATCGGCGACATCCACGGGCGTCTCGACAAACTCGAAGCGCTGCTCGCGATGCTCCCGCTGCAACCCGGCGACCGGTTGGTATTCCTCGGCGACTACGTGGACCGGGGCCCGGCATCGCGCGGTGTCGTCGAGCGGCTGCTCGAAGTGGCGGACGGCTACGCGTGTGCGTTCCTGCTCGGCAACCACGAATCGATGTTTCTCGACTTCCTCGGCTGGGAGGGCAACGCCTACTTCGGCGCCGACGTGTTCCTGCCGAACGGCGGGGCCGAAACACTCGCGTCCTACGGCTGGCACGAAGCGCGCCCGCCGCGTCCGGATGAGTTTCAACTGCCGCCGAAGCACGAAGCGTTCTTCCGCTCGTTGCAGCTCCACCACGCCGAGGGCGCCTACCTCTTCGTCCACGCAGGGCTCGGTCGCACGCTCACGCGCACCAGCGATCCGAGCTGGGCGCTGACACATGCACGCGTCGAGGAACTGCTCTGGGATCGCGCCACCGCTGATTCGCAGCACGAGCTCGGCGTGACGATCGTCTACGGCCACACGCCGCGCCCGGACTTCCAGGTGCGCTGGAACCTGCCCCACAGCATTGGCATCGATACCGGCGCGGTCTACGGCGGATTGCTGACGGCAATCCGGCTACCCGACGAGACGATCTTCCAGGTCTGAGCGCGCGATCAGTCCGGAATGCGCAGCCGCTGTCCGGCGCGCACGCGGTGCGTCGAAGAGATGCCGTTCGCGGCGGCGAGTTGCTTGACCGACACACCGCTGCTGCGCGCGATCGCGGTGAGCGTCTCGCCTTGCTTCACGGTGTGTTTGCGCGCGACCGGTTTCGCCTTCGCGACCTTCTTCGTCGTGCTCGCCTTCGTCGTCTTCGTCGCCTTGGACGTCGATTGCGCCTTGGCGGCGCCCGCCGTCGTGGCGGCGGCCTTCGCTTTGGTCTTGGTCGGTGCGGGCTCCGCCGCGGCGACCGCTTGATCCGCCGCCGCCGCGCCCGGAATCCGCAGCGTCTGGCCGACGCGCAGATGGCTGCTGGTGCGCAGGCCGTTTGATTTGGCGAGAGCGCTCGCCGAGACGCCGTACTTCTTCGCCACCCGCGTGATCGTGTCGCCGCGGCGGACGCGATGGCTCTTCGCGGATCCACGCGGGCTGGCTTCGCGCTCGCTCACCGCCGCGGTTTGCGGCAGCGACGCCATCAACTTTTCGGCCGACGTGCGTCCCGCGACTTTCGGGATCCGCACGGCGTAACCAGCCGGCACCGACACGCGACCGTCCCAGACACTGTCGCGCAGCCCGAGGTTCATTTCGCGCAGCAGGCCGGCATCCACGCCGAAGGTGCGTGCGAGTGCAGACGCCGAGGTCGGATAGCGCGTGACGATGACCTCGCTGTCCACGACCGGCTCGCGCGAGAGCACACCGAAGTGGCGGCCCGCGGCTTTGTCGACATCGCTCGCGGCGAGGAACTCGGTGTAGAAGTTGCGCGATGCGAAGCCGAAGCTGTCGCTCTTGTAGCGGTCGATGATCACCGAGATGTCGGTCGAACCGACCTGTTTGACCGCGCGCAGCATGCCGCCGGCGCCGTGGTTGTAGGCGGTGACGGCGAGCGGCCAATGGCCGGTGATGCGGTAGTTCTCGCGCAGCAGTGCGGCGGCGGCTTCGGTCGAGCGCCACGGGTCGTAGCGCTCGTCCACCGCGCGATCGATGCGCAGGAACTGCTTGCCGGTACCCGGCATGAACTGCCAGAGGCCGGCGGCTCCCACCTTCGAGTACGCGGCAGGATTGAACGAGGACTCGACGTGCGGCAGCGCGGCGAGATCCTGCGGTAGACCGGCGTCGCGGAAAACGCGCCGAATGTGCGGCTCCCATTGCCCGGCGCGGACGAGGCCGTCGCGGAAGCGCTCGGCGAGCCCGCGCTGGAAGCGCACGCGATCGGCGGCACCGGAAAGCGTCGCTCGCGAGACACCGGGCGGGAAGAGCGCCAGCACGCGCCGCTCTTCGGCGTTGAGCGGAACCTTGCCGCTCGCGAGTCGTTCGAGAATCGCCTGGTAACGCGCCTTGGTGCGCGCGATGCGCGCTTCCTGTTCGCCGCCTGAGAGCGTCTTTGGCCAGCGGATCACTTCGTAGACGACGTCGAGTTCTTCGGAGTCGTGGATCAGGCCGCCGTTCGAATCGACTTCGGAGTAGACGCGGGTCCAGAGCCGGACGCGCGCGTGAATGCCGGGCGGGCGCGGGAATACTGCTTCCGCCGCGGAGGCCGCGCCGTCCGCAACGATGAGTCCCGCTGCGATGGCAAGCGCGAACGCGACGGTGTTGCGCATCATCACCTCGACATCGGCAGGCCTGGGATCGGACCCGGGCGCATGGGTTCAGCGCTTCGACTGCAATCAGACACGACGGTCGGAAGGAACGGTGGTCGCGAGGGGACGACCGATCAGCCGCGTGCATTCGAGGGGGGTGATGCGAAGCCCGCTGCCGACTGCGCGCCATTCTAAGGAGAAACCGCGGCGCATGGCAACGCTTCGCACGTTCATGAAGTCGCCGCTCGCCGTTGGCTCGCTACGCGGGATCCTTTGGTTGGAGCTGGTTGCTTGTGCGACCGCGAGCCTCATGGGTCTCGCCGCTCGCCGTTGGCTCGCTGCGCGGATCAACGTCGCCGGCCCTTCTTGCGCGCTTTGTTTGCATCCTTGCGCTTCTTCTTGGCGACCTGGCGGCGGCGCGCTTCGGCGGTTGCGGAGAGCGGTCGCGCGCGACCGGTCGGGCCGCCGAGTCCCGCGAGCATCGACGGATCGATGCCGCCGGCGCCCGCGAGGCGCCCCATGCCTGGAATGCGCGACATCAGACCGGCGCCGCCGTCGGCGCTGCCGCCGATCGCCGCCATCAAGTCGCGCATTTGTCGGAAGCGCTTCACGAGATCGACGACTTCGCTCTGTTGGCGCCCACTGCCGCGCGCGATGCGCGAGGCGCGGCTGCGATCGATGCTCTCCGGGTCGCGCCGCTCGACCTTCGTCATCGACTGGATCATCGCTTCGACTTTGCCGAGCTCGCTCTCATCGACGTGCTCGGCCATCTTGCCGAAGCCGGGCATCTTGGCCATCACGTCGCGCAGCGGACCGAGGCGCTGGATCATCCGAAGCTGCTTCAGCAGATCGTCCATGCCGAAGTTGCCGCGCAAGATGCGCTCGGCGTCCTGCTCCGCTTCTTCGGCCTCGCGTTCATCGACGACCTGCTCGAAGTCCTCGACGAGGCCGACGATGTCGCCCATGCCGAGAATGCGCGACGCCATGCCCTCGGGCCGGAACGTCTCGATGCGATCGACGTCTTCGCCGGTGCCGAGGAACTTGATCGGCACGCCGGTGACGGCCTTCACCGCCAGCGCCGCGCCGCCGCGCGCATCGCCGTCGAGCTTGGTGAGGATCAGTCCGTCGAGTTTCAGCCGCTCCGCGAAAGCTTGCGCGACATTCACCGCGTCGCGACCCATCAATGCGTCGCAGACCAACAACGTGTTCGACGGCGCGACACGCGTGCGGATCTCTTCGAGTTCCACCATCAGCGCGTCGTCGATCGCGAGACGGCCCGCGGTGTCGTAGACGATCGCGTCGAAGCCCTGCTTGCGCGCGCGCTCGGCGGCGGCCTGGCAGATCGCGGGCGCCGAGTCGCCCGTCGCGCCGGCGTGTACCTCCACCTCGATGCGTGCGCCGAGTTGTTGGAGCTGCAGCACCGCGGCGGGGCGGTAGATGTCGGCCGCGACCAGCAGCACCTTCTTGCCCTGGCGCTGGAGGTGCTTCGCGAGCTTCGCGGCGACGGTCGTCTTGCCGACGCCTTGCAGCCCGAGCAGCATCACCGACGTCACGCCGCGCGCGTCGCGCGTGAGCTTGGTGTCCACCGGCCCCATCAGCTTGATCAGCTCGTCCTGGCAGATCGAGACGAAGTGTTGACCCGGCGTCGCGCGCAAGACGCGACCGCTCTTGTCGCGGATCTTCGTCTTGACCTTCTCGCCGAGCGCTCGCTCGCGCACGCGGCCGAGGAAGTCCTTCACCACCGTGAAGTCCACGTCCGCTTCGAGCAGCGATGCGCGCACTTCGGCGAGCGCTTCCGAGACGTTTTCTTCGGAGAGTTCGCGTACGCCTTGCAGGCGCTCGCGTGCGGCGCCGAAGCCGCGAGTCAGAGTTTCGAGCATGGCCGCCTCCGGGACGGCGCAGCATAAGGGATCAGGCGTTTGCTTTCCCGGCCGCGGCCGTGCTAGCTCCAGCCGAAGACGAGAGTGGAGGATCGATGCCGACCGATGTGCAAGCGCAGATCACCGGAAATGTGTGGAAGATCGTGAAGGCGGTCGGCGACGCGGTGGCCGAGGGTGATGAGCTGATCATCCTCGAGTCGATGAAGATGGAGATTCCCGTCGAGGCGCCGTGCGCGGGTCGCATCGCTGCATTCCGCGTCAGCGAAGGCGACAGCGTGGAAGAAGGCGCCGTGCTCGCGGTGATCGAGTAGAGAGAAGCCGGATTCCGCGATGAGCACCGCTCCCGACACGCAAGCCAGCAGTGGGCGCGTGGTCGTTCGGGCGCTGCGGAGTCGAGATCGCGAAGCGGCCCTCGCGCACTTGCGCGGTCGCGCCCGCGACGACTTGTTCCTGCTCGATCTGGTGCG
This sequence comes from Deltaproteobacteria bacterium, assembly GCA_031396445.1. Lineage (GTDB taxonomy): Bacteria > Myxococcota_A > UBA9160 > UBA9160 > PR03 > PR03. The sequence goes on along the minus strand of JANNKU010000065.1, from coordinate 5,376 downwards.
CCAGCTCGGCGCGAGCGCCAGCGCCGACTTCCCCGCCGAGGTGCTCGGTGCGTGGCGCGGCGCGCATCTCGTCGGCGTCGCATCGCTGCGGCCGACGCTGGTGATCGAGTCGCAGATCGAGCGCTCGGTGCTCGACGTGCTGCTCGGCCCGCTCTCGGATCTCGGTTCGGGGCTCGTGCGCTCCGAACACAGTGTGACGGCGTTGTTGTGGGCGCGACTCGCCGCGCGGGGCCGGCGCGCGCTGGTCGATCGCCGCGAGACGTCGCTGGTGCTGGAGCGCGACGCATTGCGTGCGACCGCGCCGACGCGTGATGTCGCGATTCGCGCAGCGACCGCCGCCGATCTCGAGCCGCTCGTGGAAGCAGCGCGCGCGAGTTTGCGCGAAGAGGGTCGCCCCGATCCGTTCATCGGCGACCCGCGCGGTTTTCGCCGTTGGGTCAGCGCGCGATTGCCGCGTGCACTCGTCGCCGAATGCGCGGGCGAGGTCGTGTGGGTGGGCTACGCCGACGTGCGCATCGACGAGGGCTGGTTGCTGCAGGGCATCTACACGTGGCCCGCATGGCGGCGCCGCGGACTCGCCGCCGCCGGCGTCACGGCGCTCTGCCGCGAAGCCTTCGCGTCGCGCGCCGAGCACGTGCAGCTCTCCGTCGTCGAAGGCAACGTCCCCGCCCATTCCCTCTACGAATCCCTCGGCTTCCACTCTCACGTGACCCTCCGGACCCTCCTCTTCATCTAGGTGAGAAAGGGGACGGTCCTGCCGCTGACGGGCTGGTGACTCGAGGGACACCCTTCGGCCATGTGTGTCCCCTTTCTCATCAGCCCGTCACATTGAGGACCGTCCCCTTTCTCACTAGGCTGCCTTCCTCTCAAGCTTTGGAGGCAGACGCGGATGGGCATTCTGGATGGGAAGGTGGCGATCGTTACGGGGTCGGGCGGCGGGATCGGGCGCGAGCATGCGCTGGCGCTCTCGGCCGCGGGCGCGACGATCGTCGTGAATGATCTCGGCGGCACGCGCGACGGCTCGGGCGCGGGCGGCCACAACATGGCCGACACCGTCGTCGAAGAGATCCGCAAGGCGGGCGGCACCGCGGTCGCGAACTACGACAACGTCGCGACGGTCGCGGGCGGGCAGGGCATCCTGAAGTCCGCGCTCGACAGCTTCGGCCGCGTCGATGTGCTGGTGAACAACGCCGGCATCTTGCGCGACAAGACCTTCGCGAAGATGGAAGAGGCCGAGTGGGACTCCGTCATCGCGGTGCACTTGAAGGCCGCGTACTGCGTGACGCGTCCGGTCTTCCAACACATGCGCGAACAGAGCGGCGGCGGTTCGATCATCAACACGTCGTCCACTTCGGGTCTCGAAGGCAACTTCGGTCAGACCAACTACGGCGCGGCGAAGGCGGGCATTGCGGGCTTCACGCGCTGTCTCGCGATCGAGGGCCAGAAGTTCAGCATTCGCGTCAACGCGATCGCGCCGGTTGCGCTGACGCGCATGACCGAAGATCTCCCGTTCGCGCAGAACGAAGCGTTCAAGGAGCGCATGCATCCGCGCCACATCGCGCCGCTGATCGTCTACCTCGCGAGCGATCTCGCGAAGGACGTGACGAAGAAGATCTTCTTCGTCGGCGGTGGCCAGATCTCCGAGATGCGCATGGTTCGCACGACCGGTGCGACGAAGAAGGACGGCGTCTGGACGCCCGACGAGATCGCGGCGGAGATCGGAATCATCTTGGCCTGATGACCTCGCCGCTCGCCTTCGGCTCGCTACGCGGGAAACGGGCTAGTCGCCTCGAGGTTGAGGCGGCGATCCATTGGCGACCGGCGACGTCATGAGTCGGTTGACGTATTCTCGGCCGATGCCTCCCCCCGAACTTCGCGATTCGCAGTCGGCGATGACGCCGCGCTTCAATTTCTTCTTCCGCTGGTTCGCCAGGCGATTCTTCGGCGAGATCACGCTCGACGAGCCGACCGTCGCGCGGCTGCGCGCACTCGAAGCCGCCGGCAGCGTCGTGTACGTGATGCGCTACGCGAGTCGTCTCGACTACTTCCTCTTCAACTGGCTCTTCCTGCGCCACGGTCTTCGCCTCTCCACCTTCGCGAACGGCATCCGCTTCGACTACTACCAGCCGCTCTGGCAGGCGCTGCGCGCGCGGCTGCACGCGCTCCGCAACCGTCGCGGCGCGCTCTCGGAATCGGAACGCGATCGCGTGCGTGCGCAAGTGCGGCGCGGCTCGTCGCTCTTCGTGTTCCTGCGCACCGAGCGCGTCGGCTCGTGGCTGCTCGGGCGACGCCATGTTGCGTCGGCCGAGCGCTCGGATCTCGACACGCTCGCCGAAGCCGTCGGCGCTGCATGGGATGGCGAGACGCCGGTCGCCGTCGTGCCGCTCGCGCTCTTCTGGCGGCCGGGACCGCGCAACGAGCGTCGCTTCTTGAATCTCGCATACGGTGCCGCGACGCGGCCGACGGACGTCGCGAAGGTCGCTTCGTTCCTGGTCAACTACCACAACCTCGCCGTGAAGGTTGCCGACCCGATCGACCTCACCGGTTTCGTGCAGGAACGTCGCGCCGAGGGCCAGGCCGCCGTTGCGCGCAAGGTGCGCCGCTCGATCCTCGTCTTTCTGTATCGCGAGGAGAAGGTCGTGGAAGGGCCGACGCTCCGGCCCCGCCACAAAGTGCAGGAAACGATCCTTGCGAGTCCGCGGGTGCGCGTCGCGATCGAAGAGCGCGCGCGCGAACGCGGCCGCTCGGCGGAAGCCGCGCGCGTCGAGGCCGAGAAGATGTTCCGCGAGATCGCGGCGAACATGAACTCGACGCTGCTCGCGGTGCTGAACGTCGTCACCACCGCGGTGTTCCGTCGCGTCTTCGTGTCGATCGAGACCTCCGGGCTCGAGAAGGTTGCGCAATACGCAAAGCGCCATCCGATCGTGCTGGTGCCGAGTCACCGCTCGTACTTCGATTTCCTGCTGCTCTCCGTCTTGTTCTACGCACACCATCTGGTGCCGCCGCACATTCTCGCGCGCGAGAACATGGCGTTCGGTCCGTTCGGCGTGATCTTCCGCCGCGCCGGCGCGTTCTTCATGCGCAAGAACCTCGATGACGCGCTCTACAAGGAAGTGTTCCGCGCCTACGTCGAGTACCTGGTGCGGGAGGGCTTCACGCAGGAGTTCTTCATCGAAGGCGGTCGTTCGCGCACGGGCCGCAGCATGGCGCCGAAGCTCGGTTTTCTGTCGTGGGACGTGGACGCCTTCCTGACCTCGCAGCGTCGCGATCTCTTCTTCGTGCCGATCGCGATCACCTACGAGCGGCTGATCGAAGAGGGCTCGATGCTCGACGAACTCTCGGGCGGCGCGAAGCAGGACGAGAGCATGCTCGGCCTGGTGCGCGCGCGGAAAATCCTTCGCAGGCGCTGGGGAAGTGCGCACATCTCCTTCGGCGAGCCGATCTCGCTGGCCGATGCGATGGGCGATCGCCGCGCGCGCTTCGCGCTCGAAGCGACCGAAGAGGATGCCGCCGAAAAGCGTCGCTTCGTAGACGATCTCGCGCAGCGCGTGGTCGAGCGCATCAACGCGGCCACCTTTGCGAACGCAACGGCAGTGGGCGCCTGCGCGTTCCTCGGCGAGACGCGCCGCGGCATGCTGCGGCACGAGTTCACGCTGCGCATGCAGGAACTCGTCGATCTGCTGCGGCTGCAAGACGCGCGACTCACGCCTGCGTTGCTGCACGACCAGCCGGACTTCGACGAGGCGATCGCGTTCCTGCTGCGCGCTGATCTCGTCGAGTCGAAGCCCGATCCGCGCGGCGAGATCCTCTTCTACGAAGACGACAAGCGCCGCGTCCTCGACATCTACCGCAACGGCATCCTGCATTTTCTCGCAGCGCCCAGCTTTTTGGCGCGGCGCCTGCTGGCCGGCGGATCGCAGGACGCGCTGCGCGACGATCTGCGCTTCTGGCTCGATCTCTTCCACAACGAACTCTTCACGCAGCGACCGCTGGTGCTCGCCGCGCACTTCGAAGCCTTTCTCGATTACTTCGAGCGACTCGAAGTGGCCGAGCGCCACGAGAGCCAATGGCGCGCCAGCGAAAAGGGCGCCGCGTATCTGCGAAGGCTCGCGATGCAGACGCGTGGTCTCGTCGAGGTGTATGCGGCTGCATTCTCGTCGGTGCTCTCCGATGCGGAACTCGGCAGCGGAAAGAACCTGACGCGCCGCGCATCGGAAGCGTTCGCACGCTCGGTGCTGCTCGGCGAAGTCGAGGCGACCGAGGTTTCGAATCGCGCGACGTTCCAGGGCGCGCTCGATGAACTGGTGCGTCGCAACATCCTGGTACGCGAACGACCCGCCGGTGCACGCGAGGCCGTGTACGCGCGCGGTCCTGCATTCGACGAGCTCGCAGGGCTCGTCGAACGGCTGGCGGGTGCCGTCTCGGGCGGGTAGGTTCCGCGCCCACCCAACGCCCCGGAACCCGCCATGGATCCCCTCGCAGCGCTCGACTTCAAGAAGGGCAACGGACTCGTCACCGCGATCGCGCAGGACCACGAGACGGGCGAGGTCTTGATGCTCGCGCACATGAACGAAGAGTCGCTGCGCGAGACGTTGCGCCGCGGTCAGGTGGTGTACTGGAGTCGCACGCGCGGTCTCTGGCACAAGGGCGAGCAGAGCGGGAACGTGCAGAAACTGAAGAGCCTCGCGATCGACTGTGACGGCGATGCGGTGTTGCTGAAGGTCGAGCAAGTCGGTCGCGCCGCATGCCACACCGGCAAGCGTCACTGTTTCTTCCGGCGCTGGGACGGTTCGTCCTGGGTCGATGAAGGCGAGCAGGTCTTCGATCCCAAAGAGGTCTACGGCGGCTGATGGCGACGGGCAAACGCGTGCTGCGACTCGGCATCCCGAAGGGCAGTCTCCAGGACACGACCGTGAAGCTGTTCGCGCACGCCGGCTATCAGGTCGATGTGCCGTCGCGCTCGTACTACCCGCGCATCGACGACCCCGAGATCGAGTGCATCCTGATCCGCGCGCAGGAGATGGCGCGCTACGTCGCACAGGGCGTGATGGATGCGGGCATCACGGGCCTCGACTGGGTGCTCGAGACGCGCGCCAAGGTGAAAGAGCTCGCGGACCTTCGCGCGCCGTGGCCGAACTATCGCCAGGTGCGCTGGGTGCTCGCCGTAAAGGCGGACTCGCACATCAAGAAAGTCGGCGATCTGCAGGGTGCGCGGATCGCGACCGAAGCCGTCGGGCTCACCAAGGGCTACTTGAAGAAGCACGGCGTGAAAGCCGAGGTCGAGTTCTCGTGGGGCGCCACCGAAGTGAAGCCGCCCGTGCTGGCCGACGCGATCGTCGATGTCTCCGAAACGGGTTCGAGCCTGCGCGCCAACAA